>DASZTG010000085.1:0-21973 GCA_035548375.1 Burkholderiales bacterium
TGGCCGATAAGATTGCGTTCCGGCGAGAATTCCGCGACTTTCTTCCCAGCCATTCAGCCCGGGCGCGAAGACCGAGGCGCCTTCCGCGAAGAAAATCATCCGGCATTGCCCAGCAACAGGCTGCAATTGGTCCCGCCGAAGCCGAACGAGTTGCTCATGGCGATATTGACCCGGGCGTTCCTGTTGCCGATCTGGTAGTTCGATTGAACGACCGGATCCAGCTTGCTCGTGTTGACGCTGCCGGGGATGAGGTCGTGTTCGATCGCCAGGCCGCAGAGAATCGCTTCGATTGCACCGCATGCGCCGAGTGTGTGGCCCGTCCATCCCTTGGTGGAACTGCACGGGGTGTCGCGACCGAACACCGCGCCGACCGCCTTGTCTTCGGTGGCATCGTTGCTGCGTGTGCCGGTGCCATGTAGATTGATATAGTCGATCGCATCTGCCGACAGTCCGGCGGCGTCCAGCGCATTCGTCATTGCGATGCGCGCGCCCAGCCCTTCGGGATGCGGCGTGGACATGTGATAGGCGTCGCTGCTCTCGCCGGTGCCGAGCAGGGCAATGCGAGCGACGTTCCCCGGCGCGGGAGATTTTTCCAGGAGCACCATTCCCGCCCCTTCGCCTATGGAGATCCCGTCGCGCGCCGCGTCGAACGGTCGACAGGCATTCGGCGACAACAGCCCGAGCGAATTGAAGCCGTATAACGTCGTCAGGCACAGGCTGTCCACGCCGCCCACGACTGCTGCGTCGCACAAGCCCGCCTCGATCATGCGCTGCGCGCTGGCAAAGGCTTTCGCGCTGGATGAGCATGCGGTCGAGATGGCCATGGACGGGCCGCGCAGGCCGAGATGCGCACTGACGAACCAGGCGGCCGAATAGCTGTTGTGCGTCGTAGGATACCGAAAATCTCCCGGCAAATTTCCGTTCGCGTCCCGCCTTCGATAGGCAAGTTCGGTTTCGAGGATCCCCGACGTGCTGGTGCCGATGAAAACGCCGATGCGATCGGGGCCGAAGCGCGAACGTGCCTGCGCGACGGCGGCCTCGAAATCGTCCTGCGAAATGCATAGCTGCGCGATGCGGTTGTTGCGGCAATCGAATTCGGAAAGCTCGGGGCGCAGTGGCTTGAGGAGATCGTCCGGAATCTGTCCCGCGAAAGTGTCCAGGCGAACGTCGTCGAATGCGCATGGTGCGAGGCCGGACCGCATGGCCAGTAGTGCGTCAAGCGTCGATTCGAGTCCTATCCCGGCGCTGCTGGCAACGGCGGTTTTGGTCAGGTAAAGCGGCTGCATCAAGTTGTCCGGCCTGGGCGGGAGCGTCGAATACGGAAAAGTTCAGGGAAGATAAATGGGCCGGCCATCGTCCGCTTCGAGGTTACTCAGGGCGCGGCGAAGCGTCAATTCGCGCGGGCATGACGCCAGGTATGAACAATGACAAACGATTCGTACCCTTAGTTCCTGACTTTCAGGTTAGTTGGAAGGAGGCACATGACATGGTACAGGTTGACGCGCCGAGGGCTAGCGGGGACAATTTTGCGGCATTTTCGTGAAGAACAGGTCCAAAAGTCGAAGGACGCAACGGAAACGCGCCTCATATGAATTCGCTTGCCGTCAGTTGCGTGTCTTGCGCGTAATGGCGAAATCCGATTGCCGTCAAGTGACCAATTTTTGAACAAGGAGAGGAAAATGAACGCTTTCTGCAAACGCGGAGCCTTTGCGCTGGTAGCGATATTGTTGACGCTCGTTGTCGGATGCGCGCAGCCCATCCGGAACGTTTCCGGTGCGCCGGTTGTCACCTCCACCAAGAGTCCGTCGATGAATGCCATCGGCGAGGCGATCAAGCAGGCGGGAATGGGCCTCGGTTGGGTGATGACGGAACAATCGCCGGGGAAAATTATCGGGACGTTGAATTTGCGGACACACCAGGCGGTCGTGGCCGTAACCTACGACGCCACTTCTTACAACATCAACTACGTGGACAGCCACGACCTCAAATACGACGCCCAGAAAGGCACCATCCACAGGAATTACAACGGCTGGATTCAAAACCTGAACAACGCGATTCAGACCCGTCTTTCCATCATATAGGTCCATGGCAGGCGGGACATGCGTTTCGCCTGCCGCAGAGCCTGCGGGTGGGGTTCGAATGTCGATGTGCTGCCTTGTGCAGGCAGCATGAAGTGCGGCATATCATGGACAAGACGTAGAAAGTTGGGGGTTGTTGCAATGGAAACGATTGAAAGCACCACCGGGCAGGAGCGGGAGCTTGCCGTCCTCATCGTGGATGCGCTGAACCTGGATATAGCTCCGGAGAGCATAGACGTGACGGCGCCGCTTTATCGGGACGGGCTGGGCCTCGACTCGATCGATATTCTCGAAATCGCTTTGGCGATATCCAAGAAATATAATTTCCAGTTGCGCTCGGACGATGGCGATAACGCCAGAATCTTTAGCTGCCTGCGCAGTCTCAATGAGCATGTCCAGCGACATCGAGCCTGTTAGCGCCCTGTCTCGTGCCTCATGGATCAAAGGAGCATCCGTAGTCGCGGGCGTGGTCATCTACCAGAGTTTGGCGCACTGGCTGCTTTCGGTCGACCCGTACGGCGCCCTCAGTGAAATTTTTCTGGCCTTGCCGCTGCTATTGCTGGCGGGCTGGATCCTGACGCTTTTCAATCCGGCCCGGGTGGTGCTGTTCCTCTCGATTCCGGTCGGCGGAGCCGCTTTGCTGCTGTCGCGCAAATCCGGGGTCAATGCCGCCTGGCTGTATCCGGTGCCCAACATAACCATCAATCTGTTCCTGCTGTGGTTGTTCGGGCGGACGCTGCGGCGGGGGCAAACGGCCCTGATCACCAGGATTGCGAGTCTCGTCCATGGCCCGTTGACGGACGAGATGTCGAGGTACACGCGACGCGCAACCTGGGCGTGGTGCGTCTTCTTCGCCGCGATGATAGTCCTGTCGATCGTGCTGTATGCCTTCTGTTCCCTCGAGACGTGGTCGCTGTTCGCCAACATGATGAGCTTTCCGCTCGTGGCGCTCATGTTTGTCGGTGAATACGCGTGGCGCAAGCTGCGGCATCCCGATTTCAATCCTTCCACGCTTCTTTCCGGGGTGCACGCCTTCCGCAGGCTCCGCGAGCTTCCTGACCGCCCGGATCGTCGCGGCAACTAGTCCCCGTCCTCCATGTCCGACATACCGCTCATCGGCCACTCCGATCCGGCTCAACCCGTCGCGTATCGCGGCGCGCGTCCGATTCCGGCGGGCGATTTCGTGGCCGACGTGGTCGGGCTCGCCGAGCGTCTGCCGGCGCGAAGCCACCTGGTGAATTTTTGCAACGACCGGTACAACTTCGCGGTCGGATTCGGCGCGGCCCTGTTGCGCGACCAGATCACGCTGCTGCCTCCCAACAGGACGCCTTCGATGCTCGCGCAATTGCAGGAAGAGCACGGCGGCCTGTATGCGCTGGTCGATGACGCTTCGGAACCCGCGTCGATCGAACGCGTGACGATCGGGGCGGAAAATCCGCGGCGGCGCGTTGAAGGCGGGGTTCCGGCATTTCCGGAAGGCCGGATCGCAGCCATTGCCTTCACCTCCGGATCGACGGGACATCCCACGCCTCACCGCAAGAGTTGGGGGGCACTTTGCCGCGGAGCAGTCAGCGAAGCGCAGCGGTTCGCGCTCGAACCGGGAACGCCGGTCACGCTGGTCAGCACGGTGCCGCCGCAACACATGTATGGCCTGGAGTCATCGCTGCTCATGGCACTCAGGAACGGATTGGCGTTCCATGCGTCGCGGCCTTTCTATCCGCTTGATGTGCGCACCGCGCTCGCCGATGTCAAGGAGCGCAGGGTGCTGGTGACCACGCCGTTTCACTTGCGGGCGATGCTCGCGGACAGCTTCGAGCTGCCTCCCTTGCACCTGATCGTCTGTGCCACCGCAGTGCTCTCGAGCGAGCTGGCGGCGGAGGCGGAAGCCTTGCACCATGCTCCGCTTCACGAGGTCTACGGGTTTACCGAGGCGGGCATGGTGGCAACTCGCCGTACCACCGAGGGATCGATCTGGCATGCACTGGCCGGCGTTGTCCTGGGTCGCGATGGCGATTCGATACGGGTTCGCGGAGGCCACGTCGAAACCGAGGTGCCGTTCACGGACGTCGTGGACTTGCTCGATGCGACCCACTTCGAATTGCGAGGGCGCGATTCCGATCTCGTCAACATCGCCGGCAAACGAACCTCGCTCGCCTACCTCAACCACCAGTTGAACGGTATCGATGGCGTGCAGGACGGGGTGTTCTTCATGCCGGAGGAATCCGGCAACGTCACGCGCCTTGTCGCGTTCGTCGTGGCTCCCGACCTGCCCAGGGAGAAACTCGTCGAACAGTTGAGGTCGCGCGTCGACGATGTCTTCATGCCGCGTCCGCTACACGTGGTGGATGCACTGCCGCGCAATTCAACCGGCAAGCTTCCGCGCGAGGCGCTGGAGGAATTCGCGCGGGCTCTCGCGCTCAGGTCGAAGCGGGAGAAGGCGGTTTGACGCAGGCCTGGCTCGAGCAGAAGGAGCGCTCGAACAATCTGGCCATGCGGTTCCTGGTCTGGGTGGCGCTGTCGCTGGGCCGGCCGTTGGGGCGCGTGCTGCTTTACCCGATATGCGTCTATTTCCTGCTGTTCTCCGTCAAGAGCAAGGCGGCATCGCGCCAGTACCTGGCAAAAATCCTGGAACGGCCGCCGACTACCGCCGATGTATTCCGCCACTACTACGTGTTCGCGACCGTGGCGCTTGATCGCATGTTCCTCTTGCGAAACCGGTTCTCGCAGTTCGATGTCGAGGTCCACGGAGAAGAGATCCTGGCCCAGGCGCGGGACCGCAACGAGCCCTGCTTCCTGCTCGGCGCGCACTTCGGAAGCTTCGCCGCGCTGCATGTTTTCGGCGAAGAGAAGAACATCAAGGTGACGATGATGATGTTCGAGCGCAACAGCCGGAACGTGAATGCGCTGGCGCGCGCAATCAGCCCGGACCTGGACAGGGTTGTGATCGAAATGGGATCCGTCGACTCGATGATGAAAGTCAACGAGCGGCTCGAAGAGGGGGATTGGGTCGGCATGCTGGGAGATCGCCGCCTTTTCGATTCCGGCGCCGTTCGGGTGCCATTCCTGGGGGCCATCGCGACGTTGCCGACGGCGCCGTTTCGCATCGCCGCGATCGTCGGCCGCCCCATGGTCTTCATGGTGGCGCTGTACCGGGGCGGCAATCGCTACGAGCTGCACTTCGAGCGGCTGCCGCCCATGCCCAAATTCGAGCGCGGCAAGCGTGACGAGCAGATTCGCGAGTGCGCCGCGCGATACGCGCAGCGCCTCGAATACTATTGCCGGCTTGCTCCCTACAACTGGTTCAACTTCTATGACTTCTGGGCCGAGGCCAATGCGCATGCGACTGCGTGAATGCGCGATATTCCTGGCGTTGCTTTCCGCCATTCCAGCCACGGCGGCGGAGTGGGGCATCGATGCGCTGATGAAGCAGTTGTCCCAGGTCGAGAGTTCGCAGGCGAAATTCGTCGAGCGCAAATATCTCAAGGTGCTGACCTCTCCGCTGGAACAATCCGGCACGCTCACGTACACGCGTCCGGGCCGCATCGAAAAACGCACGCTCAGGCCGAAGCCGGAAACCTTGTCCGTGGCGGATGACCAGCTGACGCTCGAAAATCCCGGCCGCAAGGAGCGTCGCGTCCTCAAGCTGCAAGACTATCCGGTCCTCTGGGGCTTCGTGGAAAGCATACGCGCGACCCTGGGGGGCGACCTGAAGGCGCTGGAACGGTTCTACCGCGTGGATCTCGAAGGCACCGAAGCGAAATGGCGACTGTTCCTGTCGCCGCGAGATCGCAAGATGAACGAGGTCATCAGCCTGATTCGCATCGAAGGCAGCCAGGCGCGCGTCGACACGATCGAGGTCCAGGAAGCGCGCGGCGACCGTTCGGTCATGAAGATCCAGCAGGAAACGCCTTGAACCTTCCGGCACGCGCGCGTGTCGGCCTCTGGCTGGCCTTCGTCCTCGCCTGCACGATCGTGGTGGCGAGGTCGCAATATGGCGCCGACCTGGCGGCGTTCCTGCCCGGCTCGCCGACGCCGATCCAGCGGTTCCTCGTGGACGAGTTGCGCGAAGGCGTCGTATCGAGGCTGGTGCTCGCCGGCGTCGAAGGCGCGGGCGAGGCGGACCGCGCGAATCTGAGCCGAGATCTTGCGCAGCGCCTGCGGCAAGATCCGGAATTCGTCTACGTCGCCAATGGCGAAGGGGATTCGTTGCGCGCGGACGGCGAATTCCTGCTGCGAAACCGCTACGCCCTGAGCCCTGCCGTCGCGCCGGATCGCTTCACGGCGGCGGGCATCCGCGCCGGACTCGAGCGCCAGCTCGACATGCTGGGATCGCCCACCAGCATGCTGGTGGGAAACCTCCTGCCGCGCGATCCGACCGGCGAGATGCTGGAGCTGGTCGACAAGCTGCAGGCGCAAGGCGGCGGTCCGCCGCGACGCGACGGCGTCTGGTTTTCGGCCGACGGCAGCCGCGCGTTGCTGGTGGCGCAAACCAGGGCACCCGGTTTCGACATCGATGCCCAGGAAAAAGCGCTGGCGCTGACCCGGGCGGCCTTTTCGGAAGCCCTGCGCGAAAGGCCGGCTGCCGGCGCGCGGCTGGTCGTGACGGGACCCGGTGTCTTCGCGGTCGAGAGCCGCTCGGGCATCCAGCGCGATGCCATGCGATTCTCTTTGCTCGGCACAATCCTGGTCGGCGCGATCCTGCTGTTCGTCTATCGCTCCTTGCGCGTGCTCGGCCTCACCCTCGTCCCGGTCGCGAGCGGCGCGCTGGCGGGCATTGCCGCGGTGAGCGTCGTGTTCGGTTCCGTGCACGGCGTAACGATCGGGTTCGGCGCGACCCTGATCGGCGAAGCCGTGGACTACGCGATCTATCTGTTCACGAACACCGTGCCGGGCAGCACGCCCAAATCGACATTGCAGCGCATCTGGCCCACGTTGAGACTGGGCATGCTGACGTCGGCGTTCGGATTCGGAGCGATGCTGTTCTCGGGATTTCCCGGCCTGTCGCAGCTCGGGCTGTTTTCCATTGCCGGGCTCGCCGTGGCGGTATTCGTGACGCGGTGGATCCTGCCGGAACTCGTGCCGGCGAATTACCACGTCCAGACCGCGGCCGGCATCGGGCCGGGCTTGATGCGCACGCTCGATCGCGCGCGTCGTTTTCGCTTCGTTGCGCCTGTGCTGGTCCTTGTCTCGGTGGCATGGCTTGCGAGCAAGGGCTTTGCGGTCTGGGATGACGAGCTGTCGAGCCTGAGTCCGGTCCCATTGCCGTTGCAAAAGCTCGACCGGCAGATGCGTTCCGACATAGGCGCGCCCGACGTCGGGCCATTGGTCATCGTGAGCGGGCAGACCGAGCAGTCGGTGCTGGAAGCGGCGGAGCGCATCGGCCGCGGCCTTGCGGCCTTGCAGGCCGACGGCGTGCTGGCGGGATTCGATTCGCCGGCGTTCTACCTGCCCAGCATCGCGGCACAGCGCGCGCGCGCGCAAGCCATTCCGGATGCCGCCACCCTCAAGCGCAACCTGTCGCAGGCGACCAGGGGACTGCCGTTTCGCGACGAGACGTTTGCGCCCTTCCTGGTCGATGCGCAATCCGCGCGCACGCGCGCGCCAGTCGAAGCCCGGGATCTGTCCGGTACCGGCATCGAGCTGAAGCTGCAATCGCTGCTGGCGCATCGGCAGGCCGGCTGGTACGCGATGATGCCGTTGCATGGCGTTGCCGACGGCGCGCGTATCGAAGCGCTGTTGTCGAAAAGCGCCGGCGTCCAGGCCGTGCTGCTGGACATGAAGCGGGAGCTGGATGGCCTGTACCGCGGCTACCGGCTGCGGGCACTCGCCTTCGCCATCCTCGGGGCAGTGGCCATCGTCATCCTGCTCGCGCTTTCGCTGAAATCGGTACGTCGTTGCCGGGAGGTGGTCGCGCCGCTTGCCGCGGCCGTGGTCGTCACGGCGGCGGCCCTGGTTGCCCTGGGAACTCGCCTCAACATCTTCCACCTCGTCGCGCTGCTTCTTGTGGTCGGAGTCGGCTCGAACTACACGCTGTTCTTCGAGCGCGCAAACCCGGGCAGAGGCGACCCGCAACGTACCGCGATATCGATACTGTTCTGCAACCTTTCGACGGTCACCGGATTTGGCGTGCTCGGCTTCGCATCGACGCCGGTGCTCGGCGCGATCGGCACGACGGTTGCAATGGGGGCGTTCCTGAGCCTGGTGTTCGCCGCGATTCTGGCGCAGCGTTCGCCGCAGGCGGGATGAGCGGTTCAGGCGTCGGCGCCGGACAGGAAGGTTGCGACGGTTCCCGTTGCGACGGCGCGTTCCCCGAGATCGACCGCGATCCGGTAGTGCGCAAGAGGTAGTGCCGCCGCCTCCAGCTCCACCCGGACTTCCAGTCGACGCCCGGCGGGGACATGCGTGGCAAAGAACGCAATGCTCTTCAACGCGACCAGGTATCCGACGCGCGGACCGGTATTTCCTCCGGTGCGCCTGCGACGCAATGCCTCCCACGCAGCCGCCGCCTGCGCCGCGGCTTCCACGGCGACCAGCGCGGGGGCCTGTCCACCAACGACCAGCGCACAGGTTGCGGGAACTACCGCCGTCCCGCGCAGCCCGGATTCCGATTCTGCGGTTATCGCGTCCAGGAATCGCATCGGCGGCCGATGCGGGATCAGCTCGTCAAGAGCGGGGAAGCGGGCGGCGCTGGCGAGAGTTTCATTCGATTGCGCTCGTACGGGAGAAACCCGGGGAATGCCCAGGATGAACTCGGCGTTGGCGACGATCGCGTCGTCGCGCTTCAGGTCGACCCGAAGCCGATGCGCGCCGGCATCGCGGGCGATGATGTCGAGCCGGTCCCCGGGCAGCACCAGTTGGCGCAGCCGGGCATGGGCGATGCCGCTGATCGGCAGGGGCTTGCCGTCCTGGCGCAGGGCATCCAGCGCCAGCGCCAATTCCGCGACCCCCGCCAGGATTGGACGACCGGGGAAATGGCCGTCGAACAGCGGTCCGCCGGCGGGCACGCCTAGCGTTGCATTCACGTGCGCCGTGCGACGATCGCCGCGATCATGAAATTCGGATAGTCGTCGCGGATGGAAGCGATGTCGGGAAAGATGCGCACGTCGGTGAAGCCGTTCGCCGACAAGGCAGCCGTCCATTGCTCGGGCGTCAGGAAGCCGCCGTTCGGCCGCCATTGCGGAACCAGCACGGGATTGCGGAACGATTCGAGCAGGTTGAATACGAGTTCGATCGGCAGCGGCACGTTTCGAAAAGGCCGCACGCATTCCGCCATGACGAGCATGCCGTCGCTCCGCAATGCCTGGCGCAGGTCCGCGAGCGTGGCCGCGAGATCACGCGCGACGTGAAGGACGTTGACGCCATAGACGAGCGAAAACGATCCGGGTGCCACGATCTGCGCCGGAAACGGCCGGTCGATGTCCAGTTCCGCGAAGACCAGGTTCGTATTGCCGTGCTTCGCGGAAAGGTTGCGGCGCGCGCGTTTCAGGAAAAGCGGCGAAATTTCCGTGAGATGGTAGGACAGGGCCCGGCTCTCCCCGCCATTGCAGAGCAGTTCGCCAAGCAGGGAGTCGGCTCCGCTTCCCAGGCCGGCGCCGATTTCCAGGATTTTCTCGTGGACGGCAACCGGCAATCCCGCGGCGGCAACCGCGCCGACCTTGTTGCTGACGGCATACAACGGATTCTCGTTCGAGAAATATCGCACCCATGGGACGATGCCTTCGGGGCCGAACAGCGCCTGCTCGCCGCTGGCTGCGCCGCGCAACACGGCCGGGTAGTGCATTGCTGCCATGTCCGCTATTTCATAGCTGGGCAGGCACGCGGGATCGTGCTGGCGCTGCTTCTCCAGGATTTCCCCGGTTTCCAGCATGGGAAGCGTGCTCCGGCCGCGGTAACGCGATTGTCCGTCAGCCGCCACGATGCGATCGATCCAGCCGCGCGAAGCCAGCGTGGCGAGGATCCAGGAAGTGGGCGCGAGTGCCGCGGCGGAATCCAATCCCGCCTTGTCCATCGATTCCGCGACCGTGACTTCGTTGGCGCAAATCCGGTCGAGGCCGAGCGTCTGGTAGATGCCCAGCGCCAGGCGGGCGACGTACTCGTCGAACAGGTCGAAGGAGGTGATGAATGACTGGCTGAAAACGGGCAGGAGTTCGGGCGGATACAACGCCGCGCGTTCGTCCCTTCCGCTGCGCTGCGAGGAGATCGGCATCGATATTTCCGGCGGGTCGGCGCAATCCGAAGCGAGGGATGTTACCCGGATTCACCCGCCACTGGCGATGAGGCGGCGGCCGCCGCCCAGGGGTTATTTCGTGCGATTGGCCTCTATGTGCGCGGACAAGCTCCGCAGCGAGCCGAAGATGCGGACGTTGTCGCCATCGTCCGAGCGCAGCGGAAACCCGTAGGTCTTGGACACGGCAAGCGCGAGCTCGAGTATGTCGATCGAATCGAGCCCCAGGCCTTTGCCGTACAGCGGCGCTTCCGGGTCGATTTCGCTTGCGGACATTTCGAGGTTCAGGGACGCAACCATCAACTCCGCGACGCGCAGTTCCTGTTCGCTCATCCTGGATTCCTGCAGTACCTGTTCGGGGGTATTGGCATTCATTTTTTTTGCTCCGTAAGTCAGCCGAAAAAGATCCGATGGCATGGTTGGACCGCCGAAACGGCGGTCAGTTTTCGATCGCCCGAAACCTGATGCGGCGCATCACCAGCAACGGCAGCCGCAGGATGAAACCGGTCAGCAACCGCAGGTGCATCGACACCAGCAGCACGTTGTCGCGCAGATAGCGGAAATGCGACACGCCACCCTCTGCGGCGGTGAAGTAGCGCACCGGTGCGTCGATGTTGACCGGGCGCAGTCCCCGCCAGACCAGGCGCACCGCGGATTCCGCGTCGAAGTCGAAACGGCGCATCGAGCGGTGCGCCTGCATGACATCCAGCAGCGGCCGCGCCGGATAGACGCGCATGCCGAACAGCGAGTCGCCGATTCCGGCATGCAGGGTCTCGAAATCCACCCACCAGTTGCACAGGCGCCGGCCAATGATACGTTCCCGCGGGGCAGTGTGGTCGAATACCGGCTTGCCGAGGATCAGCGCATCGGGGCGCAATTTCGACGCCGCGATGAATTCCGGGATCATCGCAGCGGGGTGCTGGCCGTCCGAATCCATCGTCAGGACGTGCGTGTAGCCGCGCGCGATCACGTCCCGCAAGCCGTGCAGGATCGCCGAGCCCTTGCCGCTGTTGCGCGCCAGCTTCAGCACGGTCAGCCCGGGATCCGAGCGGGACAGGTCGGCGAGCTGCTCGCCGCTGCCGTCGTCGCTGCCGTCGATCACCACGCACACCGGCTCGCCCGACAGGCGGATCGTCCGGATCGTCTCCACCGCCTTGCGACCGGCGTTGTAGCTCGGGATCAGCACGGTGTAGCGGGGGCCCGCGCCGGATCGGCGTTGGTCAGTCATCGGCCACCACCATTTTCGAGGACCGCGAGAAAATCCAGGCCACGGCAAAGCCGACGGAATAGTTCTGCTTGTCCTTGACGAGCGGGCTGGAGTCGAACACCGCTCCCGACAGCGTATCGGCGCGCACGAAGCCCCCGACCCAGAAGGACTCGTAGCGCTTGCTGAGCGCGGCGATCGCCTGCAAGCCTGCGTATCCCGCCGGCGCTTCATAGGCGGGACGGTCCGCCGTGGCGAATTGCGGGGCGACCCCGTAGAAATAATTGTGGTAGCGCCGGTTCCCGAACAGGGGGCCGGCGGCGAAGCCCAGGTTCCAGCCCGGGCCGGGAAACAGGTCGTAGTAGTCCACGTTGATCTGGGGCTGGAATACCCATCCCTCGTCATGAACGTGGGACAGGTCGGTGGCGATGACCGCGCGCACCGGGAAGCGCAGGTTCAGGTGCATCGTGTCGGTGCGCTTCAGGTTGACCGTGAGATTCGGGCCGATCTCGAGCGTAGGATCGAGGTCGGGCATGCCGCGCCGGGCGGAATTGTCCTCGCTCTCGACGGGAATCGAGCCGTTCACGCTGAGGTGCAGGTCGAAGCGATCATCCTTGTAGAACTGTCCGCGCACGCTGTCCTTGTCGGCCTTGAGAAAATCCCCGCGATAGACCAGGTAGGGAAACGGCAGCACCAGCGTGTGCCGCTCGTTCGCGCCGCGATAGTCGGGAAAATCCAGTACCGCGGCCCCCGCGCCGGCTTCCCATAGCGGTTTTTCTCCGCCGGCGAAGGACGTCACCGCCGCGCACGCCGTGGCGGCAAGCGCCGCCAACCTTGCCGTGTGAGCGAATTGCCTCAAGGCGAACGCGACCCGGTTGCACAAACCACCTCGATTTCGAGCAGCAACTCGCGACGGCAGATGTCGGCTTCAAGGTACACGATCGAAGGCGCCACCCCGAAGGCTTCGCGCAACCGCGTCTCCGCGATCGCGCGATACTCGGGACGACGCAGGTAGACCTTGAACAGCATGTCCGTGCCCCGCCGCACATCGATGAGGCCGTGGATTCGCGCCTCGTCCATGACCGAGCGCAGATTGACGATGGTCTCGCGCGCCTGCGCATCGGCGTCGCCTTCGTGCTGGCTCAGGTGGCCGAATATGGACGCGGTGCCGGAAATGTAGAGTTGCTGGAGGCCGTCCCACGTCGAGAACAGCGCGCGCGAGAAAGTCGGTCCGCGCGGGCCGTATTGCGCGGGATAGGAATACGCGCTGACCTGGCGCGGATTTTCGATCGGGATGCCGGGCCGCGGCGCGGCCAGGAAACAGATGACCGTGTTTCCCGACCGCTTGCCGACCGCGCTTGCCGCCGGCGCGTCGGCGCTGATGGTGCGGCCCTTGGCGACGAATGCTTCATGGCGGCCGAGCGAGAACCGCTTGTAGCGCTCGAGGGATCGTTCGTCCAGATGGATGTCGGGCAGGTAGTGCCAGATTCGAAGCAGGTTCGGGTAGCCCAGGTCGTCCAGGTGATCGAAGATGCGGCAATAGTCCTCGTAGATGAGCGCGTCGTAGTCCGTCCCGGAATCTTCCGGAATGTCCAGGCAACCGAACAGGATCTGCGCATTGCGCGCGCTGCGGATGCGGCCGCTGGCGGCCCGCTGCACCGGCGATGCGCTGCTCCAGACTTCGTAAACGCGGTCGGCGGCGGGCGCGGTCATGTCGACCCAGGCTGACGTGATGCCGTCGCGCGCATGCCATTGGCTGCCCAATGCATCGACGCTCGCCCGCTCCATGCCGAATCCGATTACGCCGAGCACATGCTCGCGGCTTTCGAGGAGGAGCGCATCGAGTTCCGCGGTGCCCGCGTAGTGAAGGCCCGCGCGTGTTTCGATGTCCTGCATCATGTTCCGGGTGTTTCCGCGAGCCGCTCGCGCAGGGATCGGCGCCGGTGCCGCCAGGCAGCCATGGTGCGCCTGGGATGCAGCAGGTTCAGGAAATAGTAGACGCTCTTGAACGCGCGCAGGCTCCAGTGGATGGGCGTGCCGCGGAACAGGTCGCCGGCCAGTAGCGACAGCACCGCCTCCTGCATGCGCAACGTGTTCGCCGGCCCCATGAACATGTCGCGTATGGTGGGATGCGTCATGCGATAGATGAACCACGAAAAATTGTCGACGCCGGAGCGCACGCTGCGGTCGAAGCGGCGCAGCAGCGCCGGCGCCGCGGCGGGATCGCGCAGGCTCGCGTCCACGACGTCGGCGCCCTGGAAGGCGCTGTTCATCGCCAGCATGACACCGGAGGAGAACACCGGGTCGATGAAGGCGAAGGCGTCGCCGATCATGATGTAGCGCTCGCCGTGCATGCGATCGGCGCGGTACGAGAAATTCCCGGTGGCGGTCACGCCGTGCGTGAGCTTCGCGTCGCGCAGGCGCTCCTGCAGCTTTGGCGCCAATGCGATCGTGTCCATGAAGAACGTCGTCGGGTCGGTCTTGCGCGATTTCATGTAGTACGGCCAGCAGACCGCGCCGACGCTGGTGGTTCCGTCGGACAGCGGGATGAACCAGAACCAGCCGTGGTCGAACCAGAACATGCTGATGTTGCCGGCCTGCCTGCCTGGCAGGCGCTGCGCGCCGGTGAAATGCCCGAACATCGCCGCGCTGTTGTGATAGCGGTTGCGGCGCTTGATCTTGAAGCGATTGGCCAGGAAGGTGTCGCGGCCGGAGGCATCCACGAAAAACCGCGCGCGCCAGGTCTGCGTGCTCCCGTCGGCGAGACGGGCCTCGATCGTCGCGTCATCGCCTTTGGCGAACGTCACGTTGGTGACGCGACACTCCTCGAACGGGCGCGCCCCGCGGCGGACCGCGTTGCGGAACAGGATTTCATCGAAAGCGGAACGCCTGACCTCGAACGCCGAAGGGTAGGTCTTGTCCCACGCCTGGCTGAAATCGAAGGTCACCGGCGGGCCGTGTTCCGGCGAGTTAAATTCGGCGCCGTACTTTGGCATGCCGATGCGCTTGACCTCCTCGAAGACGCCGAGCTTCTGCAGCAGCGGCATGTTCAGGGGAAGCAGCGACTCGCCGATGTGGAAGCGCGGATGGCGTTCCTTCTCGACGATGACGACGTCCCAGCCGCGTTCGGCCAGCAGCGCGGAAATCGTGGAGCCGGCGGGGCCGCCGCCGAGTACGAAGACATCGCAGTGCTGGATGGTGCCGGTTTCGCTCATGAACCCTGGTTTCGGACGCGCGCAACGAGGAATTCTACTATGGCCTTGCGTCCCGCCGAACGCCTCGGATGCATCGGGACCGCCGACTGCTTCGAGTGCGGCTCGCGGCTTTAGTTTCAGCTTCGCAGGCCGCACACGTCGCGCCGACGCCGATGGAACGCTGCGGCCGGGCGCACGGCCGCGCAGCTTCCGTTTGGTGCGCGGGGAATTGCGTGCGATGATTTCCCTGCCGGTGCAATCGCATTGCGGCAGCAGATCCGGGCATGGCAGCCGGCGAAACAGTTTTCATTTCCGATGAACCAGGGGACGGGTCGACAGGTGAGAAGCGCGCTGGTAACGGGCGGAAGCGGGGCGATAGGATCGGCGGTATGCCGTGCGCTCTCGGCCCGGGGCGTCCGCGTGATCGTGCACGCGAACAAGCGCGTCGACAGCGCAAGGGAACTGGTTGCGGAATTGCGCGCCGCCGGCGCGCAGGCCGAGGCCATTGCCTTCGACGTGACCGACCGCGAGCGCGCCGCCGCGGAACTGGCGCGGCTCGAAGAAGGCGGACCCGTGCAGATTTTGATAAACAACGCCGGTGTCTATGACGATGCGCCGCTTGCGGGCATGCGGGCCGAGCAGTGGGAGCATGTCATAGACGTTTCGCTCAACGGTTTCTACAACGTGACCCAGCCGCTGCTATTGCCGATGATCCGCACGCGCTGGGGGCGCATCGTCAACATCTCCTCGGTGGCGGGCGTCATCGGCAATCGCGGCCAGGCCAACTATGCGGCCGCCAAGGCGGGATTGCACGGCGCGACCAAATCGCTGGCGCTCGAAGTCGCGTCGCGCGGCATCACCGTCAACGCCGTTGCGCCGGGCGTGATTGCCTCGCCCATCCTCGGCGATGCGTTTCCGAAGGATGCGATCGAGGCGCTGGTGCCCATGAAGCGCGCCGGCTCGCCGGCGGAGGTCGCGGCCCTCGTGGCTTTCCTCGCGTCCGACGAGGCGGCCTATGTCACCGGTCAGGTCATCTCCATCAACGGGGGGATGGGCTGACCTGATGCGTTGGGACGTCTTCTGCGCCGTCGTCGACAACCTCGGGGATATCGGCGTGTGCTGGCGCCTCGCCCGCCAGCTTGCCGCCGAACACGGCGCCACGGTCAGGCTGTGGGTCGACGACCTGGTGAGCTTCCGACGGCTCGCGCCCGGCATCGATGCCGCGCGCGATGTGCAAACGTTGGGAGTGCTGGAGGTTCGTAGCTGGCCGCAGGAATTCCCGGCGGACATCGAGCCGGCCGACGTCGTGGTCGAGACTTTCGGTTGCGAACTGCCTGCTTCCTACGTGCGTTCGATGAAAGAGCGGTCGCGCGCGCCGGTATGGATCAACCTCGAATACCTGAGCGCCGAGCCCTGGGTCGACCGCTACCATGCGCTGCCTTCGCCGCAGCCGCCGCTGACGAAGTATTTTTTCTTTCCAGGATTCTCGGAGCGCACGGGCGGGGTGCTCAAGGAACGCGACCTCGACCGCGCGCGCGAGGCTTTCCAGTCGGACGCGGACGCACAGAGAGCCTTTCTCGGCCGCCTCGGTGTTCCGGCGCGCGAGCCGGGCGAAATCCTGGCTTCGCTGTTCTGCTATCCGCAGGCGCCGCTGGCGGAGTTGTTCGCCGCGTGGCAGTCGGCCGGCGGGCCCGTGACTGCCGTCGCGTTTGCCGATACTCCCGCTGCCCAGGCGATGGTGGCGGCCGGCCTGGGCTCCGGTACGAGGATCGGCGCGATAGCCGGGCGCATCGTCCCTTTCCTCGGGCAGGACGACTACGATCGCGTGCTATGGTCATGCGACTGGAATTTCGTGAGGGGAGAGGATTCCTTCGTGCGCGCGCAATGGGCGGCGCGCCCCTTCGTCTGGCAGGCCTATCCCCAGCAGGAGAGCAACCACAGGATCAAGGTGCAGACCTTCCTCGCCCGCTACCTCGAAGACGACAGGGCGCCGGGGCTGGTCGACCTGTGGGGAGCGTGGAACGGCCTGGCCGACCGGCCGCAATTGACCGCCGCCTGGGCTGCATGCGTGCGCGATCGCGGCAGGATGGATCGCATCGCCGCCAGGTGGCCGCAACGCCTGGGAGACCCGGGCGACCTGGCCGGAAATCTGGCCCGCTTCTGCATGGAACGGGTATAATTCCGCGCTTTTTCGCCCAACCCTTTTTAGCGCAGGAAAGACAATGATACTGGCTCAGGAAGTGCGCGCAGGCAACGTGATCATGGTCGGCAAGGACCCCATGGTCGTGCAGCGCGCGGAGTACAACAAGGGCGGCCGCAACGCAGCCGTCATGAAGATGAAGCTGAAGAACCTGCTCACGGGCAACGGCACCGAGGTCGTCTACAAGGCCGACGAAAAGCTCGAGAACGTCATCCTCGAACGCAAGGAAGTCACCTACTCCTATTTCGCCGATCCGATGTACGTCTTCATGGACGGCGATTACAACCAGTACGAAGTCGAGAAGGACAACATGGGCGACGCCCTCAATTACCTCGAGGACGGACTGCCCGGCGAAATGGTGTTCTACGACGGCCGGCCGATTTCGGTCACGCTGCCCAACAGCGTGGTGCGCGAGATCACGACCGAACCCGCCGTGCGGGGCGACACTTCCGGCAAAGTGCTGAAGCCGGCGACGCTCGCGACGGGGTTCGTGGTCAATGTGCCGTTGTTCTGCGAAACCGGCGACAAGATCGAAATCGACACCCGCACCGGCGAATACCGCAACCGCGTGAAGGGCTGACCCTTCGGCGAATTACAAATCATCGGGCCGCTCATGCGGCCCGTTGTTTTTAAAGCCCCGATACAATTTTGCTCGTCACTCGTCACTCGTCACTAGTCATCATGTCCCTGTCTTTCCTCGACTACATCGCCGAGCAAAAAATAGAAGAAGCCGTGCGCAAAGGAGAACTCGACGCCTTGCCCGGCAGCGGCAAGCCGCTTGCCCTCGACGACGACGCACACGTGCCGGAGGACATGCGCATGGCAATGCGCATCCTCAGGAACGCCGGCCTCGTCCCGCCGGAAGTCCAGTCGATGCGCGACATAGCGGACCTCGAGTGCCTGTTGCAATCGGAAGGCGCGCTGGATGGCGCCGCCCGCCGGATTGCGATGCGAAAATTGCAATTGCTGCGCGTTGCGCTGGACGAAGCAAGGTCTTCTCGCGGAGCGCTTGGCTCCGGCGTCTATCTGGACAGGATTGTCCGGCGATTCGCCTGAGCGGCGATGTTTCAGTCCGCGCTGATTTCCTCGCCCTGCTCGTCGAATATTTTCACGGTCGACCCGTCCTTGGTGTCGGCCAGGTCCTGCGCATATTCGATTGCGTCCTCCTGTTCCTCGAAGGAGGCAAGCGATTTCTCGAAGCCTTCCTCCTTGACGTCCCACAATCCGGATTTGCCCGGCATCACGCAAAATACCGGTGTCCCGCGTTGATCGAGTCCCATGGCTGCCTCCGTTCCCGGTTGAAAAAGCCGCGAGCGCCTGCGGCGCCCGCGGTACCGCCAGATACCTGTCGCAATCAGAACTTGTAGACGATGCTCACCGAATAGAGCTGGGCATCGGCATTGCGATCGTTGTAGTCGAAGCGATAGTGGTCCCAGTCGCCTTGCACCGCCCAGTTCCGGTTGATGTCGTAGCTCGCGCCCGCGCCATAGCTCAGGTTGAAACCCGACTCGTTGCCGGATGCCGCGGGCGCCACCGCGCTCGTGCGGGTCCAGCCGTAGATGCCGCCCACCTTGCCGAAAATATTGAACGATTCGCCGATCGGCACGCCGGCAACCAGGCTCAGGTCGATACCCTGGGCTTTCGTGTCGCCGCCATTGGCTTCGCCCTTGCCGAGGAATACGTATTGCGCCTCGACGCCGAGATAGCGCGAGAACTTGCCGCCGGTGAAAACCTTGAGCCCGACCGCGGTCTCATCGCAGCCGAATGCCGGGCCGCACGACAATTCGTAGTCCGAGGGACCGACGCCGATCCCCACATAGCCGTAGGACGTGCCCGGTATCCAGGACTTCGGGCGGCTTTGCGCCGTGGAGGAATCATCCCAGCCCCACAGGCCGGACGTCATCGAATTGCTGTCGGCCCGCGCCGCGCCGGAAATTCCGATCGCGATCGTCCCGGACAACGCAAGAATCCATTTCGTGTGCTTCATGTTGCTGCTCCTGTTGTCTAGTTCCGGCGATCCGGAACATCGAAGTTCCCTGTTGTGCTGCCTCCGGCGAGAGACGACGCCTTGTGAATTTTTTTATAGCGTCAATCGCAATCCCTGTGCCACGAAACGGTTTGCCGGAAAACCGGCGGTATCTGACAGGGAAAGCCGCGTGCGTCCATCGATCATGCGGATCGCATCCCTGCATCCCGGTAGGGATTACGAGCCGGGCAGTAACAATTGCAGGGCTGCGGCAAGGGCTGGCCGTAATCGCCGCAAACGGAACGAAGCGATTGCACGTCAGTCCAAGCCCGCATTCGGAGGGCGATTCGCGCCCACGGGAGAACCATGCAAACGCATATGCGGGCACCGGCCGTCGTGGCTGCGCAAAGCGCGGAGGAGGGCATTGGCGATGCCGGCGACGATGTAACCACGCCGGCCGGTCGCATTTCGCGAACGCATTGGGCGCTCGTCGGCTTGTTCGTACTCGCCGCGCTCTATACGTTTCATTTCGCGCGGCCATTCCTGCTGCCGGTCGTGTTCGCCGTCCTGTTCGCATTGCTGCTTGCGCCCGCTGTGGGCTGGCTGAAAAAGCGCCGTCTTCCGGAACCGGTGGGTGCCGCACTGGTGATTGCCGTGCTGCTTTGCCTGCTCGGAACGGCAATCTATACGTTGGCGGATCCCGCGGCGCAGTGGCTGGACAAGGCGCCGGAGAGTTTCGGCGCCATCGAGGCAAGATTGCGCAAGATCAAGCAGCCGGTCGCCGAAGTCCAGCGCGCGGCGGACAAGCTCGAATCCATTACGCGGATCGCGGCCGGCAGCAAGCCCAGGGAAGTGGTGGTGCAGACGCCGGGACTTGGCGCGTTACTGGCGAGCCAGACGCCTTACCTGGTGGCCGGCCTGATTTCGACCACGGTGCTGCTCTACTTCCTGCTTGCATCCGGGGACCTGTTCTTGCGCAAGACCGTGAGGTTGATTCCCACGTTGCGGAACAAGATCCACGCGGTCGAGGTCGGAAGGGAAATCCAGCACGAGCTCGGTCACTATTTCCTGACGGTAACCGTGATCAACGCGGGCCTGGGCATTGCCACCACGATCGCGATGCAGGTGCTCGGCATGCCGAACCCCCTGCTGTGGGGCGCGATGGCGATGTTGCTGAATTACATTCCGTACCTCGGACCGACCACCAGCCTGGTCATCCTGGGCACTGCGGCCGCCATTACGTTCGACGACGTGAGCCGCATCTGGCCGGTGCCCGCCGTGTTCCTGGCGCTGGTATTGCTGGAAGGGCAGTTGATCCAACCGGTCGTCGTCGGCCGCAGGCTGAGGCTCAACCCGGTCATGATCTTCATCGCCTTCCTGCTGCTGGGGTGGTTGTGGGGCATCGCCGGCATGTTCATCGCCGTGCCCGTTCTGGTGACGTTGAAGGTAGTCTGCCATCATGTCGAACATTTTTCGGGTCTTGGCGAATATCTCGGCAGGGATTGAAGTCGGTTCGGCTTGCCCCATCTATCGCTCGCGGTCCCAATGCGATCCGGTGTCCGCAGCGTCCCGAAGAACGCAACGCTGCACCGGCCACTACACGCAAAGCAATCGACCAAAATTTGAGGAAATGATCCAGACATGCCGCATGCCCTGCTAGTCGACGACGACGTCGATACCCTCGAGAGCCTGCAGGAACTCGTCGCGCGCGAAGGGTTCACCGTGGCGACCGCTTCCAGCCTGAAGGCGGCGCGCGAGAACATGGCGTTGCAACGCCCGGACGTCGTCCTGCTCGACGTGGTGCTTCCCGACGGCGACGGCATGGACCTGTTCCAGGACGTCGAGTCGCGCGCCACCACCGAGGTCGTCATGATCACCGGCCACGCGAGCATCGAAACCTCGATCGAGGCGCTGCGCCTGGGTGCGGCCGACTATCTCATCAAGCCGGTCAACATCAAGCAGCTGAAGGCGATCCTGTCGCGGGTCGCGCGGCCAACCGACCTCAAAAAGGAAATCAGCGACCTGCGCGGCGAGTTGCGCAGCCTGGGGCGCTTCGGCCGGCTGCTGGGCGCCTCGACGACCATGCAAAGCGTCTACGACCAGATCCAGCGCGTGGCGCCGACCGTGGCGACGGTATTGATCACGGGCGAAAGCGGCACCGGCAAGGAACTCGTCGCGCAGACGCTGCACGACCTCTCCCGGCGGCGCAAGAATCCGTTCATCCCGGTCAATTGCGGCGCCATTTCGCCGCAACTGATCGAGAGCGAGGTGTTCGGTCACGAGAAGGGCAGCTTCACCGGCGCGGTGCGCGAGCACAAGGGCTACTTCGAGCGCGCCAACGGCGGCACGCTGTTCCTCGACGAAATCACCGAAATGCCGATCGAACTGCAGGTCAAGCTGCTGCGCGTGCTGGAGGAGGGCACCTTCATGCGCATCGGCTCGGATCGCGAGATCGAGGTCGACGTGCGCATCATCGCGGCCACCAACCGGGTGCCCGAGGATGCCGTGGCCGAAGGCAAGCTGCGCGAGGACCTGCTGTACCGCCTGCAGGTATTCCCGATGCGCCTGCCGCCGCTTCGCAGCCGCGAAGGCGACGTCAGGCTCATCGCCGACGCTTTCCTGAAGGACCTGAACGCGAAGGAAGGCACGTCCAAGGTTTTCACGGCGGACGCCTACGACATCCTGTCTGACTGGCACTGGCCGGGCAACGTGCGCGAGCTGCGCAACGTCGTGCAGCGCGCCTACATCATGGCGGACGAAATGGTGAACGCGTCCTGCCTGCCGCTGGATTCGGGTAAATCGCGGCAGGCAAACAGCGGGCCGTTCCTGCAGATCCGCGTCGGCAGCACGGTCGCCGAGGTGGAGAAAGTCCTGACGCTCGCGACCTTGCAGCAGTGCGGCGGCGTCAAGGAAAAGGCCGCGCAAATGCTCGGCGTAAGCTTGAAGACGCTTTACAACCGCCTGCGCGAATACGATTCGCGCAGCGAGACGCAACCGGCCGCCCCGGAGTAGCCTCCGTCGGCGTAACTGGTAAAGCTTACTTCTGCGCGAAGTAAGCTTTACCGCCGGTCGTCGCGCGCCTTCCCTCCCCAGTCTTGTCGCGCGTT
>DASZTG010000086.1:0-3853 GCA_035548375.1 Burkholderiales bacterium
ACCCCGGTCTTCGGCCAGTTCCTGGGATTGCCGCTAGACGTTCGCCACGTCACGCTTTCTTCCGGCATGCTGGCCTTCGCGGGATCCGGTTTGCGCGGCTGGTTTACGACGGGCTGGTTCTTCTGGGCGCTTGCCGGCGTGGCGACGATGTTCGTCCTGAACCTGAGCGTCAGCTTTTTCCTGTCGCTCTACACGGCAGCGCGCGCCTACAACATCGCTCGCAGGGAACTCGCGGTTCTGGGCGCGCGCCTGCTGCGTCGCCTGGTCGAGCATCCGCTCGACTTCCTGTTGCCGCGAAAAATGGATGACGCCGAATTGGCGACGGATGAAGGCGCGCGCGCAATCGAAAAATCCTGACCACCGCTCAAGCGGCGCCGGCACGGCCGCGGCTATGCGCGGGACGCGCGCAACGCGACGACCTCAGGGCTTTCTCGTCCTTGGTGCGGCGCGCAGGGGAACCGGGTCGTCCTGCAGATCCTCTTCCTCGAGTTCCTTGAGGCTCTTGCGGTCGGATTCGGCGTTGTTCGGCGGATTGCCGTCGTAGATGAGGTATTCGCGGCGTTGCAGGTAGGAATCGCGCAGGAAGGAATAGCGGTCTATGGCCGCCGTATCGAGGAATTTCTCGGCCTGCAGGAGGTTGGCGCGCGTGTCGACGACGTCGAGCGCGAACAATCCCCAGCGCACGCCGGGATCCGGATTCCAGTAGAAGAAGGGGCTCGCGACGAAATCCACCGCCAGTCCGGGCGCGTCGCGCACGTCGCTGGGACCGAAGAACGGCAATACGACATAGGCGCCGCTGGGTACGCCCCAGTATCCCATCGTCTGTCCGAAGTCCTCGTTGCGAAATTCGATCTTGAGCTCGGAAGCGACGTCGATGAGGCCGCCGAGGCCGAAGACCAGGTTGGTGGTGAAGCGCGCGAAATCCACGGGTACCTTGCTGCCCTTGAGTTGCAACGCATCGTTTAGCGTCGTCACGACCATGCCGAGATTGTTGAAAAAGTTGGTGACGCCGCGCCGTGCGAACTGCGGCACGACGGCGACGTAGCCTTTCGCCACCGGCTTCAGGATCGCCTTGTCCACGCCTTCGTTGAACGCATAGACCTTGCGGTTGAAAGGTTCCATGGGGTCACGCGGGTTGGGGCCCGCGGCGCAGCCGCACAGAGTGCAGGCGGCCAGCAGGACCACCACGGAAAGTCGAGCGAGCATTGGATATTCTGTGGTTTTTATCAGGGGATTATATCGTGGTGCCGTGCTTCGACAGCGGATCCGGCGGGGCGTTTGCAAAAGCCGCAGGCTTGATTCACGATTAGCGCCCCGGCGGCGCGTGCGGCCGCCACGAAATATTCCCGAACAAAGGAAACCCATTCATGGATCTCGGCCTGAAAGGCAAAACCGCCCTGGTGTGCGCGGCGAGCAAGGGGCTCGGCAAGGGCTGCGCATTTTCCCTGGCGCGCGAAGGCGTCAACCTGACCATTCTCGCGCGCGGGAAAGAAGCGCTCGAAGCGACCGCGGAAGAAATTCGCAAGGCCACCGGAGTCAAGGTCACGACGGTGGCCACGGACATCACGACGGTCGTGGGCCGCAAGGAAGCGCTGGCCGCATGTCCCAGTCCCGACATCCTGGTCAACAACGCCGGCGGTCCCCCGCCCGGAGACTGGCGCGAATTTACGCACGACATGTGGATCGCCGCGCTGGAAGCGAACATGCTCACGCCGATCGAACTCATCCAGGCCACCATCGACGGCATGATGTCGCGCAAGTTCGGTCGCATCGTGAACATCACGTCGAGCGCCGTCAAGGCGCCGATCGACATCCTGGGCTTGTCGAATGGGGCGCGCACCGGATTGACCGGCTTCATCGCCGGCATCTCGCGCAAGACCGTCGCGCACAACGTGACCATCAACAACCTGCTGCCCGGAATGTTCGACACCGACCGGTTGAAGAGCAGCAGCGTGGCGGCGGCGAAAATGCAGAACAAGCCGTTCGACGAAGTGCACGCCGCGCGCATGAAGACCGTGCCCGCCGGACGCTTCGGCAACGCGGACGAGTTCGGCGACGCCTGCGCCTACCTGTGCAGCAAGCAGGCCGGCTACATCACCGGGATGAATTTCCTGATCGACGGCGGGGCGTATCCTGGAACGTTCTGACGGAGCGTGACTGTCGTGACGACGTGACTGTCGTGACTGTCGAGATTTGCACCTTCGGAACCTAAGGGATGGCCTGAAATCCCATAAAGACTTGGATGTCTGGCGACTGGCGATCGATCTCGCGCAGGAAACTTACGAGGTCAGCAAGCAGTTTACGAAGGAAGAGCAGTTTGGTATGACTTCGCAACTCCGGCGATCCGCAGTTTCGGTGGCAGCGAATAGAGCGGAAGGTGCAGCCAGGCACAGCGATAAGGAGTTTGCCCAGTTTTTGTACATAGCGCTGGGATCGGCCAGCCGAGCTCGAAACGCAGGTCGAGATTGCCAAACGCGTTGGATTGATCAACGAAGTTGAGCATGAACGGCTGGACAAGCTCATTGCACGAACTGCTCAAATGCTTCGGGGTTTGATCCGTAGCGTAAAATCTGGTGTCGAGAGTTAGATTCGACAGTCACGACAGTCACGTCGTCACGATAGTCACGATATGCCAGGAGATCTTCCATGAATGCACCTCACGAAAAGAATCAAGCGCCGCATCTGAAGGATTCGAAACTCTTCCGCCAGCAAGGCTACATCGACGGCGCGTGGGTTGACGCGGATTCGAAAGCCACCGTCGGCGTGACGAATCCCGCCAGCGGCGCCGTGATCGGCAGCATTCCGAAAATGGGGGGCGCAGAGACGCGGCGCGCGATCGGCGCCGCAAGCGAGGCCTTGCCCGCATGGCGCGCGAAACTTCCGAAGGAGCGCTCGGCGATCCTGCGCAAGTGGTTCGAGCTGATGATCGCAAACACCGACGACCTCGGGTTGCTGATGACCACCGAGCAGGGCAAGCCGCTCGCCGAAGCGAAGGGCGAAATCGCCTACGCCGCATCTTTCATCGAATGGTTCGCCGAAGAAGCCAAGCGCGTCTACGGCGACGTGATTCCGCAGGTGCAAGCCGACAAGCGCATGGTCGTCATCAAGCAGCCGGTGGGCGTCTGCGGCCTCATCACGCCGTGGAATTTCCCGGCGGCGATGATCACGCGCAAGGCCGCGCCGGCGCTGGCCGCAGGTTGCACGGTCGTCATCAAGCCCGCGACGCAGACGCCTTATTCCGCGTTTGCGCTCGCGGAACTGGCGGAACGCGCCGGCGTCCCGAAGGGCGTCATCAACATCGTTTCCGGCAGCGCGAAGGAGATCGGCGCCGAGCTCACGTCGAACACGCTGGTGCGCAAGATCAGCTTCACCGGCTCGACGGAAATCGGCGCGGTGCTCATGAAGCAGAGCGCGGAAACCATCAAGAAGGTCTCGCTCGAGCTTGGCGGCAACGCGCCCTTCCTGGTTTTCGACGACGCCGACCTGGACGCGGCGGTCGAGGGCGCGATGATTTCGAAGTATCGCAACAACGGCCAGACCTGCGTTTGCGCCAATCGCATCCTGGTGCAGGACGGCGTCTACGACAAGTTCGCCGCCAAGCTGGCCGAGAAGGTCAAGGCGCTCAATGTCGGTCCGGGCATCCAGGCCGGCGTGACGACGGGGCCGCTCATCGACGAAAACGCCGTGAAGAAAGTCGAGGAGCATATCGAGGATGCGCTCGCCAAAGGCGCGAAGGTGCTGACCGGCGGCAAGAAGCACAAGCTGGGCGGGCTGTTCTTCGAGCCCACCGTGCTGACCGACGTGAACACCTCCATGAAAGTCACGAAGGAGGAGACCTTCGGCCCTGTCGCCC
>DASZTG010000087.1:0-1542 GCA_035548375.1 Burkholderiales bacterium
GCCGTCGAGCAATACCAGCACCGGGAATTTGCGCGACGCATCCTTGTAATCCGGCGGCAGATAGACATTCAGCCGCCGCGTATCGCCGAGAACCTTGGACTGGATCGTATAGGACTTGCCGATGACGATGGGGCGGCCTTCATCGGCAAGGTCCGCGGCGTGCGCAAACGCAGGCACGTACATCATTGCCAAAGCAACAAACACAAAAAGGCGCATCGCGTATTCCTCTGAGAGGCCAGTTATAGCGTGGAAATTCGTCCGGCGGTTCTACGCCCATCCCCACATATCGGTCGTGACGCCGCCGCTGAGCATAAACCGCGGAGTATCACCGGCGTTTGTCGTCGCGACATGGAGCGCGAGCGGATGGAGAAGAAATACGTCGCCCGCCGCGCCGGCACACTCCACGATCTGCAGCGGTATGCTGTCGTGGATTTCCGTGCGGTCCATAAAGCGTTCGACCCGTTCCTCCGGATCGCCACTCGCGTGGAGATCGCGAATATAAGGATGCTGACAGAGCAGCTTGCGCATGTCGGCGCTTTTTGCACCGCTGGGCGGCGGATTCTCCTTGAGCCAGCGGTGCACGAGACGATGCGAACCGCTGAGAACTTGCGTACCGCCGCCCCGAGGCGCGACATCGCCGAAAAGCGCCAGCGTTTTCACGCCGCGCACCGGTGTGAGATCGCTCGTGTATTTCGCGTCGATATGCCAGCCGCTCACCGGGATGTCCCACGCATCTCTGCTCGGAAGGGCGATAAAGAGAGCGCCCCAATTCTTCGGCGCCTCGTAGGTCTGGCCCGCGAGGATCGCATCGATGGCCGCGAGCACGCTTGGGCTGGATATCGTGCGAAAGACCGGATGTTCTTTCAGGCGTTGCAAATGCGTCGGGCGTTCGACCGTCCAGGTCGACGGTTCGCCGCGACGGACACCGGTCTCGGCAAGCGCGTGCCACACCGCCTCGCGCATCGCCGTGGCCGTGTCGGGGCGAAGGCCTTGCGCGATCCGCGCCCAACCGTGTTCGTGAAAATGTTCGAGCAATTCCATGCGCACCCCTCGATCGAGATATTATCTCGTCCTGAGAGCGAGCCGGAACACCTATTCCCCGCCGGGGTGATAGTTCGGGGCTTCGCGGGTCACGACCACGTCGTGGACGTGGCTTTCGCGCAGGCCTGCGCCGGTGATGCGCACGAACTGCGCGCGCTTGTGGAATTCGGCGATGGATCTCGATCCGGTGAGGCCCATCGCGGCGCGCAGGCCTCCGATGGTTTGATGCACCACGGCGCTGACCGGTCCCTTGTACGGCACCTGGCCTTCCACGCCTTCAGGCACGAGTTTCAGCGAGTCCTGCACCTCAGCCTGGAAATAGCGGTCGGCGGAACCGCGCGCCATCGCGCCCAGCGAACCCATGCCGCGATAGCCCTTGTAGGAGCGGCCCTGGTAGAGGAACACCTCGCCCGGCGCCTCGTCAGTGCCTGCGAAGGCCGAGCCCATCATCGCCACCTGGGCGCCCATCGCCAGGGCCTTGGCCAGGTCCCCGGAGTACTT
>DASZTG010000088.1:0-13825 GCA_035548375.1 Burkholderiales bacterium
TTCTTCCCATTGGGCCACGGCACGGCGCAATTGCGGGTTGCTGCGAAGGTGGATCTCGAAACGCCGGCGCGCGCGCGCCGACATCGTGCCGAGCACGTATTCGGCAGCCAGCTTGTCGCGCAGATCATCGCCCGCCAGTCTCATGTCGATATCGCGGCCGCGGCCGCGCCAGTCATCACCTTCATACGCCGGCTGCGTCCAGGCAGCCCTTCAGTCGCTCCAGCCCGCGCCGGATCCAGGTCTTCACCGTGCCCAGGGGCTTGCGCATCTGCTCGGCGAGTTCCCCGTGCGACAGCCCGTAAAAAAAAGCGAGCGAGATGCTGCGCTGCTGCTCGTCGGTCAGCGTCTTCATGCACTCGGCCAGCGCACCGGCATCCAGCGATTGCCGCAGCAGCTCCTCCGGCCCGGGCGATTCGTCCGCGATCGAGGCCAGCAATTCTTCGTGCTCTTCGCCGATCTCGACCTCGCGCGGCCGCCGCAGCCAGTCCAGGGCCCGGTTGCGCACGATCGCCGTCATCCAGGTCATCGGCGCGCTTTTCGCGGCGTTGTAGCCGTCCGCGTGGTTCCAGATGTTGACGAATGCTTCCTGCAAGACTTCCTCGGCCCAGTCCCGTCTACGGGTTATACGCACGGCGACCGCAAACAGTTTCGCCGAGCTCGACCGATAAAGCTCCGCAAAGGCGCGCTGGTCGCGCAGGGCGCAGCGTGCCAGCAGGGCGGAAAGCTGTTCCGGCGCCAGGGCTTCAGGCAGGTTGGTTGCCATTCCTGCCCTTTTGCCAATAGACGTCGCTTACGCCGGCCTCGCCATTCAGGACGCGGCACAGCACGAACAACAGGTCGGAAAGCCGGTTCAGGTATTGCTGGAGGGCAGGCGAGATGGCTTCCGCCGCGGCGAGGCTGACGACCCGGCGTTCCGCCCGCCGGCATACCGCGCGTGCGACGTGGCAAAGTGCCGCGGCGCGGGAGCCCCCCGGCAGGATGAATTCCTTGAGCGGCGCGAGATTTTCGTTGTAGCCGTCCAGTTCGTTTTCGAGACGCTTGACATGCTTGGCGCCGACGCTGGTATAGCCTGGGATGCTGAGTTCGCCGCCCAGGTCGAACAGGTCGTGCTGCACGGCGTGCAGGCAGGCGCGCACGCCGTCGGAGACCGCATCCGCCAGCAAGACGCCGATCGCGCTGTTGAGTTCGTCGACGGCGCCGATCGCCTCGATGCGCAGGCTGTCTTTCGATACGCGCGCGCCATCGCCGAGGCCGGTGGTGCCGGCATCGCCCGTGCGCGTGTAGATCTTGCTCAGTCGATTGCCCATCCTGCGTCCAGCCCGCTTTTCGAAAGACGCAGCATTCTATAAGGGAAAGCGCCGCACGGTGTCATCGGGATGGCAGCGCGGTCGATCGCGGATCGCCACCCAGCTCCTGCAATTCGAGTTGCAGGTAGCGGTGCAGCGCATTCTGGCGATGCGTCGTGGCATACAGGGGCCACGTTGAATACGCCGGCAGCGCGGCCTTTTCCACCGAGTCCATCAGGCTGGTGCTTTCGGCATAAAGCGCCTTCATCTTGCCGTCCAGGGCGTCCAGGTAGCCGGCGGTCGCGGCGATGGCCTCGATGCCGGAGACCGGGCCGTGGCCCGGGACCACTTGTACGGGCTGGAGGGCCTTGAGCTCGCCAAGTGCGCGTTGCCAACCTTCGAAATCGCTGTCGCGGATGTCCGGCACATTGTCGATCGACACCATGCCGCCCGCGAACAGGACGCCGCTGGCCTTGTCGCGCACGACGATATCGCCGGGCGTGCTGGCCCAGCCGAAAAACAGCAGGTCGAGCGTGCGCCCGCCGGCCTCGACGGTCGTGCTCGAATCGATTTCGCGTTGTGGCAGGACGAGTTTGGTGCCGGCGAGCTGGTCTCCCAGTATGGCGCGCAAGTTCTCGAGGCAATGATCGCAACGCGCTTTCATGAGCTTCGCCGTTTCGCGGTGCGCGAGTATCGGGATGCCACGCTCGGCGAACGCGGCATTGCCGAAAATGAAGTCCTGCACCGCGTGCGTGAGGATCACGAGTTCGACAGGTTTGTCGGTAATTTTCGCGATGGCGTCGAGCATGCGCCTGCCGTGGCGGTAGGACGTCCCCGTGTCCACCACGACGACACCGCTCGGGCCGACGATGAAGCCGCCGTTGGCGACGAACCCCTCGTTGCCGGTGGAAATTTCGCCTGGCGTTCCCACGAAAGTGTAGACGCCTTCGGCGACTTTTTGCGGGTGAAGTGCGACATCGTCGAGCGCGAGGGCCGGCGGCAAGGCGAGCAGCAGCAGGGCGAGGCAGGCGAGGCGAGCGAGCGGACGATGCATCGTCCGCACCGTAAACGACGCGCGCGTCCGCGGCAAGCCCGCCGCATCGGCTTGGTCTACCATTGGGTTTCCGCCATGCACATGCTCGAGCCTGTCATCAAAGCCGTATTGTTCGCGTTGCTCGCCGCGTTTTCGGCGCTCGCCGAGGCTGCCGCCATTGCGACCTTCGAAGCGGTCGAAGTCGCAACCGGCAACTATGTGCATTTCGGGAGCATCGATGAGCGTACCGCCGAAAACCTTGGCGACAACGCCAACATCGGCTTCATCGTCGGCGAAAAATGCGTGCTCGCGGTCGACACGGGCGGTTCACTCGCGGTCGGCCAGGCGTTGCGCGAAGCCATCAGGAAAGTCACGCCGCTGCCGGTTTGCTACGTCGTGTTCACGCACGTTCACCCCGACCATTTCTTCGGTGCGGCGGCGTTTCTCGAGGACAAGCCGCAGTTCATCGCCCACGAGAATTATCCGGCGCAACTCGCGGCGCGCGCCCGCTCGTACGCGAATTCGCTCAAGCGCGACCTGGGTGCGGCCGCCGAGGGCTCTGAAATCGTCAAGCCGACGCTGCTGGTCCATGGCAAGTTCGATCTGGACCTCGGCGGCAGGGCGGTGACGATCCAGGCTCGGCCACCGGCGCACACCGACGACGACCTGACCGTGTTCGATGCGCGCACGAGAACGCTCTGGCTGGGTGACCTGCTGTTCGTCACGCACACGCCGGTCATCGACGGCACGATCACGGGATTCCTTGCCGTGATGAAGCAGTTGCGTGCGATGCCGGCCGATCACTACGTTCCTGGGCATGGGAGCAATACGCAGCCCTGGCCGCAGCCGCTTGACGCTCAAGAGCGCTATTTCACGAAGATCCTGAACGAGACGCGCGCGGCTTTGCGCGCTCGCAAGACCATCCAGCAAGCCACGGACGAAGTCGGGCTCTCGGAATCGGGCAACTGGAAGCTGTTCGACCTGTTTCACCGCCGCAATGTGACGGCTGCGTATGCGGAGTTGGAGTGGGAGTAGCGGCCTTACCAGGAACTGCTTCGCGCCCGCCCATGCGTATTTCGCATGGGGCGGACCGGCGCTCGGCGGCTCCAGGTTCGCGATGCGAGAACGCGGGTCAACGTGGCAAATCGCGCCCGACCATGCGTATTTCGCATGGGACGGGCCGGCGCTCGGCGGCTCCAGGTTCGCGATGCGAGAACGCGGGTCATCGTGGCAAATCGCGCCCGCCCATGCGTTTTTCGCATGGGGCGGACCGGCGCTCGGCGCATCCAGGTTCACGATGCAAGAATACGGTTCATTGTGGCCAGGAGCGCCCGCCCATGCGTTCTCTGCATGGGGCGGAACAGCGCTTGGCCGAACCAGGTTCGCGATGCCGGGCAAGCGATCATCGTGGATTCGCGCCAGCCCATTCGATTGCGCATCCCCGCGCTATACTGGTCCGGTGTCGAGACGTTGCGTCCCGGTTTTATCGGAGCAAGAAATGAAATTCTTTCTGCAACTTGTGCTGGCCGCCTGCCTTGCGGCGTTTTCCGTCGTTTCCCCCGCGAACGAAAAGGCCGAACCCGATGCTTCGAAGAGCCAGTACTGGGAGCCGATCAAGCAGCTCATGTTCGGCGATCGCGTCATCAACCCGGACGCGCGCGACATCATTCGTGTTTACCTGAACGTGCGGGCTGACGATGCCTCGACGGTGCCGGTCGTCGTCAAGGCGCAGATCGACCAGACGCCGGAGGAATACATCAAATCGATCTACGTGATCGTCGAGCGCAATCCGTCTCCCGCGGCGGGTGTGTTCCATTTCACGCCGGAAAGCGGGCGCGCGCAGGTCGAGACGCGCCTGCGGTTCGAGGATTTCAGCTTCGTGCGCGCCGTGGCGGAAATGAACGACGGCAGGCTCTACATGTCGCAGCGCTGGGTCAAGGCCGCGGGCGGCTGTTCCGCCCCCAACGGCGCCAAGCTCTCGGAATCCCTGCTCGGGAAAATGAAGCTGCGCTTCGACGACGAAACCATCAGCTACCACAAGCCCAACCTCGTGCAGCTGTTGATCCGCCACCCGAACGAATCGCCGCTCGCGGCCGATTTCAAGGAGGGCCAGGTCGCGCAGTTCGTGCGCAACGTGAAGGTGACCTACGCCGGCAAGACGGTCCTGGACGCGGAAGTGAATTTTTCCATTTCCGACAATCCGAATTTCCGCTTCTTCTTCACGCCCGAGGAAAAAGGCCAGCTCAAGATCGAGGTCGAGGACACGCATGACCGGAAATTCAGCCATTCCATCGATATCACGGAGGGCGCGCCGCTGCCCGGCGGCTAGGCTGGAGCGTTGACCGGCCCACGCGCTTCGGCTAAAGTTGCGCGGTTTTTCAGGACTCCGATTCCGGACCGAGGAAGTTTCAAGCCATGAACATGCGTATCTCCACCCTGGCCGGCCTGTCCGCCGTGCTCTGTTTGCTGGCGGCCCCGCTGCATGCCGAAGGCGACGCCGCCGCAGGAAAAAACAAGACGCAGATGTGCGCCGGATGCCACGGCATCGCGGGATTCCGCACGGCCTATCCGGAGACCTATCACGTTCCCAAGCTGGGCGGCCAGAATGCGGGCTACATCGTCAGTGCCCTGAAGGCGTACAAGGCCGGGGATCGCACGCATCCGAGCATGAAGGCCATCGCCGCCACGTTGAGCGAGCAGGACATGGCGGACCTCGCGGCCTATTACTCGGCGAAATGAGCCTGATCGGAACCTGACATATGAAAGCCATGAACAAGATCTGGATTGCGATGGTTGCGGCAATCGGCTTCGCGGGGGCGGGCAACGCCATCGCCGGCGGGGATGCTGCAAAGGGCAAGGAAAAGGCAGCCGTGTGCACCGCCTGTCATGGGCAGGAAGGCAACGCGCCGATCGCGCCGGAGTATCCCCGGCTTGCCGGCCAGCCGGATGACTACCTGGAAAAAGCACTGAACGACTACAAGGCCGGAAAGCGCAAGAATCCGCTGATGGGACCGCAGGCGCAAAATCTGTCCAAGCAGGACATGAAGGACCTGGCCGCGTATTTCTCCAGCCTGAGCGGAGACCTCAAGGTCAAGTACTGAGCCGGAATCGAAGTTGCGAAATCCTTAAAGGGGAGCTTCATGCTCCTCTTTATTTTTTGTGCTTTCCATTTTGCGTGCTGAATGGAGACCGGCCATGAAGACGGCAATGCTTTGGGGCATCGTGGCACTGGCCGCATGCACCGGCGCGCAGGCGATCGACGGCGATCCGGTCGCCGGCATGCGCAAGACCGTGACCTGCAACGCCTGCCACGGCGTTTCGGGATTCAAGAGCATGCCGAAGCTCGGCGGCCAGTCGGCGGGATACATCGTCGAAGCGTTACGCGCATACAAGTCCGGAAAGCGTTCGCACAACACCATGCGCGACGTGGCGGGGGCATTGAGCGAGCGCGACATAGCGGACCTCGGCGCCCATTACGCGGCCATTCCCAAGGCCGCGCGGGCGGCCGAAGCCACTCCCCCGGTTGTTGCCGAACGCTGCGTCGCCTGCCATGGCGCGCAGGGCGACCAACCGGCGGCACCGGAAATTCCGATACTGGCCGGCCAGAACGCGGCTTATGCCGGGCAGGTCCTGCGCGAATATCGCGAAGGCAGCCGCGTGCATGAGGTGATGCAGGGGCAGGCGCACGACCTCGACGACGCGCAAATTGCCGAGATCATCGCCTACTTTGCCGGCCGCTCCACGCTGTCGGTCAAGTAGTTCGCCTCAACCCAGCGCGCGCCGGATGCACTCGAGATACGCGGACTCATCCGGCGCCGACCGTTCGCGCTGTGCGCGCCAGACGGTCTCGCCCAGGCACTCCAGCAGCACATGAAGCGCGTCGTGTTCGGACTTCGTGGCGGCGAGTTCCCGATACGCGACGGCGATACCGCGTGGCTGGTCGATGGACAACTGTTCGGCGATCGCAATATGCAGCGACAGGTGCAGGAACGGATTGACCAGTCCGTCTTCCGGTGCGTACTCGCGATCGATGTTGCGCTCCCGATCGTCCAGCAGGGCATGGAATTCCGGGTGCAGCAGCATGATTTCCACCGCCGTGCGCTCCAGGCCTTCCAAGGGCGCCTGCGAACGGTATTTGCCCCAGGCATCGAAGAAGAAGCGGCGGACGTCAGCGCGGGACGGATTGAACATCGGCCTTGGTCTTCGCCTTGAATTCGCACAGGTCGCGGATCAGGCAGGTCGGGCAATCCGGCTTGCGCGCCTTGCAGACATAGCGACCGTGAAGGATCAGCCAGTGGTGCGCATGCCGCTGGAATTCCGCCGGCACGAACTTCAGAAGCTTGTTCTCCACCTCGACGACGTTTTTTCCCGGCGCGATGCCGGTGCGGTTGGAGACGCGAAAAATGTGGGTGTCCACCGCGATGGTCGGATGGCCGAAGGCGACGTTGAGGACGACGTTCGCCGTTTTGCGGCCGACGCCGGGCAGGCTCTCCAGGTCTTCGCGGTGCTCCGGCACCTTGCCGCCGAATTTTTGCTCGAGCAGCGCACACGTTGCGATCACGTTCTTCGCCTTGGTCCGGTACAGCCCGATGCGCTGGATGAACGGCGTCAGGCCTTTTTCGCCGAGTGCCAGGATCGCCGCGGGCGTGTTCGCGACCGGGAACAGCACGGCCGTCGCGAGGTTCACGCTCTTGTCGGTTGCCTGCGCGGAAAGCATGACGGAGACCAGCAACTCGAAAGGCGTGCGATAGACCAGCTCGGTGGCGGGATCGGGATCGGCCTTGCGGAACCGCCGGAATATCTCGGCGCGTTTGTCCGCGTTCACGGCTTGCCCCCGGCGTTGCGGCGGGCGCGGGCGCGATCGATGGCGGCGCGCACCGCCGCTTTCTTTCGATCCGTGTCGGCGCTTGCCGGCAGGCGTTCGAGTGCCGCCAGCGTGTGACTTGCCTTGCTCGCGAGCCGGTCGCCGCGTTCGACGTGCTCGCGCGCCAGCCTGGTGCGGTGGAATTCATAGCGCTGGCGGAACATCGTCGCGAGTTCGTGGGTGGATCGCGCCGCCAGTTTCGCTGCATGGCGGTTGCCGCGCTCCGCAAGCGCGGCCACTTCCATCATCTCGATGCAATCCACCGGGCAGGGCGGCAGGCACAGGTCGCAGCCCGAGCAGGATTCGGTCAGCACGGTGTGCATGAGCTTCGGCGCGCCGACGATGGCGTCCACCGGGCAGGCCTTGACGCAAAGCATGCAGCCGATGCAGCGCGATTCGTCGATCAGCGCAACGCTGCGGGGTTTCTCGACGCCGTTCGCGGCGTTGAGCGCTTTTTCCGCGCGTCCGAGCAGGCGCGCAAGCTCGCGAATGCCTTCCGCGCCGCCGGGCGGGCAGCGATCCAGATCCGCTTCGCCCCGCGCCAGGGCCTCGGCATACGGACGACAGCCGTCGAAGCCGCATTTCGTGCACTGCGTCTGCGGCAGGGCCGCGTCGATGCGGTCGGCCAGGCCGGGCTGCACTTTGCTACGCGGCCGGCCGCCAGCCGGCATGCCTGAGGCAGCGGCCGATCCACTGCGCGGTCAGCTTTTCCTGCACGGTGTTCTGCGACAGGCGCGCGGCGAGGCCAGGGAAATCCACTCGGTCGAGCGCCTGGTCCTGGTTGAAGCAGGAGAACACGTAGCTGCGCTCGCCGGTCGCGGGATCCACCTGGGGTTGCAGGCATTGCGCGCAGATCTCTTTCATCATGCATTGCATCGGTGAATTGATCGAGCCGATGGCGAAGTGGTGCGGTTTCAGGTGTGCTGCGAGCACGCCGCGTCGGGCCGCCGCCACCGCAGCCATCATGCGGTCCGACCCGATGGCGACGATGCGATCGGTGTCGCGAAACGCAATGGACTGCGCACCCAGCTTGCCGCTGGCATAGGCTTCCATCGCCTGCACGATATTGCCGGTGAACGTGCGATCGCCGGCACGACCGGGCGCGAATCCCGGCGCTTCGTCGCAGCACCAGACCACGACGTCGGCCGCCGCCTCGATTTCCGCGATCTTGTAGCGGTCGATGATTTTCTTGTAGCCGGCGAAGTAGAGGACGCGCGAGCCGGCGGCGCGCAAGGCCTGGCCGATCGAAAACAGCACGGCATTGCCCAGGCCGCCGCCGACCAGCGTCACGGTTTCACCAGCGGGGATCTCCGTCGGCGTGCCGGTCGGGCCCATGAGGATGACCGGTTCGCCGGGCTTCAGCAGCGCGCACAGGTCCGAGGAGCCTCCCATCTCGAGCACGATGGTCGACACCAGGCCCTTGTCACGGTCGACCCAGGCGCCGGTGAGCGCCAGGCCCTCCATGGCGAGGCGGGTGCCGTCCACCTTGCCGGCAAGCGATTCGAAATTCTGCAGCCGGTAGAACTGGCCCGGCCGGAATTTCCGCGCGGCCTGGGGCGCATGCACGACGACTTCCACGATGGTCGGCGTGAGCCGGATGACTTCATGCACGGTCGCGCGCAATTCGCCGTTCAGCTTTTCGAAGAATGCGGCGTCGTCGAGCGTCGAGGCGGGTGCAACGCGCGACAATACGCGGCTCACCACGGGATAACCCTGCTTGGCGCCGCCCATGGCTTTGACGACATTTCCCGCGAATGACGGATGCAGATCGCCGAAAAAGCTCACGAAGCGGCCGTCCTCGCGCTTCGACAGGAGCACCTGCGGCGTGGCCGGCTTGGCACTTTTCTCCGGGTGCACCGGATTGCCGGATTCGTCGCAGGCCTGGAAGTAGCGGCCGTCCAGGGTGAAGTTGCGCGCATCTTCTCGTGCCAGCACGGTGTTGGGTTGCGTACCCGCGGCGACCAGCACCGTGCGCGCGGCCAATGTCACCTCGAATTTCTCGCCGCCGGGACCGGGCGAGGTCAAGGTCAGGCCGGCGGCGCGGCCGAATTCGTCGACGACGACTTTCGCCGGCGTGAGATTCTCGGTGAAGCGGATGCCTTCCTCGAGCGCCTTCTCGATTTCCTCGTGGTTCAGCGTATACGACGGGCTGTCGACCATGCGCTTGCGGTAAGCGAGCGTGACGCCGCCCCAGGATTGCAGCAGCTCCAGGACGCGCGGCTCGCGGCCTTCATCCGCGGCCAGCGCGCGTTCCGCGCGAATCGCGCGCGCATGCGACAGGAATTCGTCGGCGACGCCGCGCTCCGGGAGCGTCCATGCCGCGCGCACTTTTTCCTCGCCGCCTTCGGTGCACAGCGTTTCGTACCGGCGCAGGAATTTTTCCACCTGCAGGGGATAGTAGGCGAGCGATTCGGTGGCGGTGTCGATGGCCGTCAGGCCGCCGCCGATCACGACGACCGGCAGGCGCACCTGCATGTTGGCGATGGAGTCGTTCTTGGCCGCGCCTGTCAGTTGCAGCGCCATCAGGAAGTCGGACGCGGTGCGCACGCCCGGCGCCAGGCCGTTCGGAATGTCGAGCACCGTCGGCCGGCCCGCGCCGGCCGCCAGCACGACATGGTCGAATCCGAGCGCGAAGGCGTCGTCTACTTCCAGCGTGCCGCCAAAGCGCACGCCGCCGAACATGGCGAACTCCTCGCGCCGCTGCAGCAGCAGGCGGATGAGCTTCAGGAAATTCTTGTCCCAGCGCACGGTGATGCCGTACTCGGCGACGCCGCCGAAGCCGGCCATGATGCGGTCATCCAGCGATTCGTACAGGGACTCGACGTCGTAGACCGGCTCGAATGCGGTGCGCGTGCCGGCCGCGTCCACGCCTGAGAAATCCGCCGGCAGCGGCTCGATCTTCAGCCCGTCCACGCCGACGACCGCGTGGCCGTCGTTCATGAGGTGGTGCGCGAGCGTGAATCCGGCCGGCCCCAGTCCCGCGATCAGCACCCGCCGTCCGCTGGGCGCGCGCGGCACGGGCCGCTTCAGGTCGAGCGGATTCCAGCGCGTCAGCAGCGAGTAGATCTCGAATCCCCACGGCAGCTCCAGCACGTCTTTCAACGTGCGCGTTTCCGCCTGCGGAATGTTGACCGGCTCCTGCTTCTGGTAGATGCACGACTTCATGCAGTCGTTGCAGATGCGGTGGCCGGTCGCCGCCGCCATCGGGTTGTCCAGCGTGATCATGGCCAGCGCGCCGATGGCCACGCCTTCGCTCTTGAGCTTCTGGAATTCGGAGATGCGCTCTTCCAGCGGACACCCCGCCAGCGGCACGTTGAACACGGTCTTCTTGAACGCCGGCCGCGTCTCGGGCGTCGCCGGCTTTTCCTTGAGGCCGTGCGAGCATGAATCCCTTTCCTGCTCGTGGCACCAGATGCAATAGTTCGTTTCGTCCAATGCACCGACCAGGTCGGTGCCGGTGTCCGTCAACGCGAATCCGTGGCGCCGGCGCACGTGCGAAAGTGTGTGCACGGTGACGCCGTCCTCGGTACGGGTCTCGACCGGCACCAGGTGCTGGAAGTCGAGCTTCTTCGGAATCCTGAACAGCACGCCGTCGCGATGCTTGCGCCTGCCATCGGCCGTGTGCACGACCCACGCCGCGTAGCGCAACGCGGTGTCCAGCTTTTCCGCGTTGGCGGCATCGTCCTTGAGCCATTCCGTGACGTTGCGCGCGAACTCGAGTTCGCTCCACTGGCCGTCGAACCAGGAAGCCAGCCGCGATTCGAGCTGCGCGCCGTCGAACGCCGAGGCCGCGTCGGCCTTGTAGGCATTGACGGCCTTGCGCTGGACGAACAGCCGCTTGCACGAATACAACGGCGCGAGTTCGAAGTGGCGCTCGGCCAGCGCGACGGCTTCGGCCTCGATGCCGAACAGGCGCGCGACGAAATCTTCGAGGTGTCGCGACAGGTCGATCAGCAGCTGGGAGTGCTCTTTTGGCGGCGGCGGGGCATCGCGCCCGCGCCATGCCTCGATGGCCGCGCGCAGCTGCGGATCGGCGGCGCCGAGGAAATCCAGGAATGCGGCGTCGACCTCGATCAGGCCCTTGCGGCGGTAGAGGTCGGGGAATCGCAGGCCGAAACCGAGATTCAGTTGCGGAGCGGCGGGGAGTTCGGCGCGGATGTTCATGCGGCGATGGTGGGCACGAGCGCAAAGCATCGCATTATAACGCCCGGGCAGCTCGATCTTATGCGAGATGGCGCTAAGGTAATAACGCGGTGTCAGCGTGAACTGCGCAAGGCCTGCGCGGTTTCCGCGATGAGCCCCGGACCCGCGTAGACGAGTCCGCTGTACAGTTGCACGAGGCTGGCTCCCGCGGCGATCTTCACGCGCGCGTCCGCGGCCGACATGATGCCGCCCGCGGCGATGACCGGCAGGCGTCCCGCCAGCGCCGCGCACAAACGGCGAAGCACGTCGGTGGCCCGCTTCGTCAGCGGTGCGCCGCTCAAGCCGCCGGTTTCGCCGGCATGCGGCTGTCCTTCGACGCCCTCGCGGGACAGCGTCGTGTTCGTGGCGATGACCGCGTCGATTTCGCGGCTGATGAACAGCGCGGCCATGCCGTCGATGTCTTCCGTCGCGAGGTCGGGTGCGATTTTCACCGCCAGGGGCACGCGCCTGCCGTGGGTCGAGGCAAGTGCTACGCGTTCCCGCGCCAGGGCGTCCAGCAGGCGCTCGAGGTCGCCGGCCTGCTGCAACTGGCGCAGGTTCGCCGTGTTCGGCGACGAGATGTTGACCGTGATGTAGCTGGCGCGGGCATAGACCGCGCGCATGCAAAGCACATAGTCGTCGGCCGCGCGTTCGATCGGCGTGTCGAAATTCTTGCCGATGTTGATGCCGAGGATGCCGCGATAGCGGGCGAGTGCCACGTTCGCGACCAGGCGTTCGACGCCGTCGTTGTTGAAGCCCATGCGATTGATGATCGCGCGCGCGCGCGCGAGCCGGAACAGGCGCGGCGCGGGATTGCCCGGCTGCGGTCGCGGCGTGACCGTGCCGATTTCGATGAAGCCGAATCCGAGAGCGCCGAGCGCGTCGATGTGATCGCCGTTCTTGTCGAGGCCGGCCGCAAGCCCGACGCGATTCGGGAATTCGAGCCCCATGATCTTGACGGGGGCCGCCGGGACGGTGCGGGCAATCAGGCCGGACAGGCCGACTGCACGGGCGAAATCGAGCGCGTCGAGGGTCAGGCGATGCGCGCGTTCCGCATCGAGCCGGAACAGCAGCGGCCGGGCAAGGCTATAAAGCACGAGGATGCTTCACCCGCGCGGGCGGGCCATTGCGGCGAACGGAAAACCTCAAACCGCCTCGGGCGGCGAAGCGTCGCGGGGCAGCCGCCGCCACTGGCCATCGATCAGGCCCTCCAGCGACTGGAAGTTGATCTTGTAGGCCATCTTGCGGCTTTGCGCGATCCAGTAACCGAGGTACAGGTAGGGCAGCCGCAGCCGCTTGCACAGGTTGACCTGCCAAACGACGTTGAAGGTGCCCAGGCTGGCACCCGCGATCTCCGGCTCGAAAAACGTGTAGACCGACGACAGGCCGTCTTCGAGGCGATCGACGATGCTGACCATGCGCAGGCGGCCGTCCTCGCGGAATTCCACCAGGCTGGAGCGCACGTTGCTCTGGAGCAGGAAGTGGCGATACTGCTCGCGGCTGTCGTGGTCCATGCCGCCGCCGCTGTGGCGATGGGACTGGTAGCGCAGGTAGAGCGCGTAGTGCTCGGGATGGTATTTGAGGTCGAGCATGCGCGCTTCGAGATTGTCGTGGCGCGCAAACGCGCGCCGTTGCGACCGGTTCGCCGTGAAATCCGAGGTGACGATGCGCACCGGCACGCAGGCGCGGCAATGGTCGCAGTAGGGGCGGTAGGTGAAAGCCCCGCTGCGGCGGAAGCCCACCTTGACGAGTTCGCTGTAGACCTGGCTGTCTATCGCGTGGCTGGGTGTCGCGACCTGCGAGCGCGCCAGCTTGTCGGGCAGGTAGCTGCACGGATAGGGGGCCGTCGCGTAGAACTGCAGTACCGAAAAAGGCAGGTCGTTGAGCTGCGTCATCGCCGTTTGGTCATCGGTTCGGAGCCAGGCGCCAGGGTGCCGGAATCGGCGGATAGTGTATCAATTCCCGCAGGTGCCGCGTGAATTCGGCGCGCGACACTTCCCGCGCCCCGAAGGACGCCAGATGCGGGGTGTTCATCTGGCAATCGACCAGTCCGAAGCCCCAGAGTTCGATCTGGTGCATGAGGGCGACGAGCGCGACCTTGGAAGCGTCGGTCACCCGCATGAACATGGATTCGCCGAAAAAGGCGCGGCCCAGGGCAATGCCGTAGAGGCCGCCGACGAGTTCGCCGTCGAGCCAGGTCTCCACGCTGTGAGCGACGCCCGCGAGGTGAAGCCGGCAGTACGCATCGATCATGTCGGCGCTGATCCAGGTGCCGGCCTGGCTGGTGCGCGGCTGGCTGCAACCGAGCATGACGTCGCGAAAGGCGGTATCGGCGCGGATTTCGAAACGGCCGTTTCGCACCGTCTTGCCCAGCGAGCGCGAAACCCTGAACTCCGGCGGAAACAGGACCATGCGCGGGTCCGGGCTCCACCACAGGATCGGCTGGCCCTCGTTGAACCA
>DASZTG010000089.1:0-15388 GCA_035548375.1 Burkholderiales bacterium
AAGCCAGGACCCTCGCACTTCCATGGGAGCTTTTCATAGCGTGGATGGCGCGACCGCCATGCATCGAGCGCACCCAGGTAGGTCGGCGCCTGCACGACGACGACATCACCGGAATCGATGAGCGCCTTGCCCACCAGGTCCAGGCCCTGCATCGCGCCGGTCGTCAGGATCACGTTTTCTGCGCCAAACTTGCCGCCGGACTCGGCCGAGACACGTGCCGCGATGGCTTCACGCAGCGCAGGCAGGCCCTCGATCGGCCCGTACTCGAGGATGCGCGTGCCCCAGCGCTTCAGCGCCTTGTCGGTGGCTTCGCGGATCGCGTCGACCGGATATAGCTCGGCAGCAGGTAACCCGCCGGCAAGGCTGACGATGTCCGGCCGGCCGCCGATGGCGAGGAACTGCCGGGTGATGGTGTTGCTGGATTCGATCCAGCGGGAAAAAGCGGGGCGCGTGGTTTTCATGTCCGCGATTCTGGCAGAGCTTGCGCCGGCTCAAAAGCAACCGGGGCCACGAAGGCCCCGATTAGTTATGGCGATGTGTCGCGATTCGGCGGGGTAGGCGCGGCTCAGTTCGTCAGCTTGCGCGCGCAGCGGACAGAAGATGTAATGGCCTTACCTATGTCAATGTTGCCGTTGTAACTACCACCAAAAGACTCTATCCAGGCAGCGAAGCTCGGTCCTACTGCCAATTCTGTGGAACTCCAGGAATACTCGGAAAAAGCAACGCCGCTGCCAGTGGTGTCAATCAGACTGGATCGCATGTTCTGCACCAATGGGGAGACTTGGCTCAGGCAGTCTTGCGAGGCATTCACTGCGGTGTAACCGAGCTCGCAGATCGCCGGCAGATACCAGTCCGCATAACCGGAAATCGTGCCATCGCATTGGCTCGCGGCGTAGCTGCTGTAATCCGATCCCGACACCGATTTGATCCTGGCGGTGTTGCAGGCGCCGTCCGACTTGCCGTCACAAGAAGACGATGAGGCGGTAGACGTCTCGCTGATTCCACCGATGGAGGAGCCGTTCGGCCCCCAGGCAACGGCCGCAGACTGATCCGTCAGCGCCGCCACCGCGCCGCCGACGCTCCCGGTATCCGCTGTCGTGTCGTCCAACGCAAACACATAACCGCCCTGATATACGCTGCCGTAGGTCAGCACCGAGACGGACACGGTTGCGGTGTTGGTATTGCTGCCGGCAATGCTCACGGTGACCGGCGTAATACTTGTCACTCCCGCCGTGTGAGTCGTTCCGGACCCCGGCGTGACGGTTACCGTGCAGGACGCACCGGCCGCCAGCGCGCTGCCACAGGTATTTGACGAGATGGAAGTCCCCAGCGGAAACACGGCACTCGGCATAACGCCGAGCCCGGTTGCAGTATTGCTGCCCGTATTAGTCACCGTGAACGTCCTCGGCTTGCCGGTTGGCAGCGGCGGCTGGATCGATGAGGAGGTGTAGACCGTCTGTCCGCTGACGGCCAATGCCAGCGACGGAACGCTGACCGAGAGCGTCGTTTGCGGTGCGGTTGGCGCAGCCGGCGCGCTGGAACCGTCGCCACTTCCGCAACCCGCAGTCGATGAAATCAGGAATGCCGCAGAAATGCCGGAAAGAATCTTCATTTTTATTCTTCTTCTTGTTGTTGGAAAATCGATCCGCCGGAATCACGCTCGTCGGATACAACCAGGAGAATTTCAGTGATCCTCAGGGCGTTAGCGCCCGCGCGCAACGTATGCTTCCTGTGGAGCTCTTCAAGGCGCGGCCGTTGGTTCCATTCACATCGTAGGTAAAATCGTACTGCCATACCGCCGAACTCAACATCGCGCTTTCCGTGGAGCTCCACTGATTTACAAATGCATCGGCAATGCCGCCAATGTTTTCGATGCCGCCATGGCTGATCAAGCTGATTTGCATGTTCTGCAAAGTCGGAAATGACGACGACCCGCAACCGGCACTCCCGGCAAACCCGAATTCGCAAATCGCGGGCAGGTACCAGTCGGAACGTCCGCTGATCGTGCCGCCGCATTTGCCCGCCGCGTAGCTGCTGAAATTACTTCCCGCGAACGACTTGATGCGGGCGGTGTTGCAGGCGCCATCCAGATTTCCATTGCAACTGGTCGGCGGATTCGAGGAGGCATCGAGAGCAGTAGACGTCTCGTTGATCCCGCCGACCGATGAGGTTGCTCCCCAGCTGCCGTAGGAGTCTGTCTGCGCCGCAGCCTTGCCGCCGACGCTCGCGGTGTCTGCCGTTGTATCGTCGAGCGCAAACACATAGCCGTTTTGGTACAGGCTGCCGTAAGTGAGCACGGAGACGGATACCGCGACAGTGTTGGTGTTACCGCCGGAAATGCTGACCGTGGCTGGCGTCGGAGTGGTGCTGCCCGCCGTGTGCGTGGGAGTGCTCCCTGGCGTGATGGTCAGCGTGCAGGATGCGGACGCGGCCAGCGTGGCTCCGTTGCAGGTATCCGACGTGATGGAGGTCCCGGATGGCAAGCCGGAACTGGACACAGTGACTCCCGTGGCCGGAGCGCTGCCCGTATTGGTGATGGTGATTTTCCGGGGTACGCCGGTCGGCAGCGGCGGCTGGATCGTCGAGGACGGGGAATAGAGTGTCTGGCCAGAGGCTGCTAGCGCCAGCGACGAAACGCTGGCGGTTAGTGCCGGCGGCGTTGGAGGCGTCGAGGGCTGGGGCGGCTCACTGGAACCGCCGTCCCCGCCACCTCCACAACCCGCGATCGATGAAGTCAGGAATGCCGCGGCAAGGCCGGAGAGGATCTTCATTTTTATTCTTCTTCTTTCTTGTTGTTTTTATCGTTGTTCCACCGCTGCGCATGCCCGGAATGAGGCAACCAGCCGCAACGGCCAACGGGGGATCGCATCGAGGCGACCCGACCGTTAACGGGATACTACACAGGAACTTGAATGCAGGGAAAGCCAACACCTTCCGATTGCGGAAGGCGGCTGCGGCGAGGCAGGCACGCCGCCGCGTGCCCGCGACTCCCTACATCGCCTGGGGCCTCGGGTCGTGCGTGCGCGACTCGGTGGAGTCCGTGCCCTGCGAAGGCGCCACGCCGGCCGCCACCTCGAGCAGGGTTTCCAGCTGCCTGACCACGAAGTCCCAGCCGAGCTCCAGCGAATTTTCGCGGGCGAGATTTCCCATCCGCCTCGCGCGCGGGACATCGGCCACGATGGATGCGGCAAGCCCAACGAAGGCGGTGGAATCGCCGAGCGGCGCCAGCAGGCCGTTGTCGTCGTGGCGAATGGCTTCCGCCGCGGCGGCGTAATCGAACGCAACGACGGCGAGGCCGCTTGCCAGCGCCTCCAGCGTCACGTTGCCGTAGGTCTCGGTCAGGCTGGGGAACAGGAACACGTCCGCCGAGGCGTAGTGGACGGCGAGATCTTCGCCGCGCTTCGTGCCGGCAAATATCGCGTCCGGGCAGCGCGACGTGAATTCTCCGCGCGCGGGGCCGTCCCCGACCATCACGAGCCGGCATCGCGGCGAGCGCGCGCGCGCCGCCGCATAGGCATCGGCAAGCACGCCGAGGTTCTTTTCCGGCGCGATGCGGCCGACGTGCAGCAGCACGGGATCGTCCTTGTCCACGCCCCAGCTCGCGCGCAGCCCGGCGCTGCGGCGCCCCGGGTCGAACAGCGCGGTGTCCACGCCGCGCGACACCACGCGCAGGTTGCGGAAACCCAGCGCCGCCAGTTCAGCGCGCAATGCCTCGGTGGGCACCAGCGTCCACAGCGTGCGGTTATGAAATTTGCGCAGGTAGGCGAGGATGGGCTTGCTCAGCCAGCCCACGCCGTAATGGCGCGAATAGCTGTGGAAGTTGGTGCGGAAATCGGAAATGACCGGCAGCTTCAGCTTGCGCGCCGCGGCCACGGCGGACCAGCCGAGCGGGCCTTCGGTGAGGACGTGCACGACGTCGGGACGGGTACGGTTCCACAGCCGCACGAGGGCCTGTGTTGCCGGGAGTCCCATGCGCAGGCCGGGATAGTTCGGGATCGGCACGCCCTGGGTCAGCATCTCGCGCTGGTCGGTAGCGCGATCGCTGCGATCCTGGCGCGGGCGCACCAGCAGGATTTCATGCTCGCGGCTGCGCAGGCCTTCGACGAAGCGCGCGGCACTCAGGGCTACACCGTTGACCTCGGGTGCGTAGGTCTCGGTGACCACCGCCACACGCAGGCTGCAACGCGCGCGCGGGAACTGCTCGACGAGGAAATCCGCAGTCTCTTCCATTGGACCGGCATGCTGTCACCCGTGCGTGACTACGGCATGACCGCGGCATTACGGTTGCAAGACACCGGATTGACCGTAGCGTGAACGTCACGATGCTGTAGCAAGCGTGTAGTAGTGTCTTCGTAGGGTGCACGCGGTGTACCCGTATTCGACTCAGGCGTACGCGCGGTACCTGTTCGTTGCCCAGTCCAAAAGGAGGACGCGTGATCAAGAATTTCTTCGAGGCTTTGCAAACCCAGCGTTGGGACGACCACCGCCTTTATCACCACAGCAGGATCAACCAGACGCTGCACTTCATCAGCGCGTCGAGTTTCCTGTGCGCCTACGTGATGCTGTTCTTCTACCCCGTGGCCGCGGCCATGATCGGCTGGCTGGTCGCCATGACAACGCGCCAGGCCGGGCACTTCTTCTTCGAGCCGAAGGGCTTCGACGAGGTCAACCAGCTCACCCACGAGCGCAAGGAAGAAATCAAGGTCGGCTACAACCTGCGGCGCAAGATCGTGCTGCTGTCGGTCTGGGCGCTCTCGCCCGGCCTGCTACTGATCGACCCGACGCTGTTCGGTGCCTTCGAGCGCGCCAGCGGCGCGATGGAGTTCGTGCGCCAGGTCGGCAAGATGTGGCTGGTGATCGGCGCCAGCGGCCTCGTGTTCCGCACTGTCCAGCTGTTCTTCATTCGCGACGTGCAGACCGGGCTGGTGTGGATGACCAAGATCCTGACCGACCCCTTCCACGACCTGAAGCTCTACCACAAGGCGCCCGTCGCCTTGATGCGCGGCGAACTGATCGACCAGTCGCTGCGGGCTCACCGCGCCTGAGCTGCATATCAGAATCGTTGCGCGATCATCTCGCGCAGGATGCCGCGCTTGATGGACTTGTTGGAGAGGGCCGGATCGGACCACCACCACCCGTCCCTCTCCATCGCCAGCGCGGCCGCGACGAAGCGGTCGCACACGGCGTCGAAATTCCCTTGCGAATAGTTCAGGCTGAAGATCAGCCGGCCCGTGCCCACCCAGCTGAGCGAAAGCCCTTCGGCGCGCAGGTAGTACTGGAGCATCCAGTTGTAGCGCGAGGGCCGCGTGAAACAGACCGTCCAGATCGAGGACAGGTTTTTCATCCGCACCGGCAGTCCGGCCTCTTCCAGGCGCGCGTTCAGCTTCTTTGCGCGACCGTTCCACAACTCGTCCAGCCCGGAATAAATGTCCCGGACCTCCGGCGTTTCGAGGCGTTCGAGGAACACCTGCATGGACGTCATCACGTATGGATGGGAGTTGAACGTGCCGCGTGCGAAGCAGATGTCCGCCGGCCTGTCTTCGCGATAGCGCCGCATCAGGCTCGCGACACCGCAGACCACGCCGACCGGGAAGCCGCCGCCGAGCGACTTGCCGTAGGTGACCATGTCGGACTTGACGCCGAAATATTCCTGCGCGCCGCCGGGCGCCAGGCGAAAGCCGACGAACACTTCGTCGAAGATCAGCACGATGCCGCGCTGCGTACAGACTTCGCGCAGCCGCTTGAGCCAGGCCGCGTAGGCCTCGCGATCGAAATGCGCGCTGCGTCCGCTGTCGACCAGCGAGCCATCGGAGGGCGCGCTGGCATTCGGATGCAGAGCCTGCAGCGGATTCACCAGCACGCAGGCAATGTCACGCCGCCGGCGCAGCACGCGCAGTGCGTCCTCGTCCATGTCTTTCAACGTGTAGGTCTCGCGTTGCGTCACCGGGTTGCCGATGCCGGGTTGCACGCCCTCCCACCAGCCGTGATAGGCGCCGCAAAAGCGCACGAGATGGCTGCGCCGGGTGTGGAAACGCGCGAGCCGCACCGCCTGCATCACCGCCTCGGTGCCCGACATGTGGAAGGACACTTCGTCCATTCCCGAGATCTCCCGCAGACGGCGCACGTTATACGCGACCGACGGATGGAAGCCGCCCAGCACCGGGCCGAGGTCAGCCGCGCGTGCGCAGCCCTCTGCGATGCAGGATTTGTAGAAGTCGTTGCCGAACACGTTCACGCCGTAGGAACCCGCCAGGTCGTAAAAGCGGTTGCCGTCGAGGTCGGTGACCGTCACGCCTTCCGACGACTGCAGGAAGGCGCCGCCCTTCAGGTGCTGCCGCAGGTACTGGCCGTACTGGAACGGCACGCGATAGCGGCTGGTGAACTGCAGATCGGAAATGCCGCCCTCGGCCTGCGCGGTCAGCGCGGCGCTGCACGCGAACTTGCGGCGATAGAGCTCGGCAAGCCGCATGAATCCGGCACGCCGGCGCTCGGCGATTTCCACGGGTGCGGCGTCGGAGCGGAAAAACTTTTCCTCGTCGTAGGCGTAGTACGGAATCAGCGCCGCGACACGCCGCGCCATGCGCGAGTGGCCGGTCAGCGACGGGTGCTTGGCTTTCGACAATTCGAGCCGCATGCGCACCGCCGGCAGGAAAAAAACCGCCGCGACGGCGAGACCAACCAAAAGCACCAACTGCTGCATGCCGCATCCTTTGCTGAAATGAAGATTGTCGGGCGCAGGGGCCGGAATCCGTATCGGCGAGAATCCGCGGTCGACTGCATAGCCGGCAGCCTTTACTACTACAGGAGCATTACAAGACCATGACGGTCCGCACCGCGATGCTGCGCATCCTGCAGCAGGAAGACATCAATTTCCTGGTCACCAACCGGATTCCACGCCAGTTGATGACAAGGTTCATGGGCTGGTTCAGCAAGATCGAGCAACCATTGGTCGCACGCTTTTCCATCGCGATCTGGCGCAGGTTTGCCGACCTGCGCCTGCATGAGGCGAAGAAAACCAGTTTCTCCAGCCTGCACGATTGCTTCATCCGCGAATTGAAGCCGGGTGCGCGGCCGATCGATCCCGATCCCGCCGTGCTGGTGAGTCCCTGCGACGCCATCGTCGGCGCAAGCGGCAAGCTCGACGGCGTGCAACTGCTGCAGGCCAAGGGCTTCCCCTACACGCTCAACGACCTGATCGGAGATCCCGAGTTCGTCGCGACCTACCGCAACGGCAGCTACGCCACCTTGCGCATTACCTCGACCATGTATCACCGCTTCCATGCGCCGCACGACGGCCGCGTGAACCGCGTCACTTATTTCTCCGGCGACACCTGGAACGTGAACCCGATCGCGCTGAATCGCGTGGAGCGGCTGTTCTGCAAGAACGAGCGCGCGCTGATCCGCATGCGACTCGAGGCGAGCGGACAGGAAGTGCTGCTCGTACCGGTGGCAGCGGTCCTCGTCGCGAGCATTCGCCTGCACTTCCTCGACGTGCTGTTGCACCTGCGCTACAGGGGCCCGAACGTCATGACATGCGACGCGCGCTTCGCCAAAGGCCAGGAGATGGGATGGTTCCAGCACGGCTCGACCATCATCGTCTTCGCGCCGCCGGGTTTCGCGATGCACGAGCACGCGCGCGAAGGCGAGATCATTCGCGCCGGCGAACCGTTGATGCGATTGCCCGCCGATGGGTGACGTTTGATGGACGCCGCCTTGAAAACCTGGTGGCTGGCTTTGTGTGCAGCGGCCGTCGTCAACGTGCTGCTGCTCGCCTGGTCGGCACGGCATCTCATTCGCCGCGCCGCGCACGTGCCGGGGCTGTTTGCCGCCCGCGGCATCCAGCTATGGTTGTCCGCAGGTTACGTCCTCGGCTGCGCCTTCCGCTCGGTATTTCCGATGGTCGACGTGCCGCGCATCTGCCTGCACGACAATTTCATTTCGCGCATCGCCGTCGGTCGCACGATCGCCACGGTCGCGGAGCTGTGCTTTGCCATCCAGTGGGCGCTGCTCCTGGGCGAAGCCGGCACGTCCAGCAGGACGGCTTCGATCGCCGGCAAGCTGATCGTGCCGATCATCGTGGCGGCCGAGATCTTTTCATGGAGCGCGGTCGTGACGTCGAACTACCTGCTGCACGCCGTTGAAAATTCCTTGTGGACGCTCGCCGCCCTGATCGGCCTGGCCGGATTCCTGTCGCTGCGCCCCCAGGTCGAAGCCCGCACCGCGCGCTTCCTCGAAATCGCCTGCGTATGCGCCGGCGGCTACGTGATGTACATGGTGAGCGTGGACGTGCCGATGTACCTCGCGCGCTGGCACACCGTTGCCGCGGGAGACGGCAGCCTGCCGCTGGCGGAAGGCTTGCGCACTTTGCTGGCGCGCTGCATCGTCGAAAACCGCTGGGGGGCCTGGCAAAACGACGTGTCGTGGCTGACGCTCTACTTCACGATCGCTGTGTGGGTCAGCATCGCCATCACGCACGCGCCCCGGCTGGGTTCTTCGAAGCCGTGACCAAAACGACGCTCGTGCTGCTGCCCGGCCTGGACGGTACCGGGATTTTCTTCGGTCCGCTGCTCGCGCACTTGCCGCCGTGGATCGATCCCGTGGTCGTCACGTACCCGACTGCGGGTCCGAATTCCTACGAAGACCTGATCCCCGTAGTAGAGCGCGCAATCGAGCCGCTAGGCAAGTGCGTGATCCTCGGCTGGTCCTTCGGCGGACCGCTGGCGCTGATGGTTACTGCGCGGCGGCCCTCGCAAGTCACCGGCGTCATCCTGTGCGCTTCGTTCGTGACGCCGCCGCACCCGGCACTGGCCGCTTATCGCCTGGCGCTGATTACGCCCGTCGTCGCCGTAGTGCGAACGATCCGGCGCCTGCGGTTCTGTATCCCGGGCTTTGCCTCCAAAGAAATGCGCAAAGCCAAGGCGCAGACATGGCGGCGTGTCGATGCCCGCGTGCTTGCCGCGCGCACACGTGCGGCCCTCGGCGTGGACGCGCGTTCCCTTCTCGCCGGCTGCCGCGTGCCGGTCGGCTATCTCGCCTCGCCACGCGACGATGTGATTCCGCGCGCGATGCTCGACGAGGTGCTGGCAATCGCACCCCGGACGCAGGTAGCCGAGGTCGATGGCCCCCACATGACGCTGTTCACGCACCCGCAGGAGTCCGCCGCGCGCCTCGCCGGCCTGCTGCGCAAAGCGGATACCCTTTAACGGCCGCCTAACAAACGGCCGACAGCTCGATATTCCTTCAGCAAGAGGTTTCTGGAGGACTCATGCCCGCACTCCCTCTTGCGCCATTCCCGCCCCGACTTCACGCTGAGCGTCTGGCGTCGTCTTCCTGACATTGACACTGAGCCCTGTTGCGCGGCAAATCGCCCTGCCCTTCGTCGCGTTAGTGGCCGAGCGTTTCGAATGCAAAGAAGCCGGCATGCACCGGCACGCAATTCAGGTGCTGGAAAAGCCCTGCCCGGCTTCGCCTGGGCACACTGTCAGCCGGTGAAAATATCCAGCGGCAGGAACGCGGAGACGATCAGGTTCGGGACATCGACCACCTGGCTGACCTTCAGATCGACGGCCACGCTGATCAGGCAATAAGCCTGGTGACGCGTGAATCCCCGGGCATCGACCAGGTAGTCCACCATGTTCAGCAGCGCGTTCGTCGCGGCAAGCGTGAGGTTTTCGGATTCGTTGCGCATGCCGTCGCGGCTGACCGGAATGCCCGTGGTCGCATAGAAGCGGCGCGGCACGCCCATCTCCGGTGACGTGAAGAAGCCCGGATGCTCGTAGGACGGGTCGTTCTGCTTGCGCCGGCGCGCCTCGCCTTTCAGCACATCGAACTTCGCGACGAATTTTGCGCTGGTTTCGACCGCGGTGCCGCAGGATTCGCCGTCGCCTTGCGCAAAATGCGCGTCGCCGACCGAGAACAGGCCGCCGCGCTGATAAACCGGCAGGAAAAGCGTCGCGCCCGCAGTGAGTTGCTTGATGTCGACATTGCCGCCGGTCTCGTGCGGCGCGATGGTGCGAATCGCGGTCGCCGATATCGCAGGGTCGCCAGGTACGGCGGATGCGGAATCGGGCGGCAACACGGCGCCGCCCCGCGCGAGCAGGTCGGCCTCGCGCGTGTTGATCTTCGTGAGCAGTTCAAGCGACGGCGCGACACCCATCACGCCCATGAACGGCGCGCCCGGTATGCGCACGCCGGGCAGTTGGGCCGACTCGGCAAAGCCGCCGGACATTTCCCAATGCACGATGTAAGGATCGGGAAAATGCTCGCGCAGGAATCCGAATCCGGGCATGACGAAGGTGAATCCCCTGGACGCGGTTTCTACCGCCTCTATCCTGACGGCCAGCAGGTCGCCGGGCTCGGCGCCTTCGACATAAACCGGTCCGGTCAGCGGATGGATCCGGCCCATGTCGACAGTGAGCAGGTCCGCCGCGGTCATGCCCGTCTTGATCTGGCGATCGAGCCCGTCGATGGTGTCCATCTCGACGGTGGAGCCCGATGCGACGCGCACCGCCGGCGCGATGTCCGGATGCCAACGGTTATGTCCCTTGCCGCCTTGCTGCGCGAGCGGTTGTTCGGGGTGCAGGTGGATGTGGGCTCGGGTCATGGAATGGTCTCGTCGGTAAGGGTGAAGGGGTGATTCGAACAAGGCTTTCTTCGACGCATACCATGCAGCGACAGGGGACCTCGCGTCTGTACCCCGTTGGGGGTAATCCCGTGAGGGCATTTGCACGCACGCGGCGAACACAAATAATGCTTTCGCCTGCATTGGCTGCGGGCGTGGCCTTCGCAACCGGGAAGTCTCGAGAAAAATGACCAGTCCGACCTCTCGCGGGTGCGCATTCAACTGTCCCCGGCGCGCACTATGATCCACAGCAAACCGAGCTACGTACCGCTCGCATGGGACACGGAGGGCGCCTCGCACCTGCTGGTGGCGCACGCAGGCGGTGGCGAGGCCCTGTTGCGATTGCTGGATAGCGGGCGCTACGCCTCGATCACCGTGCGCTATGCCGGGGAGCCGTTTGACAACGCAGATTACGCAGCCCGGCTCGCGCGCGCCGCGCCCGAAGCATTCCAATATTTCGATTCAGTCGAAGCCATGCTCGACGCATTGCGCGCAGACCTCGCGACGAGCCGCATGGGATTGCGGCTGTACCTGGCCGGATCGGAACGCTTCCTGTGGCGCGCGACCGGCATCGCGACGGCGGCCGGCCTGTGCGCCGATGAAATTCGCCGTGAGCAAGCCGGAAGCCGGGCGCGCGCCGTCTATTGCGTCCACTGCAAGAACATCGAGCCGCAGGTCACCACGAATATCCTGACCTGCCCGGGCTGCGCCCGCACCCTGATGGTTCGCGATCACTACTCCGCGCGACTGGCGGCCTACATGGGATTCCAGGTGGACGCCGAAGCCCCGGGCGCGATTCCCGCTGTCGAGACGCTGTACGCATGAGCGCATCCATCTCGGTGCGGGTCGGCGCGATCAGCGAGGTCGTTCCGGGAATCAAGGAGTTTTCGCTGTCCCGGCCGGACGGCGCGCCTTTGCCCTCCTATTCGGGCGGCAGCCATGTCCTCGTTACGCTGCCCGGCGCCAGTCGCGCGCACCGCAATTCGTACTCGCTCATGGGCGATCCGTCGCGCACCGACGCCTATCGCATCGCCGTGCGCCGCCACGCCGGATCGCGCGGCGGATCGCGTGTCCTGCACGAGCAAGTCGAAGTCGGAACCCCACTCACGATTTCGCATCCGTTGAACCTGTTCCCGATTGCGCGGCTCGGTCGCAAGCACATCCTGGTTGCCGGCGGCATCGGCGTGACGCCGATCATCGCGCAGGCCCATGACCTGGCACGCCGGGGTGCGGATTTCGAGGTCCACTATGCGTTTCGTGCTCCGGACCAGGCCGCTTACGCGGACGTGCTGCGGGATCTGGCCGGGACGCGCTTGCATCGATATTGCACGGCCTCCGGCGAGCGCATCGATTTCCGCGGGATGCTCGCGGACCAACCGATCGGCACGCATCTCTACGTGTGCGGCCCCGTGAATTTCATCGACGCTGCGCGCTCAGCCGCGCGCGCCCACCGCTGGCCCTCCAGCCACATACACAGCGAGCAATTCCTGTCGCCGCCGGTGGGCAGCGCATTCGAAGTGCATCTCGCACGCAGCGGCAGGCGCATCGCAGTTGCGCCCGACATTTCCCTGCTGGAAGCGATCGAGCAGGCCGGCGTGGCGGCGCCGCAATCGTGCCGTGGCGGCGCATGCGGACAATGCGAAACCGAGGTCATGGAAGCCGACGGTCAGATCGCGCACCACGACGTGTATCTCAGCGAAGCCGACAAGGCGGCCGGACGCAAGATCATGCTCTGCGTCTCGCGGCTGCAGGGTCGGCGCCTCGTGCTGAATCTCTAGGCTGCCGCCATGTCGATCGCTTTCAAGAACGAAACGTTTCGAGACGATTTCACTTTCCGCAATTCACCCGCGGCGGTGCGCCGCTTTCCCTTTCCGTTCGCCGAGGATACCTATGCCTACTCGGTGAACATCGAGCCACATACCCCCGGCGCCGCCGGTTCGGCATTCGAATTTGCGTTCGACATCGACGAGCACTACGTGGCGGAATGCGAAGACAGGCGCGTGACCCTGTCGCTCGACCCCGAGCGCTACGTGGCGCTGCCGCACATGATGGACGCGCAATGGGATTTCCTGGAACTGGTTTTCGATTCGCTGGCGCGCGACTACCCGCAGCACTTCGGCTTGCGCAAGGACGGTGCGCGCTGGACCTGGATCAATCGACCGCTCGGCATCCAGGATACGTTCACTTTCGGCGATTCCACCACGCTCGCGCGCGAACCGTTCGACTACGCCGCGCGCCAGGCACAGGGCGATTTCGTGCTGCTCGACCAGCGCGACGGCGATCTGTGGGCCGACGCGGGCATGGTGACATCCCAGGCCGACTGGTCGCTGGCGTTCGATGCCGGCATGAGCTTCAAGCAATGGCACGGCCCCGTGCCGATGGCGCACGAGATCGGCGTGTTCGATCGTGCGCTGAAGTATCTGCTGGCGCTGCGCCAGGGCCAGCCGGTGCGCCGGCTGAACTGGACCATGACCGTCAATCCGCGACTCGACACGTCGCCGGAAAGTTACCCGCTATGGGGACCCGACCGGACCCTGGTGACGACCGAAAACGCGGGCCGCCTGGTGCACCTGCGCGTCGAACTGCAGGCGCTGTTCCGCCTGCCCCGCAGCAACGGCATCCTGTTCAGCATCCGCTGCTATCTCGCGAGCCTCGACGACATCGCCAAGTATCCGCGATGGAGCAAGCGATTGCTGCGCGTGCTGCAAAGCCTGCCGCCGCAACTCGTCGAGTACAAGGGACTCGTGCGCTACCGCGATGCCGTGATGAGCTGGCTGTCGCGTTACGAGGACGGCCAGCCGATCGGGCGCGGCACGCATCCCGAATGAATTACGTACGCTATTCGTCGGCCATGCGCCAGTTGCCCGGTCCGGCGGCGCGCGCCGCCGCCAGCGCCTTGCGCGCGGCCTGCATCATTGCGTCCGTCGACGCATGACCGGAAGGGCCGATCGCCACGCCGATGCTCGCGGTCACATGACATTCATGGCCTTCCATGCGCAGCGGCTTGGCGAGTTCCGTTCCGAGCCGCTCGGCGAGCCGCATCGCCGCCGGCCCCACTTCTCGCGCGGCCGGCACCGCGGTCGGCGCGCCGCCGAGCCGGAAATCGGTGAGCAGCACGACAAACTCGTCGCCGACGGAACGCGCCACGGTGGTGCCGGGGCCCTGCACGACCTTGAAGCGTCGCGCGAGTTGCGCGAGCAGGCGGTCGCCGAAGTCGTAGCCGTAACGCGCATTCAACGCGGCGAAATCGTCGAAATCGACCAGGAAGACCGCGCACGGGTAGCCGGTGAAGCTGGCGTGCTCGAGAACGTAGCCGAGCCGGTCGTTGAATATCGCAAGGCTCGCGAGTCCTGTGCGCGCATCGAACCAGAGCCTGCGCTTGGCTTCTTCCTCCGCGCCGCGGCGCGCGCTCACGTCGGTGATGAAGCCTTCGAGCGCCAGCAACTCCCCGCTCGACGAGAAAATGCCGCGCCCCTGTTCCCACACCCACTTGGTTTCGCCGGCCGCGTCGATGATGCGATAGGAAAGCTGGTAGGGCTTGGACTGTGCGAGCTGGGTTTGCACCAGCGCCCAGACGAACTCGCGATCCTCGGGGTGGATCAGGTCGCCGAACGAACGCCTGGCCTTGTCGATGAACTCGCGCGGAGCGTAACCGGTCAGCTCGACGCTGCCGTCGCTGACGAACTCCATGGTCCAGTCGCGATCGTTGAGTCCGCGGTAAACCATGCCGGGCACGTTGGCCAGCAAGGTATTCAAATGGCGGCGACTCGAGCGCAGCGATTCCTCGAGCTGCTTGCGCCGCGTGATCTCGGTGAGCGAACCCACGGCGCCGGTCGCTTCGCCGTTGGCGGCAAGGCGCGCGCTCGCGCGCAACTCGACCCAATGCAGATTGCCGCTGCCGGCCACGAGGCGCGCCTCGGTGAGCAACGGACCGCCGCGCGCGCCCGCCACGCGCTTGAGCGCCGACTCGAGTTCGGCATGATCGTCCGGATGGAAGAACGAGGCCAGCGGACGCGCCGCCGTTTCGGCCACGGTGAAGCCGGTAAGCACCTCCCATGCTCGACTGAGATAGACGCAGCGGCCCTCGACATCGATGTGGAACACCGCTTGCTGGAGTCCGTCCAGGAGCCCTTCCAGCTGACGATCGTCGCCGCTTCGCGCGAGCTCTGCAGTGTCGGGCACGTTGAACTGAAGCAGCATCATTCCGGGCGCGGCATCCAGCTGCAACGCAGTGATCTCGCAGACAAAGTTTTTTCCATCGGGACGCCCCGCCACCACCTTGGCCGTGCCGGGCCGGCGTTCCTGCGTGGCGGATGCGACCAGCATCGCCAGCCGCTCCCTGTCCCGGGGATGCACCAACTTGGCGAGCGGCATGCCCGCAATCCGGTCACTGCCTTCAGGCTGTTCGAAAAGATCGAGGCACGCGGCATTCGCGCAGGTAACCAGCCCCTTCGAGACGATTGCGGCGGGAACGGTCAGGCCGTGGGCCAGGCGTTGCGCGAATTCGCTGCGGAAGCCATCGGAGGGAACCGGGCTCGAACGCGGCGATGCCGAAGCCTGTGAACGACCAAGCCGCCAGTATGCAGCCCACGCCAGCATCGCCGCCAGGGGAAGAACGGCGAGAAACCAGCCGCCGCGGGCGACCCCGATGAAGACAGCGACCCCCAGGGTCGACAACCATGCAAATTGCACATAACGCCGCATCATCACGAAATCCCGCAAGCCGCTTTGCAGACCGCTATCCGCTGTACTTTAGCATTGGCGGAT
>DASZTG010000090.1:0-12564 GCA_035548375.1 Burkholderiales bacterium
CGCCCCTCGCGTCGCGCAACGATGGCGTCAGCGAAGTTGCGATACAGATTCCCGAACGCCTCGTAGTAGCCCTCGGGATGCCCGGGTGCGATGCGACTCGCGCGCTTTGCCGCGTCGCAAAGATAGGGCTCGCCTCGACGCAACGTCCGGATCGGCTGGCCTGGTTGCCGGAACACCAGCGTCTCGGGCTCGAGCTGCTTCCATTCGAGCGAGCCGCGCGTGCCGTAGATGCGGAAGTTCGGACCGTTTTCCTCGCCCGCGAGAACTTGCGACGCCGACAGGATGCCGCGCGCGCCGCCACGAAAGCGCAACAGGATGCTGACGTCGTCGTCGACCTTGCGACCATGCAGACGGCCGAAGTCCGCGCACAGTTCGTCGATCTCAAGTCCCGTCACGGTATGCAACATGTTCTGGGCGTGGGACCCGATGTCGGCGAGGCATCCGGAGCCCGATTGCGCCGGATCCGCGCGCCACGTCGCACCCTTGTGTCCCTGCTTTTCCAGCGGTTGCAGGAACCAGCCCTGCGGATAATCGACCATCACCTTGACCAGCTCGCCGAGCTCGCCGTTCGCAACCATGTGGCGCGCCTGCTTCACCATCGGGTAGCCGGTGTAGTTGTGCGTCAGCAGGAAGACGATGCCGCTCTCCTCCACCACGCGGCACAGCTCCCTTGCCTCGTCCAGCGAAATGCCGATGGGCTTGTCGCAGGCGACATGGAAGCCTCGCCCGGCAAAAGCGGACGACACCGGCACGTGCAGGTGATTGGGCGTTGCAACCGTGACGAACTCGATGCGCTCGGACGCGGGCAATTTTTCCTCCGCGTCCAGCATCTCCTGCCAGGTGCCGTAGGCGCGCGGCAAGCCCCAGGCTTTCGCCGCCGCGCGCGAACGCTCCGGCGTGGAAGACAGCGCCCCGGCCACCAGGTCGAAGCGGCTGTCGAGCGCGCAGGCGCGGCGATGCAACTCGCCCGCCATCGCATCCAGCCCGCCGCCGACCATGCCCATCCTGAGCCGCATCAGTGCCCTTCCTCTTTGGGCAGCGGCTTGATCTTCGAGAACACCGAGAAGCCGACGAGGCCTGCGAGCGTGATGGTCACGCCATAGCGATGCAGCACCTCGATCCAGGGCTGGCACAAGGCGACGATGCCGAAGACCATGGTCCACTGCGAAACCGGTTCCAGCACGCGCGCACTCAATTCACGGAAGCCCATGCGATGAACCCTACTTCCTGATGGCGCCGAACGTAACGCCGCGCAGCAAATGCTTGCGCAGCAGGAACGTGAACACGGCCACCGGCACGAGGAACAGGAAGGTTCCCGCCGCGATGACGGTCCAGTCCGTCAGGCCCGAACCCAGTTGCGAGGGAATGTACGGCGGCGCCGTCTGCGCGCGCCGATTGGTCATCATCAGCGCGAACGCATATTCGTTCCAGGCCGTGATGAAGCAGAACACGGCCGTCGCGGCGATGCCGGTCGCCGCTTGCGGCAACACGATCTTGAAGAAGGCCTGCATGCGCGTATAGCCGTCGACCAGCGCGGCCTCCTCGTACTCGATCGGAATCTCGTCGATGAAGCCTTTCATCAGCCACACCGAGAACGACAGGTTGAACGCCGTATAGAGGATGATCAGGCCGATGTGGGTGTCGACCAGGCCGACGGCCCGGTACATCAGGAACATCGGGATTGCCACGACCACCGGCGGCAGCATGCGCGTCGAGAGGATGAAGAACAGCCAGTCCTGCTCGCCGGGCATCTTGAAACGCGAAAACCCATAGGCCGTGAGCGTGCCCATCGCCACCGCGAGGAAGGTGCTGGTGACGGCGATGATGATGCTGTTCAGGAATCGGCTGAGGTAACCGGAGCTTTCGAAGTTACCGTCCGCGTCCTTGATGATGCGCTCGCCGCCGTCGTACACGCGCTTCTCGTACCACGGCGCCTTCGCATACACCTCAGGCTCGACCTCGCCGCGCATCTGCACGCGCGACGTGAACAGCTTTACGAAAGGCGTGACCTCGGGCTGGAAGAACACGGTCGGCGGAACCGTCGTGGCCGCACTGCGCGGCTTGAAGGCAGTGGAGCTGATCCAGTAAAGCGGGATCAGGTAGATCACGAGGATCACGAACACCAGCGCGATCAGCAACCGGTTCGTGAGCTTGTGCCTTTTGGATTGGACAGCGGCCATGGCTAGTGTCCCGTTCCGCCGATTCGCGGGAGCATGTGGATTCCTTGCACCTGTATCCTAAAATTCCAGTGGAAGCGATTCGTCTTCAGTCGGAAAACCCGCGAAATCGGTGTCAGGCAAGGCGCGAGTCCTCGACAGTGGCGGGCACCACGGCGAGGATTCGTAACGCCGCATGGCGCCGATTCTCGTCGGGTTTTCAGCCACGAATTGGCGGAATGGGACACTCATCTATCCTTCGCCTGGTTCAGGTATTTCACGTAGATGTTCGTGATCGCCAGCACCATGATCAGCACGATGTAGGCGAGCGCGCAGGATTTTCCGGTCTGCCATTCCTGGAAGGCCAGCTTGTAGAGGCGAATGGCGATCAGCTCGGTCGAATCCAGGCTCGACATGATGAAGGCCAGGTCGAAGGTCTTGAACGCCTCCATCGTGCGGAAAATGATTGCGATCAACAGCAGCGGACTCACCAGCGGCAGCGTGATGCGCGTGAACGTGTACCACTTGCCGGCACGGTCGATGGCGGCGGCTTCATAAAGATGCTGCGGGATCGCCGACAGGCCGGCGAGGCAGAGCAACATCACGAACGGCGACCACATCCAGATGTCCGTCAACGCCACTGCATACAGCGCGACATCGGGATTGGACAGCCAGGCGAAATCGCCGAGGCTGAAGATGTAGTTGATGATGCCCCACGAGGGGCTGTAGAGCAGTTGCCAGAACAGGCCGACCACCGCCATGGACATCATCATCGGCAGCAGCAGCAAGGTCGTGAGCAGGCCTTTGCCGGGAATCTTGCGATTCAGCAGCAGCGCAACGCCGAAGCCCACCAGCACCTGGCCGCCGACGGATACCAGCACGTATTTCGCAGTGACCGAAAAATTGTTCCAGACATGCTCGTCGCCGAGCAGGTCGCGGTAGTTGTCGAGGCCGATGAATTCGGCGGGCGCGTTGCTCGATGCGCGAAAATCGGTGAACGAATAGCCCAGCGAATAAATCAGCGGAAAAATATTGAAGACGATCAGGAACACGATCGTCGGAATGATGAACAGATTGCGTATGGCGACGTCGCTCAGGCCCCGCTTTGCCGCCGCAGACCGCGCATCAAGTCTGGCAATCATAAAACCCTTCTCCTCTTCGCAAAGGCTGCCCGCAGGGCCGCGCCCTTGCTTTTATTTTTCTGGCTTTGGTTCTTTTGCAAACACGCGACAAACCGGCGGAAGCGATTGCGCTCCCGCCGGCGATCCGCTTACTTGTAGCGCTTGTACTTCTTGAACGTGGCTTCCCAGTCATTGGCCAGGCCGTTCAACGCTTCCTCGGCCGTGCCCTTGCCGCCGACGACGAACGGATGCAGACGCTTGTTCATCTGGTCGAGCAGCTCGGCGTATTCCTCGGTCGCCCAGAAGTCCTTCACCATGAACATGGTTTCGTAGAACGCCTTGTTGTACGGCGTCGCCTTCTGGAACGCGTCGGACTTCAGCACGCTCTGGTTGCAGGTGTAGCCGCCCAGGTCGGCCCACTTCTTCTGCACGTCGTCCTTGATGAACCACTCGAGGAACTTGGTTGCCTCTGCCTGTTTCTTCGAGTACTTGATGATCGAAATGCCTTGGCCGCCGAGCGCCGCGAAGCGCTTGCCGGTCGGGCCCTTCGGGTTGGCGAAGTAGCCGGTAACCTTGGCGTTCTTGTTGGTCGCCGGGTTCGTGAGCGCCGGGAAGAAGGCAAAGAAGTTCATGCTCATTGCCGCCAGGCCTTCAGTGATCGCCTGGTTGTCTTCCATGAAGAACACCTTGCCCCAGCCCGGCGGCGTGAAGCCGTAGAGCTCCTTGTAGAACTTCAGGGCGTCGATGGCCTCCTTGGAGTTCACCATGCCGCGCACCTTATAGGTCGAGTAGTCGCCCAGGTCGCCGCCATAGCCGAACAAGACGTTCTCATAGCCCATCGCCAGCGCGTCATAGGTGTTGTCCGTGTAGATCGCGATGCCGTAGCGCTTCTCGGCCGGGCGATGGAAGAACTCGGCGATGTCGCGCAGGTGCGCCCAGGTGTCGGGCACGCCCAGCTCATAGCCGTACTTCTTCTTGAACGCGGCCTTTTCCTTGGGATCCTCGAACCAGTCCTTGCGGTAGGCCCAGCCCGTCGCGTCGCCTTCCAGCGGCACGGCCCAGTACTTCTTGCTCTTGGGCGGATATTCGGAATAGCCCGCCACCGTCGCCGGCGCCATGCTCTTGTCCAGGCCGTTCTTCACGACGAAGTTCGTCAAGTCGACGTAGTGGCCGCCCGACGAGCCCGCACCCAGCCATTGCGAATCGCCGACGACGAGGTCATACGCGTCGCCTTTCGCATTGAACTCGGTGAAGGCCTTGGTCTGGAAATCTGGCCAGGGCACCGTTTCGACCACGACCTTGGTGCCGGTCTGCTTCTCGTAGTCCTTGACCAGTTCCTGCAGGTAATTCGCCGGGTCCCACTGGGCCCAGAGGATGGTCAACTTTTCCGCTGCCAGCGCCGAACTGCCGGCCAGAGCGAAAACAACGCCGGCCATGAGGCCGGACCATATTTTCTTGCTCATCGCCTTCTCCTCCGTACTTGGTCTTTGTTATTGCAACCAGCCATCCGGAATTGCAAACGACCGGCCGCACCTCGACTCCCAACCCTCATCACGATTTGTTCACCGTGACCCCACTTCACTACTTTAAACCTGTCCGCGACCTCTTTTGGGCAGCCCGCACGCTGCTCGCTTTCTTTGCTGCAGTGCGTTTCCCCGCCGGCTTCGTTACGCGCGCCGTCGTGCTCGCGGCTTCGCTGATCGCCGCCTGGATCAACGCGCGGCAGGTCCACAAGGCCACGTCCTCGGCACGCCGGGGCTCGAGCCCCCAGATGTCCTTCAGCACCACGAACGCCTCGGTTCCGAACACGAGCGACAGCGACTGTGTCAATCGCTCGAATCCCGCGCGTCCCAACTGTTGCTTGAGCGGCTGCACGGCCGAATTCAGCAAGCCGATGCGGTTGCCGCGCACCATCGGCTGTTCCTCGCCGAAGAGCCCCGCGTGCCGGCGCGCCCACTGGTCCAGCGCCAGGCGCAACGCGGCCTTCAGCGTCGCCTCGTAGCCCTCCATGCGCGGATACGCGAACGTCACCAACTCCGCAATGCGTTCCTGCGCATCCTTCGAATCCGAAGTCCATGCCAGGATCGGCCCCAGCGCCTCATCCACCGCCGCCTGGATCAGCGACGACTGGGACGGAAAGTAACGATAGGCCGTCGCGCGCGACACCTGCGCCGCCTCCGCCACGTCGCTCACCGACGGGATCAGCCCATCCTGCATCAGCCGCATGGCTGCATCGAGCATGATCTTGCGCATCCGTGCGCGCGGCCCCCTTTCCTCCGCCGCCGCCGCGGACCTCGCTTGACCTGAGACTAGCATCTCACTACGATACCAGCGTCTTACGACAAAAAGCATTTGCCGGATAAATTTTTTCGCGCTGCGTCGCACAAGCGCGGGCGCCGGCATCCGGGCGCAGGAGCCGAAGGCAATCGCGGGCGGGCGGGGCCGCCGCGCGGCGTCCGCATTTCATCGCACCCACTGACGAATCGCCATGAAGCGGATCTATGTCGCCGGCACGGCCGACACCAAGGGCCCGGAACTGCAGTACGTCAAGTCGCTCATCGAGGCAGCGGGCGCGAACTCCTGCCTGGTCGATGTCGGCACCCGCACTGCGCAGATTCCGGTGGACATCGCGGCCGACGATGTAGCAGCCTGCCATCCGCGCGGCGCGCGATTCGTGCTGGGAGGCGATGATCGCGGCGCCGCAGTCGCCGCGATGGGCGAAGCCTTTGCCAACTATATTGCAAGCCGCGACGACATCGCCGGCGTCATCGGCATCGGCGGCGGCGGCGGCACTTCGATTATCACGACCGGCATGCGCAAGCTGCCGGTCGGCCTGCCAAAGTTGATGGTGTCGACGCTTGCCGCCGGCGATGTCGGTCAATTCGTCGGCGCCAGCGACATCACCATGATGTATTCCGTAACTGATGTCGCGGGGCTGAACCGCATCAGCCGCGTCGTGCTGGCGAATGCGGCGCACGCGATCGCGGGCATGGCGACACATCGCGCGCCGGAAGCGCCGACCCGCCCCGCGATCGGATTGACGATGTTCGGCGTGACGACGACGTGCGTCACGCAGGCCGTGGCGAATCTGGAGAAAGATTTCGACTGCCTCGTGTTCCATGCAACGGGCACCGGCGGCCAATCCATGGAAAAGCTCGCCGACAGCGGCATGCTGGTCGGTGTGCTCGACGTGACGACCACGGAAGTCTGCGACGAGCTGGTCGGCGGCGTGCTCTCCGCCGGTCCCGACCGCCTCGGTGCGATAGCGCGCAGCAAAATTCCTTACGTCGGTTCCGTCGGCGCGCTCGACATGGTGAACTTCTGGGCCATGGAAACGGTTCCCGAGAAATTCCGCGGTCGCCGGCTCTACAAGCACAACCCGAATGTCACGCTGATGCGCACGACGCCTGTCGAATGTCGCGAGATCGGCGCCTGGATCGCAAACAAGCTCAACGCCTGCGAAGGACCGGTGCGTTTCCTGATTCCGGAAAAAGGCGTTTCGGCGCTCGATGCGCCCGGCCAGGCCTTCCACGATCCCGACGCGGACGCGGAGTTGTTCGATGCGCTCGAGAAAAACCTGAAACAGACTCCGATGCGGCGGCTCACCCGCCTGCCGCGCCACATCAACGATCCGGAATTTTCCGCCGCCCTGGTGGCGGAGTTCCGCGCGATCACGCAATAAAAAGGAAGCGCAATGCCGGCAATCGAAAGAAAAAAAATCCTCGCGAAGTTTGCCGACATGGTCAAGCGCCGCATCCCGATCGTCGGCGGCGGCGCCGGCACCGGGCTCTCCGCGAAGTGCGAGGAAGCCGGCGGCATCGACCTCATCATCATCTACAACTCCGGCCGCTACCGCATGGCCGGTCGCGGCTCGGCGGCGGGCCTGCTTGCCTACGGCAACGCCAACGAGATCGTCAAGGAAATGGCCGTCGAGGTTTTGCCCGTCGTGAAAAAGACTCCCGTGCTGGCGGGAGTCAACGGCACCGACCCCTTCGTGCTCATGCCGCAGTTCCTCGCGGACTTGAAGCGCATGGGATTCTCCGGCGTGCAGAATTTCCCGACCATCGGCCTGTTCGACGGCGTCATGCGCGCGAGCTTCGAGGAAACCGGCATGGGCTACGGGCTCGAAGTCGACATGATCCGGCAGGCGCACGAGCAGGACCTGCTGACCACGCCGTATGTATTCAACCCCGAAGAAGCCAGGGCGATGACCAAGGCCGGCGCGGACATCATCGTCGCGCACATGGGCGTCACCGTCGGCGGCAGCATCGGTGCCTCCTCCGCGAAGGGCCTGAAAACCTGCGTCAAGGAAATCGACGCCATCGCGGAGGCGGCAATGAAGGTGCGCAAGGACGTGATCGTGCTCTGCCACGGCGGGCCGATCGCGCAACCGGAGGACGCGAACTACGTTCTCCAGAATGCCGAGCGCTGCCACGGCTTCTACGGCGCGAGCAGCATGGAGCGATTGCCGACCGAGGTCGCGCTCACCGAGCAGACGCGCAAGTTCAAGAAAATCAAGTTCTAGAACCTACGGCTTCCACCCAACGCAGAGGCGCAGAGAAAAAAGAGAGCGCAGAGACGACAAAGAAACCCGAAAATTAATGGGGATGTGTCAATTCGACACTTGGGTTCGAATGTACCCGACCGCATTACCTGTTTGGGTTTCCTCTGCGTCCTCTTTGATTTTCTCTGCGCCTCTGCGTTGGGTTTAAGCACCACGCACCAGACAGGAGGAGAGAAATGATCAAGGTCTACCGCAGCGCCATCATCCACGCGACAGCGGACAAAGTGTGGAAGCTGGCGCGCGACTTCAACGGGCTGCCGAAGTGGCATCCCGCCATCGCCACCAGCGAAATCGAAGGCGGCCTGCCAGCCGATCGCGTCGGCTGCGTGCGCCGCTTCACCCGCAGGAGCGACGGCGGCATGCTGCGCGAGACGCTGCTCTCGCTGGCCGACGACACGCGAACGCTGACCTACGACATCGTCGTCTCGCCGATGCCGGTTGCAAACTACCTGGCCGGCATGCGCTTCACGCCGATAACGATGGGCGGCGACACCTTTGCCGAATGGTGGGCGGTGTTCGACGTCACCTCGGGCCCGCCCAAGGTCACGGCCGACGACATCGGCGACAACGTTTTCGTCGCCGGCTTCGCGGCGATCAACAAGCTGCTGGCGCATTGAGGAGAGACCCATGACAAAAATATTCGTCAGCGCCGTCATCGACGCGCCAGTGGAAAAAGTCTGGGCCCAGGTGCGCGACTTCAACAACATGCCGGAATGGCACCCGAAATTCTCTCGCAGCCACATCGAAGGCGGCCTGCCCAGCGACCGCATCGGCTGCGTGCGCAACTTCGACATTGCCGGCGGCGGCGGGACCATTCGCGAGCGCCTGCTGGAACTCTCCGACCTCGAGCACAGCTTCCGCTACTGCATCCTGACCTCTCCCCTGCCGGTGGAAGGCTATGTCGCACAACTCACGCTCTATCCGGTAACGGTCGGTAACAAGACGGTCGGCATCTGGACCGCTGAGTTCGAGATGACCAATGACGAGGAAGACGCCACCGTGGACGCGGTCGCCAACGGCACCTTCGGCCTGGCGTTCGAGGTGCTGAACAAGAAGCTTGCCGGGCGTTGATGCCAGGATCATGCTGCCGGGCGCGTGAACTGTTGCGCACGCAGGCGGTCTATCCGGGGCCTTCGCCCTTCTCCTTCGAACCGGATACGGCGCGCGGGCGTCCACGTCGTTCCCACCCGGCACAAGGAGACTGCAATGATCGATCGAAAGCACCTGGTCCTGGCGGCGCTGGCAGCCGCCATCGCACTGCCCGCAACCGCATCGCTCGCGGATAGCGGCGTCTACATCGGCGGCGGCGTCAGCCGCACCAAAATCGAGGACAGCACCGGCAATCCCGGCGGCGTGGACTTCAACGAGACGGGCACCGGCGGCAAGGGCTTCATCGGCTACCACATCGATGCCATTCCGCTGGTCAAGTTTGCCGCCGAAGCAGGTTACCGGGATTCCGGGCATGCCACCGATTCCACGGCGGTGGGCGACGTCAAATACAACTTCCACGGTTTCGACTACGCCGTGCTGGCGGGCGTCGGCCTCGGGCCGGTCGATATCATGGGTCGCGTCGGCGGCATCAGCTACAAGCTGAAGAAGGACATCGCCGGCGTCTCCAACGACTATGACGGCACCGCACCGGTCTACGGTCTCGGCGTCTGGTTCACCATCCTCGGCGTCGGCGTGCGCGCGGAATACGAGCGCATCCACATCGACGAGCTGGACAAGGCGCAGGCGGTATCGCTGAGCGCCTTTTACCAGTTCTGATTCATCGCCCGCGCTGCACTACTTTTCCGGCACAGCGTCTTCCGGCGCGGCGGCGGCTGGCGCCCGGAAGAGCCGCGCGGGCAGCTTCAGCGTGCGCTCGAAAATCCCGGTCAGGTTTGACGTCACGGCCTGCGGTCCGAGCGGCACCACCAGCGGGCTGCGGATGTCGCCGCTGACGCCGACCGGCACGCTGGTGAGTGCGCCACCCAGCACGTAGCCGACGATGGGAATCTTCCTGACCAGGCGATCGACGCTTCCAAACGGCGCCACCAGGATCGTCAGCCGCGAGTGGTAATCCTCCAACCCGATGTAGCCGGTCGCCGCCAGGCCCAGCGCGTCGCTATCCAGCAGTCCTTCCTCGACGATGAAGCGGCCCGCGTCGAAATGCCCGCGCACCTGGAGGTCGCGATACTCGAATCCCTCGCCGCCCACGTTGACGCCCTTTTTCATGAGCCGGCCGACGCTTTTCAGCGCCAGGATGTTTCCGAGCAGGGCAAACTTGCGTATCTCGCCATTGCGGGCATGCAAGGTCATCGGCCCGGTCAACGCGCGCAACAGCTCGCGCGTCCTGCCTTTCGTCGTCACGTCGAGCCTGAGGTCGAAGCGACCCGTGATCGGCACGCCTTGCGCCGCGAGGCACTGCGCGACCTGTCCGAGATCCTGGTCCTTCACTGACATGCGCAAGGTCGCATCGAATTGTCCCGGCTGCGCATCGATGGACAAAGGCAGGGCCGCTCCGCACAAAGCGGCCTGCGCGACTTTCAACTGCGCTCGCTGCGAATCGAGGCCGACGGTGGCGCGCACCTGCTCGACGCGATAGCGCCGGTATTGCAGGAAATCCGCGAGTACCGCGATGCTGCCGGTGACTGGTAACGGCCACGGGATCAGCGATTCGGGTTCCGCTTGCTGGCCGGTCTCCTGCTTCGCGGCTTCGTCGCGTGGCGGCAGCAGCGCATCGACCACGATGCCGGGGGAATCCACTTCCGCGTCGACGAAGGGCCCGGTTGGTCGCAACTCGACCCGGCCTCGCAACGTCGCCTTCTGCTTCGCCCACTCAAGCGCCAGTTCATGCACGCGCAGCGCCGTGCCGTCAGCCTCGATGTCGAAATGCGCCACCACGATGGGCAACTGCAACAAGATGTCCAGGTGGAGGTCTTGCCCGGCGAGCTTGCCTTTGGCGGAAGTGCGTTCCGGTCGATCGCGGTCGATGGCCACGCTCAGGTCTCCCCGCACCTTGCCCGGATGGTTGCCGCGCGGATTTCGCAGCATGGCCAACAGGCTGTTGCTGGCGAGCACGCCGGAAAATGCCACGTCGACCTGTCGTCCGCGCACGGCAATGCGCGCGGTCGCGTCGCTTGCCGCGTCCTTGATCGCAAGCTTGCGAATCTGCAGGTCGCGGTCCTTGAAACCGAGCTCGATTCCGACTTGCGGTCCGGCTCCCGCTTTCAGGTTCGCCGCCAAATCGAGCCCAGCTTCCTCCCAGCGCACTCGCTGCACGGTTGCACGCAGCGGCGTCGCCGGCTTCAGGCGCTCCGGCAAGCCGAATCGCTGCCACACCCAATCGACCGCCTGCGCGCCGATCTCAGCGGCTTCCATGCGCGCATCCACGACCGGCTTGCCGCTTTGATACGAAGTGACGCGCCCCGAAACACGGCCCTTCGCGTCGAGCGCGTTCGCGCCGAGGTCGTCCAGGGCAAGCGCATCCGGCGTGACTCGCACCGAACCGCCGTCGAGGACGAAGGCGGGAAGGCCTTTCAATTGCGCGCGCAATGCCCGCGGCTTCAGCGTCGCGTCATACGCGAGTGCCGCGGGGCGATCCAGCCGGCCTTCGAGGCGATCGAGTGCGATTTCGACGCGACCCGCAATGGACGCAACCGGCCGCAAGCTCTGCGCAAGCCGCTCATCGGCGCGCAACCACGAAAATAATTCATCGATGGAAACGATCGCGTGCCCGCGCGCGGCGTTCAATCGTGGTCGCGAGCCAAGCACCATATCGGCGGAAACATCGGAAAACGTCGAAGCGCCGGCACTGCCTGCGAGCTTCGCCAGGACGAGCCGATCCGGCGAGATCGCCAAGTGGGCGTGGCGCAATGACAACGGCCACGGCACGGGTTTCACGCGCAGCACGGAATCGGATTTCGCGATATCGACTTCCGCGCGCCATTGCGCCCCGTCCAGCTCGGCGGAGAGGGTGCCCTGCGCGCGGCCGCGCAGCGAGCGGATCACCGACAGCGACTCCCGCTGCGCGCGCGGCATCGCCCGGCGCACCACTTCCAGGCTCGCCGCGAGATCGAGGTCGAAAGCCGCCTGCGCGTTGCCGCGCCCCTCGCCGAAGGCATACTCGGCTTTTGCGCCGGCCATGCGCGACTGGCCGACGCGGGCGCCGGCGTCGTGCACGCGCAAGATGCCCTGCGCGAACTCCACGCGCCCCGCCATCTCTTCGGCCTCGATTTCCACCCCGGGGAGCAGGAATGCCGCATCCGACATGGTGGCACCGGCCGACACGTTTGCGGCATCGAACAGGGTCGCGAGGCCCTCGGATTGCGACGAGACCCGGATGTCGCTCAGTCGCCCGCCGCGAACGCGCGTCGCGTATTCGCGCACGGCGGGATTCTCGCCGCCGATGTCCAGCACCGCGGAACGCAGTCTCGGCAGTTCCAGGGAATCGATTTCCGCCTGGAATTGCGATGCACCTTTCGCCAGTGATGTGAGAAGGTGCGCCCGCCCCGCCGAAACGAGGTCGCCGATGCGAACATCGGAGAGTGCCAGCTCCACGTCCTTTCCGTGCGCCTTGACCGCGGCCTTAAGGTGAATCGCATCGATGTCGAGATGCGTGGAGCGGTGGCGCAGGCGCATCGCGGGCAAGTCGGCTTCGAGGCTGCCATCGAGCGAAGTGCGTCCATCGAATTTCGCCTGCGCATGCACCGTCGCGCTCGAAATCTCGAGCGCCGGGTCG
>DASZTG010000091.1:0-26403 GCA_035548375.1 Burkholderiales bacterium
CCCGCCAACAGCGCCACGGGCCATGCCGCCTGGATCGCAAATGGAAAGCTCATACCGTCAAGCGCCGGTTCCAGCTCCACCACTCGAACAGGAGCAGCAACGCGCCCGCAAGCAAGGACGCGGCGATCCAATCGAAGGGCACGCTCTTGCCGGGATCATCCGGCATGACGGTGCCGGGCTTGAATGCCGCAAGGCGGGAGGCATTCACGTCCGTGACCCGGCGGTCGAGCAGATTCGCGATGACCCGCACCCGCTCGCGCGCGGATATCGCGGTATACAGGCCAGGTGCCGGCGCGTCGAACAGACTGGCGCCACCGATGCTACGCACGGCGACTTCGGCGCCATCGGGACCCAGCACGCGCGCCCCACCGACAGAAACGCGGATGGCCCCCATCCCCCGCGCGATGGCCGGCGGTTCACCCGACATCCAGTTGATCGCGTTGTCCAGGAACATCGGGAACGCCGCATGCAGGCCGAAGTTGGATTCGTCCAGTGCAAAGGAGAACGCGATCCAGTGCGGACCTTCGTCGGACGCGACGATCAGCGCCTGGCCGTCCGGCGCGCTCGCAATGACCGATTCGCGCTTCCCGGCGCGATCGCGCAGGTCGAATTCGGCAGCCCGATCGACATTCAGGTCGCGCATCGAGACACGATCGAGCAGCGGATGCGCGCCGTCCCATGTCTTCGCGCCAACCTTCGCGGTCTCCTTGCGCTGCGGCGGCAGCCAGGCCACCGGATTCGGGCGAAACAGCAAGGCGGGCACGCGCGGCCGCGCTTTCGGCGCGGCGCGGTCGAACACGACGACGTCGTAGTTCGCGTCGTCGAGATTACGTTCCGGCGCCACCTTCGACAATTTCACGCGCGGCACGGCGATGAGCGCATTCTCGAGGAAGGCATTACCGCGCGTCACGAGCGCGACGCGAATCGGCCTGCGAGCGGGAAGCAGCGCATAGGCGACGTCGTCGAGGGCGAAGCCGTCGCCGGCCACGGCGATCGATGCCCGCAGCAGCCCGTCGTCGAATCCCGATACGTCGACGGTTTCGCCGCGCGTGCCGGATCTTGCAACTTTGACCAAGCGCGTCACATGCTTGCCGCCCAATCCGGTAATCGTCAATTCGATCGTCTTGTCGACGCCGCCGGCGTTCGCGAGCTCGACGTAGGCGACCACTCGCCCGGGATGCGCCGGCACCTGGCGCACGTCGAACACCGTGATGCCGGTGTTCTCGACCGGCTCGAAGACAGACTCGACGCGCGCACGCGGCGGCAGCGTGCCGATGGATACGCCATCGGTGAAGACCACGATTTCGTCGCCGTCGGAAACGGGAAAGGCAGCGAGCCGGCCCGCCTGCGCGCGCAGCGCCGCGAGTTGCTCGAGCGCCTCGTCGCGGCCGCGGAAACCGGGTACGGCGATGCGTCCCATGGTGTCGGCAATCCGGAATTCGGTCGCGGCCGCGCGCGCTTGCATCATTTCCCGCGCCTTGCCCAGCGCGTGGTCCAGCCGCGTGGCGCCGTCGGTGGTGCGCGTTGCCATGGTCGGCGAATCATCGATGACGATGGTTACCCTGCCTTCGCCGGCCGCGAATTGCGAACGGCCGGCCGAAGCAATGGCGCCGGCCAGCCCGACCGCGATCAGCGCGGCCAGCAGGAAGGAGAGCCAGCGGCGCAAGCTGTCCGACGTCCGCCGGTCCTGGCGCAGGACGCGCTCCCAGATCAGGTTCGATGCCACCACGATGCGCCGTGGCGGCGGCTTGAGCCAATAAAGGAAAGCCACGACCGCCGCGGCTGCCAGCATGCCGGCGAAGGGCAGCCAGGCCGCCATGCTCGCGGCGGCCGCGCTCATCGCAACAGGCCCTCCATGCGCAGCGATTTGAGCATCAGGTCTTCCAGCGCTGCCGTGGTCGATGCTTGCAGGTAGCCCCAGCCCTGAGCGCGGCACGCGCCTTCGATGTGCCTGCAATGACCGTCGAAAGCCTCGCGATAGGCGCGCAAGAGCTCCGGCGTCACAAGCGCGCCGACCGTTGCGCCGTCTTCGGCGTCCACCAGCACCGCCTCGTCGGAAAGTTGGGGGGAGTGCTCCTGCGGATCGACGACTTGCACGCAGAAGACGTCGTGCCGGAATTCGCGCAGGACCTGGGCGCTGCGCTCGAAGCCCTCGCGATCGAGGAAATCCGAGATCAGCACTACCAGGCCGCGCGGGCGCTGCATGCCGAAGAAACGGCGCAGCGCGGCGTGCAGCGCCGTCGCGCCCGACGCGTTCAATCTCTCCAGAAAATGCAGGCTGCGCCACATCTGGTTCTTGCCGCGGCGTGCCGGCAATTCCGCGACGACGCCGTCCGCGAAGGCGACCAGGCTGACGCGGTCGTGATTGACGAGCGCGACATAGGCCATCGCGGCCGCGAGGCGGCGGCCGAAGTCGAATTTGGCGGGCGTGCCGAAATCCATCGAGCGGCTGGCGTCGATGAACAGGTAGACCGGCAGGTCGGCCTCCTCCTCGAACAGCCGCAGGATCAGCCGGTCCAGCCTCAGGTAGGTACCCCAATCGAGATTGCGCGTGTCGTCGCCCGGGGAATAGGGGCGGTAGTCGGTAAAGACCATGCCCGCGCCGGTGCGACGCGAACGGTGATGCCCGCGCAGGTGTCCCGCGACCGGCCGCTTCGCCAGCACCGTCATTTGCTCGAGCTGGCGCAGGAATGCCTCGCCGAAAAGCAATTTCCCCTCGGCCAAGTACGCTACCTCGCGGGATTCGCGTTGCCTGCGTCGAGGAACGCCCGGATCACGCGCCGGGTCCCGCGACCGAATCCAGGATGCGGCCGAGAATCGCATCGGCGTCCACGCGCTGGGCTTCCGCCTCGAAATTCAGCAGGACCCTGTGCCGCAGCGCGGGCAGCGCCACGGCGCGCACGTCGTCGCCGGAGACATGGAGGCGCTCATTCATGAGCGCGTGGACCTTCGCGCCCAGGATGAGCGCCTGGGTCCCGCGCGGGCTGGCACCGAAGCGAACGTATTTCTTCGCCATTTCGTGACCCTGCGCCGACTCGGGATGCGTGGCGAGCGTCAGCCGGATCGCGTATTCCTGCACCGGGCGCGCCACCGGAATCGCGCGCGCCGTCTCGCGCATCTGCAGCACCTGCTCTTTCACGAGGACGCGTTTCGCCGCGGGCTCCGCCTGCCGCGTCGTGCGCTCGATGATCTGGTTCAGTTGCTCGACATCGGGGAAATCCAGCTTGAGCTTGAAGAAGAAGCGATCCATCTGCGCTTCCGGCAGCGGATACGTTCCCTCCATCTCGATCGGATTCTGCGTGGCGAGCACGAAGAACGGCTGGTCGAGCGCGTGCGTGCGCCCGGCCGCGGACACGCTGTTTTCCTGCATGGCCTCCAGCAGCGCGGACTGCGTCTTCGGCGTGGCGCGGTTGATCTCGTCCGCCAGCACCATGTTGGAAAAAATCGGCCCGCGCTGGAATTCGAACGACTTGCGGCCGGCGGCGTCCTCGCTGACGATGTTCGTGCCGATGATGTCGCCGGGCATCAGGTCCGGCGTGAACTGGATGCGTGAAAAGCCCAGGTGCAGCGCGTCGGCCAGCGTCTGCACCAGCTTGGTCTTGCCCACGCCGGGAATGCCTTCGAGCAACACGTGGCCGCGCGCAAGCAGGCAGGTCATCACGCCCGCAACGATGTCTTCGTTGCCGACGATCACGCGCGACACCTCGTCGCGAACAGCCAGGAACTGCTGGCGGAAATCCTCGATTTGCCGTTCTGCGGCGACGGAATTCATCTGCTCTCGCTTTCATGCAGGTTCAGGAAATAGCGCTTCACGGCGGCTTTTTGCCGCTCCGGCACACGCTCGTGATCCAGTGCCGCATCGCGCCAATAGGCGCCCGCATTCGACGACACGTCTTCGTCGCTGCGTTTGGATTTTTGCCTGCGGCTCGCGGAGTGGAAGAATCCGGTATCGCTCCTTGCGTCCGCATCGTCCGGGTCGGCTTTCTGCTCGATGGTTTCGAGCTTGAGCTTGGCGCCGAGCCTCGCGGTCGGCCAGCCCTCGAGCGGTTGCGCCGCCGAGTCACCCGACGCATCGCCGGCCTGGCTGCCGCCGCCTCCTTCTTCGTCCGGTTGCCTGGCAACGGCGCCCTGCCGGAACAACGTTCCGCCGCGAACTTCCAGGTTGCCGGTCTCCGGCGACGGCGTGGGATTGACTTCCGACGTGCGGTTGTCGAACTGGCTTGCCGTCAGTTGGCTGCGCTGGTTCACCGCCCTGAGATTGTCATCCATGTGCCGCTTCAGGTTATTGACGCGGACCTGGACTTCGATCTTCTCCTGCGCCTGCTCGAGCGCGTTGATCACGCGGTTGAGCGCCTCCTGGTTGACGAGGGCGTGCCTGGCGGGAAGCTCCCGCCCCTCTGCGTCGTGCGGCTTGCGCTCACCTTCCTCAAGTGCCGCGGGCTTTTCTGCCGGCAGCTCGTCGGGTCCGGTGCTGGATGCTTCGTCGTGCGCCTGCAGATCATGCAGCCGCGCGCTGGCTTCCGCGAGATGGCCGCCGCTGATCGCCTGCGCAACACGTTCGAGGTTCGGGTCGGCTTTGAGCGACTGCGCAAGCGCAGCGACGCTTTCGCGAGCGGCGGACGCTTCCATGTTGGCCTGATCAATCGCGTCCCTTGCGTCGGCGAGCGCGCGCGCCTTGTCGGCAGTCGGCGCGCCGTCGCGCTGCAGCTCCGTCAGCGCGAGGTCGAGTTTCGCGATTTCGGCGCGATCCGGCGCGCCTTCGAGCAACGATCGCAGGTCCGCTGGACCATTGCGCGCATCCGGCAACCGCGGCGCATCCGCCTCGCGAGCACGCGTCAAGCCCGGATATGACGACGCGACCACGGTCAGCAACAAGCCGCATGCAGCGGCCGCCCATGCGGCCGCCGGGATTCGGCGCGGCATCAGGGCGCGCAGATCGAGGCGCGCAGCAGTGACCGCCGCGCGGCCCAGTTGCATTTTCTCGATCTCGGAGGGGCCGCCCCCTTCCAGGAAGCACAGCGCGGACTTGAGCTCGTCGTGCAATTGCGCGCGCTGATCCGCTTCGGCAGCGGCGGCGCGGCTGGATATTTTCCGGGAGATTTTCCCGGTCGCTCCGGCAATAACGCCCGCGCCTGCCAGCAGGATCGCCGCCCGGAGCGCAAATGCCATCGACGGCAGCGCCAGTTCGAAGCACAGGAACGCAAACAGGATGACGCTCGCCGCAAACGCGGCCTCGCGAATCGCATTCGCGATCCACATGCGCCGGGCGAGCCGCTCCAGAACGCCGAGGATTGCGCGCCTGGCGTCGATGTCGCGATGCAAGGATTCCTGTCTCATGGCTTGATCGATTGTATCGCCGAACCCGAGCCCGGGGCGCGGCGACGGATTCCCGATCTCGGGTAACATCCCCCCATGCGATGCAAGCACGCCATGGTTCCCGCCCCGGGAGTCGCAGCGGCTGCAAGGACGCCGATTGCATTGCTCTGCGGCCTCGCGGCAGCGCTGGTCGCGTTGCCTCCGGGGCAATCGCGAGCCGATGCGCCGCCACGCCCGAACATCGTCTACATCCTCGCCGACGACCTTGGATGGAAGGACGTCGGATACCACGGCAGCGCCATCAAGACGCCGAACCTGGACGCACTTGCGCAACGCGGCGCCAGGCTGGAAAGGTTTTATTCCGAGCCTTTCTCCACATCGGCGCGCGCCGCCCTGCTGACGGGCCGCTATCCGATGCGATACGGCTTGCAGTCGCTTTCCATCCTGCCGTGGAGCCAGTACGGTTTGCCGGCCGCGGAACACCTGTTGCCGGAAATGCTGAAACGCGCTGGCTATCGCACGGCAATGGTCGGCAAATGGCAACTCGGCCACGCCAGGAAGGATTACTGGCCGACGCATCGCGGCTTCGATTCCTTCTACGGCAGCTTCAACGGCGACCTGGATTGCGTGCGCAAGACCAACCAGGCCGGCGAGCCTGACTGGCACCGTGACGACAGGACGCTCAAGGAAGAAGGCCATTGCCTGTCGCTCATGGGCAAGGAAGCGGCTCGCATCATCGAGCGCCAGGATCCGGCGCAACCGCTGTTCCTGTACCTGTCCTTCCCCGCGCCGCAGGCGCCGCTGCGCGCGACGAAGGATTTTCTCGACCTGTACCGCGGCATTGCCGACGAGTCGCGCAGGACCTATGCCGCGACGGTCACGGCGCTCGACGATGCGATCGGCAAGGTCCTGGCCGCCCTCGACAGGAAAGGCTTCGCGGCCGACACGGTCGTGATTTTCCAGAGCGACAACGGCGGCGCATTGCCCAACAAGTTGCCCACCGGCGATGGCGACGTGCAGAAACAATCCTCGGACAACGGACCTTACCGTGACGGCAAGGGCGGACTGTACGAGGGTTCGCTGCGCGTGCTCGCGCTTGCGGCATGGCCGGAAAAAATACCGCCCGGCGTCGTCTCGGAGCGCATCCACGTGACCGACATGTACCCGACGCTGCTGCGCATCGCCGGCCTGAAGGCCGACCAGGACAAGCCGCTGGACGGCATCGACCAGTGGGAAACCATCGCACAAGGCAAGGCGAGCCCGCGCAAGGAAATGCTGCTCGCCATGGAGGATTTTCGCGGCGCCCTGATGGTCGACGACTGGAAACTGATCGTCTACTCGCACCTGCCGGTGCGCTACGAGCTATACAACGTGCAGGACGATCCGTCGGAAGAGGACAATCACGCCGATCGGGAGACGCAGCGCATGCAGGAGATGCTGGCGCGCTTCAACGAATACGCGTGGGAGATGACACCTTCGCTTTATCTGGAGGAAATCGGCAGGCCGAGGAAATTCGCCGTGCCCGTTACCTGGGGCGACAATCCGGTACGGCCGTGAGCAGCGCCACGCCATTTTCAGCGAGGATGCTTTTCCGTCAGCCGCCGCCCATGCCTGCCGAGTTCGATGATTGCTGCGGCCAGGCTTGTGCAATCACGAATCGCCGCGCGCGCTCATGGAACTGGCACGCGACATGCTCCGTTGGCGGGAAAATTCACGCGGTTTACGCCAGCCCGGGAATTGCGGAAAATATTCCTGACTCCGGCACTCTTACGCCACCCAGCCACCCGAACCGAACATGGCCTCAACCTTCACCATATCTTATTACGCCAATCACGACCTGCTCGGGGTCGTGTCCGAGGAAGAGTACGAACGCTTCAAGGAACAGCTGCTGCAGGCGTTCCAGGAAGAATGGCCCGATGCCACGGTCAGCGTCGACGACGACGAGGAGGTCTACTTCGAGACGGAGGGCCTCAGCGGACAGGCGGAGCAGGACGTGAAGGGGCGCATCGCCGACATCGTCAGCGAAGTCATCGACTCGGGCGACTGGCAGGACGAAGAAGAGGATTTCTACGACGAAGACGAGGAGGACGTCGGCGACGTCGAGGAGAAGGACGACTACTGAAATCGGGAGCGGTTTGAACTTGAAGCGTTGAAGAATCGCATTCCCCGCCCCTCCGCTCGCGGCGATCGCCGCGACAGCATGCCTACTGCTTCTTGAGGAAAGGCCGCCGAAGCGCCTCGGCGGCGCGCGCGCCAGTCCTGTCCATCAGGCGCCATGTGAGGATGAACAGCACAACGAATAAAACCCACAGGGCGAACGAAAGGAACAGCGACAGCGGTCCGCCGAACTGCTTGGTCGACAATTCCAGGAACGCCGCCAGTTCCGGGGCCTTCTGCAGGAGCACGTAAATCAATGCGTCGCCAGGCCAGAAATAAATCCATTTGATCCAGAGCCAGACATCGGAAATCGTGATGTCCCCGCTGTGGTTCATGTCCGCTACGAATTCCCATTGGCGCGCGACGTTCATCGAAATCTTCTCCTGTGGCCCAGCGACATTCTATGCCGCACCGACGGAGCAGGTCACGACCCGCGCGGCGGAGCGCGGGAGAATTTGGTGGGCCCGGTCGGACTTGAACCGACGACCAAAGGATTATGAGTCCTCTGCTCTAACCAGCTGAGCTACAGGCCCGTTAACTCACGCACAAAAATGGCCGGGCGATGAACCCGGCCATTCTATTTCCAAATCATTGCACCACGAAGGAAGATTCACCCGATTCGGGCGATATCGGCCGTCACGTGCCCGACACGACTAGTTATTGTCGAGAAAACTCCGCAGCCGTTCTGAGCGCGACGGATGGCGCAGCTTGCGCAATGCCTTCGCCTCGATCTGGCGAATGCGCTCGCGCGTGACGTCGAACTGCTTGCCGACTTCTTCGAGCGTGTGGTCGGTATTCATCTCTATGCCGAAGCGCATGCGCAGCACCTTGGCTTCGCGCGGTGTGAGCGTGTCCAACACCTCTTTCGTCGCATCTCGCAGGCTCGTGTAGATTGCCGCGTCGGAGGGTGCCATCGTCGCCTGGTCTTCGATGAAATCGCCGAGATGGGAATCGTCGTCGTCGCCGATCGGCGTTTCCATGGAGATCGGTTCCTTCGAGATCTTCAGGATCTTACGGATTTTCTCCTCGGGCATTTCCATCTTGACCGCCAGGGTCGCGGGATCGGGCTCCTGCCCGGTTTCCTGCAGGATCTGGCGCGAGATGCGGTTCATCTTGTTGATGGTTTCGATCATGTGCACCGGAATGCGGATCGTGCGCGCCTGGTCCGCGATCGAGCGGGTGATCGCCTGGCGGATCCACCACGTCGCATACGTCGAGAATTTGTAGCCGCGCCGATACTCGAACTTGTCCACCGCCTTCATCAGGCCGATGTTGCCTTCCTGGATCAAGTCGAGGAATTGCAATCCGCGATTGGTGTACTTCTTCGCGATCGAAATCACCAGGCGCAGGTTCGCCTCGGTCATTTCGCGCTTCGCGCGGCGCGCCTTCGCTTCGCCCGTGGACATCTGGCGGTTGATTTCCTTCAGGTCCTTGACCGGGAGGCCGACTCGCTTCTGCAAATCGATGAGAGCCTGCTGCTGCTCGAGGATCGCCGGTGCGAATCGCGACAGCACCTCGCTGTACGGCTTGCGTCCGCCCACTTCGCGGCCGACCCAGTTCAGGTCTTCCTCGTTGCCCGGGAAAGTCTTGATGAAGTAGGCGCGCGGCATCGCGGCCTTCTCGACGCAAAGCTCCATGATCGCGCGCTCGTAGGAGCGCACTTCCTCGACCAGGCCGCGCAAGCCGTCGCAGAGGGCTTCCACCTGCTTCGCGGCGAAGCGGATGAACATCAGCTCCGCGGAGATTTCCTCCTGGGTCTTCAGGTAGGGACGGCTGCGCGAACCATTCTTCGCCAGCGACTTGATCATCTTGTTGTAGAGCACGCGGATCTTGGCGAAGCGCTCGAGCGCATCCGCCTTGAGCTGCAGCAACGCGGCGGTCTGCACGGCGCCGTCGTCGTCCTCGCTTTCCTCGTCGCCCATGTTCTCTTCGAGGTCCTCTTCCGAGAGTTCCTCGGCGATCGCCTCTTCGGGCGCATTGGGGTCGATGAGCCCGTCCACGACTTCGTCGATGCGCATTTCCTCGCGCTCGACCTTTTCCGCGAGCAGCAGGATCGCGGCAATCGTCGTGGGACACGCGGAGATGGCCTGGATCATGTGCTTCAAGCCGTCTTCGATGCGCTTGGCGATTTCGATCTCGCCTTCGCGCGTGAGCAGCTCGACCGAGCCCATTTCGCGCATGTACATGCGCACCGGATCGGTGGTGCGGCCGAACTCGGAGTCAACCGTGGACAATGCCTGCTCGGCCTCCTCGACCACGTCCTCGTCCGGCGCGACGGCAGGCGTGGCTTCGTTCATCAGCAACGTCTCGGCATCCGGGGCCTCGTCGTAAACCTGGATGCCCATGTCATTGATCATGCTGATGATGTTCTCGATCTGCTCGGCATCGAGCATGTCGTCGGGCAGGTGGTCGTTGATCTCGGCGTAGGTGAGGAAGCCGCGCTCCTTGCCGAGGACGATCAGGTTCTTCAGGCGCAGTCGCCGGGCTTCAGCGTCGATCGGCTGCTGAGCTTGAACCTGCTCCTTACCCTGTTCCTTGCGTCTTTCCCTGGCCATGTCCTTGATCCCTTGAAAACAATTGCTTACGAAATGCCGACAAAAAAGAACCGCGCATTATACCGAAGTCACCCCGGCGTTTCATTCACCGTACCCTGCTGAAGGCGACGGAATTCTTCCTTCTCCGCGGACGTCCAGCTCTCGCGCTTGCTTTTCTCCAGAAGGGCGGTGATGCGGACGTGGCGAAACCGCTCCAGCAGCCGCGCCCAGGCCGCCTCGAATTCGGCCTGGATCGCCTCCGGCGTCAGGCTTTCCCATTTCAGGCTCGCCGTCTCGATCTCACGAAAGGAAAGTTCGAATCCGGTGCCGCGAAAATGCTCGGCGATATTCCCCATATCGTTGCGACCTGCGCAAAGCTCAAGCACCCGCTCCAGCAAGGCGAGCTCCGATTGCGGCAGGCCATCGGAAACCAGATCGGCATTTTCCCGAAGGCCATCAATGTCCGCCATTGCCGCCAGGGCGGGCTGGAATGCCAGCATCTCGATCAGCGCCCGCACCAGCGAAGGCTTGGTCGATTCGCGCCTTTCCGGCGCCCGCGCGCGCGATATCGATTTGATTTCAAAACTGCCATCGAGTTCGGCCTGGGTGATTCCGGCCAATTGCGCAATCTGCTTGCGCAACATCATCGACAACATGGGGGCCGCTACCTGCTTTACGAGAGGCTTCGCCTCCTGCAAGAACTTTGCCCGCCCTTCCGCGGTGCGCATGTCCACGCGCGACGTCAGTTCCTGCACCAGGATTTCCGAAAGCGGAGGCGCCGAATCGAGCAGCGCTGCGAAAGCCTCCTGTCCGTTCGCGCGCACATAGCTGTCGGGATCGTGCTCTGCTGGCAGGAACAGGAAGCGCAAGTTCTTGCCATCCTGCAGTTGGGACAGGCTGTTCTCCAGCGCACGCCATGCGGCACGACGGCCGGCGGCGTCGCCATCGAAGCAGTAAATGACGTTGTCGGTCTGGCGCAGCAGCTTTTGCACCTGCCATGGCGTCGTCGCGGTTCCCAAGGTCGCGACGGCGTAACCGATCCCGTATTGCGCCAGGGCGACGACATCCATGTAGCCCTCAACGACGACCACCCGGCCGGCGTCGCGAATCGCCGACCTCGCCTGGAACAGGCCGTAGAGCTCGCGGCCTTTCTCGAACAGCGGCGTTTCCGGTGAGTTCAGGTATTTGGGCTCGCCCTGGTCGATGACCCGTCCGCCGAAGCCGATGATCGCGCCCCGCTGGTTATGGATGGGGAACATGACGCGATCGCGAAAGCGGTCGTAGCGGCGGCCTTCTTCGCTGGCAATGACCAGCCCGGCCTCGGTCAGCGACTTCGCCTGGTAATCGGGGAAAACGGCTTCGAGCCCCTGCCACCCCTCGGGCGCGTAGCCCAGGCCATAGCGCGCCGCGATCTCGCCCGTCAATCCGCGATTCTTCAGGTAGGCCACGGCTTTGTCGGAGGACCTGAGCTGCGACTTGTAGAACTGCGCGGCGGTGGACATGACGTCCGTCAGGTCCCCGGCGGCTTCGATTTTTTCCTTGCGCTTCGGATCGGGCAATTGTTCCGGCACAACCATGCCGACGCGGCCGGCGAGATCCTTGACCGCGTCGATGAAACCCATGCCCTGGTGCTCCATCAGGAAGCTGATGGCGGTGCCATGCGCGCCGCAGCCGAAGCAGTGATAGAACTGCTTGGTCTGGCTGACCGTGAACGACGGCGACTTTTCGCTGTGGAAGGGGCAGCGCGCCGCGTAGTTGGCGCCGGCGCGCTTCAGCGGAACGTAGGACTCGACGACGTCCACGATGTCCACCCGGTTGAGGAGCTCCTGGATAAAAGACTGCGGAATCATGCTCGGCGCTGTCTCTCGATCGTATCCTGGTGGGAATCGGCCCGGCTTGCAGGACTGCCGGAAACTCGAAGAATTATAGGTCAGCTTTCCCGGATTTCCGCGAAAGCCGATCGCGTCGACGTCATCCGGTGCGACACATAGACCGGCGGGCCGCCGCTAGCCGGCCAGCTTGGCTTTTACCGCACCCGACACCTTGCCCATATCAGCGCGCCCGGCGAGTTTCGGTTTGAGCAAAGCCATCACCTTGCCCATGTCCGCCATGGCTTTCGCGCCGCTTGCCGAGATCGCATCCGCGACCGCCGCGTCGATCTCCGCCTCGGACATCGCCGCCGGCATGTAGCCCTGCAGGACGTCGAGCTCGAACTGCTCCTTTTCCACCAGGTCAGGCCGGTTGCCCTTCTGGAACTGCTCGATGGAATCCCGTCGCTGCTTGATCATCTTGTCTATGATCGCAAGCACATCGGCGTCGGCGAGCTCGATGCGCTCGTCGACCTCGCGCTGCTTCATCGCTGCGAGCAGCAGCCGGATCGCGGACAGGCGCGCCGTTTCCTTCGCGCGCATGGCGGTCTTCATGTCTTCGGCGATGCGGGCTCTGAGTAACATGTCGGCCTATATGAGGGCTGGTGGCAGAAAAGCAAAACGGTGAATGGATTTCCCATTCACCGTCTCATCTGGACCTGCTGCCGGATCAATACAGCTTCGGCGGGAGCAACTGGCTGCGCAGGCGCTTGTGATGGCGCTTCACGGCGGCGGCCAGCTTGCGCTTGCGCTCGGAGGTGGGCTTTTCGTAGAACTCGCGGGCCCGCAATTCGGTCAGAAGACCGGTTTTTTCCACCGTGCGCTTGAAGCGGCGCATCGCCACTTCGAAGGGCTCATTTTCCTTGACACGAATCGTCGGCATAAAAATACTGTCCCGGAGGGTCGGCAAAAACGAAGGGGCGAATTCTAGCAATAATCCCCTGATTTGCAAACACAAGCCCGACGTCCAGCCGGGCGGGCCGCGCTGCAGCCGCCGACGTTCCGGCTGGTCCCAATCAACTCCTTGAACACAAACCCTTAATGCTCGTCCTCGGCATCGAAACCTCCTGCGACGAAACCGGCGTGGCCTTGTACGACACCACGGCGGGCCTGCTGGGACATACGCTGTTTTCCCAGGTCGCCATGCACGCAGAATACGGCGGAGTGGTCCCGGAACTGGCCTCGCGGGACCACGTACGCAGGCTGCTGCCCCTGCTTCGCCAGTTGCTGGAGCGCACCGGCCGCCGGCTCGGGGACATCGAGGGCATCGCCTATACCCAGGGCCCGGGTCTTGCCGGCGCTCTGCTCGTGGGGGCCAGCATCGCCTCGGGGCTTGGTTTCGCCCTGGATGTGCCCGTCATCGGACTGCATCACCTGGAGGGCCATTTGCTGTCGCCGCTACTGGCCACGCCCGCGCCGCGATTTCCTTTCGTGGCGCTGCTGGTTTCGGGCGGCCACACGCAATTGATGAAAGTCGGCGGCGTCGGCGACTACCAATTGCTCGGCGAAACCGTCGACGACGCCGCAGGGGAAGCCTTCGACAAGACCGCAAAGCTGCTGGGTCTGCCCTATCCCGGTGGCCCGGCACTGGCGAAACTGGCGGAACGCGGCAATCCGACACGTTTCAAATTGCCCAGGCCGATGATCGGCAGCGGCGACCTGAATTTCAGCTTCGCCGGGTTGAAGACCGCCGCCCTGACCCTCGCAAGGCGCGAGGCGGAAACAGACGAAATCCGGGCGGACATTTCTGCTGCCTTCCAGGCCGCGATCGTCGACGTACTGGTCGCGAAGGCAGTGGCGGCGATGGAACGCACCGGGCTGGAGCAACTGGTGGTCGCTGGCGGCGTCGGCGCGAACACCCGGCTTCGCGATGCACTCTCGCGCAAGGCAGGCGCGGAAGGCTTCCGGGTTTTCTATCCGCCGCTGGACCTGTGCACGGACAACGGCGCAATGATTGCCTATGCCGGAGCACAGCGCCTGGTTTCCGCCGCGGGCTCGTATGCCTTCGCGATACGTCCGCGCTGGGATCTGGAGGAGCTCAGCCGCCCCGGGACAGCTTGATCCGGCTTTCCGCGCCGTTGACGAGGCGCCCGAAATTCGCGCGATGCCGCCATAGCAGCAGAAGCGCCATCGCGAGGGTCATCCACATGAAGGGCGATGCGCCCAGAAAATAAAATGCCGCGGCCGGCGCAATCAGTGCCGCGACGATCGCCGCGAGCGACGAATATCGCGTGACGATCGCCGTCAGCAGCCAGGCAAGCAACGTGATCCCGCCAACCCGCAGGTCCAGGGCCAGCAGGATCCCGGCCGCGGTGGCAACGCCTTTGCCGCCCTTGAAATGGAAATAGAGCGGGAACAAGTGTCCCAGGAACGCGGCGATGCCAACACCGGCGAGAACCGCCTCCCCCACGCCGAATCCGGGAGCGAGCCAGCGCGCCAGCAGCAATGCGATCGCGCCCTTCGCCGCGTCGCCGAGCAAGGTCAGCACGGCGGCCGCCTTGCTGCCCGAACGCAAGACGTTCGTCGCCCCGGGATTGCCGGAGCCATACGTATGCGGATCGGGCAGGCCGAATCCCCGGCTCACCACCACGGCAAACGATATCGAGCCGATCAAATATGCGGCGACGATGAACGCGAACGCTGGCATTGGAATGGTTCCCCCGTTTATCCGCGCGGATGGTGGCGGGCGTGCAATTGCTTGAGCCTCTCGCGGGCGACGTGAGTGTAAATCTGCGTCGTCGAAATGTCCGCATGTCCGAGCAGCATCTGCACCACCCGCAAGTCGGCGCCATGATTCAGAAGGTGGGTGGCAAACGCATGGCGCAGGACATGCGGCGATATTCTTGCGCGGATACCCGCTCTCGCAGCGTAGCGACCAACCAGGTGCCAGAACGCCTGGCGCGTCATCGGCGCATGGCGCGACGTGACGAACATGGCGTCGGAATGGCCCCGTCCAAGGATTTGCGGACGAGCCTCCTGGAGGTAACGCCGGGCCCACGCAAGCGCTTCCTCGCCGACCGGCACCAGCCTTTCCTTGCTGCCCTTGCCCATCACGCGTACCACGCCCATGTCCTGGCTCAGCTGCGCGACCGTCATCGCCACAAGTTCCGAAACCCGCAGGCCGCTTGCGTATAGCACCTCCAGCATTGCCTTGTCTCGCAACCCCAACGCCGTGGCCGTGTCCGGCGCAGCCAGCAAGGCATCGACATCTTCCTCGGTCAGGATCTTCGGCAGGCTGCGCGGCAGCTTGGGGGAATCGATCTGCATGGTGGGATCGACCTGGATGCGGTTTTCCCTGAGCAGGCGATGATAGAAACGCTTGAGGCTGGAAAGCAGTCGCGCCGCGGATCTTGGCGTAGCCTTGTGCTGGAACTTGTAGGCCAGGTAGTCGAGCAGGTCGGTACGCTGCGCTTGCGCGAGCGAGGCGCGCCCATTCGATTCCATCCAGGCCGAGAACAGCTTGAGGTCGCGCCGATAGCTGTCGATCGTGTTTCGCGACAACCCGTCCTCCAGCCAGAGCGCGTCGCAGAATTCGTCGAGCTGATGGTCCGCGGACGCCATCAGCAGGCCTTCGGATTTCCCGCTTGCGATGATAGCCGCAAGACATCCGGCGAGCTGGCATGCGATTGACGGACGATCCGTGGCGCAAGGCGTGACCGCGGGCTGTTGCGCATGATGCGCATGCCCGAAACGGGGAATGGCAATCGCGCGGTCGTTTTGCGAATTCCGGCGACGCCTCCACGATCGTCGAGGATTTTCATTCTGGACGTCTCCATGTGCCAGCGGCAGGCTGAAACATTGTAACAACGCGGGTCAGTCAGGCGTCAGCCTGACTTGGCTATACTTGCAGTCGAGAAGCCCCGGAGACAGGATTGATGGCGCCAGCGGTCGATATCGAGCAAGCAAAGATTTCCACCTGCAGTTTCGAAGCAGCGCAATTGCATCCCGGCGAACGCCTGCAACTGGAACTCGTCACCGCCACTTCGCGCAATCACTACTACACCACGCTGATCGGTTTTGTGCCGGCGCATAGCATGCTCGTCCGTACGCCGCTGCTCCAGAACCTCCCGGTTCCCGTTCCGGAGGGCGCGAGCGTGCTGGTGCGCGCATTTTCCGGTCGCCACGCGTTCACGATGGAGTCGCGCGTCGACCGCGTCTGCCGCTCGCCCTATCCCTACATGCACCTCGCCTACCCCGCGGAGGTCCAGCAAACGCTGATTCGCGGCGCATTGCGCGTGCGGGTCGCGATTCCCGGGACTGTGTCGACGCCGGGCAACTCATCGGACGACTCCATGCAGGCCGTGACGATTTCAGATCTCAGCGTCTCCGGGGCGCAGCTGGAATCGGAAGAAAGCCTCGGCGGCGCCGATGAAAAGCTGGCGCTGGCGTTCAAGTTCGTCGTTCAGCCGAATAACTACGAGGTCAAGCTTGCGACGCCCGTGACGATCCAGAGCAGTCGCAAGATCAAGAAGGGCAAGGGGCCGGATGAACTGTTTTCACACGGCGTTCGCTTTGGCCGGCTGCATGCAACCGAGGCGCTGCTGCTGCAAAGCTACATCCAGCAAGTATTGCTGTCGGACAGGGCGCGGGTCGTGTAGTCAAGACCGGCCAGTGGGCGGGAGACGACAAGGGCGGCCCCGGGCGCCCTATTCCGCAGCGACGTCCTCGGTCCGGTCGGCATCCAGCTTCTCGCGGATGCGCGCGGACTTGCCGGAACGATCGCGCAGGTAGTAAAGCTTGGCGCGGCGCACGGCGCCGCGGCGCTTGAGCTCGATGCTCGCGATCAGCGGGGAATAGGTCTGGAACGTCCGTTCCACGCCTTCACCCGAGGACACCTTGCGCACGATGAAGGAGGAATTGAGCCCGCGATTGCGAATCGCGATCACAACGCCTTCGTAGGCCTGGACGCGCTTGCGGTCGCCTTCGACGACGTTAACGTTGACGATCACCGTATCGCCGGGGGCAAAGTCCGGAATGTTCTTGCCCAGGCGCGCGACTTCTTCCTGCTCGAGTTTTTGTATCAGATTCATTTGGTCAGCTCCTGCGCTTCCTTCGAGTCCAACATGTATTCTTCCAGCAGCGCCGCTTGCTCTGCGCTCAGTTCCATGCGCTCCAGCAAGTCCGGCCGCCTGCGCCACGTTCTTCCCAGCGACTGCTTCATGCGCCACTTCGCGATCTGCGCATGATGCCCCGACAACAGCACTGCCGGGACCGCATTGCTCTCATAAACCTCCGGCCGCGTGTACTGCGGACAATCCAGCAGCCCGTTTACGAACGAGTCCTGTAGCGCGGATTCCGCATCGTTCAGCACGCCGGGTATGCGCCTCACCAACGCGTCCATCAGGACCATCGCCGGCAATTCACCGCCCGACAATACGTAGTCGCCTATCGAGATCTCGTCGTCGACATCGGCATCCAGCAACCGCTCGTCCACGCCTTCGTAGCGCCCCGCCAGCAATACCAGTCCTTCATAGCCGCCGAGCTCTTCCACGATGCGCTGCGTCAGCGGCCTGCCCTGCGGCGACAGGTAAATCGTGCGCGTCTTCCGCACACCGCAACTCGCCTGCCTTTGCCTTGCCGCCCGCAACGCTTTGGCCAGCGGTTCCGCCAGCATCACCATGCCCGGGCCGCCGCCATAAGGCCGGTCGTCCACGCTTCGATACGCATTGGCGCTGAAATCCCGCGGATTCCACAGCACCAACTCATAGTCGCCGTTGTTTCGCGCCCGCTGCGTGATCCCGCTGCCGGTCAACGCCTCGAACATATTCGGAAACAGCGTGACTACGTCGAAATGCTTCATCGCCGGGAATTGCTCAATCCGATTCCCAATCCAACACGATTCGCCCCGCCGCCACATCGACATCGACCACGACGTCCTGGATGAACGGGACCAGCGTTTCCTTTTCCCCCCGCACGACGAGAACCGCGTTGGCTCCGGTCTCGAGTATTTTTTCCACCCGCCCCAGATTCGCGGAATTCCTGCCGAAAACCTCCAGGCCCAGCAGGTCGCTCCAGTAGAATTCGCCTTCCGGGTTTTCCGGCATCGCGGCGCGAGGCACCGCGACTTCGCTACCCTTCAATCCCGCCGCCACTTCGCGATCGCTCACTCCCTGCAATCGCGCTACCACCATCGAGCCCTGCACCGCAGACTCCTCCACGCGATGCCGTTGCCACTGTCCTTCCCTGACCAGCCACCAATCCCGGTATTCGAGCAATCCCTCGCGTTCCCGCGTGAAGGGCTGAACCTTGATCCAACCCTTGAGACCGTGAGGAGCGCGCACGCGCCCCATCACCACCATGGCGTCAGGACTTGGACGACTCGCCAAATTGCTTGACCAGGCGTGCCGCCGTATCCGACAACTTGGCGCCCTTGCCTTGCCAATACGTCAACCTGTCCATCTGGATACGCAGCGCTTCCTGTCCTTCGGGGGCCTTGGGATTGTAGAAGCCGACGCGCTCGATGAAACGGCCATCCCGCGCATCGCGTGAATCCGCAACAACCATGTTGAAAAACGGGCGCTTCTTGGCGCCACCGCGCGAAAGCCGGATTACGACCATTGCCAACCCCTCAAAAGCGAAGCGCGCGATTCTACGCCCGTTGCGAACGCATCCGCAAGAAAAATGAGGGAATTCCGGCCACGGAGGCGATCCCGTTGCCCCCGTCGTCCTGCAAGATGCCGAGCCTGCAGGAATTCTTATTTCTACTGATCGATCAATTAGTTGGAGAAGACGCCCCGGCCTTCCCCGCAAAGCGGCTATCGAGGAAGGCGACGATTACCTTGACCAGATCGTCCTCGCGACCCTCGAAAAAGTGCTGGGCATCCGGAACGACGACCTGGTCCGAGCCGGGGACCTTCTGGATTTGCTTGCGGCGCTCGTACGCCCCGACCTGCGTAATTTCCCAATCCTTGCTGCCGAAGACGTCGAGAACCGGGATCTTGATACGGAACATTTCCTCGAGGCCATTGATGATCCCTATGAATACCCATGCCTTGATCGGCGTGGAATTCGCGTGAATCAGGTACTGGTTGGCCATGGTCGCGCCAAGGCTATGGGAGACGATCGCGATCTTGTCGAAACCCTTGTCCTGGAGAAATTTCGCCGCAAGCGCATACCTTTCCTCCGCATCCGGGTAGATCGGCAAGTAGTCGCCAACCTTCGCACCCGGGCCGAGGACGGGTAGCTGGATGGCGAGCGTCGAGTAGCCTTGTTCGGCCAGCTTGACCCTCAAGCTCCCATAGAGCTCGAAATCCGGGTTCCACCCGCGACCGTGACCGACGATGACCGCGCCGCGCGGGTTCTCGGCCTTGGTATAGATCGCCAGGAATTCATGGCCGCTCTTCTGCTTGATCCACGTCACGTCGCCGACCAGCACCGCGGGCACGACCTGGTCCGACCAGCGCTTCTCGCGCTCGTAGTCCGGTTGCTGCGCATGCGCGATCGGGGCAAAGCACAGGAAGAGAACCAGCGAAAGGATGCGCATCTGTTTTACCGTCGACTTTGCCGTCGACGATGTCGGAAAATTCCAGCAAGTGTCGATTATGACCGACGCGCGTTCCGCCCGTTCAGGAGATTCAGCGCAAGCCTGGGAATCCGCCCTTGACGGAGCGCATCATCTTTTGCAGGCCGCCCTTGCCCATCATTTTCATCATTTTCTGCATCTGCTCGAACTGGTTGAGCAGGCGGTTGACTTCCTGCACGGTGACGCCCGCACCCGTCGCGATCCTGCGCTTGCGCGACGCCTTGATGAGTTCCGGACGAACGCGTTCTTGCGGCGTCATGGAATCGATGATGCCGACGGTGCGGCCGATGACGCGATCGTCGACCGCGCTGCCCTGTGCGGCATTGGCGAACTGTGCCGGGAGCTTGTCGATCAGGGCGTTCAAGCCGCCCATTTTTTTCATCTGCTGCATCTGGTTGCGGAAGTCGTCCAGGTCGAAGCCCTTGCCGGACTTTACTTTCCTCGCCAGTTTTTCCGCTTCTTCGACGTCGACATTGCGGCGCGCTTCCTCGACGAGCGCCAGCACGTCGCCCATGCCGAGGATGCGGGCAGCGAGGCGGTCCGGATGAAAGGGCTCCAAGCCGGCGAGCTTTTCCGACATGCCCACGAACTTGATCGGCCTGCCCGTCACGTGGCGAACCGAAAGGGCGGCGCCGCCGCGCGCGTCGCCGTCGAGCTTGGTGAGGATGACTCCGGTGAGCGGCAGCGTTTCTGAAAATGCCTTCGCGACGTTGACCGCGTCCTGGCCCTGCATCGCATCGACGACGAACAGCGTTTCGATGGGCTTCAGCACGCCGTGCAATTGCCGGATTTCATGCATCATGGCCGCATCGATCGCCAGGCGGCCCGCGGTATCGACGATCAGCACGTCGTGATAGTGCTTGCGCGCATAGTCGAGCGCGGCGATGGCGATGTCTTCGGGCTTTTGGGTGGTCGTCGAAGGGAAGACTTCGACTTCGACCTGGCGCGCGAGCGTCTGCAATTGCTCGATCGCCGCGGGGCGGTACACGTCGCAGCTGACCAGCAGGACCTTCTTCTTTTCGTCCCGCAACAATCGCCCGAGTTTTCCCGCGGTCGTGGTCTTGCCCGCGCCCTGCAGGCCGGCCATCAGGATCACGGCGGGCGGGACCGTCGCAAGGTTCAGGCCGTCGTTGCGGCTGCCCATCAGCTCGGTGAGCTCTCGATGCACGATGCCCACGAGCGCCTGCCCCGGCGTCAGGCTGCCGATCACTTCCTCGCCGACGGCCTTTTCCCTGACCTTCGCGATGAAATCCTTCACTACCGGCAGCGCAACGTCGGCCTCGAGGAGCGCGATGCGCACTTCCCTCAACGCGTCCTGGATGTTGGCGTCGGTCAGTCGCGCCTGGCCGCGCAGGGTCTTGACGACACCGGCCAGCCGGCTGGTCAGGCTATCGAGCATGGGTATGAATGCGGAATGTGATCCGGATGCGGATTACTGTAGACTTGATGCGCCACATCGGCCGTCAGAATGAACGACATTTTACTTCATCTCCTGGTCAGTTTCGGTTACGCGGGACTGGCAATCTTCCTGTGGCGCAACGTCCTCGCGCCGACCGCGGCACAGGGCGCATCCAGCAGGCCGGCCTGGGCGCACACCGCGCTGTTCGTTCCGCTGCTCCTGCACGCCGTGCTGCTCGCTCGTGCCATGTTCGCAGGCGACGCGTTCTACCTCGGCGTCGGAACGGCCGTATCGGTGATCATCTGGCTGACGGCGCTGATCTACTGGGCCGGAGGATTCTTCTATCGCCTCGAAGGCCTGCAGGTGCTCGTCATTCCGACGGCTGCGGTGCTGTCCTTGCTGCCGCTTGCGACTCCATCGCCTCATCCGCTAACGAACACGCATCTCACGGCATTCAAGGCACACCTGGTGATTTCGCTGCTCGCATACAGCCTGTTCACGATCGCTTCGCTGCACGTGCTGATGATGGCAGTCATGGAACGCCGCCTGCACAAGGGGAATCTCCCGCAGTTCATGCGCAACCTGCCGCCACTGTTGACGATGGAGCAGCTGCTGTTCCGCATCATCTTCGCCGGGTTCATCCTGCTCACGCTCACGCTGGGCAGCGGCATCCTCTTCTCGGAAGAACTGTTCGGCAAGCCGATGCAATTCACGCACAAGACCGTATTCGGCATCCTGTCGTGGATCATCTTCGGCTCGATGCTTGCGGGCCGCGCGCTTTACGGATGGCGCGGCCGCGTGGCAATGCGCTGGACGCTCGCGGGTTTTCTGTCGCTGGTTCTTGCCTACATCGGAAGCAAGTTCGTCCTCGAAGTCCTGTTGCAACGCTAGGCCGCGGCCGTCCGCCGCGCTCGCTTGACACCCTTACCCTCGCTCCCGATACTCGATTTTCATTTTCCACCGGTGATTGCATTTGGATGAGATTCCGCTTTCGACGCTGCTGATCTCACTGGTTATCCTGCTCGTCATTTCCGCGTTCTTCTCGATAGCGGAAACCAGCATGATGGCCCTCAACCGCTACCGGTTGAGATACCTCACCAAGACCGGCCATCGCGGGGCACGACTCGCCACGCAGCTCCTGTCGCGCACGGATCGCCTGCTAGGCGTCGTCCTGCTCGGCAACAACCTGGTCAACGCCGCCGCCGCGGCGCTGGTCACCGTCATCACCTTCCGGATGTTCGGCGAAAGCGAACTCGCGCTCACGCTCGGAACCGTCGTAGTGACGTTCTTCATCCTCGTGTTCAGCGAAATCAGCCCGAAGGTGATGGGGGCGAGTTATCCGGAACGCATTGCGTTCCCGGCGAGCTACGTGCTGGTACCGCTGCTCAAGCTCGCGTATCCGCTCGTCTGGTTCATCAACTTGTTCGTGCGCGGCCTGCTGTGGACGTTGCGCCTGAAGCCGCAATCGAACCAGGCGCACACGCTCACGATGGAGGAGCTTCGAACGCTCGTGCTGGAGGGCGGCAATTTCCTTCCGCAAAAGCACCAGAACATCCTGCTCAACCTCTTCGACCTGGAATCCATCACCGTGGAAGATGCCATGACGCCGAGGAATCAGATCGAGGCCATCGACATCGAATCCCGGCCTGAGGAAATTCGTCGCCAGATTGCGATCAGCAACCACACTCGGCTGCCGGTCTATCGGCAGCGCCTGGACGACGTCATAGGCATCGTCCATGTGCGCAAGATCCTCAACTTCTCCGAGGGCGAGAACATCGACGCGCGCACGCTCACCGATGTCCTGCGCGAACCCTATTTCATTCCCATGGGCACGCCGCTGCTGACGCAGTTGCAGAACTTCCAGGAACAGCAGGACCGCATCGGCCTGGTCGTTGACGAATATGGCGAGCTGAAGGGGCTGCTGACCCTGGAAGACATCCTCGAGGAAATCATCGGCGAATTCACGACGCAGTCTCCGCTGCAAACGGCGCGCTTTCGCCGCATGGAGGACGGCAGCATCATCGTCGAGGGCGGAACGCTGCTCAGGGACCTGAACCGAAAGCTTGGATACAAATTCCCCCTGGATGGCCCCAAGACCCTGAATGGCTTGATCCTGGAACACTTTCAGGACATCCCGGAACCCGGAACCAGCCTGAAATTGGCGGGATATCCGCTGGAAGTGCTGCAAACGCAGGATCGCGTGATCCGATCCGTGCGTCTTCTTCCTCCGGATAAGGACTAAAAATCAGGGTTGTTTATCAAATACTTCCATCTTTACTTTAACCCAGAAGCCGTGCATTATTTGAGACCATCCATGTGGCGCGCTCATCCTCATGATCGGGCCGGTGACTGACGGGGTAACGCTATGGCTACCGCAGCAGCAGCACGGGACAAAATCAAGGAATACACCTTCCTGTGGGAAGGCAGGGACAAGGCGGGCAAGATCGTCAAGGGCGACATGCGCGCCGGCGGCGAGCACGTCGTCCTCTCCCAGTTGCGCAGGCAAGGCATCGCCGTACTGAAGGTCAAGCGCCAGCGCGGCGGCCTGGGCGGCAAGGTTACCGACAAGGACATCACCTTGTTCACGCGCCAGCTCGCGACCATGATGAAGTCCGGCGTTCCCCTGTTGCAATCCTTCGACATCGTCGGGAAGGGGCATTCCAATCCGGCGGTCGGCAGGCTGCTGATGGACATCAAGAACGAAGTCGAAACCGGCAACAGCCTGACCAACGCGTTTCGCAAATATCCGCTTTATTTCGATGCCTTGTTCTGCAACCTCGTGGGCGCGGGCGAACAGGCCGGTATTCTCGACAGCCTGCTGGATCGCCTGGCCACCTACAAGGAAAAAATCCTCGCCATCAAGAGCAAGATCAAGGCGGCGTTGTTTTATCCGATTTCCATCATCGTGGTGGCGTTCATCATTACCGCGATCATCATGATTTTCGTCATTCCCGCGTTCAAGGACCTGTTTTCGAGCTTCGGCGCCAACCTTCCCGCGCCGACGCTGTTCGTCATGGCGATTTCCGACGTTTTCGTCCAGTGGTGGTGGGCGATATTCGGCGGCGTGGGTTTCGGCGTCTGGTTCTTTTTCTATACGTGGAAGCGTTCGGTCAAGATGCAGATCGTGATGGACCGCTGGTTCCTCAAGGTTCCGATCTTCGGCCCGCTCATCCGCAAGGCGACGATTGCGCGCTGGACGCGAACGCTATCCACGATGTTCGCCGCCGGCGTGCCCCTGGTCGAAGCCCTCGATTCGGTGGCCGGCGCCGCGGGCAACCATGTGTATTTCGAAGCGACCAAGAAAATCCAGCAGGAGGTCAGCGCCGGTGTGAGCCTGACGGTCGCCATGACCAACACCAATGTCTTCCCGAGCATGGTTACGCAAATGGTCTCGATCGGCGAAGAATCCGGCGCGCTCGACGGCATGCTGGGCAAGGTCGCCGACTTTTTCGAGCAGGAAGTCGATGATGCTGTCGAAGCGCTGTCGAGCCTGATGGAACCCATGATCATGGTCGTGCTTGGCGTGCTGATCGGCGGCATGGTCATCGCGATGTACCTGCCCATCTTCAAAATGGGCCAGGCGGTATAAAACCTCCCCGCGAACGACGACGCGCCCGTTGACCCCGGGCGCCTCTTATCAATCGGGGATTCGGTCCCCACCGTCAGGCCACGACAATCCATGTCCTTGCTACAGGCATTGCAGAACCAGAACCTGATGCTCGCTGCCGTATGCGGGCTCGTCGGACTGATCGTCGGAAGCTTTCTGAACGTGGTCATCCATCGGCTGCCGAAAATGCTCGAACGCGCGTGGGATGGACAGGCCGCGGATCTGCTGGAACAGAAAAACTTCGGTGAAGCGGCGAAGAAACTTCGCGCCGTGCCGGCACAGCAGCGCTACAACCTGATGGTTCCGGCGTCGACTTGCCCCCATTGCGGACACAAGATCAGGGCGTATGAAAACATCCCGGTCATCAGCTATATCTTCCTGCGGGGAAGGTGTTCTTCCTGCAAGGCAGCGATCAGCCTGCGCTATCCGATCATCGAAATCATCAGCGGAGTCCTCGCGGCCTACACGGGATGGCGATTCGGTTTCACGTTGACGATGGCCGGTGTCCTCTTTTTCGGATGGGCCCTGATTGCGCTGACTGCCATCGACATCGACACGCAATTGCTCCCGGACGACATCACGTTGCCGCTGCTGTGGCTCGGCCTCCTGGTCAACCTGAACAATGCGTTGACTCCTCTTCCATCCGCCGTGATCGGCGCGGCAGCGGGCTACCTGTCGCTCTGGCTGGTGTATTGGATCTTCAAGTTCGCGACGGGGAAAGAGGGCATGGGATATGGGGACTTCAAGCTGCTCGCCGCGATCGGAGCATGGTTGGGGTGGAAGCTGCTTCCCGTCGTGATCCTGCTATCCTCCCTGGTCGGCGCGGTTGTCGGCATTTCCCTCATCGTGTTGACCAGGCACGGTCGCAACGTGCCCATCCCCTTCGGGCCGTATCTCGCCGCCGCCGGCCTGATCGCGCTTTTTTGGGGAGAGGCGATCAACCGGACTTACCTGCAGCTGTTCTGAGCATGGCCATCGTGGTGGGCCTGACTGGCGGAGTCGGATCGGGCAAGACCACGGTGGCTGACCTGTTTCAATCACGCGGCGCGGGCGTCGTCGACACCGACGATATCTCGCGCCGGCTCACCGGTGCCGGCCAGCCGGCCGTGAAAGAAATTGCACACAGGTTCGGAGCGCAATTCGTCACGCAGGACGGCGCGCTCGATCGCGGCCGGATGCGCCGGCATGTGTTCGCGGATACAGTGGCTCGCAGGGATCTCGAAGCCATCCTGCATCCCTTGATCAGGCGGGAAAGCACGCGGCAAATCGAAGAGAATCACGCGCCTTACGTGTTGCTGGTCGTTCCGTTGCTGATCGAAAGTGGCGCCTACCGGGATCGCGTCCGCCGCTTGCTGGTAGTCGATTGCGAGGTGGAAACCCAGATTCGCAGGGTCATGGCGCGCAGCAGCCTGACCCGGCACGAAGTCATGGCGATCATCGATGCGCAGGCGAGCCGCCAGCAGCGCCTGGCTGCCGCTGACGACGTGATCCTCAACGACGGCAGTCCGGATCGCCTGCCGCCGCAGGTCGACAAACTTCATGCACGCTATCTTGCGTTGGCGGCGGAAGGCTGAGATGACCCGGACACGCATCCCGGCGCAGCGCGCCTTTATTTTTTGGGGCATTTCGGCAATACTGGCCCCACCCGGCGGCTGTCCAACATCGTGATCAGTTACGAGTTTCCCCTAAACGAGAGGATCCGAACCCTGCTGCGACTGGAGGATTTGTACCAGCGCGCACAGTATTTCGCCTTGAAGGACGATCCGGAAGAGCATCATGTCGCGCTGACTTCGCTCTTCGAGATCCTGGAGGTTGGCGGCAGGGCGGATCTCAAATCGGAATTGATGCAGGAGCTCGAGCGACAGAAGCAGCATCTCGACAGCCTGCGAAACAATCCTGCCATTTCGCAGGAAGCCCTCGCGACGGTGCTGGCCGATATCGAGAAAGCGGTTTCCGACCTGTTCCTCTCCTCCGGAAAAACCGGCCAGGAGTTGCGCGAA
>DASZTG010000092.1:0-67938 GCA_035548375.1 Burkholderiales bacterium
TCCGCATTTCTGGGCGACCTGGGCATAACATCCTCGGCGTTTCCTGAAGAGAATTGCAGCGCGTCGCAAGCGGCCTGCTTGGCGGCGCCGTCCGCCTCTTCGCCCGAGATCGACGCGGCGCGCCTGAATGCGGTCGTGCTCTATCAACAGTCACTGGCCGTTCCCGGTCGCCGTCGCATGGGGGATCCGCAGGTTCGCCACGGCGAAAAATTGTTCATCAGCGCGGGATGTGGCGAGTGCCACCAACCCGACCAGCGCACCGCGGATGACGCGCCGCTCGCTTTTCTCGCAGGACAAAGCATCCACCCCTACACGGACCTGCTGTTGCACGACATGGGCGACGATCTCGCCGACGGCCGCCCGGATTTCGACGCCGGGGCTTCGGAATGGCGAACACCGCCGCTGTGGGGCATCGGGCTCTCCGAACAGGTGAACGGCCATGCCGCCTACCTGCACGACGGCCGTGCGCGCACTTTGCTCGAAGCCGTGATGTGGCATGGCGGCGAGGCACGAAACGCGGCGAACGCGGTGCGCGGCATGGGCAAATCCGACCGGGAGGCGCTGCTCGACTTCCTGGGCTCCCTTTGAGGCCGGCTATCCCCTGTCCGCAATCGGGCAACGCCCCGTTGAGCGTTTCGCGGCTTGTGCCCCGGCCGGATTAGAATGCCAACCATGCCAAAAGCATTCACGCCGGTTTTCCTCGCCAGGGAGATCCGCGAAATCGAGCAGGCTGTCCTGTCGCAACCCGCGCCGCCGCCGCTGATGCATCGCGCCGGTACCGCGGTGGCCGAATTGGCGCGCGATCTGCTCGGCGACCGCGGCAAGCATGTTCTCGTGCTCGCCGGGCCGGGCAACAATGGCGGCGACGCGTTCATCGCGGCCACCCAGCTCAAGCAGTGGTGGTATGACGTCGCCGTACTGTTCCTCGGCCCGGAAACCAGGCTTTCGGGCGAATCACGCGCGGCGATGCAAGCATGGCGGGAAAGCGGGGGCCGCACGCTGGACACCATCCCGGTCGAGGTGAATTGGGACCTGATCGTCGACGGCCTGTTCGGCATCGGCCTGGAGAGGCCGCTGGAGAACGAAGCTGCCGACATCGTGAACCGGGTGAATTCCCTCGGCGTTCCGGTGCTCGCCATCGATATTCCGAGCGGCCTGCACGCCGACAGCGGTCGCGTGCTCGGCTGTGCCGTCCGCGCCCGCCACACACTGACTTTCATCGGCCTCAAGGCGGGCTTGTTCACGCTCGATGGTCCCGACTACGCGGGAGAGGTCAGCCTCGACTCCGTCGGCGTCGAGCTTCCCGCCTCGACGCAGTCGCGCGGCTGGCGCATCGAATCGGCGCTCATCGCCTCCGTGCTGCCGCTGCGCAAGCACAACAGCCACAAGGGAACCTTCGGTAACGTCGGCATCCTCGGCGGCGCAGCGGGCATGGTGGGGGCGGCCTTGCTCGCGTCGCGCGCGGCGCTGAAGCTGGGCGCGGGTCGCGTCTATGTCGGATTGTTCGCCGACTCGCCGTCGGTCGACCTTGCGCAGCCCGAGCTGATGATTCGATCGGCACAGGACCTGCTCAAGATCGACGGCCTGGACTGCCTGGCGGTCGGGCCCGGGTTGGGCGAATCGCAGGCCGCACAGCATGCGCTGGCCGCCGCGCTGGCGCACAAGGCGCCGCTCGTGCTCGACGCCGATGCGTTGAACCTGATCGCGGCGCACCCGAAACTGCAGAAGGCGGTCGCCAGTCGCTCCTCTGCCACGATACTCACGCCGCACCCGGCGGAAGCAGCCCGTCTCATGGCATCGAGCACCGAAAAAATCCAGCTCGATCGCATCGGATCCGCACGCGCCCTGTCGGCGCGATATCACGCTTCGATCGTGCTCAAGGGCAACGGCAGCATCTGCTCGATGAAGGACGGCGACTGGTATGTCAACACGAGCGGGAATCCCGGCATGGCTGCAGCGGGCATGGGCGACGTGCTCACCGGCATCATCGCCTCGATCGCGGCGCAGGGCGGCGATCCTGACCTCGCACTGCTCGCCGGCGTGCACCTGCACGGCCTTGCCGCGGACAAGCTGGTCGCGGACGGTGTCGGCCCGGCCGGGCTGACAGCCTCGGAGGTCATCGACGCGGGCCGCGCAATCCTGAACCAGGCGGTCAGCTGACGGCGTTCGTGACGAGGCGGACGGAGAAGATGCCGAGCAAGGTCATGGCAATCGAGCCCGCGAGATGCGAGACGATCAACAGCGAAGCCCATCCGAACCGGCTTTGCATCAGCAAGCCGACCGCTTCAGCGGAGAATGACGAGAACGTGGTGAGTCCGCCTAGGAAGCCGGTGATGACGAAAAGCCTGAGTTCGACAGGGAGCGCGCCTTGCTGCGAGAAAACCGCGACGGCGACGCCGATCAGGTAGCCTCCGATCAGGTTCGCCGCCAGGGTGCCGTAGGGAAGGGCCGGGTTGATGGCATTGAGCATCACGCCCAGCCACCATCGCAGCCACGCGCCCAACGCCGCGCCCATCCCCACCGCAAGAAATCCCGTTCCACTCATTTGCCGTCCCGCCTTTCGCAGATTGCGGCAGATGATAAACCCATACGGCGTGCGACTGCCTCGACGATCCGGATTCCCTTAACCGATCGGTCTGGCTCCGTTGGTGGGGGCAAGGCCTTCAGGGTTTGCCGAAGCCGTATTTCTGCAGGATTTTTTGCGCCGCGTCCGATCGCACGAACGCGACGAACTGCTTCGCCGAATCCTTCTGCGGGGCATTCTTCAACACCGCGATCGGGTAGAGGATCGGCCTGGTCGTCGGCACTTCCAGGACGACCTTGACCTTGTCCGGCAAGATCGCGGCGTCGGTGCGGTAGACGAAAGCCGCTTCGACCTCACCACGCGCCACATAGTCCAGGCTTTGCCTGACGTTTTGCGTGTTGACGACTTTGGGCTCGAGGCCCGCCCAGTGGCCGGAGGCCGCCAGTACCGACTTGCTGTAGCGGCCCACCGGCACGCTGTCCGGATTGCCTATCGCGACATGGCGGAGTTCGGCTTTCGCCAGGTCGTCCAGCGAGGCGATGGACACCTTCGAATCCGCCGGCACCACCACCACGAGGGCGTTGCGGACAAAATCCGCGCGTGTCCCCGCTTCCACGAGATTTTCCGATTCCGCCTTGTCCATGGTTTCCTGGTCCGCGGACGCGAATACATCGACCGGCGCACCCTTCGCTATCTGCTGCAGCAACTGGCCGGAGCCCGCGAAATTGAACACCACCTTGGTCCCGGGATGGGCGCTTTCGAAATCGCGCCCGATGTCAGCGAACGCATTGGTCAAGCTCGCCGCCGCGGAGACGATGAGATCGGCGGCGGACGCGATCGTCGCGAACTGCAACGCCAGAACCGCGACCAGTATCTGCAAATTTGTCTTGCGCATTTCGTAGTCCTTCCGTTTCGTATCGGAGCGACCCGCGCCTGCCCGAGATCATGCTGCTTGCAGGCGCGAGTTTTTGTCCGGCGCGAGCGCCGGACCCTTGTTGGCTAGAACCTGAACCTGAAGCCGGTGCTGGCGGTAAAGATGTCGTGGATATAGACCGTGGTGGCATTCGACTCGAATGCGTCGCCGCGGTAATGCGAGAACAGCGTGCCGGTATAGAGCGTCACCCCCTTGACCCATTGGTAGGTGAGCAGCCCGCCCCACGCATCGATGTAGCCCCCGAGATAGTGGCTGGGATATTTTCCGGCCACAGGCGTTCCGAAGTCGTAGCGCGGCAGGCCGATCCACATGTACGCCAGGCCCGCGTTCAGCTTCGGCGTGAAGTCGTAGTCGAAGCCAAGGTGGGCAATGTCGATCTTCTGGACCTGTCCCGAGTAAGCCGACGACTTGGCCACGTTTTCCCCGTACAGGTTGCTGATGAAGGGGATGTTCGGGTCCGGCGTCGGATTGCGCAGCCTGGCCTCCTGTGCGCCCGCCTGGACGTGGAAGTCGTCGGTGATCTTGTATTTCGTCACCAGCATGAGCGCGCTCTGGTCGTAGGCGGTCAGGTCGATCACGTTGGAGAGCGTCGCATCGGTTGCGGTCTTGAGGACGTCCTTGAATTCCTCGTAGACCAGCTGGACGCCGAAGCGCCCTTTCTCGTAGCCGAGATTTGCGCTGTAGCCCTGGTTGCCCTGCTTGAGGCCGCCATTGCTGCCGAAACCGTACAGCAGCCCGAAATTCACGTCGCCCACCTTGTTGCCGTACTTGATGCTCTCGTCGACCCGGCCGTTTTCCGAGATCCCGCCGCCGGCGCCGTAGACACCGTTTCCGTAAACGGAAAACAAGCCCGCTTTCTGCAATGGCGAGTAGGTAGTCAGCACATCATTGATCTGGTTGGTGTTGCGTCCGAAGCTGATCTTGCCCCACTTGTCACTGGAGAAGCCACCGACCGCTTCCTTGGCGAACAACTGGCCGTTCAGGGAACTGGTCGCATACGAAGTCGTCGGATAACGCGAGTTGATCGATTCGTTGTGCGACTGGTCGGTGAGCTGCCCGGTCGCCGGGTTGAAGGCGGAATCGAGCACGACGAAAGCCTTGAATCCGTCAGTGAGGTCGCGCGTCGCGCGTATGCCCCAGGAGGATGTCGACAGCGCGCCGTTGAATATGCCGACCTGGCTGGACATGTTGGATGCCGGGTAGGGAACCTGCGCCCCGCCCGGCCCGGTCGGCGTCGTGCGCGGATACCGCACGCCACCGGAGATGTATGGCCCGATCGACGTCGGCATTTCGCCGCTTTGCACCAGCGAATGGCTGGTGTAGCCGACCGACAGATCGATGGTGCCGAACACCTCGACCTTGAATTTATCGGTCTGGATCACCGGGACGCCCTGCGCGTCCGTGCCGGTCTTTGCAGCCGCAGCTTCAGTCGAGGGCGCGGTCGGCTTCGCCGCTTGCGCCTTCGTTTCGGGCGCGGGGGCTTTTCCGGCTTCGACAGGCGGAGGCGGCACGACCACGGCAGCGGGGGCAGCGCCCGTTGCGCTTTCCGGTGGCGCGGCGGGTTTGGCGGCCTCTTCCTTCTTCGCTTCCTCGGCGGTGACCGCCATGAATTCGTCGTATTCCTCCTGCGTGATGATGCCCTTCTTCAATTGCAGGTCGAGCAGTCGCTTGACGGGGTCGTCGGCATGCGCTGCGCCCGACAACGACAGCATTCCCACAGCCAGCGCCATTGCTCCCTTGCTGAAATTTGCGAACCCGGATTTCCTTATTTTTGATTTCACGGCCATGTCCCCTTCGTGATGTACAAACAGATACAACGCTGACTAAAATTTTTTATCTCACTGCCCGGATCGTCTTGCGCGGAAGCGGCGGCGGGCCATCCCTGCCCATGCCCGTCAACAGCTCGCGAATCGATCCGTCGATCCTTCGCCCCTCCCGATCCCTGTAGGGGGCGGCTTTTACGTCGACTACTTTCCCCACCCTGCCCTGATCCATTACGATCACCGTCTCGGCGAGCATCGACACGTCGTCCGGATCGTGCGTGATGGACAGCATCGGTACCTGGAACATCGACCGGATCGCCACCAGCTCGACGCGCATGCGCTGGCGCAACAGCGGATCCAGCGCGGCGAAAGGTTCGTCCAGCAACAGCAGCGACGGGTGACGTATCAGCGCCCGTGCCAGCGCCACGCGCTGGCGCTGTCCGCCCGACAGCTGCGCGGGGTAGGCTTTGTTCAATCCCCGCAGTTCGAACAAGTCGAAAAGCTCCATCACGCGGCGTGCCGCGTCCGCGGGCAGTTTCCGATTCCACCAGCGCTTCACGCCGAAGGCGATGTTCTCTTCGACGTTGAGGTGGGGAAACAGCGCGTAATCCTGGAACAGGTAGGCGATGCCCCGTTCGCTGGCGCGCACGTCGATGCCGGCCAGGGAGTCGAACAGCACTCGCCCGCCGATCACGATGCGGCCATGGTCCGGTTTCTCCAGGCCGGCGATGGCACGCAAGGTCAGGCTCTTCCCCGCTCCGGAAGGACCGAATATCACGCCCAGCTCGTCGTCACAGGCAAATTTCACGTCGAGCGTGAAGTCGCGTCCGCCCGAACGCAGGGTCTTGCGGATGTCGATGTCCACACGCATGGTTCAAGCCGCGTAGCGCGGGCGCAACAGCCTGCCCGACGCAAGCAGAACGCAGATACAGACAACGGAGGTCACGACGACCAGGAAATTCGCGACGTCATCCTTGCCCGCCTGGACCGCTTCATAGACGGCGATGGAAAGCGTCTGGGTTCTGCCGGGCAGGCTGCCGGCGACCATCAGCGTGGCGCCGAACTCGCCCATCGCGCGGGCAAAAGCGAGCATCGCGCCGGCCAGGATGCCGCGCCATGCCAGCGGCAAGGTGACGCGCAAGAAAACTTCGAATTCCGATTTTCCGAGCACGCGCGCAGCCTGCTCGAACTGGCGGTCGACCCCTTCCAGCGCGGCGCGCGCAGCCTTGTAGACCAGCGGATAGGCCACGACGGCGGCGGCGATCACCGCGCCTTGCCAGGTGAACACCAGTGAAATCCCGAAGCTGTCGTTCAGCCATTCACCGATGAAGCCGCGCCGTCCGACGACGACCAGCAGGTAGTAGCCGAGGACGGTCGGCGGCATGACCATGGGCAGCGTCATCAGCGCATCGACGACTTCGCGGCCGGGAAAACGCACGCGTACCAGCAGGAACGCGACGCCGACGCCGGCCACCGAAGCGAGGACCGTCGCCCATCCGGCAACCTTGAGGGTCAGCAATAGTGGAATCAGGACATCCTGCGACATCGTCGGGCCGGCCTTCGACTGTTTCGATATGTTTCTACCTATACAGCGACGAAGGCTATCCGCAATACATCGGACCGTCAAGAAATCAACACGCCCGACCCGGCGCTTTTTCGAGTGCGGGTGGTCCTGACGATAGCTTGCCGCCTGTCATTCGACTGGCGGGTGGGAGCCAATGGCGATTATTGCGCGGCGTCGGGCGGAGCCAGGGTCGTCATGCGCTCGTTGCGCAGGAATTCGGCCATCCTGAAGACATCCGAATCGGCGAGGGTAAAGCTCCACTCGAAGCCGTCGGCGGTACCCAGAACCAGCGCCAGCGACTCATCGGTCAGGTCGCGCTCGAGCGACTATGAAACCGCCTCGCGCTTTACGCGCAGCGCGGGATCGCCGCGGCCCTGCGGCAAAGCGATCTGCTGGATCTCGGGGAGAAATCGCATGAGGCCCGGGAGACTCGCGACGGGCAGTTCGAGGACGTGCGACTGCTCGGAAGCCAGTCGGAAATACAACCGGAATCGCGAGCCGTCCGGGGATACGGCGAATCCGTCGCAGGCCTGCGCCTCGACCACATCGCCGGTCATTGCTGATCGGACACCTTGGTACGCAGGTCTTCCTGGGGCGAGGATTTCTTCAGGATCCTGGCCATTTCCCGGATCCAGTTCTTGCTGCGGGATTTCCTGAGGGCTTCGCGCTGGTTGGCCGCTGACTTCAATTCGCGCCCGCGCATGGCGGAATCGTGGTTCCTCGCCACGCGGACATTCTCTGCCGAAAAGGCACCAGCCACGTCCACGCGCGCCAGTCCGTATTTCAGGGGACCCTGTCCGCGTTCCGCCCATTTGCCGGATCGCTCCCAGATGTCCACCCATTGCGCCAGGGTTAACGTCCAGTCGATTCCCTGGGAACGCCGCGCATTCGTGCGATGCTGCAAATACGCCTGCCGCTGCTCCTGGCTGAACGCTACGAGCTGTGCCGCAGCGCAGCCGTAGACACGCAAGCTCTGCGGCGCTTTTTGCGGCACCCGCGGCCGGCGATTGTTCCTGATCGCCAGCCCGGCGTTTTTCTTGTCCAGGCCGTAGCGCTTTACGATCTTCCTGATGCGTTCGGCGCTGAGCCCGAACGCCTTGCCGATGCTGCCCAGCGTTTCCCCGCGCAGGTAGCGATCGCGGATCTCGGCATCCCGCCCGGCGAACGGAAGCATCCTGTTTTCGACCGGATGCTCGCCGGACGGACCGACGGGTTGATCGCTCAAGTCCATCGGCCTGGTCTTCTCGCGGTCGGGGATGCGTCAGGCAACTTCGGCCCCTGCATCAGAACTTGTCGAAACCCGCCGGCAACCGGACGACGGTAACCGGGTTGTTCTTGTTGTTCGGCGAAGTCGCAGCCAGTTCCGGAATCACGAGCAGGAAACTGCCGTCGGCTTGCTTGCTCACGGCGATGTCCGCCGGGCCGGCGAGCTTCTTCTCCTTGTCGAACACCAGGATCATGGGCTTGCCGTACGGCGGCGTCACCACGACGGTGTTCGTCTTCACGATTTCGGTATCCAGGCGTACGGCGCCGGCAAAGTCCAGGCCATCCAGCGCGCCCAGGCCGCGTGCGAACGGCTCGGGAAGGCGACCGGCTTCGAAGTCGGCCTTCGTCAGGCGATACATCCCGCCTTCCGCCGGGTCTTTCAGCCCGGCGGCCTGGCCGACCGTGTTGAAGTGAATGGCACCGTCGGGAGCGACTTCGATGCCATCCGGTCCGCCATCGGGCACCGCGATATAGGACAGCGGCGCATCCTTGCCGTCGGCCAACGCGTCGAGCGAGCTGTGCGGGAACATGTAGACGCCGCCGCCCTTGGTCGTCAGCGCCGGGCTGAAGATGCCGCCGCCGATGCCGGTGTCGGCGAGGTAGAGGTTGCCCTGCTTGTCGAAGCTGAGCGCGTTGGCCAGGGTCGCGGCAACGCCTGCCACCTTGCCGGCAGGGGAATCGACGCCCAGCTTGATCGAGCCCAGGATCCTGCCATCGGCATTGAAGGCGACGATCTTCGGGTCGAGGACCGAGGGATCCTTCACCTCGGTGCCGTCGGCTTCAGCCAGCGGCGCCCAGGCTTCCGCCAGGAAGATGGTGCCCTTGGGGAATTTCTTCGTCGCCACCGTGCTGACGGCCATGCCCAGCGGCCCGGTCAGCCCGGTGACGAGCTTTTCCTTGACCATCTTCAGCGTGCCGTCGGATTGCACGGATAGCTTGCTGATGTAGCCGCCGTTATGCGTCCAGTGGAAGCCCTTGTCGGGCATCCCCAGTTCGGCGGAATTCGAAATGAAGACGGTCTTGCCGTCCGCGCTGAAAATCGCGCCTTCCGGGTTGTCGAACGCTTCCAGCACCTGCAGGACCTGCCCCTTGATCGGGTAGGGATCCGGCCCGTCCGCATAGGCGCTGCCGACTGCGACTCCGAGCACGCCCGCCAGCACGAACGGCAAGGCGCTGAATGTCTTGTTCATGTTCCTTGGTCTCCTCGGTTATCTCGATTTCGTGGTTACGTTATATTTGTATGAATATAGCGATACGGACGGTTTTCACGGCAATGGCCAAGCTCTGCATCGCGATGGGTGTTCGATCGGAAAATCAGGCAGCGCCCCGTGAGAGGCGCTGCCTCAAGCTCGAAAGGAGGTCTGCGTACCGGAGGGCCTCGTTCAAACCCTCCGGCAGTCGGCCACCAGTCGATATGTTCTTATGGATATAACGACTTCGTCAAGCCCTTTGAAACCCGGCGATCAAAATGGATTTCCAACCCGATATCCGGCGGCTGCGAAGAAAAAAACGGCAGGAATGGAAAATCAGTTGCCGTTCATGAGATCGGTGAAATTGCGCAATTCCCGCGCAACGCTGGCACTGGCTTTCTTTTCCATGTCGCTGTAACGCGCCAGCACCTCCCGGCCCAGTTCGGTGACGACGGCGCCACCACCGGCCCTGCCGCCTGTCAAGGTCTCGACCACAGGCGATTTGAAGGACTGATTCATCGTGTCGACCAGCAGCCAGGCGCGCCGGTACGACATGTCCATGCGCCGGGCCGCTGCGGAAATCGATCCAGTGTCCTGGATGGCCCGCAGCAAATCGGCCTTTCCCGGCCCCATCGCGATGGCCTTGCGAAACATGATGCGAATCTGCGGCTGCAGCGACTGTTTGGACGGCTTGTCGGTGCCGGGTTTGGTCATGCAGTCCTCCATCGTTCGGCGGCGGTATCGTCCGACTGGCGGGATTCAACCCAGCGCCCGCCCTGCGGCGTGCCTTCCTTTTTCCAGAAAGGCGCTTTCGTCTTCAGATAGTCCATCAGGAATTCACAGGCCTGGAAAGCCTCGCCCCGGTGGGCACTGGCGACCACCACCAGCACGATCTGGTCCGACGGCCTGAGCACGCCCACGCGATGCACCACCAGCGCATCGAGAATATTCCAGCGCGCCCTCGCCTCCGCCTCGATTTTCTCGAGCGCCTTCTCGGTCAGCCCGGGATAGTGCTCGAGGGTCATGTCGGCAACGTCGGCGCCTTCGTTCAGGTCGCGCACCACGCCGACAAAACAGGCGATGGCGCCGATGCGCGGGTTACTGCGCCGCATTACGTTCATCTCGGCGCCAGCATCGAAATCCTCTGCCTGGACCCGGACCGCCACGATCAGCCCCCCGTCACCGGCGGCATGATCGCAACGGTGTCGCCGGAGCGAATCGGCATGCCTGGATCGGCCATTTCTTCGTTGATCGCCACCAGGAAGGGCCGGCCGGGCGCCAGCTCCTTGTCCCAAGGCGCGCCCCGCTTGCGTAACCAGGCCATGAAGTCCGCGACGTTTCGCACGTCAGCGGGCAGTTGGGCGCGTTCGCGATCCCTGCCGAAAACCTCACGCAGGCGCGCGAAATAAAGGACCTCCACTGCGATGGAGACGCGCTCATCGACGGCGGAATCGTTGGGTTCCATATGCGCGATTATCCCCGGTTTGCCGCGTCAGTGCAGCCACCGGCGCAGAGGCTTCCGCACCCGGCCCGGGCCTGCGAAAACCCGCTCGGAGGCATCGAACCATGGCGAATCGGTTGCATTTGCCTCTTGCAATCCCGCCTTCGCGGCGTCATGTGCTCTGGAATATAATGGTTTCGGGCGCAGCGGCAGCGCCCGTGGCGCCAAAAACAGCCGCGAACGCTCGAAGACGGAAATGACGACCTCACCCATCATTGCGCCTGCCCTGGATGCCGCGCCTGCGATGCCGCTTTTGGCGGATACCCGCGGGAGGGCGTTGCGCGACCTGCGCATCTCGGTAACCGATCGCTGCAACTTCCGTTGCACGTATTGCATGCCCAAGGAAGTCTATGGCCGCGACTTCCAGTTCATGGAGCGATCCCAACTCCTGAGTTTCGACGAAATCCACAGGCTGGTGAAGATTTTTCGCGGGCACGGCATCGAGAAAGTGCGCATCACGGGTGGCGAGCCGCTGGTGCGCCGCCAGCTGGAAAAGCTCATCGAATTGCTCTCGCGCGAACCCGGCCTGGACCTGACCCTCACCACGAACGGTTCGCTGCTGAAACAAAAAGCCCAAGCCTTGAAGGATGCGGGCCTCAACCGGGTCACGGTGAGCCTGGATTCGCTGGATGACGCCGTGTTTCGTTCGATGAACGACGTCGATTTTCCGGTCGCGAAGGTCCTCGAGGGTATCGAGGAAGCGGACCGGGTCGGGCTGAAGCCGCTCAAGGTCAACATGGTCGTGAAGCGCGGGACGAACGACAAGGACGTCGTCAGCATGGCGCGATTTTTCAAAAACAGCGGCCACATCCTGCGCTTCATCGAATTCATGGACGTCGGCCATACGAACGGCTGGAAGATGGCGAGCGTGGTGCCGTCCCGCGAACTGGCATCGCGTATCAACGCCGAGTTTCCGATCGAACCGGTCGACCCCAATTACGTCGGCGAGGTTGCAGAGCGCTGGCGTTACCGCGACGGATCGGGAGAGGTCGGATTCATTTCCTCGGTCACTCAGGCCTTCTGCAAGGACTGCACGCGCGCCAGGCTCTCGGCGGAGGGATCGCTCTTCACCTGCCTGTTTGCAACGCAGGGAACGGATTTGCGCGGCCTGATGCGCGGCGGAGCCTCCGACGACGAGTTGTCCGCGGCCATCGCGAAAGTCTGGCGTGCGCGCGCGGACAGGTATTCCGAGATTCGCACGGCCGATACCGCCAAGCTTCGAAAAGTGGAAATGAGCTACATCGGCGGCTGAGCTTGAAGCGCACGGATCTCGCAAAACACAAAGGCAAGAAGATCGAAGGTCGCATCGAACGCGCACCAGCGCGCGTCGCCGCCCCCGACATCGGCCGCAAGGAACAGCGGCAGCGTGATCGCGCGCTTGGCCTGGTTCCCTTCGCGGTCAAGCTCGATGCCGAACTCGCCGCGTCACTGCGAACGCTTGCGCAGGACCGCGACACGGACCTGAGCAAGCTTGTCGGAGAGTTGCTGAAGAAGAGCATCAAGGCGGAATAACAGCCCCTCCTGGGCCAGCGTCAACGTTTCGCCCGGCAGCCGGTCGATGGGTAAAATGACGGCAGGCCAACTCCGCTGGAAGACATGAGCACCCCGCCCTCCCTGCTCGACCTCGCTGCCGCATCGGACTACGACCCGAACTCAATGCCCGTCGACAAGGCACGCGAGCATATTCGCGCATTCCTTTCGCCGGTGACCGCCGTGGAGCGGCTCAATATCCGCGCCGCGCTTGGAAGAGTGCTCGCCGAGGACGTCGTTTCGCCGGTCAGCGTGCCGCAGCACGATAATTCGGCGATGGACGGCTACGCAGTGCGCTTCGAGGACCTGAAGCCGGATGCCGACACCACCCTCAAAGTCATCGGCACGGCATTCGCAGGCAAGCCGTTCGAAGGGTCGGTAGCCTCCGGTCAGGCCATCCGCATCATGACCGGCGCGGTGATTCCCCCCGGCGCGGACAGCGTCGTGCAGCAGGAGCGCGCCACACCGTCAGGCGACCAGGTCAGCGTGATGCCGCTGCCCAAAAAAGGCTTGAACACGCGCGCGGCGGGCGAAGATTTGCGCGCCGGAGCCATTGCGCTCGAGCGCGGCCAGCCGATGCGGCCGGCGGAAGTCGGCATGCTGGCGTCGCTTGGCATAGGCGAGGTCGCCGTATACCGAAAGTTGCGCGTCGCCTTCTTTTCCACCGGCGACGAACTCGTCGCCATCGGCAATCCACTCGGCCCCGGCCAGATCTACGACAGCAATCGCTACACGATCTTCGGACTGCTCACCCGGCTCGGCTGCGAGGTCCTCGACATGGGCGTCATTCGCGATACGCCCGAGGAAGTCCAGCGCGCCTTCGAGGAAGCAGCGAGCTCAGCCGACGTCGTCATCACCAGCGGCGGCGTGTCGGTCGGGGAAGCCGACTACGTCAAACAGATACTCGATCGCCTCGGCCAGGTGCTGTTCTGGAAGATCGCGATGAAGCCCGGGCGCCCGCTCGCGTACGGCAAGATCGGCAATGCCCATTTTTTCGGCCTGCCCGGCAACCCGGTCGCGGTCATGGTGACCTTCTACCAGTTCGTGCGCGACGCGCTGCTGCACCTGCAGGGCCAGACGTCCGTCATCCCGCTTCCGACCCTGAAGATCCTGTGCACGTCAGCGCTCAAGAAGGCGCCGGGCCGCACGGAATTCCAGCGCGGCATCCTCTCGCAAGGCAGCGATGGTCAGTGGACGGTTCGCGCAACCGGCGACCAGGGCTCCGGCATTTTGTCTTCGATGAGCCAGGCGAACTGCTTCATCATCCTGCCGACCGATCAAGGCAACGTCGCGGCCGGCACGCCTGTCGACGTCCAGCTGCTCGAGGGCGTCGTCTGATCGCACCGCTGCGCGGACTGTGGATTATCGGACGTTGATTTCCACCCTTCGATTCTGGGCCTCGGCAACGCCATCGGCGGTGGGAACCAGCAATTCGCGCTTGCCGCGGCCGGAGGCGGTAATGCTTTCCTCCGGAATGCCTCGTTCCACGAATTCCGTACGCACGCGCTCCGCTCGCTGCAGCGACAGCTTGTCATTGTATTGCGCCGTACCGACGGAATCGGTATGGCCGATGACCGAAATCTCGGGCGACGGGCGATTCGCCAGGTCGGCGATGATTTTTTCGACTTCATCCTCGGATTCCGGCGTCAGCTCGTCGGTCGCCTCCTCGAAATAGAGCAGGAACTTTGCAGGCTCCGCAGGCAACGCCGCCAGCACATCGGCAAAATGCTCGTCGGCTTCCGCCGCGTCGTACACCGACTCGGTCACCAGCCCGGGTCCTTCCACCAGCGCTGTGGCGTAGGGTTTGTCCAGCAAGACGGAGATGTCGCCCTGGCGCACCACCACCCCGCCGATGCTGCCGTCTTTCTTTGGCAGGATCGTGACCTGGTCGTGCGCAGTTTTCTGTGGTTTTGGCGGCGGAGCAGGTTCGGGCTCCGCTGATTTTGCTGGCTCGGGTTGTGGCTCGGGCTCGGCGACCTTGGGCGGTTCGGGGGACGGCGAGTCGACCGGTTGCGCGGCCTCTTGCTTGGCCTGGGGCGCGGGCCTGGACCACCAGTGCCAGGGCCACCATGAACAGCCGGAGATCGATAGCGCAAGCAGCACGACAACGCTGCGGCGCAACGAAATCCTGGCGCTTTCGCGGGTTCCGCTGCCGGAAGGCCGTACCGGCGCGCTTTGCATTGGGCTCATGTTTTTCTTCTCCCCGTTCTCGTCGAATTGCGGCTGCATACGGCCTGGCCAGTCCCGCCGTTTTGGATAGTTCGAATGCATGACTGGAATAGCACAACGTCACGCACCCGGCAAACGCAAGTTAGCGGGGCAGGATCAGGTGAACGGCCGAAACGCCTGAAGCTTTACGCATTACATGGGGTACGAAGGCATCCCGCCCAGGCCGCCGGCCCGGGGAGGAGCAGAGACAGGTGAAATCAGTTCCTGGCGTTGCGGGTCCGGCGTCCATTCCAGACGTGCAGCGGCAGGAGGCCGCCGATAGTCAGTCCGACAACCCAGTGCGCCACACTGATCACCGGGCGCGTTTCTTCCCCGCTCACGTAGTAGAGCATGTAGCCCGTCAATGCGAGGAACGCCAGCACGGACGTCACTGACGTGCCGAGCACCCGGTTCTTCCGGAGCCGCCACGCGTTGATCATATGCGCGCGCAGCAGCGAGCCGTAGACGAACAAGCCGGCCATCATCGCGAAACCGTGGATGCGTAGCAGCCACGGCTCCGCGGGATGGGGAAGTCCTTCCGCCCCGCCCTCCCTGATGCCATAGCGCACGCCCACCCACAGCAAGCCGGTGAGCAGCAAGACCGCGGTGGTGGCGTATATCGACCATCGCAGCCACCGCGGCAGGATGATGGTTTCGATCACGGGGATTTTCCTTGAGCGCATGCCGGACTTTACTTCAAACAATCGGGCATCGCTTGCGCCGGAGGTTTGCGCACGGCGAACCCTGGTTCAGCCGAGCGCGCCCGCCTTCTTGGCCAGGTCGACGATGTTGACGATGCGCTTGACGCCGAGGGTCACATGCTCGCAGCTGAGCGTTGCGCCGCTGATGTTCGCGATGTCCTCGCCGACCCGCAGCGCCGACGCTGCGGTCTTTCCGGCAAATTGGCGCCGCCAGGCCGCGTTGCGGATTTCAAAGCCGTGGCTTTCCCGGTACGACAGTATTTCGATCTGCGTCACCGAGCCATCGACGCGGATTCCCACCGCATAGGAAATGAGCTCGAATTTGCCGATGACGGCGTCGACTACCACGTAGCCGAGGGTTGCATCGCCCGCGCGCGCCACGCGCACGGGCCATGCTACGGTTCGCGCCTGCACCCCGCGGGATGCGAGCTCCTGCATCTGCGTGGAATCGAGCTTGATCTCGACGGACTCGAACCTGTCCGCGTCGGGAAAGACGGATTTCGCGGCCTGGTCGGCCGTCATGTAGTCGATCGCATGGGCACTTGCCGGCGCCAGCACGCAGGCAGCGGCAAGGGCCCATCGCATCAGAAGCTCCAGCCGAGTCCCAAGTCGAAGCGGTTGTTGTCCTCGTTCTCGCGGAATTTCTGGTAGTCCGCTTTCAGCACGATGCCGGGCGAAACCTTGAAATTCGCACCGACGGTGACCACGCGCTCGGTCTTCGCGGGGTCGGGCGTCAGGCCCTGTCCGAGGTCGGCAAAACTGCTCGCCGTGTTGAATTGCTCCCAGCGCACGAAAGGCGACAGGACGTAGTCGTTATGCGTCCACAGCTGGTATGCCGCCTGCGTGTACCACCCGTAAAACGACTCGGGAATCAGGGTCAGGCTGCCGACCAGCGGCGTGTTGAGTTCCGCTGTGTTGGAAATGGTTCCGCGGGCATATAACGCGGAAAGATCCCAGCGACCCGGCGTCCAGCGCGTATGCAGGTCCCACAGCGTGATGCGCGACGTCGTCACCGCCTGGGCCTGGGTCGCATTCCCGGTGAAGATCGAGCCTCCGACCAGCAATCCCGGAACGCCACGCCAGTTCAGCGCTGTGTAGACGGACACGTCATGCCCCTTCGCGAGGGCCAATTCCTGGTGGATGGATCCGAGCGGGGATTCCGCGCCTTCCGTCGAGGTTGCGTCCCACTTGTTCAGGTCGAAGCCCGTGCCCAATCCCGTCTGCCAAGTCAGGCCGTTGTCGAAATTTCCGACGACCTGCAGGCCGCCTTCGCGCCAGGTGGTGGGGATGATCGCCGTTTCCACGAAGTTGCGCTCCACGCCGTAGTAGTTCGTGGGCTCGTGCTTTTCGTTCAACAGGCCGGCCGGCACCAGGATGAGCCCCCCCCTCGCGGACCAGGTGGGGTTGATCAGATGCTCGATATAGGCCTGTTCGACTTCGACTTCGCCCGGATCGTCCGCCGACGTCACGGCATGCTCCACCTCGAGTTCGGTCACGACCTTGTTGACGTCGTCGAAGCGATGCTGCAGCCCGATCACGAAGCGGCGCATGTCGAATTGCGTGTCCTGCGTATGCTTGGTCGGACGGTTGTAGTTGACTTCGCCGTAGCTGAATATCACCGTCGCAGGCTCGTGCGACTCCGCCGCCGGCGCGGCGGCCACGGGTGCAGGCGCCGATGCGGCCGCGGGAGCGGGAGACGTCGCCGCCGGTGCGGGCGCGGCGGCCTTCTCCTCCTGCATGCGTTTGAGCTCGGATTTCACCTTGTTCAGTTCATCGACGAGTTGATCCACCTTGCGCGCGAGCTCCTCTTCGCTGGTGCTCTGGGCGAATGCGCCGGATACCATCAGCGCCAGGTTGGCTGCAACCAGGAATCTAAGGGGCGGCCCCATCAGACGGCTTCGATTCATGAACTCCCTCCAGGAACGAGTTTGATACCCACAAGATGCTGCCGCGCCTTTCGGATCCGACACGGCGGAATTTCCCTTTGTCGCGATATGCGGCTTCCGAACCCTCACTGCGTGTAGCCGTCGGTCAGCGTGCCGAGGAACACGATCACGTCGTCGATTTCGGCGTCCGTGAGCGCGGGCGCATCGCCCAGGCTGCGGTTGTACGGCACCTCGGTGGTGTTCACGTTTGCGTGGTACTGCGGCGGCAGGTCGTCGAATTTCTGCGGCACGCCGCCGACGAGCGGATAGAACTTTTCCGGGTTGGTGTCGCGCTGGACGTAGAACGTCAGCGCATCTTTCAGCGTCGTGAACTTGCCATTGTGGAAGAACGCCTTTCGCAGGGCGACGTTGCGCAGGGAGGGCACCTTGAATGCGCCGCAAAGATCCGTATGAGCAGTCAAGTCGGCGCGCTGGCACAGGCCGAGATCGAAGTAAGCCGGATCGGCATTTCGGGTGATTGCCGGGTTGCGAGGCACGCCGAGGTTGTCGTAGGTGAAGTCGGTGAACAGCGGCAGCGAGCCGTCCGCCCCCTTGGCTGAAGGATGGCATCCCGCGCAGTTGCCCTTGGTCGGGGAGCTGAACAGCGCGAGGCCGCGAAGCTCCTGCTGGGTGAGCGATGCCTTTCCCTGCAGGAACGCGTCGTACTTGCTCGTGTATGAGTTGAACTCGCCGTCCTCGCGCTCGTACTGCTGGATAGCCAAGGTCATCCTCAGGTAGGCGCCGTCCACGTCGCTGAAAATATTCGCGCCGTATACCGACTTGAATTCCGACGCGTAGGAAGCCGCGGCAAGCTTCGTCACCACGCTCGCCTTGTCCGCATTCGCCATCTCGAAGGAATTGAGGAAGGGTTCCGCGGCCTGCTCAGCCGGCGTCGCCGCCCGGCCGTCCCAGAAAAATCCGCCGGTCGGCGTGCCTTCGTCGTCGAAAAAGAACGGCGTATTCGTCAGCAGGTAGCGAATGCCCGGCGTCTTGCGGATGCCCTGCTGGTTGCTTGCGGGGCCGCCCAGTTGCACCGCGAGGGCATTCGACGGCGAGTGGCCGAACGCGGGATCGTGGCAGGTTGCGCAGGACTGCGCCCCCGATGCTGACAACGACGTGTCCTTGAATATTTTCTCGCCGAGGGCTGCCTGTGCGGACAAGGCAGTTGCCCCCGATTGCCCGGAGCCGGACGAACCGGAGGAGCCGCATCCCGACAGCAGGAGCACGGCTGCGGACAGAAAAATCCCCGGTATGGCGGCGGCGTTCATCAAATCGCTCTCGAATTATTGTGGCGGGACAGAAAGTACGAATACGAACAATTTGCAACAATTCGATACTATTTGCAATACCGATACGCAGAGCAAGGACAAGCCAGGAAAAGCGAACGGTCAGCTTGCAGTCAGAATTATTCCGTTAATAGAGTCTCTTGGCGAATACTCGGAGGATAAGGAACGCCTTCCGTTCCCGATCCCTGGACGCGATGCGTGCGGGATGGACGCAGCGATCACGTAAGACAAGCCGCGATTCCGGGCCGGTCCGCGGTCGAATCGTAAGGCTGTTGAAAGTATTCTCAGGACTGCCTGAGCACGGACTCGAGGACCGAAGCCATCTCGTCGATCTCCGCAGTGGAGACGTTCAGTGCCGGCATGAATCTCAGCAGATTCGGTCGCGGCGCATTCAGCAATACGCCGGCTTCCCGCGCGCTGTCCACGACTGCGGAAGCCACATCTCTCTTGAGGTCGAGCGCCACCAGAAGCCCGCGGCCGCGCACTTCACCCAGCCCTGCCCTCGCGGACAGGGCCGACAATGTTTTCACGAGATGGGCACCGCTGGCCTCGACACCGCGCAGGAAACCGGGAGCAAGCATTGCGTCCATGATCGCGCAACCGACCGCTGCCATGAGCGGATTGCCGTTGAAGGTCCCGCCCTGGTCGCCATGTTCGAACACGGACACCGATTCCTTTGCGACAAGCGCGGCCAGCGGCACGCCGCCGCCCAGGCCCTTGCCCAGGGTCATGATGTCCGGCTCGATGCCGGAGTACTCGTAGCCCCACAACTTCCCGGTCCTCGCCACGCCGGTCTGGATTTCATCGACGATCAGCAGCAGTTTCCTTTTGCGCGTCAGCTCGCGCAGGCCGCGCATGAACTCGTCGGTCGCGATGATGACACCGGTTTCGCCCTGGATGGGCTCCAGCATGACGGCAACCGTCCTGTCGGATATCAGCGCCTCGACAGAAGCGAGATCGTTGAGCTTCGCTTTCGGGAAGCCAGGCACCTTGGGCTCGAACAAGTCGCGGAATTGCGGCTTGCCCGACGCCGACATCGTGGCCAGCGTGCGCCCGTGGAACGAATTTTCGAACGTGATGATCTCGTAGGCGCCATCCTTGTTGCGCGCTCCCCATTTGCGCGCGAGCTTGATCGCGCCTTCATTGGCTTCCGCGCCGCTGTTGGTGAAGAACACTTTCTGGAAGCAGCTGTTGCGCTCTATCACCTGAGCGAGGCGCATCGACGGCTCGTTGTAGAACGCCGGGCTCGGCGTGATGAGCTTGCGCGACTGCTCCGCAAGCGCGTCGGAGATGAGGCGCGGACTATGTCCCAGGCAGTTGACTGCCCAGCCCTGGACGAAATCCAGGTAGCGCTTGCCCGCGTGGTCCCACAGCCAGGATCCTTCGCCGCGCACGAATATGATCGGCGGGCGCGAAGTAATCTCCATCAACGAACGAACCGGGAAATCGTCGAAATTCATGTCGCCTTACCTGTCGCCATTCGAATACCGTTGGGAAGTTCTCGAGAGTGCGGCCGCGGACGCATTCAACCCGTCGTGCCGAAAATGGAGCCGATGCCGGCCGTCACCGCCATTGCCAGCGCGCCCCAGAACGTGACGCGCACAGCCCCCTTCGCCACGTTGGCACCTCCCGCGCGCGCGGCCAATGCGCCAAGGAGGGCGAGGAACACGAGCGAGGTCAATCCCACCAGAAGAATCAGCTTGGCCGCGGGTGCCGCCACCGCCACGATAAGGGGCAAAGCCGCGCCGACGGAATAGCTCGACGCCGACGCCAGTGCAGCCTGGAGGGGTCGCGCCGCCTGTGCCTCCGATATCCCGAGCTCGTCGCGCGCATGGGCGCCCAGGGCGTCGTGCGAGGTCAATTGCGTGGCGACTTTCTTCGCCAGGTCGGGTTCGAGGCCGCGGGCAACATAGATGGCGGCGAGCTCGCGAAGCTCGCCTTCGTCGTCGGTCTCCAGCTCCTTGCGTTCGCGCTCGATGTCCGCCGCTTCCGCGTCCGCCTGCGAGTGCACTGAAACGTATTCGCCTGCCGCCATGGACATGGCGCCGGCCACCATGCCGGCCACGCCCGCGATCATGATGTTCGACTGCGTGGCTTGCGCGGCCGCGACGCCGACGACGAGGCTGGCGGTCGAGAGGATGCCGTCGTTCGCGCCCAGCACCGCCGCCCGCAACCAGCCGATGCGCTTGATGCCGTGCCTTTCCCGGTGTCGATGCGCCATCCTCGGAGTCGCAGCCCCGAATCCTTGGGCGTTAGCGTGCAACGCCCAAGCCGGCAACCTTGCCGGTCGGGTCGAGGGAATTCAGCGCTGCCTCATAAGAGGGCTCCAGGTCTCCGGGATTCTCCACGGACATCCTCAGGTCGCGGATGACGCCATCCTTGAGATCGTAGGCCCAGCTGTGCACGGCGACCTGCTGCCCGCGCGCCCAGGCATCCTGCACGACGGTCGTCTGCGCGACGTTGAGTGCCTGCTCGATGACGTTGAGTTCGCACAGGCGCGTGATGCGCTCCTCGCGCGAAGCGATTGCCGCCAGTGCGTCGCGATGCTTCTGCCCGACGTCCTGGACGTGTCGCAGCCAGTTGTCGATCAAGCCCAGCTTCAGGTTGTCGTGCGCAGCCGTCACGCCGCCGCAGCCGTAGTGCCCGCAGACGATGACGTGCTTCACCTTCAGCACATCGACGGCGTATTGCAGCACCGAGAGGCAGTTCAGGTCCGCGTGCACGACGATGTTGGCGACGTTGCGGTGGACGAAGACCTCGCCCGGCGCCAGGTTGGTGATCTGGTTGGCGGGCACGCGGCTGTCCGAGCAGCCGATCCAGAGGTATTCCGGAACCTGGATCTTCGACAGGTTGGTGAAGTAATCGGGCTCGCGGGCGCGCACGCCCGCCGCCCACAGGCGGTTGTTGGTGAGCAGCTTGTCGAGTCTCTTCATGCCGCAATCATTCCACAACTGCGGCCGGCGCGCCTACCGCGCGCGCGCCGCCGCCAGGAAGCGGTCCAGCCTCGCGGCGAACGCCTGCCGATCGGCATGGCTGAAGCCGGCGGGACCGCCCGTGTCGACCCCGCTGCTGCGCAGCTCGTCCATGAGCTTGCGCATGGCCAGGCGCTCCTTGATGTTGTCCGTGGTGAACGCCTCGCCACGGGGATCCAGGGCGTTCGCGCCTTTGGCGAGCACCGCGGCGGCAAGCGGAATGTCTCCCGTGACGACGAGATCGCCCGGCTGGACGAGTTCTGCAATCTTGTTGTCGGCGACGTCGAATCCGGGAGGAACCTGGATCGCCTGGATGAACCGGGAAGGCGGGATCCGGATTGCCTGATTGGCAACCAGGGTGAGCGGCGTCTGCGTCCGCTCGGCGGCCCGGAACAGGATTTCCTTGACGGCGTTCGGGCATGCATCCGCATCCACCCAGATTCGCATGCCCGCCACCGCGTTCAGCTTGGCGAGGGCGTCTTTTCCTCGGCCGGCGGCGCATCCGCGCCTTCGGCGGCGTCAGGCGAGCCGGCCTTCTCCGCCGCCTTGCGCAGGCGCTTCTCTTCCTGCTTCTTCTTTTTTGCGATTTCCTTCTGGCGCTTCTCGAATGCGTAATTTGGCTTTGCCAATCCGTCACCTCTCAATAAGAGTCGAAGACAACAGCTGCCATTCGGCAAAGGCGATTATCGCCTTTATTTTAATAATTTGCGCCACTTTTTGAGGTTGGTTTCGAGATCGCTATCGCCCCCCCGACACGTCGATGAAGCTTCCCGTGACGTAGGCCGAGTCCTCGGACAGCAGCCACAGGATGGCGCTGGCCACCTCCTCCGCCGTCCCGCCCCGCTTCATCGGTGTGAACGCCTTGACCCGATCCACCCGGTTTGGCTCGCCCCCGCTGGCATGCATTTCCGTGTAGATGAATCCCGGCCGTACGCCGTTCACGCGAATGCCTTCCTCCGCGACTTCCTTCGCCAGGCCGACGGTCAGCGAATCGACCGCGCCCTTCGATGCCGCATAGTCGATGTATTCGCCCGGCGAACCCAGTTGCGACGCCCGCGAGGAGACGTTGACGATCCCGCCGCCCTCCCCGCCCTGCCGGGTCGACATGCGTCGCACCGCTTCACGGCAGCAAATGAAAGCACCCGTGACATTGGTCGCGAATACGCGTTCTAGCCGGGCCGCATCGATTCCCTCGATCCTGGTCTGCTTTTCGAGAATCCCGGCGTTGTTGACGAGCGCGGTGACGCGGCCCAGTTGCTTGTCGACGGTTTCGAACAGGTGCACGGCCTCGGCTTCGACCGCGATGTTCGCGGCGACCGCGATGGCATGCCTGCCGATTTTTTCGATGTCGCGGACGACGACTTCGGCCGCCTCTCGATTGCGCAGGTAGTTCACGCATACCGCGTATCCGCGTTGCGCGGCCAGCAGCGCCGTTGCGGCGCCTATGCCGCGGCTGCCTCCGGTCACGATCATGATCTTGTTCATGCGAATGACGCCCTTTTCCGGTTTGTCGCAGCGGCGAACCTTAGCTCGTCGGCAAGGCTGCAACTCCTGCCTTCCGGCATAGCGCCAGCGCCGCTGCCAGCAACGAATACTTGCAAGCGATGTCGGCCAGCGCGGCGGCGGACGGTCCGCCGTTTTCGAGCGCCAGCAGGAATTCGTCGAGCACCGCGGAAAAATGCTGCTCGTGTGTCGTCCGCAAGCCTGGTGGAATGCGGACGCGATATCCGTCGCCGACCGGTTCGATGCCGATGCCGGGGAATTCGGCCTGCATGCCGGCGACGGCTTCTTCCAGGTCACGCGCGAATTCCGCACCGGGCGCGGCAGGCAGCAGGGTCAGCTCGGTCCGGAAGCTGGTCGCCGGCCCCTGGTCGACGATCAGTGTACAGCGGCTGCCGCGCAGTTCCGCATGATGCAGGTCGCCGCTGCCTTCGGGCTCCGTCAGGTTCCAGAGCGCTTCGATCTGCACGGAAATGCCGCGCAAACGATAGTGGATCGCCGCATTACAAGGGTAGTGCAGCGCATCGGCTTGCACGTGCGCGCGGACTTGCTCCGGAAAATCTTCCAGCCCGGTAATGCGCGCGTAGATGTCCCGCGGAACGACAGTCGGCCACTGGCGCGCGGCGAGGTCGCGGACGTCGCGTGCCATGTCGAAAGGGCCGGCGTCCGGCAGCATCCATTGCACCAGATCCACCAGGTGGGTGGTGACGTCGGTCATCCCCTCGCCCTGCACGGCGGTATCGAAATACCATGCCGGCCGCCGCAGCGGACGCCCGTTCACGTTCTTGTACAGGTGATGGACGCTGCGCATGGAGATGGCAGGCCGCGAGCCTTCCTCGATGAACGACCCGAACACGCGCGCATTGCACGCGAACGCCCTTTGCAGACGGTTCGCGATCTCGTGGCGCTCGGTCATGATGTCCATGCACGGCGTCACGGGATCCAGCAGGTCCGCAAGCGCATCGGCCTGCGAAGGCTCGATGATCCACGGCTTGTCCGCGAGCACGGCGATGCCGAGGCGCTTCAAAAACCGGATCAGCGGCAATTTCTGGTTGTTCTTCCCGGCGAGGATCGCGACGTCTCCGGGCCGGGTGGCCGCCAGGCGCTCCGGATAGTCCGCACCGCGATGGACGTACATCGTCCAGTGCGTTGGATCGGACGGGCGTTCGTTGAACGCATGGACCAGGCGCAGGAAATTATCCAGGTCCGGCCCGTCGTCGGAGAAGATGCGCACGTCTTCCTCGATGCGCGGATTGCGCGCGCGCAAGGTCAGTGCGGCGTGAAAATGCCCGGGATTGACGATGATCAGGCGGTGCTTCGCCATCCCTGCCCCGTATCCGCCAGATGGACGGTCGTCCCGGTGTTGGCCGCCGCGAGCAACGCATCGATCAGCCGGTGCACCCGCAGCGCCTCGGCGCCGTTTACGCGCGGTTCCTTGCCGTCGCGCAGCGCATCCAGGAAATCCAGCCAGACGCTGCGATGGTAGTCGTGCGGGAAGGCCATGGGATCGGCGCCAGTGCCGCCCGATGAACCGTCCGCGGAAAATGATTCGGTCCGGCCATCCTGCAGGCGCATCTCCATCGCGGTGCCCGACAACGTCACGGTTCCACGCGTACCGGTCAGCTCGATGCGTTCCGCGGCACCGGGATACGCGGCCGTGGTCGCCTCGATGACGCCGAAGGCGCCGCTGCGCCAGTGCACGGCCGCGCACACGATGTCCTCGCTTTCCATCCGATGTACCGGCGTAGTCGCGGCAAATCCCGTCACGCTTGCCGGATCGCCGGCCAGCGAAAGCAATACATCCAGCGTATGGATGGCTTGTGTGATCAGTACCCCGCCGCCGTCGCGCGCCCGGGTGCCGCGCCCCGGCTCGTCGTAGTAGCTCTGCGGTCGCCAAAGACGGATGGATGCCGACGCGCCGACCAGCGCGCCGAGCTCGTTGCCCCGCAACGCCGCGGCGACTTTCTCCACGGCAGGCTTGTGGCGGTGCTGCAATACGATGCCCAGGATGACGCCGCCGGCGCGGCAATCCGCCACCATTTCCTCGGCACGCGCCGTGGTGATCTCCAGCGGCTTTTCCAGCAGCACGTGCTTGCCGGCAACCGCGCAGCGCTTGACGATGTCGAGGTGCGTGTTCGGCGGTGTGAGCACCGCGACGGCATCGACCGATGCGTCATGCAGGATGGTGTCCAGGCTGTCGCATTGCGGGAAGGCGAATTTCTCGGCAAAGGCCGCACGCCTCGACGCGCTCGGGCTGAACGCATAGGCGACCTCGACCCGGTCCTTCAGGTCCAGCGCGCTCTTCGCATGCGGAACCACCGCCATGCCGAGGCCCACGATGGCGATGCGAGTTTTTTTCATGTCCGGTCCCTGGTCATGCAAGAAAGCGCGACAGGCGGCTTGCCCGTTCGGCGTTGACCGCGCCCTTCGGGGCTCGCCCCTTCAGGATTTCCGCCACCTGGGCGACGGTTTCCATGGCCTGGTGCTCCGTGGCCGGCGGGGTCAAGCCGCCGACGTGGGGCGTCGCCACGACTTTCGGATGCCGGGCGAGCGTCATGGAAGGCTTCTGGTCGTGCTCCCGACCCACGTCCATCGCGCAGCCAGCCAGGTGGCCGGAATCGAGCGCTTGCAGCAACGCGTGCTCGTCCACGAGGTTCCCGCGCGAAGCATTCACGAAGAAGGCGCCCGGCTTCATCGATGCAAAGGATTTCTCGTCCATGAGATTCTCGGTCTCTGCCGTCGCGACCGCAAGGCAGGCGACGAAATCCGATTGCGCGAGCAGTTGCGGCAACGCGACCTGCGAGATTTCCTGGGTGGTTGCCTTTGCATAGGGGTCGGTCACGAGAACGCGCATGCCGAGCGCACCCGCGATTTCGCACAGGTAGCGCCCGATCTGGCCGTAGCCGATCACGCCCAGAACGGAGCCTTTCAACTGGCGCCCCATGGTTGCCTCGCGAACCTTTCCGTTGCGATAGTCCACGGTCGACAGGCTGATGTCACGCCCGAGGTCGATCATCGCGCCCAGCACCCATTCCGCCGTCGCCGCGATGAAACCGGCGCTCGCGTGCGTGACCAGCACGCCGTTTGCCGAGGCCGCTTCGACATCGACGTTCCGGATGTCCATCGCGCAGCGGCAGAACGCAACCAGGCGCGGAAGGCCCGCGAAGAGCCCGGCATCACCCGGCACGTGGCGATGCGTGACCACGACTTCGCAATCGCGCGCGGCAGCGACCAGTTCGCTGGTCGACAACTCGCGCCCCAGCGGATTGCGACGAACGTCCCCGAGCGCCGTCAGCGCGGCGAGCGCGCGATCGCTGTAGTAATTCTCCCGGACCAGCGGCGGATGCGTCAGCAGGATCGTCGCCATGCTCAAGCGGCGGGAAAGCCGAACAACCCGGCCGGGTTGTCCACGAGGATTTTCCGGCGCAGCAATTCATCGGGTGCCCAGTCGAGCAACAGGTCCAGCAAGTCTGCGTCGTCAGGCCTGCCATCCGCCGGCGCGGACGGATGCGGCCAGTTGCTCGCCCACAGCATGCGTTCCGGCGCGTGGCGGATCAGCGCTTTCGCCAGCCGCGCGACATCCTCGTATGCGGGACCGCCGGTCTTCGAAGTTTCGTAGTAGGCCGACAGCTTGACCCAGCAACGGCCGGTGTCGAGCAGGTGCAGCAGGGATTTGAAGCTTTTGGAATCCGGCGCGACCGGCTCGAGGAATTTGCCGACGTGGTCAATCACGAAACGTCCGGGCAAGCGCTCGATGCTGTCTTCGTATTTCGGCAGCTCGCGGCCGTCGAGCTGGATGTTCGCGTACCAGCCGAACGCATGCACGCGTGCCATGACCGCATGCATGGAGTCGATGTTCACCGCGCCGCCGGGCAGGTTGAATATGCGCTGGCCGCACATTCCCGATCGGGTCAGGCGATCGATTTCCGCATCGGCGACATCGGCCTTCACCACTGCCACGCCTTTGGCGTTCGCGCCGAGTGCCTGCACGGCCGCGACGGTGACACGGTTGTCGTCCTGGTAGGCGTTGGGCTGCACCACGATCACGCGCGACATGCCGAGGCGATTTTGCAGTTCGCGGTACATCGGCACGCTGAAGTTGCCCGGCAGCGGCGGGCCGCCGGGGGCCGAAGGAACGGCCGCATCGTAGAAATGCATGTGCGTGTCGCACATGCCGGCTGGCGCCACCAGCTTCGGCCGGCGTCCGGTCAAGATCCGGACTTCCGCGCGGCCTTCCTCGCGACCGGCTTCTTCTTCGGCACCGGTTTCTTGCGCGGCGCCTTCTTCAGCAGGGGCGCCTTGCGGCTGGGATCGCCGCCGAGTTCGGCGTTCACGAAGGTGCCGCCCTGGTACGCGTCGGCGCGCGCATCGCGCCTTTCCTCCTTCGCCAGCACGGTCTCGGCATGGTCCTCCGCATCGTCCTGCGGCTGGTAGCCCAGGCGCCTGGCGTTGGCGTTGTCGTACCAGCTGCGCTTGTTGTCGGAAACGCCGTACACGATCTCGAACGCGATGTTGGGATTCTCGATGCCGACCGTCACGAGCTGCGCCAGGTCGCGAGGGCTGATCCAGATGGACAGGCGCCGCCTGTCGACGGGGACGGGATTCACGTTGCCGATGCGCATGCAGAAGACTTCCATGCCGTACTTGTCGGCGTAGAGGCTGCCGATCTGCTCGCCGAACACCTTGGAAAGGCCGTAGCGGCTGTCGGGCTTCGGATAGACGCGATGATCGATTTTTTCGTCGCGGCGGTAGAACCCGGTCGCGTGGTTGCTGGACGCGAACAGGATGCGCTTCACGCCGTTGTGGCGCGCGGCTTCGAACAGGTTATAGCAGCCGATGATATTCGCACGCAGGATGTCTTCCCAGGCGCCCTCCGCGGGAAATCCGCCGAGGTGGATGATCGCGTTGACGCCTTTGGTGACGCGGCGCATGTCGGCGGGCTTCGCCACGTCGCCCGCCATGTAACTTTCGCCGGGCGCCAGGTTGCGGATCGGCTGGATGTCCGAGACGCGCAACAGGTATTTGCCCGCGAGTTCCCGCCGAAGATGGCCGCCGACGTTGCCGGCCGCACCGGTGATCAGAACAGTTTTCATTTTTTGCCTTGTTGAAAACGAAACGGCCCGCAAGTCCCCGCGGGCCGTCGCAACATGCCTCCAGGCCCTATCTGGTGAACAACACCAGCGCCTTGGTTATCGTAGTCCAAACTCCCCATGCAAGGGGGATACCCACAAACAGCCAGAACACCGCGACCAGCCCCTGGTTGCCGCCAACACCGGAGACACCAGTTGCCTCGCCGCCCACTGCCGCCTTCGCGGCGGCATCGTGCGCGAGCTTGCGTTCGGCCTCCAGTTCTTCCGGTGTCATGAACCACTTGTCGGCGACCGGACGCACCAGCAGGTTGCACAGGAAGCCGCCGACGAGCAGCGCCGCGAGGATGTACATCGTCGTGTCGTACGCCGCGCTTTTCGGCACGCCGTGATGGATCTGGTAGTCGTTGATGTAGTTCACGATGACGGGACCGAGCACGCCGGCGGTGGACCACGCCGTCAACAATCGGCCATGGATGGCGCCCACCATCTGCGTGCCGAACATGTCCGCGAGGTAGGCCGGGATGGTCGCGAAGCCGCCGCCGTACATCGTCAGGATGATGCAGAAGAACCCGACGAACAATGCCAGGTATCCCGCGTGGCCCGCCCACGGCGCGGACGCATACAGCACAAAGCCGAGCGTGAAAAAGACAAAGTACGTTGCCTTGCGCCCGATGTAATCGGACAGGGAGGCCCAGAAAAAACGCCCGGCGATATTGAACAGGCTGAGCAGCCCGGTAAACGCCGCGGCTATCGTCGCGATCTGCCCGAGCTGTTCCTTGCTCAGCTCGTCGAACTTCAAGGTCAATCCGAGCAGTTCCCCACCGAATATCTCCTGCAGCATCGGCGAGGCCATGCCGATGACGCCGATGCCAGCCGACACGTTCAGCGTCAGCAAGCCCCACAACAGCCAGAATTGCGGCGTCTTGTGTGCATTCTTCAGGTGTACATGGCGCGAAGTGATCATGGCATTGCCCGACGCGCTGGACGGTGGCGTCCAGCCGGCGGGCTTCCACCCGGTCGGCGGCACGCGATAGGCAAAGGCGCCGATCATCATGAAGACGAAATAGATGACCGCCATGGTCACGAAAGTTTCCCAGACGCCCACCGATGTCGGCGTCGCGAAGGACTTCATGAGCATCGCCGCCAGCGGCGAGCCGATCATCGCACCGCCGCCGAAGCCCATGATCGCCATGCCGGTAGCCATGCCGCGCCGGTCGGGAAACCACTTGATCAAGGTCGACACCGGCGAGATGTAGCCCAGGCCCAGGCCGATGCCGCCGATCACGCCGGACCCCAGCCACATCATCCACAACTGGTGCGTGTAAACGCCGATAGCCGAGAAGACCAGGCCGCCACACCAGCACAGTGCCGCCACGACGCCGGCCTTGCGGGGGCCCGCATGCTCGAGCCAGCCACCCCATATCGCCGCGGCCGAGCCGAGGAAGACGAAGAACAGCGTATACATCCAGCCGAGGATGGGCTTGTCCCAGTCGCACGTCGTCGTGAACAACATCGATACCCAGCTCATGTCGGCCGGACACTCGACGGATTTGCTGATGCCGATGGCCTTGGTAAGCGGAATCCAGAACACCGAGAATCCGTACGCCATGCCGATACAAAGGTGTATGCACAATGCCGCCGGCGGGACCAGCCAGCGATTGAATCCGGGTCCCGCGATGATGCGTTCCTTGTCCAGAAATCCGGCCATGATGGCGGCTCCTCCCATTGTTATCGATCCGTTCGAGCAGGCGACGGACCTCTGCGTGCCCCGCGAATAATACCGTAATCCCCTCGCGTTCCAATACCCGCGCGTCATTCCGATGATCGGTGATAACCTTCGGAAACGAAATAGTTTTGCGCCGCCGCATCGACGCCGAAATCTCACCCACCAGCGAGGTCCCGTTTGTCCGCCACGCCCTCATCGAATCGCCCGCCCATCACCGCAGTCGTGCTCGCCGGCGGGCTGGGCCGCCGCATGGGCCGCGTGGATAAAGGGTTGCAGCTTCTGGATGGACGCCCGCTGGCCGCCTGGGTCCTCGATCGACTGGCACCGCAGGTGGATGAAATCCTGGTCAGCGCGAACGCGAACCGCGGTGCCTATGAAGCATTCGGCCATCGCGTGATCGAAGACCGGATTGCCGGCCATGCCGGTCCGCTGGCCGGCCTGCACAGCGCCCTGTGTGAAGCACGTTACGCGCTTGTCGCGTGCGCGCCGTGCGATACGCCTTTCCTTCCGACGGAATTCGTTGCGCGCTTGCACGACCCGCTGTCCGATGATCGCGTCGACCTGAGCGTGGCGAGAACCGGCATGCGCACCCACCCGGTCGTTTGCCTGGCACGCAGGCGCCTGTTGCCGCACCTGGATGCCTTCCTTGGAAACGGCGGGCGCAAATTCGAGGAATGGTATGCCTCGCTGCGCGTTGCGCAGGTCGCTTTCGACGATGAAGCCGACGCGTTCCGGAACATCAACTCGCCCGCTGAACTTCGGGCCGCGCAGCGCACAAAGCCTCTCTAGCCTCCCGCTTCGCGCAGGTAGCGCATGTAGAAACGGATGAATTCTTCGTAGTTTTCCACGCCGATGCGCTCGTCCACGCCGTGGTAGCGCTTCAAATCCTCGCGCCCGAGCCGCGCCGGCAGGAACCGGAAAATGCTGTCCGAGAGGGAAATGAAGTGGCGCGTGTCGGTCGCGCCGAGGAGCAGGGACGGCACCACGATCGCATCCGGAAACGTGGCCTTCACGGTGCGATGCAGTTTGGCGAACGCCTCGCCGTCGGTGTCCGAAACCGGCGAAGGCTCGCTGCGCGACGAACCGGTCACGACGATTTTCACGCGCGGATCGGCCACGACGCCCTCGACCCGACGAATCGCGTCTTCGCCGCTCATGCCCGGCAGCAGCCGGAAATTGACGACACCGCGCGCGCGCATCGGCAGTACGTTCTCCTTGATGCTGCCCTCCAGCATGGTGGGCGCGATGGTCGTGCGCAGCATGGCGCTGGTCGACGGCGCCTTGTCCATCTGCGCGCGGACGATCGGGCCGAACAGCCACAGGTTGGCAAACAGCGCGCGCTTGAGCCATCCCTGCTCGGGACCGAGGAAGGCGAATTGCTGGCGCACAGGCTCGGAGATCGAACCAGGAAACGGATGGCTTTCAAGGCGAGCGATCGCAGCGCTGAGTATGCCCACCGCAGTCTGCGGCGGCGGCATGGACGAGTGCCCGCCCTCGCCTTCGACCAGCAATTCCAGGCTCAAGTAACCCTTCTCCGCGATGCCGATGAGCGCGACCGGCTTGTCGACGCCGGGCACGATTCCCTGCGTGACAACCTGGCCTTCGTCGAGCACCGATTCGAAGCGGACGTTTTGCTGCGCCAACCACTGCGCGATTTTTGCGGCACCCTCGCGGCCGCCGGTTTCCTCGTCGTGGCCGAAGGCAAAATACACGCTCCGCTTCGGCCGGAAACCTTGTGCCAGCAAGGCCTCCGCAGCTTCGTGCAAGGCCATCAGCGCCCCCTTGTCGTCGAGCGCGCCGCGGCCCCAGATGAATCCGCCCGACACGATGCCATCGAATGCGGGCTGCCGCCATTTGTCCGCGCTCGTCGGATCGACCGGCACGACGTCCTGGTGCGCCATCACCAGAATGGGTTTGAGCGAAGGGTCGGAGCCCGGCCATTCATAGACAAGGCTCAGGCCATTGACCACCTGCTTTCGGAGCGCGGACTGAACGTGCGGAAAGCTGCGCACGAGGAAGGCGTGAAACCTTGTGAATTCGTCCGAAGGCGTTTTGGCGTCCTTGCTGGAAATGGTGCGAAACCGGATGGCTTCGGCAAGTCGCCGCGCCGCATCAGCGACCGCGGGTGCGGCCTCGTCGTTGCGCGCGACGGTGATCTGCCTGCTGCCGGATCGCGCGGCATTGATCACCACGACGGCAGCGACGAGTATGAACGCCGCGAGGACTGCGATGGCCAAACGCTTCATCGTGGCCTCCGATGCAACGCCGGGAAGAAATCAGCGCTTGTCGGGAACGTATGCGGTTGCCGCCCTGGAAGGCTGCAGCAACTGGAAGAACACCTCGTCCTGCTTGACCATGCCCAGCTCGGAACGCGCGCGCTCCTCGATGGCCTCGTAGCCCTGCTTGAGGTCGACCACTTCGGCATCGAGCGCCGCATTGCGCGTCGCGAGCTTCACATTGGTTTCGCGCTGCGCCTCGACCTGGCGTCCAAGCTCGTGAACGCGCAGCAGCCCGCCCTTGCCGAACCATAGCGGATTCTGGATCAGCGCGATCAGCAGGACCAGCGCGAGCCCGAGCAGGCGCATCGTCATCCGCGATTCAACTGGTAGAACGCATCGCGGCCGGCGTAGCTCGCGGAATCGCCGAGGTCCTCCTCGATGCGCAGCAGCTGGTTGTACTTCGCCAGCCGGTCGGAGCGCGACAGCGACCCCGTCTTGATCTGCAATGCGTTCGTGCCGACCGCGAGGTCGGCGATGAACGTGTCTTCCGTTTCGCCGGAGCGATGCGACACCACCGCCGTATAGCCCGCGCGCTTGGCCATCTCGATGGCGGAAATGGTCTCGGTAAGCGTGCCGATCTGGTTGATCTTGATCAGGATGGAGTTCGCGATGCCCTGGCGAATGCCCTCCGACAGGATCCTGGTGTTCGTCACGAACAAGTCGTCGCCGACGATCTGTACTTTCTTGCCCAGGCGGTCGGTCAGGACTTTCCAGCCTTCCCAATCGCCCTCGGCCATGCCGTCCTCGATGCTGATGATCGGATACTTGTCGACCCAGGCCGCCAGGTAGTCGGTGAACTCTCTGGAATCGAGCAGCAGTTTTTCCGACGCGATGTCGTACTTGCCGTCCTTGAAAAACTCCGAGCTCGCGCAATCCAGGCCGATGGCCACCTGCGAGCCGGGCGTGTAGCCCGCCGCATCGATCGCCTCGATGATCAATTGCAGCGCTTCCTCGTTCATTGCCAGGTTCGGCGCAAAGCCGCCTTCGTCGCCGACCGTGGTGGGCATGCCCTTCTTGTCGATCAGCTTCTTCAGCGTCTGGAAAATCTCCGCACCGCAGCGCATGGCCTCGCGAAACGAATCGGCACCGACCGGAATGATCATGAATTCCTGCAGGTCGAGGCTGTTGTTCGCGTGTTCGCCGCCGTTGATGACGTTCATCATCGGCACCGGCAACTGCATCCTGCCCGCGCCACCGAGATAGCGGTACAGCGGCAGCCCGGATTCCTCGGAAGCGGCCTTCGAGACCGCGAGCGAGACGGCCAGCAATGCGTTCGCGCCAAGTCGCGACTTGTTCTCGGTACCGTCGAGGTCGATCAGCGTCTGGTCGATGAAGGCCTGCTCCACTGCGTCGAGCCCGACGATGGCCTCGCAGATCTCGGTGTTGATGTGCTCGATCGCCTTCAGCACGCCCTTGCCGCCGTAGCGGCTCTTGTCGCCGTCGCGCAACTCGATGGCTTCGCGGGAACCGGTCGAGGCACCGGAAGGCACGGCCGCGCGGCCACTGACACCGGATTCGAGCAGCACGTCGGCTTCCACAGTCGGGTTGCCCCGTGAATCCAGGATTTCGCGCGCAACGATGTCGACGATAGAACTCATGCGGTATTTTCCCTGTTAGCTATGCATAAAAATCATCGGCCCCGCGCCGCCAGCAACGCACTCTCGGCGAGCCCGCGGGACTTCACCAGTTCATCGAGGGCCTTCAGCGTTTCCAGCAGGGCCTTCATCATGTGCAGCGGCCATGCGTTCGGCCCGTCGGACATCGCCTTCTCCGGGTTCGGATGCGTTTCCATGAAAACACCCGCGACGCCCGTGGCCACCGCTGCGCGCGCCAACACCGGCACGAACTCGCGCTGCCCGCCGCTCGAACTTCCCTGCCCGCCGGGCAATTGCACCGAATGCGTGGCATCGAACACGACCGGGCAGGCCGTCTCGCGCATGATCGCGAGCGAGCGCATGTCCGAAACCAGGTTGTTGTAGCCGAAGGACGCGCCGCGCTCGCACACCATGATGTTGTCCGTGCCGCTCGCCTCGCGCGCCTTGTCGACGACGTTCTTCATGTCGCCGGGGGCGAGGAACTGACCCTTCTTGATGTTGACCGGCCGGCCGCTCCTGGCCACCGCATGGATGAAGTCCGTCTGCCGGCACAGGAAGGCCGGCGTCTGCAGCACATCGACGACTTGCGCGACGTGCGGAATTTCTTCTTCCGTGTGCACGTCCGTCAGCACGGCAACGCCGATCTTCTTTTTGACGTCAGCCAGGATCTCCAGGCCTTTGTCCACACCCAGGCCACGGAACGATTTGCTCGAACTGCGGTTGGCCTTGTCATAGGACGACTTGTAGATGAACGGGATGCCAAGGGTCGCCGTCATCTCCTTGAGCTTGCCCGCGGTGTCCATCGCCATTTCCCGCGACTCGACCACGCAGGGGCCCGCAATCACAAAGAGCGGCTTGTCGAGGCCGACCTCGAACCCGCAGAGCTTCACGCGATGCTCTTGAGCTTGGCGGGTTCGCGGGACGCCTCGCCCAGGCTTTCGCGGTAATGCACTGCGGCGCGAATGAAAGACGAGAACAGCGGATGGCCGTCGCGCGGCGTCGAAGTGAATTCCGGGTGGAACTGGCAGCCCACGAACCACGGATGGCCGGCCAGCTCCATCATCTCGGGCAGGTTTTCGCTCGGGGTCCGCGCCGAAACCTTGTAGCCCTTCGGCTCCAGCAAGGGTACATACGCATTGTTGACTTCGTAACGGTGGCGATGCCGTTCGTTGACCTTGGCGCCGTAAATCTGCGCGGCCAGCGTGCCGGGTTCAACGGGGCAGGACTGCGAACCCAGGCGCATGGTGCCGCCGAGGTCAGATTCGCCGCTGCGGCGTTCCACTCTTCCGGTGCGGTCCAGCCATTCCGTGATCAGCGCCACCACCGGGTGCGGACTATCGGGATCGAATTCGGTGCTGTTGGCGCCGGCGAATCCGCCGACGTTGCGCGCGAACTCGATGGTCGCGAGCTGCATGCCGAGGCAGATGCCCAGATAGGGAATGCCGTTCTCGCGCGCATGCCGGATGGCGGCGATCTTGCCCTCCACGCCGCGCTTGCCGAAACCGCCGGGCACCAGCACCGCGTCCATGCCGTCCAGGCAGGCGACGCCGTCCTTCTCGATGCTCTCGGAATCGATGTAGTGCAGGTTCAGCTTGGTGCGCGTGTGGATGCCGGCGTGGATCAGCGCCTCCGACAGCGACTTGTAGGAATCCGCGTAATCCACGTACTTGCCGACCAGCGCGATATTCGCCTCGTGGGTCGGATGCGCGCGCGCGTACAGCAGCTTTTCCCACTTCGACAGGTCTGCCGCGGGTGCGGTCAGGCCGAGCTTGCGGCAGACGATTTCGTCCAGGCCCTGGTCGTGCAGGAAGCCGGGAATCTTGTAGATCGAATCCACGTCGACGGCGGAGATGACCGCTTCTTCTTCCACGTTGGTGAACAGCGCGATTTTGCGGCGCTCGTTGTCTGGCACCATGCGATCCGCGCGGCACAGCAGGATGTCGGGCTGGATGCCGATCTCGCGCAATTCCTTGACAGAGTGCTGAGTCGGCTTGGTCTTGATCTCGCCCGCCGAGGGAATGTAGGGCACCAGCGTCAGGTGGATGAAGCAGGCGTTGCCCCGGCCGTTCTGGATGCTCATTTGGCGCGCGGCTTCCAGGAACGGCAGCGACTCGATGTCGCCGACCGTGCCGCCGATTTCGCAAATGGCGACCTGCGCGTCCGCCGCACCCATGCGGATGAAGTTCTTGATCTCGTCGGTGATGTGCGGAATGACCTGCACCGTGCCGCCCAGATAGTCGCCGCGGCGCTCCTTCTTGATCACGCTTTCGTAGATCTGGCCGGTGGTGAAGTTGTTGCGCTTCGTCATCTTGGCGTTGACGAAGCGTTCGTAGTGGCCGAGGTCCAGGTCGGTCTCGGCGCCATCCTCGGTCACGAACACCTCCCCGTGCTGGAAGGGGCTCATGGTGCCGGGGTCGACGTTGATGTACGGGTCTAGCTTGAGGAGGGTGACTTTGAGGCCGCGGGATTCGAGGATTGCGGCGAGAGACGCGGAAGCGATACCTTTGCCCAGGGAAGAGACGACGCCACCGGTCACAAAGATAAATTTGGTCATTCCATACCCGCTCCGACTTAGCCGCTGAATAGTAACCCAATCCGCCGGCCAGCGTCACGAAATGTTGATCGACCCCACATCGTGGCGCCGCTCGACGAATTCAAGCGCGAGAACCGTCTTCGCCGTCAGGCCGCGGCCGCCTTGCGCTCGGCGTATTTACCAAGGTAGGTCCAGGTCTCGACGACAGTGTCGGGGTTCAGCGAGATCGCGTCGATGCCGTGCTCCATGAGCCATTCCGCGAGGTCGGGATGGTCGGACGGCCCCTGGCCGCAGATGCCCACGTACTTGCCGGCCTTGCGGCAGGCCTGGATCGCCATCGCCAGCATCGCCTTGACGGCAGGATCGCGCTCGTCGAACTGGCCGGCGACGATGCCCGAATCCCGGTCCAGGCCCAAGGTCAACTGCGTCATGTCGTTCGACCCGATCGAGAAGCCGTCGAAGTGCTGCAGGAACTGGTCGGCGAGGATGGCGTTGGACGGGATCTCGCACATCATGATGATGCGCAGGCCGTTCCTGCCGCGCTCGAGGCCGTTTTTCCGGAGCAGCTCGATGACCTCGGCCGCCTCGTCCACGGTGCGAACGAAGGGCACCATGATCTCGATGTTGGTCAGGCCCATCTCGTCGCGCACCTTGCGCAGCGCCCGGCACTCGAGCTCGAAGCACTCGCGGAAGGAATCGGAAATGTAGCGCGAGGCGCCGCGGAAGCCGAGCATGGGATTTTCCTCTTCCGGCTCGTACTGCCTTCCGCCCGTCAGGCTGGAATATTCGTTCGACTTGAAGTCGGACATGCGCACGATCACCGGCTTCGGATAGAAGGCTGCGCCCAGGGTGGCAATGCCTTCGGTGAGTTTTTCCACGTAGAACGAAACCGGATCGGCATAGCCGGCGCTCAACGTGTCGATCTCCTGCTTCAGCTCGGCCTTGAGCTTCGCGTGGCCGAGCGCGGCCTTGGGATGGATGCCTATCATGCGCGCGATGATGAATTCCAGGCGGGCCAGGCCGATGCCGGCGTTGGGCAGCCGCTGGAAATCGAACGCCAGCTCTGGGTTGCCGACGTTCATGCTGATCTTGACGGGAATGTTGGGCAGGCGGTCGAGCTGGATGTGCAGCACTTCCACGTCGAGGATGCCCTGGTAAACGTAGCCGGTGTCGCCCTCCGCGCAGGACACGGTGACGTGGTCGCCCTCTTGCAGCTTTGCGGTGGCGTCCCCGCAGCCGACGACGGCCGGAATCCCGAGTTCGCGCGCGATGATCGCGGCGTGGCAGGTGCGACCGCCGCGATTGGTGACGATGGCGGAAGCCTTTTTCATGACCGGCTCCCAGTCCGGATCCGTCATGTCCGTCACCAGTACGTCGCCCGGCTTGACGCGGTGCATTTCCGACGCGTTCTTGACCAGGCGTACCGTTCCCGTGCCGATGCGGTTGCCGATCGCGCGGCCGGTGACCAGCTCGTCGCCGCGCTTCTTCAGCCGGAAGCGTTGCTGTGTTTCCTCCCGCGCCTTCACCGTTTCCGGCCGGGCCTGCAGGATGTAGAGCTTGCCGTCGACGCCGTCGCGGCCCCATTCCACGTCCATCGGACGGGCGTAGTGCTTTTCGATGATCATCGCGTAGCGGGCGAGCTCTTCCACTTCCGCGTCGTTGATGGAAAAGCGGCGTCGTTCCGACTCCGGCACTTCCAACGTCTGCACGGAGCGGCCCGCTTCGCGCTTTTCCGTGAAAACCATGCGCAGCGCCTTCGATCCGAGGCTGCGCCTGAGTATCGACGGCTTGTTCGCCGCAAGCGCGGGCTTGTAGACGTAAAACTCGTCGGGATTGACCTGGCCCTGCACGACCGTTTCGCCGAGGCCGTACGCGGAAGTGATGAACACCACCTTGTCGAAGCCCGACTCGGTGTCGAGCGTGAACATGACGCCGGCCGCGCCTTTGTCGCTGCGTACCATGCGCTGGATGCCGGCCGACAACGCGACGTCCGAATGCGCGAAGCCCTGGTGCACGCGATAGGAAATCGCGCGGTCGTTATAGAGCGAGGCGAACACGTGGCGCACGGCGAGCAGGATGTTGTCCAGGCCCTGGATGTTCAGGAAGGTTTCCTGCTGGCCGGCGAACGACGCATCGGGAAGATCCTCCGCCGTTGCCGACGAGCGCACTGCAAAGCTTGCCTCCCCGCCCTTGTCTCCGGCCAATGCCTGGTAGGCGGCTGCTATGCCTGATTCCAGAGGTGCGGGCAGCGGCGCCTCGAGTATCCATTGGCGGATTTGCGCTCCGGCCTGCGCGAGCGCGGCGACGTCATCTACATCCAGCGCGGCCAGCCTGGCCTCTATCCTCGGCGCCAATCCGCCGCCCTCCAGAAATTCCCGGTAAGCCAGGGCCGTCGTGGCAAATCCGCCGGGGACTCGCACGCCGGCATTTGCCAGCTGGCTGATCATTTCGCCAAGCGAAGCATTCTTTCCGCCGACGCTCTCGACATCTGACATGCGCAATTCTTCGAACGGGATGACGTAGCGCTTTGAGCTCATTCGGCGTTCCGCGGCAAAAGGGGGAAAGGTGTTATTTTAGCGGTGGAAACCATATTTGTGCATCACAACATGACGCCAAACCGCACGGCATTCTTCGTGTCCGATCGCACCGGCATTACCGCCGAGATGCTGGGTCACAGCCTGTTGACCCAATTCGAGGATGTGACGTTCACTGAAATCACGCTACCCTTCGTCGATTCCGAAGAAAAAGCCCGCGAAACCGCGCGCCGGATCGACACGACCGCGGAAAAGGACGGCGACCGGCCGCTGGTATTCAGCACTCTGGTCGACAAGACGCTGAGCGGCATCATCCAGGGCGCGAACGGGTTCTATATCGATTGCTTCCAGGTATTCATCGCGCCCATGGAGGCCGAGCTCGGCGTCAAGTCTTCGCATACGGTCGGCCGCTCGCACAGCGTGCGCAACAGCAACTCGTATTTCAACCGCATCGAAGCGGTCAATTTCGCGCTGTCGCACGACGACGGCCAGACCACCAAGGAACTCGATGAGGCCGACGTCATCCTCGTGGGCGTTTCACGCTGCGGCAAGACGCCCACCTGCCTGTACATGGCGCTGCAATTCGGCATCCGCGCGGCGAACTACCCGCTGATCCCGGAAGATTTCCAGGCGAGGAAACTGCCCTCCACGCTGAAGGACTACCGCAGCAAGATGTTCGGCCTGACCATACGCGCCGACCGGCTGCAACGCATCCGCTACGAGCGCCGGCCCGGCAGCACCTACTCGAGCATGGAAAACTGCGAGTACGAAATCCGCGAGGCGGAAATCCTGATGCGCGCCGAGGGCATCCTGATTCTCGACACCACCACGAAATCCATCGAGGAACTTGCCACGACGATCCTGCAAAAGGCCAACCTGCAGCGCCACGTTTATTGACTCTGGACTCGGGCAAAGTCAAACCCCGACGCAGAGGCGCAGAGAAAATAAGAGTACGCGGAGGAAGTGCGACATCAAAACTGCGGGATTCTTCAAAGGACGGGAGATCGGGACAAACGCCCAATCCTGGCCCTCCAACCAAGCGACATGGTTCTCTCGTCGTTCCTCTGTGCCCTCCGCTTTTCTCTGCGCCTCTGCGTTGGGTGGAGTTTTGAGAGCCCTAGTCTCCGAAGTCGAGACAGCGAGAGCGCACCGGCGCAAAGCTGCGCCGGTGGATCGGGCAGGCGCCAAGGCGCTGCAACGCATCCATGTGCTGGCGGGTCCCGTAGCCCTTGTGCTGCGCGAAGCCGTAGTCAGGGTAGAGCGCATGCATTTCGACCATGACGGCGTCGCGCGCGGTCTTTGCCAGGATGGATGCCGCGGAGATCGCCTTCACCAGCGCGTCCCCGTCGACGATGGCGCGCGAGGGATAGCGCACTTCGGGACAATGCAATCCATCGACAAGCACCTCGTGCGGCTCGATGGTGAGCTGCTCGACCGCACGGCGCATCGCCAGCAGGCTTGCCCTCAGGATGTTGATGCGGTCGATTTCCTCGACGGTCGCGCTGGCGATCGCCCATGCCACGGCACGCATGCGGACCTGCCCGGCGAGTTCCTCGCGGCGTTCGTGCGTCAGCATCTTGGAATCGGCCAGCCCGTCGATCGGATCGTCGTCGTCGAGTATCACGCAGGCGGCGAAAACCGGGCCGGCAAGCGGTCCCCTGCCCGCTTCGTCCACGCCGCAAACATGCCTGAGCGCATTCATGCGCCGACACCTTCGCCCACGCGCGCCGCGGCGATCGGCGATGCCATCGCGGTCGGCACCGCGTTCAGCATCGGCAGGATCGCGTCGACGGCGCGCGCCGCCGTGTCCTGTCGAAGCGAACGGTGGATTTCCAGGAAGCGGTTTTCCAGGCGCTTGCGTACTTCCTTGTCCTGCAGCTGGTTGCATAGCGCCTGCGCAAGATTCTCGGCCGTGGCGTCTTCCTGGAGCAGCTCGGGAACGACGAATTGTCCGGCGAGGATGTTCGGCAGGCCGACGTACGGCACCAGCCCTTTGCGCCGCATGATCCAGGCGGAGATGCGCGGCATCTTGTAGCTGATGACCATGGGGCGCTTCAGCAGGGCCGCTTCCAGGGTGGCCGTGCCCGAGGCAACGAGCACGGCATCCGCCGCGGTCATGGCCATGTGCGCGTGGCCGAACAGGATCGTGATCGGCAGTTCTTCCGCCTTCTGGAAGTAGATCGCCTCCTCGAAGATGTTCCGCGTCTCGCGGCTGACCAGCGGCACGAGGAAATGCACGTCCGCAACCTGCGCCGCCACCAGCCTGGCCGTGGCGATGAACAACTGCGCCATCTCGCGGACTTCGCTCTGCCGGCTGCCGGGCAGGATGGCGACGACGGTGCGCTTGGGGGAAATGCGCATTTGCTCGCGCGCGGCATTGCGATCCGGCCGCTCCGGGATCTCGTCGGCAAGCGGATGGCCCACGTAGGCGACCGGAATCCCGGCACGCTCGTAGATCGCCGGCTCGAACGGAAACAGCGCCAGTATCTTGGAAACCGCGCGCTTGATCTTGTGGATGCGCTCCATGCGCCAGGCCCAGATCGACGGGCTGACATAGTGGACCGTGGGAATGCCCGCCGACCTGAGCGACAGTTCGAGGCCAAGGTTGAAATCCGGCGCGTCGATGCCGATGAACAGGTCCGGCGGATCGGCAATGAGCCTGCGCTTCAACTCGCGCCGCACGCGCAGCAGCTTCGGCAGGCTGCGGATGACTTCGACATAGCCGCGAACAGCGAACCATTCCATCGGATACCAGGATTGCATGCCGGCCGACTGCATGCGCGGGCCGCCGATGCCGAACGCCTCGAGGCGCGGAATGCGCTCCTTCAGCGCGGCTAGCAGGTGCGAGCCGAGCAGATCGCCGGATGCCTCCCCGGCCATCAAGGCGACGCGGACTGCGCGGCCGGACGATTCGCTCATGGCGCCTAGCGAATGATGCTGCGCACGGAGGAATCCAGGAACTCGACGAAAATTCCCAGCTCCGGGCAGCGCGAAGCCTGCTCGCGCAGGGCCTCCTTCGCCTCCTCCAGCCCGAGCCCGGATTTGTAGAGCGTCTTGTACGCGCGACGGATCTCTTCGATCGCGTCCGCCCCGAAGCCCTTGCGCTTGAGTCCCTCGACGTTGATGCCATGCGGGGATGCCGAGTTCCCGCTCGCCATGACATACGGAGGCACGTCGCGCAGCACGATGGACGAGCCGGCGGTGAAAGCGTGGGCGCCGACGCGGCAGAATTGATGGACCATGGTGCCGCCGCCCAGGATGACGTGATCATGAATGGTCACGTGCCCCGCAAGCGTCACGAGGTTGGCCAGGATCGTATGGCTGCCGACCTGGGAATCATGGGCGATGTGCGCGTAGGCCATGATCCAGTTGTCGTCACCCACGCGCGTGACGCCAACGTCCTGCACGGTGCCGGTATTGAACGTGCAGAATTCGCGGATGGTATTGTTATCGCCGATCTCGAGGCGGGTGGGCTCGCCGCCGTATTTCTTGTCCTGCGGCTCCTCGCCCAGGACGACGTGGTGAAAGATCCGGTTGTTCCTGCCGATGCGGGTATGCCCGGCGATCACGGCGTGCGATCCGATCGAAGTGCCGCCGTCGATTTCGACATCGGCACCGATTACGCTGAAAGGACCGACCGCCACATCCTGTGCCAGCTTCGCGCCGGCGTGCACAATCGCCGACGGGTGGATCATTGCCCGCCGTTCTCCTGCGTCGTGCGCATGGTACAGAGCAGTTGCGCCTCCGAAACCAGCGCGTCCGCCACGAAAGCCTGCGCCGCGAATTTCCAGATGTTGCGGATTGCCCGCGTGAGCTGGACCTTCAGGATGAGCTGGTCGCCTGGCATGACCGGCTTCTTGAAGCGCGCCTCGTCGATGCCGACGAAGTAGTAGACGCTGCGGCTGTCGCTTTGCAGCTTGAACGTCCTGAACGCGAGTACGGCGGCCGCCTGCGCCATCGCCTCGACGATCAGCACGCCCGGCATGACGGGGTGGTGCGGGAAGTGCCCGACGAAAAAAGGCTCGTTGATCGAGACGTTCTTCAGCGCGACGACCTCCTTGCCGGGCTCCACCGACAGCACGCGGTCGATCAGCAGCATCGGATAGCGGTGCGGCAGCCGCTCCATGATTTCCTGGATTTCCATGGCGTTCACTCAATCCCCTCCCAGTTTTTTGACATTTTCTTCGAGGCTGCGGATTCTTGCCATGAAGTCGTGCAGGCGGCGCAGCAAGGGAGCATTCCTGATCCATTCCGCATGGGATTGCAGCGGGTAGATGCTCGTGTAGATGCCGGGTTCGGCTATCGATTTGATGATCGCGGTGCCGCCCGAGACGGTGGTACGGTCCGCGATCGTCAAGTGCCCCGAAATCATCGCGGCGCCGCCGATCATGCAGTACTTGCCGATTTTCGTGCTGCCGGCGATGCCGGTGCAACCGGCTATTGCCGTGTGCGCGCCTATGCGGCAGTTGTGGCCGATCTGGATCTGGTTGTCCAGCTTCACCCCTTCTTCGATCACCGTGTCGTCCAGGGCCCCGCGGTCGATGGTCGTATTGGCGCCGATCTCGACGTCGTCGCCGATTTTCACCCCGCCGATCTGCGGGATCTTCAGCCAGCGCCCCTCGTCCATCGCCATGCCAAAGCCGTCGGCGCCGATCACCACGCCCGAGTGCACGATGACGCGCTCGCCGATCTCGCAATGATGGTAGACGGTAACGTTCGCATGCAACCGGCTTTGCGCGCCGATGCGGCTCGCCTCGCCCACGATGCAGTGCGCGCCGACCACCGCGCCCTCGCCGATGGCTGCGCCCGCCTCGACCACCGCAAATGCGCCAACATAGGCGGAGTCCGCGATGCTGGCGCCCGCATCGACCATTGCCGACGCGTGGATCCCGGGCGCCGGGCGAACCTCGGGATTGATCAGGGCGGCGATGCGCGCGTAGCTCGCGTAGGGATTCTTGCAAACGATGCGCGGCAGGTCGGTCGCGTCGGCTGCGTCCTGCTGCAGGAGGACCGCCGCCGCCCGCGTGCCGGCCAGCAGCTTGCGGTATTTGCTGTTTGTCAGGAAGGAGAGTTCGCCGGGGCCGGCCGAATCGAGAGGCGCCACCTGGCGGATACGTACGTCCGCGTCACCCAGTACGGTGCCGCCGAACCGCCCGGCGAGTTCCGCCAGGCTGAAAGATTTGCCTGCATCCCCTGTCATTCGGCCTGGTCGCTCTGCCACACCGTCGAATACGCAAGAACCCGCGCCCCGGAGGAGACGCGGGAGAGGCTACTTGTCCGCCAGCGCCTTGATCACCCGGTCCGTGATATCGATACGCGGGCTGATGTACACGGCTTCCTGCAGGATGAGGTCGAACTTCTCGCTCTCCGCGATCTGCTGGATGACCTTGTTGGCCCGCTCCAGCACCGCGGCAAGCTCCTCGTTCTTGCGCAGGTTCAGGTCTTCGCGCAACTCGCGCTGCATGCGCTGCAGGTCGCGGTTCATGCGCGCCAGGTCCTGCTCCTTGTCGCGGCGCTCGGACTCGCCCATGGTCACGCCATCCTTCTCCAGGCTGGTCTGCAGCTCGCGGGCCTGCTTGGCGAGCTTTTGCAGCTCCTGGTCGCGGGCGGCGAACTCCTTCTCGATTTTTTTCTGCGCCTTGACCGCCGGGGCGGCCTCCTTGAACAGCCGTTCGAGCTTCACGAAGCCGACTTTGAGCTCGGCGGCCCAGGCGGGGCTCACACCCGCCATCAACGCGGCGGCGGCAAGCACAAGCGAAATGTTCTTCAACTTCATCCTCCCAAAGAGTCCGTTCCGCGCAAACCTAGAAAATCGTGCCCAGCGTGAACTGCACCACCTGCGTACGGTCGTCCGGTTTCGGATTCAACGCCCTCGCAAAGCTGATCTTCATCGGCCCCACCGGCGAATACCAGTTGAAGCCCAGTCCGGTCGAGTAGCGCGTTTCCGAGAAATCATATGTGTCGCCCACCGTGCCCGCATCGACGAACCAGCTCAGCCGCACCGACTTGTCCTTCTGCAGTCCCGGGAAGGGAAACAGGAGTTCCGCGCTGCCGAGCACCAGGTGGCTGCCACCGAGCGCATCGCCATTCGAATCCTTCGGCCCGATCGAGGCGGTTTCATATCCGCGCAGGGAATTCACGCCCCCCAGGTAATATACCTTGAAGAAAGGCAGCGGCTTCTGGCCGTAACCGTCCGCGTATCCGATCTGCGCATTCGTGAAAAACACGAGATCCCGCGAGAGCGGATGATACCACTGAAGCTGATAGGTGGACCTGTAGTAGGTGAGGTCTCCGCCGGGGACGCCGACCTCCACCGTCGCCTTCTGCAGCGTGCCCCGCGTGGTGTAGATCACGCTGTCCCGCTTGTCCCGCGCCCAGCCGATGGTCGCGATGTAGCTATCGGTCGTCGACCCGAATTCATTGACGAAATCGATATAGCGCTGCGGCGTGTTGTCCAGGATCCCGATCGTGGTGCGTTCGTAGGCCAGGCCGTAGTTGATAGTGTCGAATTCCGTGATCGGCACGCCGAAGCGTATGCCCGTGCCCAGGGTGGATGTGTTGTAGCTCGCCACGCCGGACAGGTTGGACGCATCGACCTTGCGCTTGTAGACGTCGAAGCCGCGGCTGACGCCGTCGTCCGTGTAGTACGGATTCGTGTACGACATCGAGTACACCTGGTTGATAGAACCCGAGCTGACCTGGAACGACAGTGCATTGCCCGTGCCGAAGATATTGCTCTGCGAAACACCCGCCGACAGGATGACCTTCTCGGCCGTGGAATAGCCGATACCCGCAGTCAGGCTGCCGGTCGCGCGCTCGGTCAGCTTCACCTCGACGTCGACCTGGTCGGTCGTGCCCTGTACCGCGGGCGTGTCGACCTGGACGTCCGAGAAATAACCCAGCTTGTCTACGCGCGTCTTCGACCGATTGAGCTTTTCGGTGTTGTACCAGCCGCTTTCGAACTGGCGCATCTCGCGGCGCACCACCTCGTCGCGCGTATTCGTGTTTCCGAACACGCCGATGCGGCGCACGTACACGCGCCGGCCCGGATCGACGTAGAGCGTGAACGTCACCTCGTCCTTTTCGCGATCGATCTCGGGAACCGGGTTGATGCTGGCGAACGCATAGCCTTCCGTGCCCAGCCTGTCCTGGATCAGCTTGGTCGATTCCGTCAGCCGCTCGCGCGAGAACACCTCGCCGGGCTTGAGCTTCACGAGCTTCATGAGCTCCGCCTCCGGGACGATCAGGTCGCCGGCCAGCTTGACCTCCTTGACGTTGAATTTCTTGCCTTCGGTCACGTTCACCGTGATGTAGATGTCCTTCTTGTCCGGCGTGATCGTGACCTGCGTGGAGTCGATGGTGAATTCGAGGTAGCCCTGGTTCAGGTAGAACGAGCGCAGGTTTTCCAGGTCGGCCTGCAGCTTGGGCTTGGAATACTGGTCGTCCTTGCTGTACCAGGTCAGCAGGCCGGGCGTGCGCAGCACGAATTCCCCGAGGACGTCCTTGTCCTTGAATATCTTGTTGCCGACGACGTTGATGCCGCGGATCTTCGCTACCTCGCCCTCGGCGATGTCGAAATTCAGCGCCACGCGATTGCGCTCGAGCGGCGTGATCGTCGTCGTGATCTGCACGCCGTACTTGCCGCGGCTGATGTACTGGCTTTTCAGTTCGCGCTCTGCGCGCTCGAGCAGCGCGCGGTCGAAGATGCGCGATTCGGCGAGGCCCACCTGCTTCAGGCCCTCCTTGAGCTGCTTCGCGTCGAATTCCTTGGAACCGGTGATTTCGACCTGCGCGATCGCGGGCCTTTCCTCGATCAGCACGACGAGCACGTTGCCGTCGGCCTCGAGGCGGACGTCCTTGAAAAATCCCGTCGCGTACAGCGCCTTGATGGCGGCCGTCACGCGATCTTCATTGACCGTGTCGCCGATCTTGATCGGCAGGTAGGAAAATACGGTGCCCGCCTCGGTGCGCTGGATGCCTTCGACGCGGATATCCTTGACCTGGAAGGGTTCGAATGCTTGGGATGCGGGACTGAAGAGGCTCGATATGATCAGGAACAGGAGTCGTTTCTTCATCCGCTTGTCAGCCGCCGAACAGGCGATTTATGTCGTTATAGAGCGCGAACGCCATCAAGCTGAACAGCAGAACCATGCCGACTTGCTGGCCCACCTCCATGACCCGGTCGGATACCGGGCTGCCCTTGACGATTTCCGCGACATAATACATGAGGTGTCCGCCGTCCAATAACGGCACGGGCATGAGATTGAGCACGCCGAGGCTGATGCTGATGAGTGCCAGGAAGCTTACGTAAGCCAGCCAGCCCAGTTGCGCGGACTGCCCGGCATAGTCCGCGATCGTGATCGGCCCGCTCAGGTTTTTCAGCGAGATCTGGCCGACGATCATCTTGCCGAGCATCTTCAGCGTGAACGTCGAGACTTCCCAGGTGCGTTCGATTCCCCTTCCTATCGCTTCCACCGGGCCGTAACGCACTTCCGTCAGCAGCCGCTTCATCGCGGCCTCGTCGATTTTCGGCGCCGCGCCGATGCGTCCCAGCGTCTTGCCGTTTTCCTGCTTCGACTCTGGCGTGACAGTCAGTTCCTGGATGGTGCCGCCACGCAGGATCCGGAAATGCAGGGCGCGATCGGGCGCCGCGGAAATCGATGCGACCAGGTCTTCCCACGCAGGCACGGCACGGCCGTCAAGCTCGACGATCTCGTCGCCCTCCTTCAAACCGTCGCGCTCGCCCGCGCCCCCGGCCACCAGGCGACCGATGACCGGCTTGAGCGCCGGCTGGTAGCGTGTCAGGCCGATCGCCTGCATGAGGTCGGCGTCGATCTTGTCGGCGCCGATGGAAGACAGGTCGAGCCGCAGGAAACGAATGTCCCCGCGCTCCGCATGCACTTCCACCTGGACCGTGGCCTTGCGCAGGGATTGGTCGAGCAACACCCAGCGCAGATCCTGCCAGGTCGGGACATCCACGCCATCGACCCTGGCGATCAGGTCGCCGGCTTCCACGTGGGCGACCGCCGCGGGCGAGTCGGGCACCGGCGTCCCGACGACGGGACGCAATCCCGGCACGCCGTGGATGAACAAGACCCAATACAGCAGGATGGCGAGAAGGAAATTCGCAACCGGGCCCGCCAGCACGATGGCGAAGCGCTTGCCGACAGTCTGGCGATTGAACGCGCGATGGAGCTCCGCGGGAGCGACCGGCCCCTCGCGCTCGTCGAGCATCTTCACATAGCCGCCCAGCGGAAATGCCGACAGCGCCCATTCGGTCTGGTCGACGCCGAACTTGCGCCGCCACAGGGGCATGCCGAAGCCGACGGAGAAGCGCAGCACTTTCACGCCGCAGAGACGGGCGACGGCGTAATGCCCGAGTTCGTGGAACACGATCAGTACGCCGAGGGCGACGACAAAGGCTATGAGGGTCGAGATGATGGACATGATGGTCAGGATATCCCTACGGCGCTCAGCAATTCCCCGGCAACGACGCGCGCCTGTGCGTCGGCTTCCAGGACGTCCTCCAGAGTACGGGCGCGGCCATGCGCCACGCGATCGAGGACCTCTTCGATGACACCCGCTATGCGGGCAAAGGCCAGCCTTCCCGCCAGGAAGCTCGCGACGGCAACCTCGTTGGCGGCATTCAGCACGGCCGGCGCGCCAGCGCCCGCCGCGAGGGCGCGGTAGGCAAGGCGCAGGCAGGGAAACCGGTCGAGGTCGGGACGCTCGAACTGCAGCGATCCCATCGTGAAAAGATCCAGCGGTGGCACGCCGGCATCGACGCGTTCCGGATAGGCGAGCGCGTGCGCGATCGGCGTGCGCATGTCGGGATTGCCCAGCTGGGCGAGCACCGAGCCATCCACGTACTCGACCAGCGAGTGCACGATGCTTTGCGGATGGATCGCCACCTTGATCTGCTCCGGCCTGGCGTTGAACAGGAAGCTCGCCTCGATGACTTCCAGCCCCTTGTTCATGAGCGTCGCGGAATCCACCGAGATCTTGCGGCCCATGCGCCACTTTGGATGCGCGCACGCCTGGTCGGGCGTGACGTTTTCCAGCGCCTCCTTGGGCGTGCGCAGGAAGGGTCCGCCGGAGGCCGTGAGCCAGAGGCGCTGGACGCCGGCTCGCGACAAATCGCCGTCGAAGCCGCGCGGCAGCGCCTGGAAGATGGCGTTGTGCTCGCTGTCGATCGGCAACAGCGTCGCCCCGCTCGCGGAGACTGCGTCCATCAGCAGGCTGCCCGACATGACGAGGGCTTCCTTGTTGGCGAGCAGCACCTGCTTGCCCGCGCGCGCCGCCGCCAGGGTCGATCGCAGCCCCGCGGCGCCGACGATGGCCGCCATGACCGCGTCGACCTCCCCGGCAGAGGCAACCTGTTCCAGCGCGGACGAAGCGGAGGCAACTTCGCAGGAAAGTCCGGCGTTGCGGACCTTGGCCCGCAATTGCTCCGCCGCCGCGGCATTCGCCATCACGGCGTAGCGCGGCCGATAGCGCATGCACTGCTCGAACAGCCGGTCGACCTGCCGATCCGCGCTCAATGCCACGACCTCGAAGCGGTCGGGATGCCGGTCGACGACCGCCAGGGTGCTCGCGCCTATGCTGCCAGTGGAACCGAGAATCGCGAGGCGCTTCATGCCGGCCCCAGCATCGGCAGGAAATACAGTGCCGCGAAAGGCAGCGCCGCGGTCAGGCTGTCGATGCGATCGAGCACGCCACCGTGCCCCGGCAGCAAGGTGCCGCTATCCTTGGCACCCGCGACGCGCTTGATCCACGATTCGAAAAGGTCGCCGACGATGCTGAGCACGGTCAGCGCGCAAACGAAGATGAGCATGACGATGCGATCGTATACGTTCCCGGCCGGCTGCAGCAGGAAGCCGACCGCGAAGCCATAGACCAGCACCGCTGCAAACGCACCGACGACGCCTTCCCAGGTTTTTCCCGGGCTGATCAGCGGTGCCAGCTTGTGGCGACCGAATTTGCGACCGGCGAAGTACGCGGCCGTGTCGGCGATCCAGACGATGGCCAGGATGGCCAGCAGCATCCACGGCGCGTTCTGCAGGAAGGCCGCGCCCAGCCAGGCGGGTATCAGGACGAACCAGCCGACAAGGCCGAGAACGACCGGTTGCGCGACGCGCCAGCCGCGATAGAGCCACAGTGGCGCGACGATTGCCCAGAACAGCAACGCGCCCATGAACAGCAGGCGGGACAAGGCGCCGGCGGCACCCGTCCACTCCTTGCTTGCAAAGGCAACGACGAATGCGAGGCAAGTCGCAACGAGCACCGCGACGAACGTGAATGTCGCGACTTTTCGAAACTTCGCCAGGCGAGCCCACTCGCTGGCGCCCAGGGCGATGGGCACGCAAAGCAGCAATTGCCAGGCGATCTGCGGCAGGAAGAACATCGCCGCCAGGAACAGCGGCACGAGGACGACGGCGGTCAGGACACGCTGCTTCAATGCGGATCGGGGCCGGTCCCCCGCCGCGGCGGCGCTAGCGGGAGTCGCCACCTGGCTCTCGCAGCGGATCGGCCGGCGTGCTCTCGCGGCCGAGCTGCTCGCTGGTGCGCCCGAAACGGCGTTCGCGGTTGCGATAGGAATCGATGGCGCGCGCAAGCGACTGCGCATCGAAATCCGGCCACAGCTCGTCGGTGAAATAGAATTCCGTGTAGGCCAGCTGCCACAGCAAGAAGTTGCTGACGCGCTGCTCGCCGCCGGTGCGAATGAAGAGATCGGGCTCGGGCGCGTAGCTCATCGACAGGTAGGGAGCCAGGTGCCCTTCGCGGTATCCGCCCGGCGGCAGCGTGAGCTCGGCCGCCATGCGGTTGACGGCCTGCAGGATGTCCCAGCGGCCGCCGTAGTTTGCCGCGATCGTCAGCGTGAGCCCGTCGTTGTTCGCCGTCAGCGCCTCGGCCTCGGCGATCATGCGGTTCAACCTGGGCTCGAAACTGGAGAGGTCGCCGACGATCTTCAGGCGAATGCGATTCTCGTGGAGCTTGGCGACTTCCTGCTCGAGCGCGATGACGAACAACTCCATCAGGAACGAAACCTCGTCCTTCGGGCGGCGCCAGTTCTCGCTGCTGAACGCGAACAACGTGAGGTAGCTCACGCCCTGCGCGACGCATGCCTTGGTCGCCGCGCGCACGGCTTCGAGCCCGCGCTTGTGGCCGGCCACGCGCGGCAGGAAGCGGCTTTTCGCCCAGCGGCCGTTGCCGTCCATGATGATGGCGACGTGGCGCGGGATTGCGCCTGACGGGGGAACCGCGATGGTGGAGCTGCTGAACACGCCGGGATTCAGACGGCCATGAGATCGACTTCCTTGGCGGCGAGCGCCTTGTCGATCTCGGCAATGTAGCGATCGGTCAGTTTCTGGATGTCGTCCTGCGCGCGGCGATCGTCGTCCTCCGAGATCGCCTTGCCCTTCAGGAGATCCTTCAGCCCGGCATTCGCGTCGCGGCGGATGTTGCGCACCGCGACCCGCGCATTCTCGGCCTCGGCCTTCACCACCTTGGTGAGGTCGCGGCGGCGCTCTTCGGTGAGGGCTGGCATCGGCACGCGGATGAGATCGCCCATCGCGGAAGGATTAAGGCCCAATCCGGCATCGCGAATCGCCTTCTCTATGACCGTCACCATTTTCTTTTCCCACGGCGTGACGCTGATCGTGCGGGCATCGAGCAGCGACAGGTTGGCGACCTGGTTGAGCGGCGTGGGATTGCCGTAGTAATCCACCTGGACGTGGTCGAGGATGCCGGTGTGCGCGCGGCCGGTGCGCACCTTGCCCAGGTCGGTTTTCAGCGTCTCCAGCGTCTTCTGCATTTTCTGGTCTGCCGATTTCTTCACGTCTGCCACGGTCATGTCGTCTTCCTCCTAACGTGCTGCTCAGGCGTAAACCAGCGTACCTTCGTCTTCTCCCCGCACCACGCGCGTCAGCGCGCCGGCCTTGAAGATGCTGAACACGCAGATCGGCAGCTTCTGGTCGCGGCACAAGGTCAGCGCGGTGGCGTCCATCACCTTGAGCTTCTTGACGATGGCCTCGTCGAAGCTGATGCGCTGGTAGCGCATGGCGTCGGGATGCGTTTTCGGGTCGTCCGTATAGACGCCGTCGACCTTGGTCGCCTTGAGCACGATGTCCACGTTCATTTCCATGCCGCGCAGCGCCGCGGCGGTGTCCGTCGTGAAAAACGGATTGCCGGTGCCGGCCGCGAAGATGACGACGCGCCCCTCCTCCAGGTAGCGAATCGCCTTGCCGCGGATATACGGCTCGGCGACCTGCTCGATGTTCAGCGCCGAGAGCACGCGGCTTTTCATTCCCTGCCGGCGCATCGCATCCTGCAGGGCAAGCGCGTTCATCACGGTGGCGAGCATGCCCATGTAGTCTGCGGTCGCCCTGTCCATGCCCGCGGCGGCCGGCGCCACGCCGCGAAAAATGTTCCCGCCGCCGATCACCACCCCGACTTCGACGCCCAGGTTCAGGACGTCCTTGACCTCGCCCGTGATGCGGTCGATGGTTTCGCGGTTGATGCCATAGGCGTCGTCCCCCATCAGGGCTTCACCCGACAGTTTCAGCAGGACGCGCTTGTAGGCGGGATTCATCGGCACCGTCGCCAGTTCAACGCGCCTGCGAGGCCGTCGCGGCCACTTCGGCGGCGAAATCCGTGGATTTCTTCTCGATGCCCTCGCCGACGATGAACAGCGTGAAGGCATTTACCTTTGCGCCCCTGGATGCGAGGAGTTTCTCTACGGATTGCTTGTCGTCCTTGACGAACGGCTGGCCGAGCAGCGTCACCTCGGACAGGTACTTCTGCACGCTGCCCTCGACGATCTTGTCGATCAGGTTCGCGGGCTTGCCGGATTCCAGCGCACGGGCCTTGGCGATGTCGCGTTCGCGGGCGATCAACTCCGGCGACACCTGGTCCTTGGAAACGGACACCGGCTTCGACGCCGCGATGTGCATGGAAAGATCCTTGCCGAGCACGTCATCCCCGCCTTCGAGGTCGAGCAGGACGCCGATCCTGGTGCCGTGCAGATAATAGGCGAGCTTGCCCTTCGCCTTCATGATCGCGATCCTGCGCACGCTCATGTTCTCGCCGATCTTCATGACGAGCTCCTGGCGCGTGGCTTCCACCGTCTTGCCCGTTGGCAATGCGGTTTGGGACAGCGTATCCACGTCCGCTATGCCCTTGGTCGCGGCAACCTCGGTCACGGCCTTCACGAAGCCCGCGAAATTCGCGTCCTTGGCGACGAAGTCGGTTTCACAATTGACCTCGACCAGCGCACCCAGCTTTGCATCGCCGGATACATAGATGCCGATGGCGCCTTCGGCCGCGACGCGGCCGGCCATCTTGCCGGCCTTGGCACCGCTCTTGATGCGCAGCAGGTCCTCTGCCTTCTTCATGTCGCCGTCGGCTTCCGTAAGCGCCTTCTTGCATTCCATCATGCCGAGCCCGGTGCGCTCGCGCAGTTCCTTGACCATCCCCGCGGTGATTTCCGCCATGCTGACTTGCTCCTTCGATTGCCGCCCGCCTTTCACGAGAAGGCCGGCCGGCAAGTGTTCCTGTTGAAATTCCAGTTGCAAAAAAAGGGGCGTGCGCCCCTTTTTTTCGGCTGCGGTCCCGATCAGGCCGTGGCCTGTTCTTCCGAGCTGTCGACCTCGACGAATTCGTCGCTGACGATCTCCTTGATGGTCTGGCTGCGCCCCTCCAGGATCGCGTCGGCGATGCCCCGCGCATACAGGCGCACCGCGCGGCTGGCGTCGTCATTGCCGGGGATGACATAATCCACGCCGTCCGGGGAGTGGTTGGTGTCCACCACGCCGACCACCGGGATGCCCAGCTTGTTCGCTTCCGTGATCGCGCCCTTCTGGTAGCCCACGTCGATGACGAACAGCGCGTCGGGCAAGCCGTTCATCTCCTTGATGCCGCCCAGGCTGCGCTCGAGCTTGACCTGCTCGCGCTGGAAGTTCAGCTGTTCCTTCTTCGAAAGCTTCTCGAGCGAGCCGTCGAGCACCATCTGCTCCATGTCGCGCAGGCGCTTGATGGACTGCTTGACCGTCTTGAAATTGGTCAGCATGCCGCCGAGCCAGCGATGGTCGACGAACGGCGTACCGGCGCGCATGGCTTCCTCGCGGACGATCTCGCGAGCCTGGCGCTTGGTGCCGACGAACAGGATGCTGCCCTTGTTCGAGGAAAGCTGGCGAACGAACTTAACCGCTTCCTGGTACATGACCAGGGTCTTCTCGAGGTTGATGATGTGGATCTTGTTGCGATGGCCGAAGATGAACGGCGCCATCTTCGGATTCCAGTAACGGGTCTGGTGTCCGAAATGCACACCCGCTTCCAGCATTTGACGCATGGTGACCGACATGAACTTCTCCTGTAGGGGTTGAGCCTCCGCCTGCCGGACCCGCTCCATTTGAAAATCAAAAATGAGCGGGCACCCATATCTGGCTGGCGTGCGAATTACCGCGATCGGAAATCGACCGCGGTTAACTTGAAATTATATCAGCGCGGCCCCCGCCGGCTCAACCATTTTGATGCATGGTCAAGGGGTTAAGGGACCTGAGGGGTTTGCCGCTGGCGGCGGGCTTCGTATAGGCAGATGCCGGCGGCGACGGACACGTTCAGGCTTTCGACCGCGCCCAGCATCGGGATGGAAATCAACTGGTCGCACGTCTCGCGCGTCAGGCGGCGCAGTCCCTCTCCCTCCGCCCCCAGGATCATTGCGAGCGGGCCGGTCAGCCTGGCGCCGAACAGGCTGCCGTCCTCGGCCTCGGCGGCGCCGACGACCCAAATCCCTTTATCTTTCAGATCCCTCAGCGTTCGGGCCAGGTTCGTCACAGCAATGAACGGCACCGATTCCGCGGCGCCCGATGCAACCTTGCGGACGGTGGCATTGACGCCGGTGGCCCGATCCTTGGGAGCAAAGACCGCCTGGACACCCATCGCATCCGCGACCCGCAGGCAGGCGCCGAGGTTGTGCGGATCCTGGACGCCGTCGAGCCCGAGCAGCAACGGCGGTTCCGCGGCGTTCTCGATGACTTCGTCGAGATCCATGGCCAACGGCGTTTCTTCCACGAATGCAGCGACGCCCTGGTGGCGTCCGCCGCTGGCGAATCCGTCCAGCCTGGCCGCTTCCGCGTCCTGGATGCGCACGCCGCCCGCCCTCGCCAGGTCGGCGATCCGGCGCGCGCGCGGATCGTTGCGTTTCGGATCCAGGAAAACCTCCATCACGGAACCCGGCCGTCGTTTCAGCGCGGCCGTAACCGCATGCAGGCCATATACGACCCGGCGCGCACTCATCGCGATCGCCTGGATTCTTCGTCGAGGACGAAATCGATCTTTGCCGTTTCCAGGTCGACCCTGACGAGTTTCACCGGGATCGGGTCGCCGAGACGGAAGCGCTTCGCCGTGCGCTCGCCCAGCAACTGATGCTTGGCCGCGTCATAGTGAAAGTAGTCCGAGCCCAGCTCCGAGATATGCACCAGCCCCTCGACATAGACCTCGTGCAGCGCCACGAATACGCCGAAGCTGGCCACGCCGCTGACGGTCGCGGTGAAACGCTCGCCGATGCGATCCTGCATGTAGTAGCACTTGAGCCAGGCGTCGACGTCGCGGGTCGCCTCGTCGGCACGCCGCTCGGTTTCCGAGCAATGCACGCCGAGCTCCTGCCAGCTGCCCGGTTCGTAGCGCTTGCCGGCAAGCACCGCCTTGATGGCGCGATGGATCAGCAAGTCCGGATAGCGGCGGATGGGCGACGTGAAATGCGTGTAGGCGTCGTACGCCAGACCGAAATGGCCGGCATTGTCCGGACTGTAGACAGCCTGGCGCAGCGATCGCAGCATGACGGTCTGCAATAGCTGGACGTCCGGGCGCGGCTTTATCTTTTCCAGCAACTTCGCGTAGTCCTTCGCCTTCGGATGCTCGCCTCCGGTCAGCTGCAGCCCGAACTCGCGCAGGAACTCGCGCAACGCCGCAAGCTTCTCCGGTGTCGGCCCCTCGTGCACGCGATACAGCGCCGGGTGCTCGTGCTTCGACAGGAAATCCGACGCGCAGACGTTGGCCGCGAGCATGCATTCCTCGATCAGGCGATGTGCGTCGTTGCGCTGCGTAGGCACGATGCGCTCGATCTTGCCCTGGTCGTCGAAGAACATCTGCGTCTCGACGGTCTCGAAATCGATCGCCCCCCTCAACTCGCGCGCCTTGACCAGCCCCTGGTAGAGCGCGTGCAACGCCTGCAGGTGCGGGACGAGGCTCCCCAGTTCGCGCGCCACCTCGCCGTGCGGATCCGCGATGACGTTCGCGACCTTGGTGTACGTCAGGCGCGCACGTGAATGCATGACGGCCGGATAGAAGCGGTAGACCGCGATCTCCCCGCGTGCCGAGATGTCCATCTCGCAGACCATGCACAGGCGGTCGACGTCGGGCATCAGCGAGCACAGGCCGTTCGACAGCACTTCCGGCAGCATCGGGATGACACGGCGCGGGAAATAGACGGAATTGCCGCGCTCGCGCGCCTCGAGGTCGATCACGTCGCCGTGCTGCACGTAGTGACTGACGTCCGCGATCGCGACCCAAAGCTTGAATCCCTTGCCGCGGCGCTCGCAATAGACGGCGTCGTCGAAATCCTTCGCCGTCTCCCCGTCTATCGTGACCAGCGGAAGCTTGCGCAAGTCCTCGCGGCCCGCGAGGTCCTTGTCCGTTACTCCCGACGGCAGCTTCGCCGCGGCCTTCACCGCCGCGGCGGAAAATTCATGCGGCAGGTCGTGCTTGCGCAGCGCGATCTCGATCTCCATGCCGGGATCGGCGTAGTTGCCGAGCACTTCGACGATCCTGCCCACCGGTTGCGAGTGCCGCTGCGGCTGCTCGACGATCTCGACCATGACGACCTGGCCCGGCTTCGCGCCCCGATTCGCGCCTGCGGGGACCAGGATGTCCTGGCTGATGCGGCGGTCTTCCGGCGCGACCACGCCGATGCCGTGCTCGTTCAGGTAACGGCCGACGACTTTCAGGTTCGCGCGCTCGATGACTTCCACGATATGCCCCTCGCGACGACCGCGCGCATTGACGCCGCCTTCGCGCGCGACGACGCGGTCGTTGTGCAGCACTTTTGCCATCTCGCCAGGATGCAGGAACAGGTCTTCGCCGCCGTCGTCGCGCACGAGGAAGCCAAAGCCGTCGGGATGGCCCTGCACCCTGCCCTTGATGAGATCCAGCTTTTCGACGACGCAAATCGCGTTCTTGCGATTGCGCATGATCTGGCCGTCGCGCTCCATCGCCCCGAGTCGCCGGTCGAACGACCCGGACTCGTCGGGAGAGATCGACAGCAATTGCGCAAGCTTGTCGGCCGATACCGGCACGCCCTGCTCGAGCAGCACATCCAGGATGTGCTCGCGACTGGGCAGCGGATTTTCATAGCGCGAACGCTCGCGTTCGAGGTAGGGATCGCGCTCGCGGATGCCCGCGTTGCGGGCGTTGCCGGCGCTTTTTGCGCCGGCGGTTTTGGTGATTTTCTTAGGAGTTTTCATTCAGACAAATGGTTTGGAAGGAAGGCTTGCGCTTCGTTGACAAAGCACCGCTTTCCCATTACATTCTGCGCCCTTCCGTGCCGAGATGGCGGAATTGGTAGACGCACCAGGTTCAGGTCCTGGCGGTGGCAACACTGTGGAGGTTCGAGTCCTCTTCTCGGCACCAGATCGCGTTCCCCGCGGCTCCCGTCGCAAAATTTCCCAGGTAATTGCTAGGCCCGCTCGAACGGATGGCGCAGGACTATCGTCTCGTCGCGGTCGGGTCCGGTCGAGATCATGTCCACCGGCACGCCGCAGGCCTGCTCGATGCGCTTCAGGTAATTGCGCGCATTCGCCGGCAAGTCCTCGTAGCGAGTGATGCCCACGGTGCTCTGCGTCCAGCCGGGAATTTCCTCGTAGATCGGTTCGCAGTGCGCCAGCGCGTCCGCGCCCGACGGCAGGATGTCGATGCGCTCGCCTTCGAGCCTGTAGCCGACGCCAACCTGCAGGTCTTCGACACCGTCGAGCACATCGAGCTTGGTGATGCACAGGCCGGACACGCCGTTGATCTGCACGGAGCGCTTGAGTGCGGCCGCATCGAACCATCCGCAGCGGCGGGGTCGGCCGGTGACCGAACCGAATTCCTTGCCGCGCGTGCGCAATTGCTCGCCGACGTTGTCTTCCAGCTCGGTGGGAAACGGGCCGGATCCCACGCGCGTGGTATAGGCCTTGGTGATGCCGAGGACGTAATGCAGCATCTGCGGGCCGACACCGGCGCCCGCGGCTGCCGCGCCGGCAACGCAATTGCTCGACGTGACGAACGGATACGTGCCGTGGTCGATGTCCAGCAGCGTTCCCTGCGCGCCTTCGAACAGCAGGTTGTTGCCGGCGGTGTGCGCGTCGTACAGCGCGCGCGGAACATCCGCGACCATGGGCTTCAATTGTGCGCGCATGGCGAGCATCTCGTCGCGCGTCTTCGCGAAATCGACAGCCGAGGCCTTCAGGTAGTGCTGCAAAACGAAATTGTGGAAATCCAGCACTTCACGCAGCTTTTCCTCGAACCGGCCGGGCACGAACAAGTCCTGCAGGCGGATGGCGCGACGCGCCACCTTGTCCTCGTATGCGGGGCCGATGCCGCGACCGGTCGTGCCGATTTTCTCCGCGCCCTTCGCCGCTTCGCGCGCCTGGTCGATGGCGACGTGATAGGGAAGGATCAGCGGGCAGGCGTCGCTGATTTTCAGCCGCGAGCGCACGTCCACGCCTGCCGCCTCCAGCTCGGCGATTTCCTGCAGCAGCGCGGCCGGCGACAACACGACGCCGTTGCCGATGTAGCATTTGACGCCCGCGCGCAGGATGCCGGAAGGAATCAGCCGCAGGATCTGCTTGCGCCCGCCGATCACCAGCGTGTGGCCCGCGTTGTGGCCACCCTGGAAGCGCACCACGCCCTGCGCGTGGTCGGTCAGCCAGTCGACGATCTTGCCCTTGCCCTCGTCACCCCACTGGGTGCCGATGACGACTACGTTGCTTGCCATCGAGTCCTCTTTGCCGCGATCAATTCGAAAATTTTCCGGGGCCGACCGGTTCGAGTTGCCACGATCCGCCCTTTTCCACCAGTTGCTGCGAGCAGCCCAGCTCCTCGCGGTTGGCCGCCTGTCCGGGCAAATCGGAAACCACGATCATGCCTTTTTCACGAAGCTTCGCCACCTGCGCCTGCAGGACGGCGTCATCCGGGCGATAAGGCGCCAGCACGCGCACCGTCTTCTCGCCGTTGGGCGCCATTTGCGCGAGTTCGCGCAATTCCATCGTGAATCCCGTCGCCGGCCGCGCGCGGCCGAATGCACGCCCGACCTCGTCGTAACGTCCCCCGCGCGCGATGGCCTCCGGCCGGTTTCCGGCGTAGGCCGCGAACACCACGCCGCTGTGATAGTGATAGCCGCGCAGTTCCGCGAGGTCGAAGCACAACTCGCGCACGTCCGCGCTCAATCCCTGGCCGATCCTTTCGAGCGCATCGAGGCAGGCCGTCAGCTCGGGATAGCGCGGCAGTTGCTTGCGCGCCGTCGCCAGCACGTCGGGACCTCCGTAGAGTTCCGGCAGCAACAGCAGCGCCGTGCGCGTCGTCGCATCGATGTCCTTCGACAATTCGCGCAGGGCCGGAACGTCCTTGGCCTGCAGCACCTGGAACAATTCCGCCTCGCGCTGCCCGTTGATGCCGGCGCGCGTCACCAGCGAGCGGAAAACCGAGACGTGTCCGATGTCGAGGTGCACGCCGTCCACGCCGATCGCGCGCAGGGCGCGCAGCATGAGCATCTGGATCTCGATGTCGCTCTCCAGGCCGGCGTGGCCGTACAGTTCCGCGCCGATCTGCATCGGTTCGCGCGTGCGCAGCAGCCCGGACGGTTGCGTATGCAACACCGTTCCGGCATAGCACAGTCGCGTGACGCCTTTGCGGTTCAGCAAATGCGCATCGATGCGCGCAACCTGCGGCGTGATGTCGGCGCGCAATCCGAGCAAACGGCCGGACAACTGGTCCACCAGCTTGAAGGTCTGCAGGTCGAGGTCGTGGCCCGTGCCCGTCAGCAGCGAGTCGAGGTATTCGAGCATGGGCGGGATGACGAGCTCGTAGCCGTGCGCGAAGAACAGGTCGAGTATGCGCCGGCGAAGCCGCTCCACTCCCGCCGCCTCGCCGGGCAGGAGATCTTCTATGTATTCGGGCAACAACCATTTCTGCATGATCATTCGGCGCGCGGGATAGGCATGGGCTGGCCCGCCAGCGGCGGCACGGTCGACATGTTGGGCTATTTCGTCAGGAAAAGCAGCAGCAGCCCGGCGAGCATCAGCGACAAGCCGACGAAGCGCACCTGCCCGTCGGACATTTCCGTTAGCCGGCGAAACGCCTGTCTCCAGAGCGTGGGCAGCAGGAACGGAAATACGCCTTCGATGACCAGCATCAGCGCCACGGCCATCATCAGGACATTCGTGTAGGCACCCATTCTCGCTTCCCGCGATCCGCAGGCGGCACGCGCTCGCGGCCGTGACTATTTGGCGTGGCCGGCAGGGTTCTTCAGGTACTTGAAGAAATCCGCGGACGGATCGAGTATCAGCATGTCCGACTTGTTCTTGAAGCTCTGACGATAGGCATCGAGGCTTCGGTAGAACGCATAGAACTCCGGATTGCGCTCGAACGCGCGCGCGTAGATCGCTGACGCCTTGGCATCCCCCTCGCCCTTCATGCGCTGGGCGTCGCGATAGGCCTGTGCGATCACGACCTGGCGCTGCTTGTCGGCGTCGGCGCGTATTTTCTCGGCCTCGGCGAAGCCCGTCGATCGCAATTCGTTGGCGACGCGCTTGCGCTCCGCCTGCATGCGCCCGTAGACGGATTCGCTGATTTCCGGCGTGAAGTCGACGCGCTTCAGGCGCACGTCTAGCACCTGCACGCCGATCTCGCGCGAGGTCAGGTCGGCCTTCTCTCGCATCAGGTCCATGATCTTTTCGCGCTCGCCCGAGACGACCTCGTGGATGGTGCGCTTGCCGAATTCCTCGCGCAGGCTGCCGTTGACCGCCTGCGTAAGGCGAACCCTCGCGAGGCCTTCGTCGCCCTGCACGCTCACGTAGTACTGCTTCACGTCGATGATGCGCCATTTGACGAAGGAGTCCACCAGTACCGGCTTGTTCTCCGAGGTCACGAACCTTTGCGCCTCTTCGGCGTCCAGCGTGAGGATGCGGGAGTCGAAAAACCTGACGTTGTCGACCAGCGGCACCTTGAAGTACAGGCCGGGCGCGGTCTTGACCGAGACGATTTCGCCGAGGCGGAACACGATGGCGTTCTGCCGCTGGTCGACCGTGAACAGGCTCAGGCTCGCGACCACCAGCGCCACGACGACCGCGATCAGGATGGTGCTCACGTTGAATTTCATCGTGCCTCCCTGTCGCGGCTGCGGAAGGCGTCGCGCGAGCGCGGCGACACGTCGGCCGGCGCGGGCGCGGCCAGCGGCGCCTCGGGCGCCTTTGCCGTTTCGGCGGGTGACGCCGGACCGCTCATCTGGATGAGCTTGTCGAGCGGCAGGTACAGCAGGTTGCTGCCGTTCTTCTGGTCGACGATGATCTTGCTCGAATTCGAGAGCACCTGCTGCATGGCGTCGAGGTAGAGGCGCTGGCGCGTGACGACGGGCGCCTTGCTGTATTCGGCGACGATCTGGCTGAATCGCGATGCCTCGCCCTCGGCGTTCGCGATCACGCTCTGGCGATAACCTTCGCCCTCCTGCTGCAGCCTCGCCGCCGTGCCCTTGGCCTTGGGCACGACATCGTTGAAGTAGGACTGGCCCTCGTTGATCTGGCGCTCGCGGTCCTGCCCGGCCTTGACCGCATCGGCAAAGGCGGCCTGGACTTCTTCCGGCGCCTGGGCATCCTGCATGGTCACGCGCGTGACGGTGATGCCGGTCTTGTAGCGATCCAGGATCTTCTGCAGCAGGCCTTGCACCGTCTCGACGATCTTCTCCTTGCCGCCCGAGAGCAGGAAATCCATCTTGCTCTTGCCCACCACCTCGCGAATCGCGGATTCCGCGGCCTGCATCACCGACTTGTCGGCATCGCGGTTGTTGAACAGGTAGTCCGTCGGATCCTTGAGGATGTATTGCACGGCGAACTGGATGTCGATGATGTTCTCGTCGTCCGTGATCATCAGCGATTCGTTCTGCACCCTGCTCTTGACGTTGTTGCGGTAGCCGATTTCGATCGTGCGCACGCCCGTCACGTTCACGACTTCGGCCGATTCGATCGGCCACGGCCAGTGCCACCGCGGGCCGGGCTCGGTGATGGCGCCGGTGAAGCTGCCAAAGCGCAGCACCACCCCGCGCTGGCTTGCGTCCACGATGTAGAACCCGCTGGCGAGCCACACCAGGACGACCAGGATCACGAGCAGTCCGAAGCCGCCGCCGAACTGGCGCGAGCTGCCGGGGGCCGGCGGCGTGCCGCCTCCGCCCTTGCCGCCGAACAGCGAATTGAGCCACTGGTTCAGACGGCGCCAGAGTTCGTCGAGGTCCGGCGGGCCGTCGTTGCCGCGCTTTCCCCACTGAGGGTCATTCAAAGCCATTCGTGCGTGCTTTCAGTTTGACAGGAGGCCCTGCTGGACCTTTGCATTCAGGCCGCGACGACACCCGCTTCGTCGCGCTGCGTATCGCGCAATTCAGTCAGCATGGAGCGCAGAATTTCGAGGCCGGCACCGGTTTTCGCGCTGACGCGAATCGACGCGATCTTACCATACTGGTCGCGCTCCACACCCGGCGGCACACCGGCTTCGTCGATCTTGTTGTAGACCACGACCTGGCGCACCGAATCGGCGCCGATCTCGGCCAGCACCTTGTTGACCTCGGCCATCTGATCGTCGCGCACCGGGCTGGCGGCGTCCACCACGTGGAGCAGCAGGTCCGCGCGCACGGTTTCCTCCAGCGTCGCGCCGAAGGCGGCCACGAGGCTGTGAGGAAGGTCGCGGATGAAACCCACCGTATCCGAAACCACGACGGGCGGTCCGCCGGATCCGCCGATCCGGCGTGACGTCGTGTCCAGCGTGGCGAACAACTGGTCGGCCGCGTACGCGTCGGCATGCGTCAGTCCGTTGAACAGCGTCGACTTGCCGGCGTTGGTGTAGCCCACCAGCGAGACCGAGAGCGTCTTGCCGCGCTGGCGGGCGCGGCGCTGTGTTTGCCTTTGCCGGTGGACGGTTTCGAGCTTGTCCTTGAGCACCTTCACGCGCTTGCGCAGCAGCTGGCGGTCGGTCTCGAGCTGCGTCTCGCCCGGGCCGCGCAGGCCGATGCCGCCCTTTTGCCGCTCCAGGTGGGTCCAGCCGCGCACCAGGCGCGTCGCCAGGTGATCGAGCTGCGCCAGCTCCACCTGCAACTTGCCTTCGTGGGATCGCGCACGCTGCGCGAAGATGTCGAGGATCAGGCTGGTCCGGTCGACGACGCGGCAATCGAAGGCCTTTTCGAGGTTGCGCTGCTGTGCGGGCGAGAGATCGTGGTTGAACAGCACGAGCGTCGCACCGGAATCGCGCAGGGCGGAGGCGATCTCCTGCACCTTGCCGGATCCCGCAAACGTCGCCGCATCCGGCCGCTGGCGCTTGCCCTTGATGGTCGCCACGGCGCCGACGCCGGCGCTCTGCGCGAGCCTGCGGAATTCCTCCAGCGATTCGGCGAAATCGATATTCCCGAAATCGAGGCTCACGAGCACGGCGCGATCGCCGCCGCCGGGTCGATCGAACATCAACGGTAAAGGGATTCGCAGCGGGAACTCCGGGTGTGCGAAATCAGGCCTCGCACCCCGGAAGATGAAACGACTTCAGCTTGGTTACGGATGGAACGGAAGCGGACGAACACTCAATCTTCAGGCCCATGTTCCAGGGACAAATTCACCGGACGCGCCGGCACGACGGTGGAAATTGCGTGCTTGTACACCATTTGCGTCACGGTATTTTTCAACAATACGACATACTGGTCGAACGATTCGATCTGGCCCTGCAGCTTGATTCCGTTCACCAGATAGATCGAAACCGGTACGTGTTCCTTGCGCAGTGCGTTGAGAAATGGGTCTTGCAACAACTGGCCTTTCGCGCTCATGGCAACTCCTTTTTATTCTTTGACCCGCAAATACTGTACTGGATTTTGAGAAGCAATACCATCCCGTGAAAAATGCCACGAGACTTCAACTCTTCCGGTCGGACACGAAGGGGTTTCGGCCTTGTTTGAAGAGTACTTTTACCGGCGTGCCCCGCAGGTTGAATGCTGCCATGAATGCCCGCTCCAGATACCTGCGGTAGCTGTCCGGCACCTGGTTCAGCGCGTTTCCATGAATCAGGATCAGCGGCGGATTCATGCCTCCCTGGTGGGCGTAACGCAGCTTCGGTCGGGATACGCCGGCCCGGGGCGGCGATTGCTTTTGCACCGCAGCGAGCAGGACGCGGGTCAGTTTCGGCGTGGAGAGCTTCGACATGGCCGCGGCATAGGCCGAGTCCGCGGCCCGCAGCAGCGCGGGAACGCCGGTGCCGCTGCGCGCGGAAATGTGCAATGCCGGCGCGAACTCCAGGAAGTTCATCTTGCGCGCGTAGTCGCGCTTGGCCTTCTCGCGTGCATCCGGTCCCGCGGCATCCCACTTGTTGATGGCGACCACCAAGGCCTTGCCGGCCTCGAGTATGAAGCCGGCCAGATGCGCGTCCTGGTCGGACACGTCCTGCGTGACGTCGAGCACGAGCATGACGACGTTGCAATCCTCGATCGCCTGCAATGTCTTCACGGCCGAGAATTTCTCTGCAACCTCCTCGACACGGCCCCGCCGGCGCAATCCGGCCGTGTCGATCAGCGTATACGGCTTGCCGTTGCGCTCGAAATCGACATAGATGCTGTCACGCGTCGTTCCCGGCTGGTCGAAGGCAATGACCCTCTCTTCGCCTAGCAGCGCGTTCACGAGCGTCGATTTGCCCACGTTCGGCCGGCCGACGACGGCTATCTTGGGACGCTTGTCCGCTTCTGACGCCTCGTCTTCGACCGGAAATTCCTCGAGCACGATATCGATCAGCTCGTGCACGCCCTCGCCGTGCGACGCCGACACGGCCAGCGGTTCGCCCAGGCCGAGCTCGTGGAATTCCGCCGCTGCGGTTTCGCGTGCAAGCCCTTCGGACTTGTTCACGACCAGCCAGAGCCTGCGTGCGGTCTTGCGCAATTCGTCCGCGATCTGCCTGTCTTGGGGCGTCAGGCCCTTGCGTGCATCCACCAGCAGCAGCACGGCGTCGCCTTCGTCCACCGCCTGCCGGGTCTGGCGCGCCATTTCGCGAAAAATGCCGTCCTTGGCCACCGGCTCGAAACCGCCGGTATCCACGACAAGGAAGGATTTGTCGCCGGACTCGCCGTGCCCGTAATGGCGGTCGCGGGTCAGGCCGGGAATGTCCGCCACCAGCGCATGGCGCGACCGCGTCATGCGATTGAAGAGCGTCGATTTGCCGACGTTCGGCCGGCCGACGAGGACGATGGTGGGTTTCACGATCTCGAGTGCCGCCGCGAGCTCGGGGGATTATTTCTTCTTGACGGCCAGCGGGGTCAGCGAGATCGCGTACACGCCGCCGTTGCGCGTCTGGATGAGGATCTTGTCGCCGACCATTTTCGGCGCGGCGGCGATGCCGCCGCCGTCCGTCGCCAGCCGTGCCGCGAACGAGCCGTCCTCGAATTTGAGGAAATGCACCTGACCCTCGTAATCGCCGACGACGACATGGTCCTTCGTAGCCAGCGGTGCGCTCAGATTGCGGTAGGACAGCTTGTCCTGCTTCCACACGCTCGCGCCGGAGTTGCGATCCAGCGCCACGACCGAGCCGTTGTCTTCCGAGAGATAAACGCTCAGGTCATCGGAGGCCAGGCTTCCGACCGTCGACGCCGGCCTGGCCCAGAGCTGCCCGCCTTTCTGGGTTTCATAGCAGGCGGCCCGGCCCTGGAACGTGGCCGCGCAAACCCGACCCGCTTCGACCAGCGGCGGCCCGGCGATGTCCGTGATGCGTTCGAGCTCGTTGTCTCCCTTGGGCGCCGCGACGACGGTTTCCCATACCAAACCGCCGTTGGCGATGTTCAGCACGACCAGCTTGCCGGCGGGCATGCCGGCGATGACGTAGTTGTCGATGAGGATCACGCCGGGATTCGCCCGCAAGGTCAAAGGCGGCGGGGTCACCTGGTATTCCCAGCGGCGGCTGCCGTCGCGCGCGTCGAGGCCGAAAATGCGGCTGTCCCCGCTGCGCACGACGACGAAGTCGCCGAACGCCTGCGGCGCGCTCAGGATCTCGCTCGAAACCCTGGATTGCCACAGGGGCTTGCCTTGCATGTCGTAGGCCAGCACCGCCCCCTTGGAGGTTCCGACCAGGACCATGTTTTCGCCGACGCCCACGCCTCCCGAAAGCGGCGCCTTGGTATCGACGTGCCAGATCGTCTTCCCATTCGTTGCATTCACGCGCATCAGGTCGCCGCGGTTGCCGGCGGCGAACACGCTGTCGCCCGAAATCGCAGGAGAGAATATGTAGCGTCCGGCCTCGCCGGCATTGAACTTCCACGCGATGACCGCCTTCGCCGAAGGCTTGAAGTCGGTGAGCTTCGCGGGCTGCGGTCCCTTGCTGCCGCAACCTGCGACGGCAACTGCCAGCAACAACGCCGTGAAAAGACTCGCTGCCTTCCGGGTCACTTGCCTCCTCCGAGCGCGTCGAGCTTGATTTGCACGACGCTGCGGTAGCTGCTGTTCGGCAGTGCTTTCTCGATGGCGGTCTTGTAGGCGGCCTTCGCCTCCGCGGTCCTGCCCTGCGCGAGCATGACGTCGCCGCGCAGGTCGGCATACAGCGTTTCCATGGCGGCGCTGTGCGGCGTCTCCAGCAACTTGAGGGCATCGTTGTATTTTTTCTGCTCGAGCTGGAGACCGGCGAGGCGCAGGCGCGCGATTTCCGCGGTCTCCGCATCCTTCGCGTTGTCGATTGCCCACTGCAATTGCGTTGCCGCGGCGGCGGCATCGCCGTTCTCGTAGTTGGTCTTGGCGAGCAGCAGGGCCGCCGTTGGCCCGTAGGCAGTGGAGCCGTAACCGTCGGTAATCTGCTTGCCGAGATCGCGGATTTCCTTGACGTCGTTCTTGCGCACCGCTTCGCTGAAACGCGTGAACAGCGCCGACGCCTTTTCGGCCTGGTTCTGCTTGTAGGCGCGCCAGCCCTGCATGCCCGCGAACGCAACGATCGCGGCCACCGCCAGCGTGACGATCAGCTTGCCGTATTGTTTCCAGAACTGCTTGAGCTCGGCTATCTGTTCCTGCTCTTCGAGATCGAATGCCATGTCGGAATCTTCTGTGTGGGTAAGGTTCAGGGTTGAATCGGCTTGCGCATCATTGTCGCTGCAACTTCGGGGGTGACCTTGACCTGCTCGCCGGCAGACCGCAGCGGCTTCAGGGACACGACACCGACGGCGGCCTCGTCGTCGCCCACGATCACCGCGTGGCGGGCCCCGCTCGCGTCGGCACGCTTCATTTGCGACTTGAAACTGCCGCCGCCGCAATGCAGGACGACGGCAATGTTTTTTTCACGCAGCGTCGCCGCAACTTGCCAGGCGAATCGGCCGGCGGCTTCGCCGCTGTGCACGAGGTAGGCATCGGGAACGCGACCCGGGCTGGCTGTTCCCGCATCCTGCAGCAAGGCGATCAGGCGTTCGACGCCCATCGCGAAACCGCAAGCCGGCGCCGGCTTGCCGCCGACCTGTGCGACCAGTCCGTCGTAACGGCCGCCCGCGCAGACCGTTCCCTGCGCGCCCAGCCGGGTGGTCGTCCACTCGTAGACGACGTCATTGTAATAGTCCAGACCGCGCACGAGGCGCTCGTTGATCTCGAACGCGACGCCGGCATTGCGAAGCAGATCCTGCAGTTGCCCGAAATGCAGGCGCGATTCCTCGTCGAGATCCGCTGCAAGTTTCGGTGCACCGGCGATGACGTCGCGCATTGCCGGGTTCTTGCTGTCCAGCACGCGCAGCGGATTCCCGTGAAGTCGCCGGCGTGCGTCTTCGTCCAGCGCTTCCCGCTGTTGCTCGAGGTAGGCCACCAGGCGCGTGCGGTACCGCTGGCGCGAAGCGGCATTGCCGAGCGAATTGATTTCGAGCTTGATGCCGTCCAGCCCAAGGCGCTTCCACAAGTCCGCGACCATCACCATGTGCTCGGCATCGACGTCCGGGCCGGCGAAGCCCAGCGCTTCGACGCCGACCTGGTGAAACTGCCGGTAGCGCCCCTTCTGCGGGCGTTCGTGGCGGAACATCGGCCCGGTGTAGAAG
>DASZTG010000093.1:0-21031 GCA_035548375.1 Burkholderiales bacterium
CAGCCGCGACCTTCATGTCCAGCGGATCCAGCCGCAGCAGGCCATCCTCGAGTCGCAGGTGCACGTTCATCGCCTGCACCGGAACGGCGTCCGCGGTGATGTGCGCGGCATCGAGCTTCACGTCGGCATCCATCGAACGCAGCTTGGCGAGGTCGTATTCGTGATGCGGCAGCGCGCGCGGATCCCGCTCGCGGCGCTCGGCCTCGTGGCGCTGCTGCGCAGACGCCCCCGCATCCTTCTTCGCGCCCGGCCCGGCGCCGATGAACCCGGAAAGGTCGTCGAGCTTCAGTTCCTTCGAGGCGAGGTCGCCGCGAAACAGCCACCTCTTGCGGCCGATGTCGACGCTGACGTCGCCACGCAGGTCGCTGTCGCCGACCGTGCCGCTGAATTTGCTGTAGCTCCAGACCGAGCCCTTGTGGCCGAGCTCGCCGGCGAGCGAATAGGGCGGCGAGTCCGGCAGCACGATGCCAAGCAGTTTGTGCAGGTCGGCCAGGTTCTGGCCGGACAATGCGAAGAACAGATCGATGTCCTCCAGCTGGGTCTGCGTGGCAAGGTCACCCCTGACGTGCGCATGCGTGGCACCCGCGGTCGCGCGCACGTCGATGTGATAGGGCTTTTCCTTGTCGCGCAGTTCCAGCGGCGAATCCACGCGACCCGACAACTGGAATGCGCCGTCCCGATAGCGGCCCTCGCCTTTGAGCAATAGCGGGGCCGGGGAATTTTTGCCTTGTGCCACGGCTTCGTCCGCACCCGGGGCGTTCTTGCCTTCTGGCGCGCCCGCATTTTCCGGAATCGCGGTATTGATCTCCAGGCGAAGGTCGGTGCGCAGCTTCGGCTCATGCGCGCGCAATTCACCGCCCGCGATGACGAGCTGGTCGATCCGCCAGGGCCGGCCGGGCGAAGCGCTCTCGTCCTTCTTTTCGCCGTCGAATTCCCAGTTGCCTTCGCCGGCGTCGTTTCTTTCCAGCGACAGGAAAGGACGATCGAGTCGCAGCATGGGAATGTCGATGCTTCCGTGCAGCAGCGGCAGCAGGCGGATGCCCACTTCCAGCTTGCCGACTCGCGCCATGTCCGGGTCACTGGCCCACTGCGCATTGGAAAGCCGCAGGCCTTCGGCGCGAATGACCGGCACCAGGCCCAGGCGCACGTGCAGATCGCCGTCGATGACAAACGTTCGCCCGGTGGCCGCCGACACCCGGCGTTCGATGGGATGCTTGAACCAGTTCCAGTCGAACGCCCACCACAGCGCGACGAGCGCAACCAGAATGGCGATCAGGACGATGTGCCGGTGGCCGATGCGCGCATGCGACGATGCACGCAAGGCGTGGCTGGTCATGACGCTCCGGATGCCTCGAGCCGCGCGCGTTCATTGCGGCCCGTCCGCGCGCCGAGGGATTCCTGGCTGGCGCCAACCCGCGCGCCGGCGGCTTCCACGATGTGGCTGTTCACGATCTTGCCGAGCATGATCTGGTGATCGCCCGCGGCCATCATCGCCGTCATTTCGCATTCGAAGCTGGCGAGCACGCCTTCGTCCGGAACCGGCGCGCCGGCGCGACCGAAATGCCATGCGACCCCGTCGGGCACGCGCAGCGGGCGGCCGATTCCGGCGCCGAAGCGATGCGCGATTTCAGGTCGGCTCTTGCGCATGACGCTGATCGAGAATACCCGGCCGGCCCTGAGCAGGGGATAGGAAGCGTGGCGCCGGTCGATGCTCACGGCGAACGACGGCGGCCGCCGCGACGCCAGCATGACGGAGGCCGCGGCAAAAATGTCGTGGCGACCCTCATGCGCGACGCCGATCACATACGCCGCGCCGTTCAGGTGCTGGAAGAATTCAGCGATGTCGTCTGTCATTTGTTTACGCCGTGGTTCGGGTTTGCGGCTGTCCGCCTGCCGCGCGTTGCCATGCAACGCAACTGCCATGCCGGGCGCGCGGATGCGCATTTCCCGCTGATTTTTCTGGACGAAGATCCGCCTTGACCGATATTGACCGGACGTCTTTGCAAGCGACCTTGTACAAAATACCGATCGGCGCCGTCCATGCGCGGCACTTGCCGGGGAAAACATGATCGGCGGGGCGGAATGGAAATTGCAAAGCTGGGTACGGCCCATCGGGCGCCGGAGACGCAATGATCAGGAAACTCGCCTCGGGAAGTTACCGGATTTATTCCAGGAAGAAGGATGCTAAGTCGGGGAAACGCCGGAATCTCGGGACCTTCTCGACGCTTGCCGCCGCGCAGAAACACGAGCGCCAGATCGAATACTTCAAGAAGTCGGGCTGAGGCTTTCGCGCGAACGGGAGATCCGCGCCGCCCCGTCGTTTCGTCCGTATTTCAGCCGAGCGGCAAACGGACGCTGAACAGGCTGCCCTGGCCCGGCCCGTCGCTGTGCGCGACGACGCTGCCCCCGTGCATGCCGACCAGCTTGCGCACCAGCGTGAGCCCGATGCCGAGCCCGCCATGCGAACGTTCCAGCGAGTGATCGATTTGCGCGAACATGTCGAAGACTTCGTCCAGCTTGTCCTGCGGAATGCCGATGCCGTCGTCGCTGACCGTCACCGAAACTTCATCGCCCTGCAACGCGGCGGCTATGCGGACATGTCCGCCGGGCGGGGTGAACTTGCAGGCGTTGCTGACGAGGTTCGAGAATACCTGCGCAAGCCTGACCGGATCGGCTTCGAGTTCGATCGGCTGCTCAGGCAACGCAAGCGTCACCTCATGGCGGGCCGCTTCCGCCATCGGCTTGCAGGTCTCGACCGCCTGGCGGATGACGGAACCGAGTTCGACGCGCTCGACGCGCAAATCCAGCTTGCCACGGCTGATGCGGCTCACGTCAAGCAGGTCGTCGATCAGGCGAACCATTTGATGGAGCTGACGCTCCATCATTTCTCGTGTCCTGGCGAGCACGGCCGCATCGTTGCCCGCTCGCTTCAGGATGGCCATCGCATTGGACAGCGGCGCCAGCGGATTGCGCAACTCGTGCGCCAGGGTCGCCAGGAATTCGTCCTTGCGCCTGTCGCCCTCGGCGAGCTGCTCCACGCGCACGCGAATTTGCCTTTCGGCGTCGCGGCGCTCGGTCACGTCGCGGAAGACGAGCACGCAGCCGACGATCTCGCCCGATTCGTCGCGTATGGGCGAAGCGCTGTCGTCGATCGGACGCTCGCTTCCGTCGCGCGCGATCAGGACGGTATGGTTCGCCAGCCCGACGATGATGCCCTCGCGCAGCGCCCGCATCGCGGGATTCTCCACCACCCTGCGGGTGTCCTCGTTGACGATGTTGAATACCCGTTCGAGGGGAATGCCGGCGGCGTCGGCCTGCTTCCAGCCCGTGAGCGCCTCGGCGATGACGTTGAGGTAGGTCACCCGGCCATGCACGTCGGTAGTCACGATCGCGTCGCCGATGCTGGCCAGGGTAACGCGCAGCAGCTCCCTCTGGTTGTAGATGACGGCGGCCGCGCGCGAACGCGCGACGTAGTGCCGCTGCAGCACCACGACCAGCGCGATGACGACGACCAGCGCCGCAACCCCGGCCAGCACGCCGGTTGCAAGCGCCCAGCGATAGCTGCGCTGGGCCTCGCCGGAACGCTCCTCGAGCAGCCTTTCCTCGTCGCGCGTCATCTCCGCGGTCAGCGCGCGCAAGGCGTCCATCTCTGCCTTGCCAAGCCCGCTCAGGACGTTCTGGCGCGCGGCCTCGAGCCCGCGGTCGCGGCGCGCCTCGATATTCCCGGCAAGCAACGCGAGCCGCTTCGCGATCCTGTCCTTGAGCTCCGGAAACCGTGCCTGCTGGGACGGATTGTCGGCGGTCAGTTTCGCGACTTCGCCCACTTTCTCGTTGATCGCGACGATGGAGGCGTCATAGGGCTCGAGGTAACGCGGGTCGCCGGTGATCAGGTAGCCACGCTGGCCGGTCTCGGCATCCTTCATCAGCGAAAGGATGGACTGGATGCCGCCGATGACGGCATGCGTATGCGCGACCCAGGCCGAGTGCTCGTGAAGCTGCCTGGTGTTGCTGAACATCAGCTGCACGTTCAGCCCGATCAGCAAGGCGCAAATTCCCCCGCCCGCCGCAAGCATCCAGCGATCCAGAATTCTTTCCATGCCCCTCAGACCGAAGCTACCGATACCGGCGGGCGGGCCCCGCCGGAAGTGGCGGCCATTATAGTCATGAAGGCGGAACCCGGCTGCTCAACCGCGGCCGGCCGGGCGCGACGGCCACTTGCCCGCGACCGCCACGGCCTCCTCCGGACCCGGCCAGGGCGGCATGGTCACGCCGACCGCCTGCAGGGATGCGCCCTGTCCGGCACGAAACTGGAAATGCGTTCCCATCGGGATGGTGACGCAGACGCCGGCATCGAGCGCAACCACATCCTCCCCATCGCCATCCTTGCGCCACATCTCCCCCGATCCCGCCAGGATGAACCAGATTTCGTCCACGCTGCGGTGCCGGATCGCATCCGACGCGCGGCCCGCCGCGAGCTCGAAATGCGCCATGCTCCCGCGAGCGGTGCGCAACAATACGCGCACGTCCGAACCATCGGGTGCGACAACGTCGGGCTCGGCCGGCAAGCGGCGGGTCTCAAATTTCATCATGCGCCTCCCCACATCTGTAAAGGTGTCGCCGATTCCCTACAGTGTTGCAGATGCGATGAACCCGTTCCAATGGTTGGTGTCCACATCTTTCAAGCGCCTGGAGGAAAGATCCCATGAACACGGAAAGCAAGCCCGCCACCGTCGCAATACTCGCGGTCCGGGAATCGGTGGCCTCGGTCGTATTCGGAATGTACGACACCTTCATATCGGCGGGTCGCGATTGGCGGCTCGCCATGGAGGGAAATTCCGCCCCCGGCCTCGTGCGTCCGACCGTCGCGGCCCTGGAGGCCGCGCCATTCACGGCGGCAAACGACGTGCGCATCATCCCGCAGGTGGCGCTCGCGGATTGCCCGCAACCCGACATCGTCTGCGTCGCTGACCTGCTGATCCCTCCCGAGCAATCGGTCGAGGGCCGCTACGACCAGCAGCTTGCCTGGGTCAGGGGGTGCTACAACGCCGGCGCCACCGTCGCGGCAACGGGTTCGGCGACGATGCTGCTCGCGGAGGCCGGCTTGCTGAAGGGCCGCGAGGCCACGACCCATTGGGAATACGTGCGCACCATGCGCCTGCGCTATCCGGACGTGAAACTGCGCACCGGTCGCGCGCTGATGGTGGTCGGCGACGACCAGCGCCTGGTCATGGCGGGCGGCGGCACGTCCTGGGTCGACCTGGTGCTGTTCCTGATCGCCAGGGTCGCCGGCGTGCAGGTGGCGATGCAGGTGGCCAGGCGCAACCTCATCGACTGGCACGACATCGGGCAGCAGCCGTTCGCGCGCCTCGCGCGCTCGCGCCAGGTCGACGACGCCCGCATCGCGCACTGCCAGTCGTGGATCGCCACCAATTTCCAGGAACCTTCGCCGGTCATCACCATGGTGAGGCTCTCCGGCATGCCGGAACGCTCGTTCAAGCGGCGTTTCCAGCAGACCACGGGCATGGCGCCGCTCGAATACGTCCACGCCCTGCGGCTGGAGGAAGCCAAGCGCAGGCTCGAATCCGGCAGCGAATCGATCGAGACGATCGCGAGGCAGGTGGGCTACGAGGATGCCGGCTTCTTCAGCCGCCTGTTCCGCCGCAACGTGCACCTGACCCCGGCGCAGTATCGCCGGCGCTTTTCCGCGCTGCGCCGTTCGCTGGAGACGGGCGAGTCGCGGATGCCGAACTGAGCGATACGCGCCCCCGCTATTGCCGCGCCGTCGGCTCGATGCCGGCCGGCGGCACCCCGGCATGCCCTATCATTGCGGTCGTGGACCAACCCTCCGCTCCGCCACCAACACCGCCCGCCATGCCCCGCGCCTCCGCCAGACGCACCGCCACACGCAAGGACACCGGCCTTTCGGCGGCCCGCTTCCGGCTGCTGCGATCGCTGGACACGCCGCACAAGATCCAGCGATTCCTGAACCGCATCGTCGTCAACCACGAGCTCGACGGCGAGACCATCCTCTCGGTCAACGAGGTCCTGCGCCAGCGCCGCGCGCACTGCATCGAAGGAGCCTTCGTCGCCGCCTGCGCGCTCTGGATCAACGGCGAGCCGCCCCTGGTCATGCACCTGGATTGCGACCTGAGCGACTATCCTCACGTGGTCGCGGTATTTCGTCGCGCCGGGTATTGGGGCGCAATCTCGAAGACCAACGGCGCGCCGCTGCGTTATCGCGACCCGGTTTACCGGACATTGCGCGAGCTGGCGATGTCGTATTTCCATGAGTACTACGACAAGAAGTACCGCAAGACCTTGCGCAGCTACTCGCTGCCGTTCGACCTGCGCCGCGTCGATCCCGCGTTGTGGATCACGAACGCGAGGAATTGCCTCGAGGTGCATGACCGCCTCGCCGCGGCCCGGCACTATGCACTGGTCTCGGGGCGCCAGGTGCGCCTGCTCGCCAGCCGCGACACGTTCGAGCGCAAGGCCTCGAGGCTCGTGCAGTACCCGCGGCCACCGCGGCGAGGTCGCACGAAGTCGCTGAAGGCCTGACCAAGCGAGAGCGTCAGTCTTCGAGGAACAGGCGCCGCCACCCGTCCCTGCCGAGCTTGCGCATGGTCGCGATGTTGCGCCGGTAGATGGCCGTCGTGTCCGGATGCGACGTGACCGCGCGTTCCACGCTCGCCTCGCGCAGCAAATGCAGCATGGGGTAAGGGGAACGGTTCGTGTAGTTCTCGATGTCGTCCGCGGCGGTGTCCTCGAACTGGTATTGCGGATGAAAGCTCGCCACCTGCAGCACGCCCTCGAACCCGAGCTCGGCGACGGCATCGTCCGCCTCGTCGAGGAATTCGTTGTAGTCGGGGAACCGCGTCAGGGCAAAGGGGTGGATCAGCAAGGTCGTTTCGCAAAGCGACGGATCGGCGGCATCGAGGGCGCGCAGCTCTTCCATCAAATCGCGCAGCAGTTCGCGGGCCGTCCTCGACTCGCTTGCGCAATAGCGAATGCGGTCCTTGAGATGCACCTCGCGCGCGAACGGGCACAGGTTCAGGCCGATCACGGCTTTCTCCAGCCAGTCGCGCGTCGCGGCGATGCAATCCCGGCCGGGATCGGGGTTCAAGGAATTTTCAGTGCCCAATCGCGCTTCGCTCAGGCAAGCAGTTTCTCGATGTCGGGAGCGATGTCCTTCGGCTTGGTCCAGGAGCCATAGCGGCGCACCGGGTTGCCGTTGCGATCGACCAGGAACTTGGTGAAATTCCACTTGATCGAGCGCGTGCCGAGGATGCCGGGCACCACAGCCGTCAGCCACTTGTACAACGGATGCGCGGCAGGGCCGTTCACGTCGATTTTCTCGAACATGCGGAAGGACACGCCATAGTGGCGCTGGCAAAACCGCGCGATGTCGTCGGAAGTCCCCGGTTCCTGCTTGCCGAACTGGTTGCAGGGAAAGGCCAGCAACTCCAGCCCCGTCAGGTGGAAGTCGCGATGCAGTTCCTGCAATCCCTCGTATTGCGGGGTGAATCCGCACCGGCTGGCGGTATTGACCACCAGCGCAACCTTGCCGCGCACCGCCTCCAGCCGGACCTCGTCGCCGTCCAGGCTCTTTGCCGAAAAGTCATACAGGGATGTCATGCCCCCTCCCGGAGTCAGTGGACCTCCAATACCCTGGCGCCCGCCATCATCCCTCCTATTACGGACGCACGTGTGAAATTCTGCATGCGGAAGATTTCCAGTACCGCCTCTGCGGCGTCCGGCGCGCAACTTACCAGCAAGCCGCCCGAGGTCTGGGGATCCGTCAACAGGTTGCGCCGCCAGGCGGCGAAATCCGCTGGCAGCACGACCTCACCACCATAGCCGGACCAGTTGCGCCCCGAAGCCCCGGTGACTACGCCCGCCTCGGCGAATTCGCGTACGCCCGGCAGCAAGGGCAGGCTTTCGAAGCGCACCGATGCGCCCAGGCCGCAGCCGCGACAAATCTCGAGGAGGTGGCCCGCGAGGCCGAACCCGGTGACGTCGGTCATCGCGTGCACGCCCGGCAGGTCGGCCAGCGCCATGCCCGCCGTGTTCAGTTGTGTGGCCACGGCGAGCATTTGCGCATAGCCATCGGCGGAAAGGCGTCCCTTTTTCAGCGCGGCGGACAGGATTCCCACGCCCAGCGGCTTGCCGAGGACGAGCAAGTCGCCTGCCTTTGCGCGGCTGTTTCGCTTCACCTTGTCCGGGTGGACAGTGCCGATCGCGACAAGGCCATAGATCGGCTCGAGCGTGTCGATCGAATGTCCGCCCGCGACCGGGATGCCAGCTGCGGCGCAAACGGATTCCCCGCCAGCGACGATGCGCTGGATGGCGCCCAGCGGGATTTTCCCGAGCGGCATGCCGAGCACCGCGAGCGCGAAAATCGGCCTCGCGCCCATCGCGTAGACGTCCGACAGCGCGTTGGTCGCGGCGATGCGACCGAAGTCCGCCGGATCATCGACGATAGGCGTGAAGAAATCCGTGGTCGCCACGATCGCCTGCCCGTCGTTCAGGCGATAGACCGCCGCGTCGTCGCTGGTCTCGATGCCGACCATCAATGCCTCGGGCATCGCGCGCAGGGGTGTTTTCGCCAGGATCTCGGAAAGCACCGCGGGCGCGATCTTGCAGCCGCAGCCGCCCCCGTGGCTGAATTCGGTCAGGCGGATCGGCGCGGCAGCGGGCAGGTTCATCCGGTCTCCGGTTGTTTTCGTTGTCACCTAGAATACCGCAGTACCGGCATCCCATAATTCACGGCATGAAGCATCCCGCGTGCGTCGACATGTCAGGCACGGACGGCTTCGATGAAATCATCGACGTGCGCTCGCCCGCGGAATTCGCGCTCGACCACCTGCCGGGCGCGTGCAACTGCCCGGTGCTGGACGATGCAGAGCGCGCGCGCGTGGGCACCCTCTACAAAAGCTCGCCGTTCGAGGCCCGCAAGATGGGCGCGGCACTGGTGGCCAACAACATCGCGCAGCACCTGCAGGCGCATTTTTCCGATCGCGACCGCAACTGGAGACCGCTGGTCTATTGCTGGCGCGGGGGCAAGCGCTCGGGTTCCATGGCGCACGTGCTGCGCGAGGTCGGCTGGGAAGCTGCGACGCTGGACGGAGGCTACCAGTCCTACCGACGCTTCGTCGTCATGCAACTGGCAGAGCTGCCGCCGCGCTTCGACTTCCGCGTGGTTTGCGGGCCCACCGGCAGCGGCAAGAGCCACCTGCTGTCGTCGATCGCCAGCGCCGGCGGCCAGGTGCTGGACCTCGAGGCGCTCGCCAGGCATCGCGGCTCGCTGCTCGGCGGCCTTCCCGGCGAGACGCAGCCGTCGCAGAAAATGTTCGAGAGCCTGATCTGGAAGTCCCTGCGCGGCTTCGACGCCGCGCGCCCGGTTTTCGTGGAAGCCGAAAGCCGGCGCATAGGCACGTTGCGCCTGCCCGAAGCGCTGCTGTCGCGCATGCGCGAATCGCGGTGCATCAGTCTGTGCGTGCCAGTCGCGGAGCGCGTGCGCTTCCTGCTCGCCGAATACCGCCATCTTCTCGACGAGCCTGACTGGCTGGCTTTCCGACTGCAGCGCCTCGCCGCGCTGCATTCCCGGCAAACCGTCGACGACTGGATCGCGCGCATCGAAGCACGCGACTGGGAGGCGCTGGTCTCGGAGCTGCTGGCAACACATTACGATCCAGCCTACCTGCGCTCGCTTCGATACCACTACCCGCTCTCGGCCGATTCGCTGGCAGTCGACGTCGAGCGTCTGGATCCGGACCGGCTCGCAGAGATTTCCCGCGCACTGGTCGACGAGGCGTGAACCTGCGTCCGATCAGGCGTGCGAATACATGAGCTTGCCGCGCACGCCGAGCTTCGCCTTCAGGATCGTGCCGCTGGCCGACTCGGTGATGTAGAGCACGTCGCGGTCCGGCCAGCCGAAGGCAACGTTGGTCGTATGCGTGCCCACGCGCGAAACGATGCGGTGCACGGGCTCGCCCAGCGCGTTGAAGGTCCAGACCGAGCCCATGCCCACATGCGCGACCAGCAAGCCGCCGTCTTCGTCGAGCGCCAAGCCGTCCGGCCCGCCCCCGCCGCCGGAGAGCTGGATGTAGAGCCCCACCTTCGCGAGGCTGCCGTCGCGCACGAAGGGCACGCGCCAGACGCAGTTGCCGCGCGTGACCGCGAGCAGCACCTGTGTCTCGTCCTTGTTCATGACCAGCCCGTTCGGACTCGGGATGTTGTCGAGCAGGCAGGCCACCTTGCCCTGCGGCGTCATGCGGAACAGCCGCCCGGTCGGATCGTGCAGGCCGGTCAAGCCCTGGTCGGTGAAGTACAGGTCGCCGTTGGCGGCGAAGAACAGGTCGTTGCAGCCCTTGAAGGCATGGCCGTTGGCTTCAGTCAGGAAAGGCGTGACTTTTCCGTTCACCGGATCGAGCAGCATGATGCCGTTCTTGTAGTCGGCGATGAAAGCGCGGCCGTCGCGATGGAACTTGAGTCCGTTGGGCCAGCCGTCGTATTCGGCAATGAGCTGGAATTCGCCGGCCTTGCTTATCTTGAATACGCGCCTGTTCTGGATGTCGACGCACCAGAAGTTGCCTTCGCGATCGAACGACGGCCCTTCCAGCAGCGAACCGGCCGGCGTGCCCAGCGGCTGCTTCGCGACCCACGAGCTGTCGGGCCCGGCATTCTTGAGTTCGTCGGGCAGGCGGGCGAATACGGAGGTCTCGACGACGGTCGGCGGTGCAAACAGCATGGCTTTCCTTTTCCTTTTTCTATCGCGCGGGCAGCCGGATCGGCGTGCGCGTCATGGTGAACAACAAGGTCGCGCCGGCCACGAGCAACAATCCGGCGATGCCGAACGCCCAGTTGAAGCTGCCGGTCGCCTGGATCACGTAGCCGGTGACGATGGGCGCCGAGATGCCGAAGATGTTTCCGCCGACGACCAGGATGCTCATCGCCTTGCCGCAGTCCTCCGGGCTGCGCAGCAAGTCGTTCACCAGCGAGAAATTCAGCGAGATCGCGGTGGCCATGCCGGTCAGCGAGATCGTGAACAGCGCGAGCAGCAGCCAGATTTCCTCGACGAAGGGCGTGAACAGGATGACCGACGAGGACAGCATCATGACGATGCCCATCGTTCGACGCCGGCCCGTGCCCACCGCATCCGCCGTCAGCAGCCGGTCGCTCAACCGCCCGAGCAGGATGCCGAGCACCGCGGCACCCGCGTAAGGCGCCGCCGTGAACATGCCCGTCTTCAGGATGGTGAGGCCACGCGTCGTCTGCAGGTAGTTCGGCAACCATGTCAGGAACAAGTACTGGGTATAGACCGCGCAGCCTTCGGCCAGCGCCAGGCCGATCATGGTGCGGCTGCGCAGCAGGTCCAGCACGCGCGCGGTCTTCGCCTTGTGCTCGAGGTCGCTGGTCGACGCGCCGCGCTCGCGCAGGATTTTTTCGCGCTCCTCCTGGCCGAGCCAGCGCGCCTTCTCCGGCCGGTCGAACCAGATCAGCCAGGCCACGAGCCAGATGAACCCGACGGCACCGACGACGTAGAACGAGCCGCGCCACCCGATCTGGCTCATGATCCAGGCCACCACCAGCGCGCCCAGCGCGGGACCCGCCTGCGTGCCGGCCATGAAAATGGCGTTCGTCACGCCGCGCTCGCCCGCGGGTATCCATTCGCGCACGACGCGCCCGCCCGCCGGAAACGTGGTCGCCTCGCCGATCCCCATCGCCAGGCGCGTCGCGATCAGCGAGACGTAGTTCCAGGAAGCGCCGGTCAGCATCGTGGCGGCCGACCAGAGCGCGATGCCCGCCGCGTTGACCTTCTTGCTGCCGAGCCGGTCCACGAGGATGCCCATCGGGATCAGGCACAACAGGTAGGTCCACAAGAAGGATGAGAACAGGTAGCCCATGACTACCGGCGACAGGCTGAACTCTTCCGCGATCGCCTTGGACGCTACCGACAGCGCCACGCGATCGACATAGTTGATCATCGCCAGCGTGAACAGGAACAGGCTGATCCAGCCGCGCCGCCATGCCATGTGCTCTTCCTCCCTCTTGTTTTGGTGTTCGTCGCCTGGCGTGACGTTAGCCGGCCGGTTGCTCTCTGTAGGGTGAGTGTACCGGGATGCAGTCCAGGGGCACGCGCACCTTGATTTCCCCGAGCAGCAGGAACGACAGCGCCTTGCCGTGGCCGTCGAGTCCGAGGCTGGAGTTCACGCCGCCTTCCAGCGCATTGTCGATGACGAAGTTCATCGCCGGCAGCTTCGGCAGCACGTAGCGCGTCGCCGCCGTGGCGCCGCGCGGCGCGAACACGGCGAGCACGCGCGCCTCCGTGACCTGCTCGACCAACGCGGCGAATGCTTCCGGCAGGTAGGGAATCACGCTGATGTTCGAGCGATTGCCCTTGTCGCCCGCGCGCGCGTGCGCCACCGCGTGCAGGGGCACCTCGACTACGCTCATGAAGCCTCCACCACGGTCACCTGCGGCCGCACCTTGTTGCGATCTATGAGGATCGACGCCGTGCTGACCTGGGGTGTGACGCTCTGGCGCACGCCCGCGCCGCCGGCGGGACCGGAGCAGTACAGGCTCAGCACTTCGTCGGAAACCTGCTGCGCAATTTTTCGCGTCGAGCCGCGCACCGCCGCCCGCACGCGGTATTCGCCGAACGCGGTGGCCGGGACCACGGCGTTGCGGTCGCGCCGCGCGCCGCGGAAGATCGCCCCGGTTCCCAGCACTTCGACGCGCACCTCGTCGGCGACGCCGATCGCCTGGCAGCGCGCGCGCACGACCGACGCCGCCAGTTCCGCGCGCGCGAGCGCGTTCGGCCCCGCGTAGGAAATCTCGCCCTCGCCCAGCCAGCCCGCGTCGACGCAGACCGTGGCCTTGAGCGTGGGCGGCGGCGGCTTGCCGCGCGCGCCGCTGACGCGCACGCGATTCTCGCCCACCTCCTCGACCTCGACCTCGCCCAGGTCAAGCACGACGTCGGGCGTCAGGTAGTTGCACGGATCGTGCACCTCGTAGAGCAGCTGCTCGATGACGGTCATGCGGTTGACCGCGCCACCAGTGCCCGCTGGCTTGGTGACGACGAGCGACCCGTCGGAGCCGACCTCGGCGATCGGAAAACCCACACGCTCCAGCGCCGGCACGTCCTTGAATCCCGGATCGGGAAAAAAGGCGCCGCTGACCTGGGCGCCGCATTCGAGCAGATGGCCGCATGCGGTGCCTTGTGCGAGATGCTGCAGGTCGTCCGGCTTCCAGCCGTGCACGTGCATGAGCGGTCCGAGCGAGAGCGCCGCGTCCGTGGTGCGGCCGACCAGCACCACGTGCGCGCCCGTCGCCAATGCGTCCGCCACCGGCGCCGCGCCAAGGTAGGCATTGGCCGCGACGATGGGACGGCTGTCGAGCGCAATGCCTTCGATGACCTGCTCGCCGCGAATTTGCGCCTCGGGCAAGGTCGCGAGCAAGTCGTCGCCTGTTACCGCGGCAACCTTCAGTCCGCGGACGCCAAGCTCTTTGGCCAGGGCATGCACGCGCCGTGCCGCGCCCAGCGGATTGGCGGCACCCATGTTCGTGACGATGCGGATGCCGTGGCGATGGCAATCGGCCAGCACCAGCGGAAGATAGACGTCGAGGAAGGGCGAATAGCCCTGCTCCGGGTTTTCGCGTCTCAGCCGCTGCGCGATCGCGAGCGTGCGCTCGGCAAGGACTTCGTAAATGAGAAAGCGCTCGCCCTGTGCGCGCGACAACGCCGCGACGATCGGCACGGCGGCGTCGAAGCGATCACCGGCGAAACCGGCGCCGCAGCCTATGTGAACGGTGGTCATGTTGCCTCGATGTTTCCGCCGGCGCATGCGCCGCCGCATCGCCCTTTGGATTCCGACGACGTCATTGAACCACGTTCGCGCCGAATTGCGCGGCCACGAAATCGGTGACCGCCTGGTCCTCCGCGGATGTCAGTCCGCTGACGCCGATCGCACCGAGCATCACGCCACGCTTGTCGCGCAAAGGCGTCCCGCCTGGCAATGCCGTCAACTCCGGATCGCAGAAGTAGCCGATCTCGATGCCCTCGCGCTTGAGCCGCTCGAGGATGGCCTGCGTGGAAACGCCCATGCGCGCCGCGGAATAGGCCTTGCCCTGCGAAATCCGGATGCTGCGCACCGGTGCCCCGTCCTCTCGCGCGAAAACCATCGGCAATCCGACCGCATCGCAGATCGCGATGCAAACCGGCTTGCCGAATTCGGATTTCGCTCTCGCGCGCGCTGCCGCCAGCAGCGCTTCGGCGTTCGCCAGCGTCAATGCCGTCATGTCTGCGTTGCCCCCATGCCTTTTCGATTCATTCGCGTGCCGCGCGTCAAAGGCACACGCGCCCGAAACGCGTGGCGACCCGGTGCGGCGATCCATCCTCGCCGGGCACGAGCAAATCGACGAATTGCCGCTCGCCGCACAGGCTGCCCCTGGCTTCGCGGAAGCAGGCGACGTTGCCGTCCTGGAAGGTGTCGCATTGAAAGCCGAGCGCCGCGAGCCGTTCGATCGCGACCGACGTCGACAGCGATGCGAGGTTCAGGGTCGCCACCCAGGCATCGAATCCGGCGCGCGCGTCGAACAGGTTGCGCGCGGGTTGCGGGCGTGCCGGTGCGCCGAACTGGAAAACCGCAGCGATGCCGGCCGCCATGACGAGCGTCGCGGCGAACGCGAGGCTTCGCCCGGACCGGCTTTTCCATGTCGCAGGCTTTGCGCAAGTGCCGCCGCCTGGCGCGTCCGGCTCAACCGCCTGCGCATCGGCCGCGGGCATCAAAGCTTCACGCCTTCGGCCCGGATGTAGTCACGAACGATTGACCCGATGTCCTGGTCCGCCTTGAACCCCATGCCAAGCGCGCGATCCGTGCGGAACCGGCCCGGAAACGAGCGCACCATGCGGTTGATGCGATCGTCGCGCTTGAACACCACGCGCTTCGCCACGTCCTCGCCTGCGATGCCGCGCAGCGCGTCGACGCCTTCCCTGACGGAGAACGTGATGCCAGGCAACGCGAGCGCGCGCTGCGTCCCCCAGCTGGAAGCCGGCAGGTCGTGCGCGTGCACGAATGCGTCGAGGACCCTACCCGGCGACAGGATCCACATCTCGGTGGAATCCTCGACCGGCACTTCGCATTCGACACCATTGAGCGGCTCGCGGAACATGCCGCTCGCGAACGAGGTGGACGCGAGGTTGGGCTTGCCCGGCCGCACGACGATGGTCGGCAGCCGCAAGCTGCGCCCGTCGATCATGCCCTTGCGGGAATAATCGTTCACGAGATATTCGCCGATGACCTTCTGCGTGCCGTAGGAAGTCTGCGGCGTCGGCGTGACCGAATCGTCGACCACCGGCGGCAGGTTGCCGCCATAAACCGCAAGCGAGCTCGCGAACACCAGGCGCGGCGGGGCGCCGAGGTTGCGGCAGGCTTCCAGCAAGTTGCGCGTGCCGTCGAGGTTGACGCGATAGCCGGTGTCGAATTCGGCCTCCGCGTGCGCGCTGACCACGGCGGCAAGGTGGAACACGGAGCCGGTATCGCGGTCGAGCGCGGCCTTTACCGACGATGCATCCGCTATGTCGCCCTTCACGCATTGCAACCGCGGATCGGGATCGGGCGGAAACGCAGCGTCGAACAGCTTGACCTGCGATATCGCAACGGCGCTGCCGTCCGGCCCGGCCAGCGTCTTGCGATCGAGCAGCTTCAACGCGAGGCGATAGCCGAGAAACCCGCCACCGCCGGTGATGAACACTTTCATTCAGATCTCTCCATGGTTTGTCCTGCGCCGCCATTCATTGTCATGCGCCCTTTTGCTCCAGGCGCCGGCGATAGCCCTCGTAGTCCGGCAGCTCGCGCTCGTAGGAAGACTGCATCAACGGCGACGAGATCACGAAATCGGCGGTGGCGCGGTTGCACGCGACCGGGATGTTCCAGACCACCGCGATGCGGATGAGCGCCTTCACGTCGGGATCGTGCGGCTGCGCTTCGAGCGGATCCCAGAAAAAGATGACGAAGTCGACCTCGCCTTGCGCGATCTTGGCGCCGATCTGCAAGTCGCCGCCGAGCGGCCCGCTCTGGAGCTTGGCGATCGGCGTCTGCAGGGCGTCCTCGAGCAGCTTTCCGGTGGTGCCGGTGGCGAGCAGGTCGTGCTTCGACAGCGTGCCGCGGTTGTAGCGCGCCCAGTCGAGCAGGTCCTGCTTCTTGTTGTCGTGCGCGACCAGTGCAATGCGCTTGCGCGAGGCGATTTCCGTGGCGATGGCGGTCATTGGACGGGTTCCGGTGGAAGCGGCCGCCCGCGGGCGCGGAAGGCTCCGCGCATTCTATAGCGGGTTGGGAACCCGCGACTCGCCCGATCCGCCGCTACAGGTGGACGACGGTGCCCAGCATTTCTATGCTGCGGCTTTCGGCGGCGACGCGCCCGACCATGCTGTCGAGGTCGTCGGCGATCCCCAGCGCGGCGAGGCCGGCGGAGACGAACTCGGTTGCCGCGCCGAAGCAGCCCGGCCTGCAACCTTCCGGATTCACGAACTCGGCGCTGTCGTGGTCGAGCACGGCCATGTGCAGGTGATCCGCCAGCACGACGATCACCGATACCGCCGGCTGGGACAGCATCGAGCGCGAATGATGCCGCCCGGCCACCGTGGCGATGTCGGCGGGGGCACGCCAGCTTTTCAGCAGGCCTTCGCCCAGCCTGGTGTGCGCCGTGACGAAGGACGCATGCAGCGGCGTGCCCACACCGTATCCCGAGCGCACGAACCTCGACATCGGCTCGGGCTGGACGCAAAGCAACGCAATGGTGCCGAGGTCGTGCAACAGCCCGGCCGCATAGGCGAGCGCGATGTCGACTTCGCCCGAGGGCAGGCGCCTCGCGATTTCGCGCGAGCAATGCGCCGTGATCAGGTATTCGAGCCAGAGGCCGTGGATCAGCGCGCGATCGGAGCGCTTGAAGGTGCCGCGCAGCCACTGTGCCGTCATTTGCGAGAACGCGGCAGTCAGGATGGTGTCGACGCCCAGGCGCGTGACCGCCTCGCTGATCTTGAAGATCGGCTTGGTGGAAGCCGCGAAGAACACGGAGTTGGCCAGTCCCAGCACGCGCGCCGTGAGGACCGGGTCGCTTTCGACGATGCCGGTCAGGTCGCGCCCCGGCGTCGACGAATCGCGATCGAGGTTCAGCAAATTCATCGCCAGGGGCGAGATCGGCGCGAGCACGCTGCCGGCTTCGCTGAACTGCTCCCAGTTCTCGAACAGGTTCGCGAGAACGAACTCGTCGTCCCCCGACAGGTTCGTGTCGCCGGTTTCCTTCACGGATTCGATGCCGCCGCCTGAATTGGCCATCAATGCCTCCTCCAACAGTAGAATCAACGGCACGCGGCCGCGGATACTTGAGGTTGCACTGCAAAGCGGCGACACCAAAAGTCACGGTTGCCGCTGCGCCAGTCGTGACGCTGCAGCGCCACATCCGAAGCGACGCACGCTGGGCGAACCTATGCGGGAGCGCCCCCTCAAAGAAATTCGCGACGGTCGACACGATGGCAGGTCCGAAACGGAGAACCGAATGAAGCGATGCTGGCTCTGGACGATTCCAATGATCATGGCGATTGCACCCGCCGCCCGCGCGCAGGACGTGCCGGATATCGCCACTTTCGCCTTCGACGACGTCACCTGCACCGCCTGGGCACGCTCGGCGAGCGACAAGCTGCTGCGCACGCAGTATGGAATCTGGTTCCGCGGATTCGTTTCCGGCTACAACTTCGGCAATCCGGGGAACCAGGTATTGCTGGGAAAATTGCCCGACCCGCCCGCCCTCGCAAGTTCGGTGGACAAGTTCTGCCGCGACAATCCGTCAGCCTCGTTCGTCGAAGCCATCATCCCGATGGTGCGCGAGCTGCGCCAGGTAAAGGCACCGGTGCCGGAACGCAAGCCCTGAGTGCCGTCGTCAGGGCATCAGTTCGACCAGCACTTCGTGGTAGCGATGGTCGTCGACGTTTTTCGCCGCGTGGGTGTCGCCGCCCTTGCGGAAATAGACTTCGCCCGCGTGAAGCTTCAGTCGCGTCACGCCGCTCGCGCGACTGACCTCGAGGGTTGCCCCCTCGATCGGATAGAAGAAGTAATCGTGGTCGTGCTTGTGCTCCGGGACGCTTTCCCCGGGCTGGAGCGTGAACTCCCACACCTTGACCTTTTCGTTCTCGAATACGAGCCGGGTTCCGACGTCAGCCATGCCTCCTCCGATTTGCCGGGAAATTCGCAGGCACAGGTTGCACTCGCCGCCGGCATTCGTCAAAGCCCGTGGCATCACGGCTTCGATCGCGAGCAATGCAGCATTGCTTACGCGAAGTTGTCGCGCTTGCGCGTCGCAGGCAGCCGAAATTGACACCGCCGGGCATTCGCCCTTAAGTTGCCGCAACAACAATCCATCCACGGGAGGAAAACATGGCAAGCAAGGCACTCGCAGGGATCGCGCTCGCGATCATGGCCTGTTCGAGCTTTACGGTCCAGGCACAAGAGCTTCCGTCCGCCGCGCCGGAATCGGTGGGCATGTCCGCCGCCAGGCTCGCGCATATCAGCGAGGCGTTCCAGGAACAGGTCGACAAGGGCACCCTGCCCGGTGTGGTCGTCATGGTCGCGCGCAAGGGCAAGCTGGTCTATTCGGACGCCCTTGGATTCCAGGACAAGGGCGCGGGCAAGCCGCTCGCGAAGGATGCGATCTTCCGCATCTACTCGATGACCAAGCCGCTGGTTTCGGTAGCCGCCATGACGCTGGTCGAAGACGGCAAGATGCAATTGAACGATCCGATCTCGAAGTTCCTGCCGTCGCTGAAGGGCCTGCAGGTCAGCGCGGCAAGAGCGGATTCGGAATTCGCAAAGGTTTCCTACACCATGCTGCCGTCGGACCGCGAGATCACCGTGCAGGACCTGTTGCGCCACACCGCCGGCCTGGCCTACGCGAACCTCACGCAGAACGCCGCGGTCAAGGATGCCTACGCGAAGAACGGCATCGACGATGATTTCCGCGGGCTCACTCCGGAGGCGATGGTGGCGGGCGTTTCGAAATCGCCGCTCATCCACCAGCCCGGTACGGTCTGGGAATACAGCATCGCCGTCGACGTGCTCGGCCGCGTCATCGAGGCGGTCTCGGGCAAGCGCCTCGCGGACTACCTCGACGAACGCGTGCTTTCGCCGCTCGGCATGAAGGACACCGCGTTCTACGTGCCGCAGCAAAAAATGGAGCGGCTGGCGCAGGCGCTGCCGACGGATTCGATCACCGGGACGGCGATCAAGCTCTATGACGTGTCGTCGGTTCCCGGCAACGACTCTGGAGGCGGCGGCGCGGTGTCGACGGCGCAGGATTACCTGCGCTTTGCGCAGATGATGGCCAATGGCGGCGAACTGGACGGCACGCGCATTCTCGCGCGCACGACCGTCGAACTCATGACCTCGGACCATCTCGGTTCCCGCATCCTCGCGCAATCGCCGATGACGCCGGGCGAAATCCTGCTGAGCACGCCGGGCTATACCTTCGGCCTGGGCTTCGCGGTACGCCAGGCGCCGGGCATCGCCGGCGTCTCCGGCTCGCAGGGCGAATTCATGTGGGGCGGCTACGCGGGAACCTACTTCTGGATCGACCCGAAAGAGCAGCTCGTCGCCGTGTACATGACGCAGGCACCCAGCCCGATCCGCGCCTACTATCGCAAGCTGTTCAAGCAGCTGGTGTACTCGGCGATCGCGGACTGATCGATGCTTCACTGCCTGACGTAGATCACCGTTTCTATCGTCACGCGTCCGCCCTGCAGGGCGGGCACCGTGATGATCTCCGACAACTGCTCGCCCATGCGCAAGGTCATCGAGCTACCCTTGACCGCATAGCGGCCGGAGTTCACCGGGTCGCTGCGGCGCGCGGCCTCGAAATCGAAGCGGGCGGGATCGCCGCCCGCCACGTTCAGCATGTCGTAGGCGCGGTAAACGCGGCCGTCCGCGGAAAACAGGTAGAAGTGCAGCGCCGGCACGTGGTGCCCATAACCGACCGGGCGATTCAGGTCCACGACGTATTTCGGCTTCGTGCCCATGTAGAGGCCCGCGATCGCCGCTCCCGCGGGTCCCGGCCCATCCGCGACCGAAGGCAGGTCCGGGCCTGCCGCGACCCGCAACGTGCCGGCAAACTGGTTGAGCACCGGAATCGCGCGCTGCCATGACTGCACGGTTCCCGCCGACGCATCGACGATGGCGGCCCGCTGCCCGGCGACGACCAGCATGCGCATGTGCGGCTTCGGCAATCCCACGGGACTGTCCGCGAATTGGGCGGTGTAGGCCGCGTCCGCACCGGGGATTGCGATCCGCCCGAACGCCGGGTTTCCCGCGACCTTCTCTTCCCGGTGCATCGGGTCGATCCAGTCGCGCAGCAAGGTACGCTGGAATTGCTGCTCGATGTTGCCGCTGAAGGAGCGGAATGGATACACCTGCAAGCTCGCATTGAATTCGTTCGAGGTGTAGTCCTCGGGCGGGTGGATGGCACTGTGGTAGAAGTTCTGCGGCGGCTCGTAGCGCAGCTCGGGGATGGATTCGGCAAGGACGTTCGAGGCAACGCCCAAGAGGAGCCACGCCATTGCGCGCATCTTCAGTTCCCCGAAATGCCAGACAGGTCGGTCGTCGAGCCGCCTGCGCAAGCCGGATCAGGCCGATGTCATAGCCTACACCCGCTCGCCCTTTCCGCGAAATCCTGGAGCGCGCCTAGAGTCCCGCGAGCAGCGCCTGCAGCTTGTCGATCTCGACCGGCTTCACGAGGTGGTGATCGAAGCCGGCTTCCTTCGCCTTGCGCCGGTCGGCTTCCTGTCCCCAGCCCGTCAACGCGACCAGCATCACCTTGCCGGCCGCAGCGTCGTCGCGCATGCGGCGCGCGACCTCGTAGCCGTCCATGCCCGGCATGCCGATGTCGAGCACGACGACCGCGGGATCGAAGGTCTTGCGGATCGCCAGCGCCTCCGCGCCTCCCCTGGCGACGCGCACGCTGGCGCCAAGCAACTCCAGGATCA
>DASZTG010000094.1:0-149723 GCA_035548375.1 Burkholderiales bacterium
CGGCCCTGCAAGCTGGAGGCCGGGCCGCTGAAGGACATTTCCAACTGGGTCGAGCGCTATCGCAAATTCTGGGAGCAGAGCTTCGATCGCCTGGATGCCTACCTGCGCGAAATCCAGTCGAAGGAAAAAAAGCCCGCCGGCGCAACCCGCAAGAAGAAATAGCGTCGCGAGCGTGGCCAGGCCGTAAACCGATCCGTATCGAAAGGATTTTCATGTTCATCCAGCCCTACCTGTTTTTCGACGGCCGCTGCGAGGAAGCGATTGCGTTTTACCGCAAGGCGGTCGGCGCGGAAGTCACGATGTTGATGCGCAACAACGAGAGCCCGGACCCGCATCCGCCCGGCATGCTGCCGCCCGGATCGGAGAACAAAGTCATGCATTGCAGCCTGAAGATCGGCGAGACCACGATCCTGGCTTCGGACGGGCACTGCGCCGGGAAGCCGGTTTTCCAGGGCTTTTCGCTGACCGTGACGGCGGACACCGATGCCGAAGCCGATCGCATTTACGCCGCACTGGCCGACGGGGGCAACGCCATGATGCCACCCACGAAGACATTCTTCTCGTCGCGTTTCGGGATGCTGACCGATCGCTTTGGCATGGGCTGGATGGTCATCGTCAAGCCCGCGTCCTGACGCGCGAAAACGCGGAACCGCCATGCTCAAGATCATTTTTCTGGTCCTGGCCATTCTCGTCGCCGTGCTGGCAATCGTGGTCGCCATGCAACCCGACGAATTCCGGGTTTCCCGGAGCACCACGATGAATGCGCCGCCCGCGGCGGTGTTTGCCCAGGTGAATGACCTGCACAACTGGGAAAAATGGAATCCCTGGCAGAAAGTGGATCCGGCAATGAAGTTGCAGTTTTCCGGACCGCCGTCCGGAGTCGGCGCAGCCTATGCCTGGCAGGGCAACAAGGACGTGGGCGAAGGCCGGCTCTCCATCATCGAAAGCCGACCGAGCGACCTGGTTCGCATCAAGCTTGAATTCCTTAAGCCTTTTGCCGCCACCAATACCGCGATTTTCACGTTCAAGCCGGCCGGCACCCAGGCGGAAGTCACCTGGGCGATGGAAGGCAGGAATAATTTCCTCGCGAAAGCGATACATCTGTGCATGAACATGGACAAGATGGTCGGCGGCCAATTCGAACAGGGCCTGGCCGACATGAAAGCCGCGGTCGAGGCCGGCGCGAAATAGACTGGAGGAAACGATGACCCGCAAACAACTCCTCATCGCCGTGCTGCTTTCCGGCGTCGCCTTGCCCGGACTCGCCGCCGACAGCTACACCGTCGACCCGATGCACACCTATCCGAGCCTCGAGTTCTCCCACATGGGCATGTCCATCTGGCGCGGCAAGTTCAACAAATCGTCAGGCAGGATCGTGCTCGATCGCGTCGCGAAGACCGGTACCGTCGACGTGACCATCGACGTGGCCAGCATCAGCTTCGGCCTGGCCGCCATGGATGAAAAAGCGCGCTCGGATGATTTCTTCAACGTCGAGAAATTCCCGACCGCGACTTACAAGGGCAGTATCCGGTTCGCCGGCGAGAAGCCGAAGTCTGTCGAAGGTTCAATCACGCTGATGGGCGTCACCAGGCCGGCCAATCTGAAGATCAACCTCTTCAATTGCATGCCCCATCCGATGTTGAAGCGCGAATTCTGCGGCGCCGACGCCGAAGGCGACATGAACTGGGGCGAATACGGCATGAAGATGAGCCAGTACGGCCAGGGTGACGCCGGCATGGTCCACCTGCGCATCCAGGTCGAGGCGCTCAGGGACGAGTAAGGGTCTCGTGCAGAAAGACGGTAAATAACGCAAGCCCCAGGCTGACTGACAAACCATGACGACCCGCAACCCGACGGTAACGCGACGGCGCATTTCCGGCGCCGGCACCCATGACGATTCGATTCCGACCGGCGAGCAAGACCGCGAGCTTCTCCTCACGCGCGTCTTCGATGCGCCTCGAGACGTCGTGTTTCGCGCATGGACGGATCCGGAACAACTCGCCCAATGGTACGGCCCGGAGGGATTCACGCTGTCGTTCCTCGAAATGGACCTGCGCCCCGGCGGCGCCTGGAAGAAATGCATGCGCTCGCCGGAAGGCAAGGAGTATTGGCGGCACGGCATCTACCTGGAAATCTCGCCGCCGCGGCGCATCGCCTTCACCTACCTGTCCGACGATCCGAACAGCGATCCCGAGCACGAGACGATCGTGACCGTCACGTTCGCCGAGCAGGGCGGGAAAACGCTGCTGACCCTGCGCCAGGCGAATTTCGATTCCGTGGCCGCGCGCGACGCTCACAATTTCGGCTGGACGAGCTGCATGCTGCGCTTCGGCGGATTCGTCGAGCGGCAGGCCGCCTAGCCGTTGCCGGAACACGAAAGCCGACTTCCCTTCACGAGGAGCAGGACGCATGACCGAACTCGACAGCCGCAGGCGCTGGCTGGCCCTCTATATCCTTTGCCTTGGCGTGCTGATGATCGTGCTCGATACGACCATCGTGAACGTCGCGCTGCCGTCGATCCGCACCGACCTGCATTTTTCCGAGACGTCGCTGGTGTGGGTCGTCAACGCCTACATGCTGACTTTCGGCGGCTTCCTGCTGCTGGGCGGGCGCCTGGGCGACCTGCTCGGCCACCGTCGGCTCTTCCTCGCCGGCATCTCGCTCTTCACGCTGGCGTCCATCGCCTGCGGTCTCGCGAATTCGCAGATGCTGCTGATCGCGGCGCGCGCGGTGCAGGGTCTCGGCGGCGCGGTCGTCTCGGCGGTATCGCTGTCGCTGATCATGAATCTCTTCACCGAGCCGGCGGAGCGCGCAAAGGCCATGGGCATCTATGGTTTCGTCTGCGCGGGCGGCGGCAGCATCGGCGTGCTGCTGGGCGGGCTGCTTACCAGCGCGCTCAGCTGGCACTGGATTTTCCTGGTCAATGTTCCGATAGGGGCCGGCGTGTACGCCTTGTGCCTGAAGCTGCTGCCGGCCGGTCGCGGCCAGCCGGGAAGCCATCTCGACATCGCCGGCGCGGCAACGGTGACGACATCGCTGATGCTGGCGGTCTATGCGATCGTAAACGGCAACGGCGCCGGCTGGACGTCCGCCCAATCGATCGGCCTGCTTGCCGCTTCGGCGGTGTTGCTGGGCGCTTTCCTGTTCATCGAATCGCGCGTGCGTTCACCGTTGATGCCGCTGGGTCTGTTCGCGCTGCGCAACGTGGCGACGGCCAACGTCGTCGGCGTGCTATGGGCCGCGGCCATGTTCGCCTGGTTCTTCATCTCGGCGCTGTACATGCAGCTCGTGCTGGGCTACAGCGCCATGCAAGTGGGCCTGGGCTTCCTGCCCGCGAACCTGATCATGGCTGCGTTTTCGCTCGGCTGGTCCGCGAAGCTGGTCATGCGCTTCGGCCTGCGCCTGCCGCTGGTCGCCGGCTTGCTGATGGCGGCGGCGGGATTGCTGCTGTTCGCGCGCGCCCCCGTGGCCGGCAGCTTCGTGACCGACGTGCTGCCCGGCATGCTGTTGCTGGGGCTGGGCGCCGGCATCGCGTTCAATCCGGTCCTGCTTGCGGCGATGAGCGACGTGAAGCCCGAAGAAGCGGGCCTCGCATCGGGAGTCGTGAACACGTCTTTCATGATGGGCGGCGCGCTCGGGCTTGCCGTGCTGGCCAGTCTCGCCGAAGCGCGATCGCAATCGCTGTCGGCATCCGGTTCCGATGCGCTTGTCGCATTGAACGGCGGCTACCATGTCGCCTTCCTGATCGGCGCGATATTCGCCGGCATCGCGGCACTCGTCGGCGCTGCTTTCCTGCGCGCGGGAAAGCAGGCACCGCATGACGGCGAACATGCCGTGGCGCATTCGTGATGCAAGCCGGACTGCAACATCGGTTCGATGGGAAGCGAATGCCATGCGCCGAGCGACATTTGCCATCCGCATCGAGATCCGCGCAAGAACTTACCGGCGGCCGGCACGGTCGCATGCATTATGGTCAACAAAGGCTTAGGCATGGTCCGGGCACCCTGCATTGCGATACGCGCTTGCCCGGGCTCCCCGTTCACCGCAACGCGCCCCCGACGTTCGGTCGTCGGTCCGTTCGAGTGCGCTACAGTAACGGCATGAGCGCGAACAGCGGCCCCGGTTATCTTAAAAATCCCACGCACCGCGTCAAAACGGCGCGCGCGGCCGGTCGCATTCGCCTGACGTTCCAGGGCGAGGTCATCGCGGACACGCACGACGCCATCCGGCTCGAGGAGAGCGGCTACTCGCCGGTGTTCTACATTCCGCGCAAGGACGTGAACATGGCGCGGCTCGTGCGCACGACCCACCGATCGTATTGCCCCTACAAGGGCCAGGCGTCGTACTTCTCGTTGACCACGGACGGCCGCGTGGAAGAAAACGCGGTCTGGAGCTACGAGAAGCCCTACGACGAAGTCGCAAGCATTCGCGAATTCCTGGCCTTCTACCCGAATCGCGTCGACGGCATCGAGGAATTGCCGGCCTAGCCGGCGGCGTTTCGCAATAATGGAAACGACTTCGCCGCGGCGCGCGGGGCGCAGGGAATGGATCGGCCTCGGCGTGATCGCCCTGCCCTGCATGCTCTACTCGATGGACCTGACGGTGCTGAATCTCGCGATTCCGCAACTCAGCGCCGAGCTGAAGCCCAGCAGCTCGCAACTGCTGTGGATCGTGGACATCTACGGCTTCCTGGTCGCGGGCTTCCTGATCACGATGGGCACGCTGGGTGATCGCATCGGCCGCCGGAAACTGTTGATGTTCGGCGCAACGGCGTTCGGCATCGCGTCCGTCCTGGCCGCGTTCTCCAACAGCGCCGGCATGCTCATCGCCACCCGCGCCCTGCTCGGCATCGCCGCGGCCACGCTCGCACCTTCGACGCTTTCGCTGATCCGCAACATGTTCCACGATCCGAAGCAGCGCACCTTCGCCATCGCCATGTGGATCACCAGCTTTTCCGTGGGCGCGGTCATCGGCCCGCTGGTCGGCGGCATCCTGCTCGAACATTTCTGGTGGGGCTCGGTGTTCCTGGTCGCGGTGCCGGTCATGGTGCTGCTGCTGGCATGTGCGCCCTTCCTGCTGCCCGAGTTCAAGGACCCCGGCGCCGGCCGGCTGGACTTCTTCAGCGCCCTGCAATCTCTCGTGGCGGTGCTCGCCGTGATCTACGGCCTCAAGCACGTCGCCCAGCACGGCATCGGCTGGACGCCTGTCGCCTTCATCGCCGCGGGCGTCGCGATCGGCGTGGCATTCCTGCGCCGGCAGCGCTCGCTTGCCGACCCGCTGATCGACCTTCGCCTGTTCCGCCTGCCCGTGTTCAGCGCCGCGCTGGCGATCAACATCCTCGGCTTCCTGGTGATGTTCTCGGCCTTTCTCTACATCGCGCAATACCTGCAGCTGGTGCTGGGCCTGTCGCCCATGAAAGCCGGGTTATGGTCGGTGCCCTCGGCGCTCGCCTTCATCATCGGCTCCACGCTGACGCCGGCGATCGTCAAGCGGATTTCCCGCGTGCACGCCATGGCCGGCGGCCTGATCGTCGCGGCGCTGGGCTTCGGCATCCTGACGCAGGTCCATGGCGATGGCGCGCTCGCGGTTCTCGTGATCGGGGCATTCATCTATTCCCTGGGCATGACGCCGGTGGTCACCCTGACGACCGATTTTGTAGTTGGCTCGGCGCCTCCAGAGCGTGCCGGCGCGGCCGCATCGCTGTCGGAAACCGCCACCGAATTCGGCGGCGCCCTGGGCATCGCCGTGTTCGGCAGCATAGGCACCGCGGTCTACCGGCATCGCATCGACGCCAGCCTGCCGTCGGGCACCTCGCCGGAGGTCGCGGCCGCGGTAAGGGACACACTCGGAGGCGCGGTCGCCGCCGCCCGCGAGACTTCGCAATCGGGGCCGGTTCTGCTGGATGCGGCGCGCGATGCGTTCACCTTGAGCTTCCAGGTTACCTCCGCGATCAGCATCGGCATCCTCGTGGCGACCGCAATCATCGCGATCCGGATGCTCAGGCACGCGGAAACCGGAATGCCTTCGACCCACTGACCGTCGCGACGGGCATTGCGCCCGAATGGCGCTACACTCGCATTCCATGCAATCGATCATCTCCATCTCCGGGCTCACCAAGACTTATGCGTCCGGACTGCAGGCCCTCAAGACCACCAGCCTCGAGATCGGCAAGGGCGAAATCTTCGCCCTGCTCGGGCCGAACGGCGCCGGCAAGACCACGCTGATCAGCATCATCTGCGGCATCGTCACGCCGACTTCCGGCAATGTCAGCGTGGCGGGCCACGACATCCTGCGCGACTATCGCGCGTCGCGGGCGATCATCGGGCTGGTTCCGCAGGAGCTCCACACCGACATGTTCGAGACGGTCTGGAACACGGTGGGCTTCAGCCGCGGATTGTTCGGCCGCCCGCGCAATCCCGCGCACCTGGAGAAAGTCCTGCGCGAGCTCTCGCTCTGGGAAAAGCGCAACGACAAGATCATGACGCTCTCCGGCGGCATGAAGCGTCGCGTGCTCATCGCCAAGGCGCTGGCGCACGAACCGGAAGTTTTATTTCTCGACGAGCCCACCGCCGGCGTCGACGTCGAGCTGCGTCGCGACATGTGGGCGCTGGTGCGACGCCTGCGTGCCGACGGCGTGACCATCATCCTGACCACCCACTACATCGAGGAAGCCGAGGAGATGGCCGACCGCGTGGGCGTCATCAGCAAGGGCGAGCTGATCCTGGTCGAGGAGAAAACCCGGCTCATGCAGAAGCTCGGCAAGAAGCAGATGACCCTGCACCTGCAGGAACCGATGAACGCGATTCCCGACGCGTTGAAGGATTGGAAGCTCGTGCTGAAGGACAAGGGCAACGAGCTCGAATACAACTTCGACGCGCGCGAAGAAGGCACCGGCATCCCGGCGTTGCTGCGCCGGCTCGCCGAACTCGGCATCGGCTTCAAGGACCTGCAGACGCGGCAGAGTTCGCTGGAAGACATTTTCGTCAGCCTGGTCCACGACCGCACATGAGCACCCTCGCCCGCCCCTCCTCCTTCAACCGGCATGGCGTGCTGGCGATCTACCGCTTCGAGCTCGCGCGCTTTCGCCGCACGCTCTGGCAAAGCCTGGTGACGCCGGTCATCACGACGTCGCTCTACTTCGTGGTGTTCGGCGCGGCGATCGGCTCGCGCATGAGCGAGTTCGGCGGCGTGACCTACGCGGCGTTCATCGTGCCTGGCCTGATCATGCTGTCGCTGTTCACCGAAAGCCTGAACAACGCTTCATTCGGGATTTACCTGCCGAGGTTCACGGGCACCATCTACGAGGTGCTGTCCGCACCCGTGTCCGCATTCGAGATCGTGCTGGCCTACGTCGGCGCGGCCGCGACCAAATCCGTGATCCTGGGGCTGGTCATCCTCGGCACGGCATCGGTGTTCGTGCCCATCCACATCGCGCATCCGGTGTGGATGTTGGGGTTCCTGCTGCTGACTGCGGCAACCTTCTGCCTGTTCGGCTTCACCATAGGCGTCTGGGCCAAGGGATTCGAGCAACTGCAGTTCATCCCGATGCTGGTCATCACGCCGCTGACCTTCCTCGGCGGCGCCTTCTACTCCATCGACATGCTGCCGCCGGCCTGGCGCACGGTCAGCCTGTTCAATCCGATCGTCTACCTGATCAGCGGCTTCCGCTGGTGTTTCTACGAAACCGCCGACGTCGGCGTGGGTGCAAGCCTTGCCGCAACACTCGGCTTCTTCGTGCTGTGCCTGGGCGCGGTGGTGTGGATCTTCAGGACGGGCTACCGGCTGAAAACCTGAGCGGCGTCACGCTTTTTTCGATGGCGGTCAATTCGGCCGCTTCATGATTTTCTGGCGGATGCGCTCGTATTCGTCTTTGGTTACGGCGCCGGCGTCCAGGGCCTTCTGCAGGTCCTTGAGCTCCCAACCCTTCGAGATTTGCGTCGACTGCTCCACCTTGACGACGGTGTCGCCCCCGCAGGCCGCGAGCCCGCACGCGACGAACGATGCCGCCGCGATTGCCGCACAAGTTCTTTTCATGATCGCGCGCCCCGTCACTTGATGCTCTCGATGAGCTGCTTGCGCTGGCGATCGTATTCCTTGTCGTTCAGCGCGCCGACGTCGTGGGCTTCCTTGAGTTCGATCAATTGCTGGCCGATCGTCACGTCCACCCGCGGGCCCGCCGGCTTCGGCGAACTGCATCCGCAAAGCAGTGCGACGGCCATGGTTGTCGCTAACGGCACTATCCGGAACATGGCATTGCCTCCCTTTTCTGGTCGATTCCGTCGCCGCGGCCCGAAACCGGGCGGGAACGCCGAACTATAATGCCGGAGGCATCGGCGGGCGCACAAGCGCAGGTTGCGGTTCGGGCCGCCCGCCGCCACCGTGCAGGATTCACTATCCCTGGGAGGGGCCGGTGTTTCTACGATTCCTTTTGCCGGCAATGGTCGTGCTGCTGTCGATCTTGTCTGTGCAAGCCGCCGATCTTCCCGCGCTCGCGGGCACGGTGGAATTCGTCACGGGCAAGGCGTGGTTCCTCGATGCGGCCGGCAAGAGGCGCCCTGCCGTCAGGGGCGAAAGGCTGCGCTCTTCCGACACGGTGCTCACGGGCGCGGACGGCGAAGTCCACCTCGACATGGACGACGGCGGCTACCTCGCGGTGCGGCCGAACACGCAGATCAAGGTCGAGCAATACCGCGCTCGCGGCGACAAGGACGATCGCGTCTTCCTGAACCTGCTGAAAGGCACGTTTCGCTCCTTCACCGGCTGGGTTCCCAAGGTCGCGCCGGACAATTACCAGGTCAGGACCCTGACGGCGACCATAGGCGTGCGCGGCACCGACCACGAGCCGCTGTTCCTGCCCGAAGGCAGCGGCATCGGCGAAGCCGGCACCTACGACAAGGTCAACGAAGGCGCCACCATCATCGACCACGCCTCCGGCCGGGTCGACGTGATGCCGAACACGGCAGGCTTCGCCCCGCTCTCGCCCGAAGGGAAAGCCCGGCTGCTGGAGCGCATTCCGGAATTCTTCCAGCCGACGCCGAACGAGGGCCTGCTGGAAGGACGCCACCAGAAGGTCCAGGAAAAGCTCAAGGAGAAGCTCGAATCCCGACAGCGCCTGAATCGATCGCAAACGCGCGAAGGCGAACCGAATTCCAACGCCGCCAGCGAAATGCAGGAGACGCCGACCGATGGCGCGCCCGGACTGAAGGAGGCGCCGGCCTCCACCCTGCCGCCGATAGCGCCGGCGGTGCCCGCCGCGGGTGCGGGTGGCGGCGCCGCCGCCGCGATCCCGTCGGCGGCCGCACCGGCTGCGGCAACGTCTTTCTCACCCGCGGTTCCCGCAGTCCCGAATGTTGCGGCCCCGGCCGCCGCCGCGGCTGCCAGCGTGCCGGTTCCGAGTCCGGCATCGGCTATCCCGGCCGTTCCGGTGGGCACGTCGAATTCCTCGAGCGTGCCGGCGGCAGTCGCTGCGCCGGCGGCGAAGTCATTGTCGGCGCCGGATGCGGTCGCACCGGCAACCTCGGCGGCGAAGCCCGCGGCAGCACCAGCCAGCACGGATCGCCGGCCCGCCGCGGGACGCCCGCGTGGCGTTCAGGACCAGGAACGCCCAGCAGCCGCCGATAGTCAGCCCGCGAAAGCCGCCACGCCCGCACCCGCCACGAGCGACCGCGAGCGGGTCTACAACGATCGTCGCAAGAAACAGCAGCAGGATCGCGAAGGCCTGTATGAAAGCGACCGCAACTCCGATCGCGATCGCGACCTCGACAAGGAACGCAATGCCGAGCGTGACGCGATTCGTCGCAGCAGGGAGCAGCGCTGAGGCCGTCGCCCGCCTCCGGGTCTGCGAAGGCTTGTGTCGTTGCCGCTGGAACTGGCTATCCTGCTTCGATGCGGATCTTCATCGTCTTGCTGCTCGCATTCACGGCATGCGCCTGCGCGACCCGCAAAAGCGATGTGAAGGCACTCTGGCTGCCTGCGTCCCAGGATGCCTGGTCCAATGTTCCTCCCGAGGGATTGAAGCTGAAGCGCAAGGACGGATCAGCGGTGCTCGTGCCGGAAGAAGTCATCCACAACGTCGTCACGGTGAAGCATGCGCTGGAGCAGACGAGCCGCGTGCATGCCGACCTTGCGCTGGTGGAGATGGATTCGCCGAACGCGCTGGCATTCGAATACCAGGGCCGTCCGGTGATCGCGTTGTCGCTGACTTGGCTCGACCGCCTGGGCATGGACGTCGATGCGCTGGCAACGACCGTCGGGCACGAGCTGGCCCACGTCGAGCTGGGCCATACCAGTGCGGCGCGGCAGAAACGCGACGACGCGGCGACGGGCACCAGCCAGGTTCTCGGCACGGTGCTGAACCTCGCCGGCGTGCCGATGGGGGGCACGATCGCGAGCCTGGGCGTGGCGGCTTACGCGCGATCCTTCACGCGAGACGAAGAACGGGCGGCCGACGACCTCGGCCTGCGCTGGGCGGTGGAGACCGGCTACGATCCCTGCGGCCGCTTCCGTACGATGCAGATGTACCGCTCGCTGCAAGCTTCGGGCATCGACCTGCCTTTCCTGTCGACACACCCGGGCGCGGCCGAGCGGTCGGATCTCGCGAACGATTACTCGCTGAAGCTCGACGCACGGGCGTGCAAGTAAGCTCGTCGAAAGAAACTCGCTGTCATCGCGATGGCGAATTCCGGCGGCGAGTGCCATGCATCGGCCGGGTACCGCGGGTGAATTCGAATGTCGCGAGAACCCGCAGGATCGTCGCGTGACTAACCCAACACGCCCACGAACGAATTTATGTCCCTCGTGAGTATTCCTGTCGCGAACATTCGAGCAAGGAGAGCAACGATGAGCAAATTATTTCGGATACTCTTATCCGGCACCGCGGTGATTGTCCTGTCGCCGGCGATTCCCGCCTTATCGGCCGACACGACGCCGCGGCCCGAATCGGACAGCAGCATGCGGGCAGCCGGCACGAACAACGCCGACGCGCCCGCACCCGACGCCGGCAAGAAATCTTCGCGCAAGCACAAGAAGCATGCGTCGAAATCCTCCAATGCCACGGGAGGCGGGCTTCCCGGCGGCGGCACGGCCGGCGATCCGGGCGGCAAGGCGGACAAGTAACCGGTACTGACCCTGCCGCAGCGACCATCCGGCAAGTTCCGATCGAGGGTCAGGTGTCCGGCGCGATCCGGTAAATGTTCTTGCCCGCGCGCTTGGCTTCGTAGAGCGCCGCGTCCGCGGCCTTCATGAGCGCGTCGACATCCTTGCCGCTTTGCGGATAAATGCCGATGCCGATGCTGATCGTGACAGCCAGCGATTTCGCATCCAGGTCGTAGGGTTTCGAAACCGCGCCGAGGATCTTTTGTGCCATGCCCATGGCGTCGCCGGTACTGTGGATGTGCGGAAGCGTCACCACGAACTCGTCCCCGCCCAACCGCGCCACCGTATCCTCCTCGCGCACCGCGCCGGACAGCCTTCGCGAAACCGCTTTCAGCAGCGCGTCGCCGGCGGCATGCCCGTGCATGTCATTGATGGACTTGAAGCCGTCCAGGTCCAGGTACATGATCGCCATGCATCCCTTGCCGCGCTTCGCCTGGGCGATCGCCATGGCCAGGCGATCGAGTAGCAGGCGCCGGTTCGCCATGCCGGTGAGCGGATCGTGCAGCGCGAGCGCTTCCAGCATCCTGGCGTGCTCGCGCGATTCCTCGTGCAGCAGGCGCACCTCGAGCAGGTTGTTGACGCGGGTCAGGAACTCCGGCGGATCGAAGGGCTTGCTGATGAAATCCTTGGCACCGCTTTCGAGCGCCCGCAGCTTGTGGCTGGGCTGCCCGGTCAGCGCCAGCACCGGCAGGTAGCTTCCGGCCTCGATCGGGCGCAGGCCCTCCATGACGTCGAAGCCGTCCATCTCCGGCATCTGCAGGTCGAGGATGATCAACGAGTAACGCTTGGCCCGATGCAGGTCGCTGACCGCATGCGGGTCGCTCGTGGCGTCGACGCAAACATAGCCTGCGGTCTTGAGCATCTGCTCGATGAGCAGCAGGTTCTGCTCATCGTCGTCCACGACGAGTATGCTTGCATTGCGTATTTTTCCGGCATCTACCATGACTTCAGAGCGAGGATTTTCCGTTGAATTGGCCGATTGCATTCGAGCCCGGATGGCACCGGACCCACCGCCCCTGCATGGGCCACGAACGGCCGAAAGAGTTCCCGTTGCAGGCAGGTTCGCGATCACGGAGCGCACCGCCGGGAGATCCAGGCGGCCCGGCCCGTTGTTGCCTACGACCGACTACGGCACCCGATGAAAATCGCCACCTGGAACGTTAACGGCATCCGCGCCCGCCAGGCGCAGTTTTGCGAATGGTTGGATCGCGAGCGCCCCGACGTCGTCTGCCTGCAGGAATTGAAGGCGGAGCCGGCGCAGATTCCGCATCAATGCCACCACGAGGACTACCACGTCTTCTGGCACGGCCTGCGCGCCTATTCCGGCGTGTCGCTGCACGTGCGCAAGGGACTGTTTTCCACCGAGCCCGTCTTCAGCCATCCGTCATTCGACATGGAATCGCGCATCGTGCAGGCGCAGTTCGGAAATCTCCTGCTGGCTTGCGTCTATGTGCCCAACGGCGGCAAGGACTATGAAGCGAAGCTGCGATTCCTGGCAAACCTCGCCGCCTGGACAAAACAGGTGCACGACGACGGGCAGGAGTTGGTGCTGTGCGGCGACATGAACGTCACGCGCAACGACATGGACGTGCATCCGAAGGAGAGGAAGGCCGGCGTCATCGGCCAGCGGGAAGATGAACGCGCGCTGTTCGAGCAACTGCTCGGCGGGCACCTGGTCGACGTTGGGCGCGCGCTGGATCCCGACAATCCCAACCTGTTCACCTGGTGGGCGCCGTGGCGCAACATGCGCGCGCGCAACATCGGCTGGCGCATCGATTACATCCTCGCCTCGCCCGGCATCGCAGCGAAGGCCACGCAGTGCACGGTGCTGGCGGATTTTGGCACCAGCGACCACGCGCCGGTGATGATGACCACTTCCTAGGGGCGGCTACGCTTCCTCGACGGGCTCCGGCCCGCGAGTCAACGTCGGAGTGGAAATCTTCACTACGCTGCCGCTGCGCGCCGACTCGTAGATCGCCTCGATGATGCGCATGTCCTGCAAGCCCTCCTCGCCGGGCGTGTGCGGCTTCACGTCGTTGCGAATGCACCAGGACATGTGGTCGATCTCCGCCACGAATTGATCGACCGGGTCGATGCGCGGCACCTGCAGGATTTCCTCGCCGTTCTCCACCCGCCCGATGCGCATTTCGAGTCCGTGATAGGAGAAGGCCGGATTCATCTCCGCCCACGCCTCCGACCCGTGCACGCGGAAAAACTGCGACCGATGCGTGGCAAAGCTGGTCGCACAGGTCGCGGTCAGTCCGCTCGGGAAGCGCAGGATGAAATGCGCGGACTCTTCGACTTCCTGGAAACGCGGATCGCTGGTGCGGCGATACGCCGACCCGGTGACCTCGAAGGGTTCCTCGCCAGACAGGAAACGTGCGGCGTTGATCGAGTAGATGCCCAGGTCGGCAAGCGGGCCGCCGCCGGAGAGTTCGTGCTTCAGGCGCCACTGCCCGGGATCGCCCACGTTCTGGGAATTCACGGAGACGAACTCCCGCAGTTCGCCCAGCTTCTTGTCGCGGATCATCTTGACGATCGCGCGATCCATGGGCTCGTACTGGCTACGGTACGCGATCATCAGTTTCTTTTTCGCCGCCTCGCAGGCCGCGATCATGGTTTCGCACTGGCGCACGCTGATCGCCATCGGCTTCTCGCACAGGACATGCTTGCCGGCGCGCGCCGCGCGGATCGTGAATTCGGCGTGCATGCCGTTCGGCAGGGCAATGTATACGGCGTCGACTTCCGGGTTGTCGGCGAGCTGGCCGTAGTTGCCGTAGTCATAGATCGAGTCCGGCCTGACCGCGTACTGGCGCGCAACCTTGCCGGCCTTGTCCGCGTCACCGCTGACCAGTGCCACCACCCGCGAACGCTTCGATTTGGCGATTGCCGGCAGCACCTCGCCGATCGCGAGGCGCCCCAGGCCGACTACTGCGTAACCCACCCGCTTGGGTGGCGGCTCCTTCGGCGTGACCGCTTTCTCGGGCTTTTCGGTAGGCGCCTGGATCGGCGGCATCTCGATGCGGTCTTCCTCGGCCGCTGACGCGATCAGGCTGCGCGATGCAAGCGCACCTGCCAAGCCACCTCCGAGGTACCCCAGAAATGAGCGCCGCGGCATGCCATCGGGCGCCGCCTGGCTCGTTTCGTCGATGGATTCTTCAGCCATGTTCACTCCTGTTGTCGCGATGCGGCGACTGGCCAGAGGCGCGATTCGCCGCATTCGGTGAATCTGGGACGCCCCGGCGCGCCGGAAGTTTTGTGACGACACAAATGTTGCAGGAACGTCGCGCAATGACGACGTGGCCCTGCATTGCCCCTGGACATGTCGTGTACCGCGAGGAACCGACTGCCGCCTTCGCTGTCGACCTTCGAGTCGCGACCGAGGAGGACATCAATGGACTTGAACACGCGAACCGACAGGGCCAGCCGCGGCGCGGCCAATATCATGCACACCATCCGTGACCAGTTGATCAAGCGCGGACGCCGGCCCGAGGAGATTACGCTGGCCTGGTTTCCAGACCCGGACAAGGTTCCCCTGCCTGAGGCGCCGGAACTGAAGGCAATCATGGCCGGCGGCTCGAGCGTGCGCCAGATGTTCTCGACCGAAGAACTCGAAGTCTCCAGCCAGCGGCTGGAACGCGACTCGGTGCTGGCGAAAATCAACCTTATCGTGGAGAGCCTGCATGCCGGGTTACCGTAACGAAAGCGGGAAGGGTGGAGGGTGCCCGACTTCGCTGGATACAGGGCTTCGCCCATAAAGGGGGAAGGGGGAAAGGGGAAGGCAGGTTGGAATTCCCGGGGATTTTCCGGTTCACCGATTGCGATTCATCGTCTTCCCTCGGCACCGGCCGCCCACAGGATGCCGCCGCGCAAGTGTTCGCGAAACAGTGGTTCGCCGTAGGCTTCGCCGCCATGGCCGAGTGCTGTGTACCACGCGCGGCCGCCATCGTATTCGTGGCACCAGGCCACCGGATGGTTTGCGCCCATGCGGCCGCCGCGATAGGACCTTTCGTCGATGCGAATCAGGATCGTTAGACCGGGATCGGGATCGTTTCGAAAGTCATACCATTCATCCACGCGCTTCCAGCTGATGGGCAAATTCCGCGTCGACGGATGCGATGCGTCCGTAACCTCCAGCCTGGCCTGCTGGATCGCAGGATGCCGCTTGAAGTAATTCCCCACCAATGCGCCGTACCACGGCCACTCATAGCCCGAGTCGGTCGCGGCATGGATGCCGACGAAGGCGCCGCCGTGACGGACGTATCGCTCGAATGCGGCGCGTTCTTCCGCATCCAGCACTTCGCCGGTCGTGCTCAGGAAAATGACTTCGCGATACCGCGCGAGATTGGCATCGTTGAACGCCTTGCCGTCTTCCGTCGCGTCGACCGAGAAATTGTCCTGATCGCCCAGGGCACGAATGGCTTCTATGCCCGCGGGAATCGAATCGTGCCGGTAACCCGCCGTCTTCGAAAATACCAGCACCGCGAACAGCGGGCCATTGTCGGCGCGGGCGGAAGCCTTCGGCATGATCCCAGCCAGCAGGATCGACAGCAGGAACATCGACAGCCGATGGCGCACTTGATATCTCCTCGAATCAGGACGCCGGCCTGAGCAGTACATAGGCCGAGAACCTGCGCATCTCGAGCCTGCGCTCGGGCGGTGCCAGCATGCTGAGGATGCGAAAAACGATGCGCGCAGGTAATGGGAACGGCGGCGCGCGGCCGCGCCGGTCGCCCTCGTCGGTCAGGTAACGGATCGTCTCCGCTTCCCAGCCGTGTCCGCGGAAAAACGCGAACCAGTCGTCGGGATCGAACTTGAACGGCGCGTTGCGCATCTTCTCGTTCATCCGGGTGCGCTTGCGGAATTTCATCGCCTCCTTCGAGAAATAATCCAGCAGCCAGTGCCGCATATTCGCGTTCGCACGCAAGTCGCCGGCGAGTTCGCCGGCTTCCTCGACGCCCAGGTAAGGCACCACGCCCTCGGTCAGCACCAGGATGTTCCCGAAGCGTGCGTTTACGTCTGCAAGGAAGGCCTTGCGCGCGGACGGTTCGGCAAGATCGATTTTCACGCGATCGAGCTTGCAGCGAGGTTTCGCGGCCGCCAGATTTTCTTGCTTGTATTCCACGACGCGCGCGTAGTCCGCCTCTATCCACTGCAGCGAAGCGGGCAGCTCCAGGCGATAAGGCCTCGCATCCAGGCCCGCGCCGAGGTTCAGCACGCAATCGGCGCCGGTTCGCACCGCCGCCAGGATGATGTCGTCGATGATGACGGTGCGCATCGCGATCAACCACGCCGTCATGCGCGCCGCCGGCATGCCGGCGGCTATCCTTGCGCCGCGTTCGCTGGCCAGGCGCCCGGCGAAAGGATCGCGAAACAGGGCATCGGCGCGCGCGGATTCCTGTGCGCGATAATGCGCAACCCAGAATGCGGTGTCGGAAACGTCGTTGATCAGGGGTTCTTCCATGGATACATTATGCAGCGCGGCCAGCCGTGCCGCCCAACCGATCACGAACCGAGCATGCCAGTCGATCTGAAAGCTGACAAACCCGAAAGTGAAAGCGGCCATCGAAGCCCTGCAAGCTGGCGATCGCAACACGTGGTCGGCGCTGTTTGAACCGGATGCCAAGCTGTACGACGACGGCTTGCCGCGCAGCCTGGAAAAATACACGATGGATGCGCTCGGACACGAGCGATTCACTTCGATCGACACGGTCGAGACCGGCGGGCTCGACCTGACGGGCGCCTTTCATTCCGACCAATGGGGTGACTTCCGAACCTATCTCCGGTTCAAACTATCGTCATCCGGAAAAATCGCGAGACTCGACATCGGCCGGGCGGACTGAAGGAGGAGGAATCCATGCATACCGTCATCGTCATCTGCACGGGATTCGTGCTGCTCGGCCTGTGCGCGGTGGTCGGCTACCTGTATGGCGGGAAGCCGGCACTGGCGCCGGCCGTGCTCGCATTCCTGCCGATCTGGCTGGCCGGCGCCGGCTTCAACATGGTCATGGGCGTGAAAAGCGCGGGCTACTCCGTTGCGGAAGAAACGCCGATGTTCTTCCTGGTATTCGGCATGCCGGCCATCGTGGCAATCGGCCTGTGGTGGTGGCTGCGCTGACCTTCCCCGGCTGGTCCGGCAGCAGCCGTATCGCGACGCGCGTCAGTACGACACCCGCAGCGTAAGCGAGTAGTTCGCCGGCGCACCGTAGTAGGTGTTGTCATACTGGTCCAGCACGTAGAACTTGCGGTCGAAAATATTGTTGCCGTTGAACTGGACCGACACATTGGGCGTGAACTGGTAGCGGGCCATCACGGCAACCTGGGCGAAACTGCCCTGGTTCAATACGGTCGCTCCGCCGGGCGAGGCCACCACGGTGTTGGTGGCGGATTGCCAGTTCACGCCGGCGCCCAGGGTCAGGTGCTCGACCATCCTCCTCGGCTCCCATGTCGCGAACATGCGCACCATCGTGCTGGGCACGAAGGTTTGCGCGCGCTGGTCCATGGCATCGCGGATCTGGTAGTAGGTCCAACCGAACGAAGCCTGCAATTCGCTGGTCAGCCGGCCCGCCAACTCGATTTCGACGCCCCTGGTGCGAATGCCGTCCACGGCCTCGGAAACGGCAGATCCGTCGGGCAGCAAGACCGGATCACCGGTACCCGGATCGGTTACCGCCTGCGCAACATTGTTCTGGCGCGTCTCGAATACGGTGATCGCGGTGTTGAGCCGGCGATCGAAGTGCTCGCCTTTGAGGCCGACCTCGTAGCTACGGCCGTCGACCGGATCGAGGTAGTGGCCATTGATGTCGCGCTTGTTCTGGGGATTGAAAATGCCGGTGTAGCTCGCGAACGCGGAGTACTGGGGCAGGAAGTCCCACACCAGGCCCGCGTAGGGAATTGCTTTCGAAAAATCGTACTGCGAATTGAAAGGCGTGTCGTAGACGTAGAACGAGTCGACCTTCCACCATGCGTAGCGCGCGCCCGCGATGACGTGCAAGGGATCGGCGACGTTGAACCGGGCGGCGGCGTAGACGGCCTGCTGGTCGGTCTTGATATCGCTGAGCGGCGTTGCCGGCCCGAATTCCGGTCGCGGATAGCTGCCGTCCCACGCGAAGAAATTCCCGGTGGGCGGCAATGTGCCCACAGTGGCGTTTTCGGTACCGGTGTTCTTGGCCCGCGACACGTTGAGGCCGCCGACGAGATCGTGCTTGCGTCCCGCGAGCTCGAACGGGCCGGACGCATAGAGGTCCAGCTCGTTCTCGGTGATCTTGTTCTGGCTCTTGTACGCGAACGGGTCGAGGCCGAGGCCGGTCGCCGGATCCGGAAATCCGAAGACGTAAAAGAGCTCGAGGTCTTCCTTGAATACCCGGCTGCTCAGGGTCGAGCGCAACAACCAGCCGTTGTCGAACGTATGGCTCAACTCGCCGAATATCGTTTGCGTCCGTTTTTTCCAGTAGGTCCAGTCCGTGGCCGTCGTCACCGAGCGCGGCCAGTCCTGCAGGTGACCGTCTGAAAGAAACAGCGGGAAAGATCCCCAGGTATTCGATTTCGGGCGGTTGTCGAGATAGTCGAATCCGAGCGACACGCGCGTGTCGGGCGTCAGGTCGGCATCGATGATGCCGTACACCGCGTACTTCTTCTTCTCGTATAGCGCCTGGTAGGAGTCGGTATCCTCGGCTGCCGCGACGAAGCGGCCGCGAACGCTGCCGTCCTGGTTCAGCGGCATCGACGCATCGACGGTCGCGCGGCCGTATTGCCAAGACCCGCCCGTCAAGTCCAGCGAGATCGCTGGCACCTTGCTGTCGGCATGCTTGCGCACGAGATTGATCGATGCAGCGGGATTTCCGGTGCCCGTCATCAGTCCGGTCGCCCCGCGCACGATCTCGATGCGCTCGTAAGGGGCCATGTCTATGGTTTCGTCGATCGACCCGGTGTCGAAGTTCGGGATGGCCGGAACGCCGTCGTACATCAGGTTGTCGATCAGGAAGCCGCGCGAATAGAACAGCACGCGTTCGGTATCGTAGGCGTTGGAGTAGATGCCGGGCGTGTTGTCCAGCACCTGTCGCATCGACGTCAAGCCCTGGTCGTCCAGGCGCTCGCGCGTCATCACCGTCAGCGATTGCGGCGTTTCGCGCGGCGACAGGCTCAGCCTGGTCGCGGACGAACTCTCTTCGACGGAGTAGCCCTCCCCCCGCGGCGCGGCCACATCGACGACGTCCAGCACGGGCGTGTCTTGTTGATTGGGAGCTGCCGGCGAGGCCGGCTCCGCAGCGCTGGTTTGCGCCGTGGCGTTGAAGGCAAAGGCCGCGCCGAGAGCGACAAGCACCGCGTAAGTGCGAGCGCGGGGATTCGCGCACGATGCGAAAAATACGTCGACGACTGGATGGGTCATGGGGCGCTCCGAGGGCCGGTCCGAAAATCACGGGCTGGCTGGCGCTAAACCCCACGCGTAGCTGGCTGGATACTGAACGAATCACCTTCGCGAAGAAGGCAGGCGGATATTAGCGGGTCGATCCCGCGCTGACAAGACTCCCCGCGCCGCTCGAATATTCGCTAGCCGGGGCAACGGCGCGTGTGCGGAATGCGAATGCGCGCTGCCACCGCCGGGTTCAACGATTCAGGAATTCGACCAGCTTCGGAACTACGATCTTCGGTGCTTCGTCCATCAGCCAGTGTCCCGATCCCGGCACGATGAACCCTTCGACATGGTCATCGACCATTGCGCCCTGGTCGATCAGGAACTGGCCGCCCGCCTTTTCTCCGCTCAACACGAGCATCGGCATGGTGAGTTTCGTCTGCGCAAACCCGGCGAAGTCCTTGCCATCCTGCTCGAACCCCTTGAAGACTTCGAAGCCCGCTCGCATCGCACCCGGCTGCGCGTATTGCTTCGTGTAGAACTGCCGGTCCTTTTCCGACACCGAGTGCTTCGGGTCTGCTGCGAAATCGTTCCAGAAATGCTCGAAATAAATCCGCTCGCGACCCTTTACCAGCGCAAGCGGCGTCTTGCCGTAGAAGTGGAAGTGCCAGAGGTCGCGCAGCAGCCAGACCTTGGTCCAGTCGCCCACACCCGGCAGGAAGGCATCCATCAACACGATGCGGTCGACATCCTGCGGATATTGCGCCGCGTAGGCATAAGCGACCATCAAGCCGATGTCGTGGCCGACGACTGCCACTTTCGTGTAGCCGAGTTTCCCGGCGAGCGCGTGGATGTCCTGCGCCATAGATTTCTTGTCGTAGCAGCATTCCGGCTTGGCGGACATGCCGAAGCCGCGCAGGTCGGGCGCGATCACGGTATGCGTCCTGGCAAGCTCGGGAATCAGCGGCAGCCACATGTGGCTGGTCTGCGCGTAGCCGTGCAACAGCAGCACCGGGTCGCCCTTGCCGGCGACGAGGTAATGCAGCCGCACGCCGTTGGCTTCCTGGTAGCGGCTTTCGATCTTGATCGTGTCCGCAAAAGCGGGGGCGATTGCCAGTGCGGCGGAAAGTGCGAGGAAAATGGCGGCGACAAATCTGCGCATTGCGATCTCCATGGAATGAATGAACCTGCCCTGCGGCGCAGTCCGGATGGACAGCACTATAAGCTGAAGGTATCGTCCGGATAAACCTGACATTGCCGAATCCGGTATCCGGAATTCCCGAACGATGATCAAGCTCGACGGGCTTGCCGCCTTTGCCGCCGTCGCGGAAGCCGGATCGATCACCGAAGCCGCGCGGCGCATGGGCATCGCAAAATCGGTGTTGAGCGAGCGCATCAGCGAACTGGAACGATCGCTTGGCGCGCGCCTGTTGCAGCGCTCGACGCGCAAGGTATGCGTTACGGAGGACGGCGTCGCCTTCCTCGCGCGGGCGCGACTGATCCTGCGCGAAACCGCGGACGCCGCGGCGGAACTGGCGCAGCGGCGCGGCGCGCTCACCGGATCGCTGCGACTTGCCGCGCCGGTGAGCTTCGGCAGCCTGCACCTCGGCCCGGCGTTGTTTCCCTTCCTGCAGGCAAACCCCGCAATCGACCTGACATTGGAACTCGACGATCGCTTCGTCGACATCGCGTCCGGCGGTTACGACGCGGTGATCCGGCACGGCCCGGTTCAGGACAATCGCCTGGTCGTCAAGCGACTGGCTTCGAGCCGGCGCGTGCTGGTCGCCGCGCCCGCCTATCTCAAGCGCCGCGGCCTGCCGCGATCGGCCGCGGAACTGCAGACGCACGACGCCATCCTCTACAGCTACCGCGAAACCGACTGGCGTTTTCCGGGCTCCGGCCGCAGGGGTGACGTCGTCGTGCGGCCGCAAAAATGCCTGCGCATCAACAACGGCATCATGATCCGCGATGCCGCGCTCGCCGGCCTGGGCATTGCCCTCGTGCCGACATTCCTGGTGCATGCGGAACTGAAAGCAGGCTCGCTGCGCACCGTCGACATCGGCCTCGAAGGCCAGGGGGCGGAGCTTTTCATCGCGCACCCCGCCGATCGCGGGCCCTCCGCCAAGATTCGCGCGTTGACGGATCACTTGCGCAAGGCCTTCGGCGATCCGCCTTACTGGGAAATCGCCCCGAATGCGCGCCGCAAGCCGGCGTCCAGGCCGGCCGCATAGCGTCGCCAGTCCCTGCGTGGCGCGTCACATCCGCCGCGCGGCGGGCGCGACACTATGTCGCATCCCAATTTCGGGCCGTGTCGGCTAGATTCCGACGTTTCCAATGCCACAGGCACGCCACTTCAGCCATGCGCATCCTTCCCGTCGCTATCGCGGCTTCGACGCCGCCCGCAGCCATTCCGCCGTCCGGCCCGTCGTTGGCCGGCCGCGCGCGCGCGTTCCTCTGCCTTGCGCTGGGCGCGCCGTTGCTGGCCGTCGCCGCGGAAGCCGAGCCTGGCACCGTCGTCGCGCCCACGGTGACCGTCACCGCCACGCGCAGCGACCTCGGCTCGGCCGAGCAGCCGATCGCAGCCTCCGTCGTCACGCACGACGAAATCCGGCAGACGCCGGCACAGTCGCTCGATGACGCGCTGCGCACGGTCACCGGCCTGAACGTGCAGGACAATGCTTCCTACCAGACCCACCCCACGGCCAACGCGGTGTCGATGCGCGGTCTGGGTGGCACCCGTGCGCTGGTCTTGCGCGACGGCGTTCCGCTCAACGACCCGTTCTTCGGCTACGTGCAGTGGAACCGCGTTCCCATGGAAACCGTCGATCGCGTCGAGGTCCTGCGCGGCGGCGCCTCGAGCCTGTGGGGCAACTTCGCGATGGGGGGCGTGGTGAACATTTTCTCGCGCGAGCCCGATGCCAACACGGCCGAGCTGTCGGGCGGCTACGGCTCGCAGAACACGCGGCGCGCCAACGGCTACGGCGCCTGGGCGCCGTCCGATCGCTTTGGCTTGAGCGCGAACCTCAACGACTGGCGCACCGACGGCTACAACCAGGTGCCGGAGGACCAGCGCGCGCCGCTCGACGTGCCGACCTCGTTTTCGGCGCAGAACGTCGAGCTCACCGGCAAGGGCAGGCTGACAGACTCGACCACGGCGTTCGCGCGCTTCGGCTACCACGAAAACGACCAAACGCTGGGCACGCCCCTCAGCACGAACCACCAGCGCAACGCCGATTATTCCGGCGGCATCACGCAGCGCCTGCCCGACGACAGCCGGCTGTCCGTGACCGCGTTCTACACCGACGAGCACTTCGTCACCGCCAACACCGGCACGCCGACCGGCTTCTCGCGCGGCTTCGCCGAGTACGTGCAGAACCTGCACGACACGCCGGTCGAGGACGTCGGCCTGTCGGGCGTCTGGTCCAAGCGCGTGAACGACCTCGTGCCGCTGGTCTCGGCCGGAGCGGACTTGCGCCACATCCGCGGCGAGGACAGCAGCCAGATCTTCGACGAGACCGGCGCGCACATCCGCACCGACGTCGGCCGCGGCAGCCAGCGCTTCGTCGGCGTGTTCGCGCAGGTCGAGGTCGATCCGATCGAGCGCCTGCAGCTGGTCGCGGCACTGCGCCAGGAACGCTGGACCAACTATGACGGCTTCGACGGCAACCCCGGCGGCATCGGCGAGACGCCGGACCAGAGCGCGTCCAGCACCAGCCCGCGGCTGTCCGCGCGCTATGCCGTCACCGACAACTTCGCGCTACGCGGCGCGGCCTACAAGGCATTCCGCGCGCCGACGCTCGACAACCTCTACCGTGCCTATGCCATACCTGGCGGCATTTTTCAGCCCAACGCGGCCCTCACGCCCGAGCGCCTGACCGGCGGCGAAGCCGGGTTCGACATCGACTATTCGCGTGTGCACGGCCAGGTCACCTACTACGAGGACACCATCCGCGACCTGATCACCTCGCGCAACCTCGACCCTTCCGAGCTGCCGGCCGGCTTTTTCTTCGGCACGCGCAACATCAACGCCGGCAAGGCGCGCACGCGCGGCATCGAAGCCGAGTTCTCCTGGCAGTTCGCGCCGGCCTGGAGCGCGCTGTTCTCCTACGCCTATGTCGACGCAAAGATCCTCGAAAACGATGCCGACCCGGCCACGGTCGGCCATACTCAGGGCGGCATCCCGCGCCAGCAAGGCTCGGTCGGCCTCGGCTACGAACCCGGCAACGGCTTCAAGGCCTCCACGCGCGTGCGCAGCGCGCAGGCCTACTACGCCGACAACGCGGGAACGCTGCCGGTCGGCAGCCACACGGTCGTCGACGTCTACGCGGCCTATGCATTCTCGAAGCGGGTCGAGGTGTTCGGCCAGGTGCAGAACCTGTTCGACCAGACCTACATCGCGCAAAATAGCGGCAACGCGACGCCCTACCTCGGCCAGCCGTTCACCGCGTTCGCCGGCGTGCGGCTGAAGGCGTTCTGATGCGAAATCATCCCGGATGACCCAGACACCAGGCAGTTACGACGCACCCGCCGCGGGTCGCGCCGGTTCGCTCTATCGCGTGGTGTGGCGCTGGCATTTCTTCGCCGGCTTGCTGGTGTTGCCCTTCCTGCTGCTGCTCGCCGCGACCGGCGCGCTTTACCTGTTCAAGGACGAGATCGACCACGCCGTCTACCGTGAATGGCAGGAGGTGGCGGTGCGCGGCGCAGCGTTGCCGATGGCGCAGGTCCTGCGAAAGGTGCAGGAACAGAGCGGCGGTGCGGTGCTGCAGTTCACGCGCCCGGCGGAGCCGACACGATCCATCCGCATGATCGTGCGCCTGCCCGACGGCGAGCCGCGCACGGCCTTCGCCGATCCGCATGACGGCCGTCTGCTCGGCATGACGCGCTACGGCGGCGCCATGCAAGTCGTGCGCAAGCTGCACAGCCTGCAGTACTTCGGGCGCACCGCGAGCTGGCTCGTCGAGATCGCGGCCGGCTGGACCATCATCCTGGTCGGCACCGGCATCTTCCTGTGGTGGCCGCGCGGCGATCGCGGCGGCGTGGTCAGCGTGCGACGCGGACCGCGCGAGCGCGTGTTCTGGCGCGACGTCCATGCCGTCACAGGAATATTTGCCGCGGCGGTGATCGTGTTCCTCGCCGTCACAGGCATGCCGTGGTCGGACGTCTGGGGTGGCAATGTTCAGGAGTGGTCGGCGGTGAAAGGCCTCGGCCGCCCGGCACCGCCCGCGGACGTGGTGCCGGAATGGATGCTGGAGAAAACCGTGAAGGGCGGCGCGCACGGCGGCCATCATGAGGCGCCCAGGCCCGAAGGCCCGTGGGCGCTGGAGAAAGCGCGTGCGCCGGAATCCACAGGAACAAGCCGAACGCCGATCACGATCGACGAAGCGGTCGCGGCGCTCGACCGCGCGGGACTGCCGAAGCCGTATGGCGTCACGCTGCCGCAGGGCGCGCGCGGCGCGTACGCCGGCACCTACAGTCCGGCGCGCGTGGAGGACATGCGCATCGTGTACGTCGACCAATTCGATGCGCGCGTGCTCGACGACGTCGGCTACGCGCGCTTCGGCCCCGTGGCGAAGGCCATCGAATGGGGCATCGCCGTGCACCAGGGGCAGGAATACGGCTGGATCAACCGCTACGTGATGCTGGCGGGCTGCATCGCCATCGTCATCATGGCGTTCGCCGCGATGATCATGTGGTGGAAGCGCCGCCCCGCCGGCACGCTCGGCGTGCCCCCGCAACCCGCCGATCCGCGCGTGGTGCGCGGCCTGCTGGCGATCGTGATCCCGGTGGCGATTTTCTATCCGCTGGTCGGCGCGTCGCTGCTATGCGCCGCAGTCGTCGATCGCGCGGTGGTGCTGTTTCGGCGGCGGGCGGCGGCCGCGTAGGCCAGCATTCGAGGACTTGCGCGCGGGGCGTCGTCCGATCGACCCTTTGCGCCGGGAAGCGACCCAACGGCCGAAATCATCGACCAGGGCATGCCTGCGGACCTGCAGCCTCCCCGCTCTCGGCGCCGCCGCCTGCTTATCGCTGTGGCGTGACCCGGGATGCCTTTCCGACGGCGATGTTGATCGCGTCGATTTTCATGAATTCCGCCATCGCGTAGTCGAGGAAGGCCCTGACCTTCGGCGTCACGCGCGCGCCTGGCGTCACCAGGTGCACCGGCTCGGGTACCGGTTCGTAGGCGCGCAACACCGGCACGAGCTTGCCCGACTTGAGATCGGCTTCGATCTGGTACGGCAGCACGCGCGCGAGTCCGCGGCCGGCCCGGGCGGCGGCGATCTGCGTTTCCACGTCGTTGACGGACAGCCTCGGCGTAAACCTTGCGACCGCGCCGCGTGCACCGCTGCCGAGGCGCCATTCGCTCGGCCGGTGATGGATGTTCGCGAAAATAATGTCGTGCTTCGCGAGATCGGCCGGCCGCTGCGGCGTGCCGCGTTTCTTGAGATATCCGGGGCTGCCGACCACGACGACGCCGCGCATGCTGCCGACACGCCTGGCCACCAGGCTCGAATCGGGAAGCGCACCGACTCGCACCGCCACGTCGACGCCCTCGTCGATGAGATCGACGTAGCGGTCGTCCAGCACGAGGTCGATGCGCGTATCGGGATAGGCGGCGAGGAAGCCGTTCACGATGCGCGAAACGTGCAGACGGCCGAACGGCACCGTCGCCGCGACGCGGAGCAGGCCGCGCACCGGCGCCGACGCGAGGTCGTCGAGCGCCCCCGAATAATCCAACAGCAGTGTCCGCGCACGGGCCGCGAGTGCCGCTCCCGCTTCGGTCGGCGCGAGGCGGCGGGTCGTCCGCTCCAGCAACCTGGTGCCCGCGCGCGCCTCGAGCGCGGCAAGGACGCGCGTCATCGACGGGGCGGAGCGGCGCAGCCGGCGCGCCGCGGCCGCCAGGCTACCCTCGTCCACGATCGCCACCAGCACGGCCAGTTCGTCGAGCTTGTCCATCATTGCAATTCCCGAAAGAGTTCCCTGCCGAATCATGCGGATTTCAAACAGATGAGGCAAGGCTAGACTGGCACCCATCGAATCGGCGATGCGAGCCGCGAACCGATCCTTCGCCGGATCCGCTTCCACGCAAGGAGGATGTCATGCAACGCAACGCTCCACGCAAGGCCATCGTGACCGGCGCTTCCGGACTGGTCGGAAGCTATCTCATCGAACACCTGCAGAAACAGGGCGGCTGGGACATCGTCGCGCTGTCGCGCCGCAAGCCGAACATTGCCGGCGACTACCGGCACATCGCGGTGGACCTGACCGATCGCGCCGACGTGGAGGCCAAGCTCTCGTCGCTGAAGGACGTCACGCATGTCTTCTTCGTGGCCTACCTCGAGCGCAGCGATCCGGCGGAACTGGTTTCGGTGAACAAGGCGATGCTCGTGAACCTTGTCGAGGTCGTCGAAGCCGCGTCGCCCGCGCTCGAACATGTGCATCTGTCGGAAGGCACCAAGTACTACGGCAATCACCTCGGGCCGTTCAAGACACCCGCCGTGGAAACCGATCCACGCCACATGCCGCCGAATTTCTACTACGACCAGCAGGACTGGCTGGAGGCCAGGCAGACGGGCAAGCGGTGGACGTGGTCGGTCGTGCGCCCGCACGCGGTCTGCGGATTCTCGACCGGCGGCCCGATGAACCTGACCCTGGCGATCGCGGTGTACGCGAACATCTCGAAGGAACTTGGACTGCCGCTGAGTTTTCCCGGCAAGCCCGGCGCCTATCGCGCGCTATACCAGGCGACGGACGCGGCGCTGCTGGCGAAGGGAATCGCATGGATGGCGACCGACCCGAAAGGCGCGAACCAGGCGTTCAACATCACCAACGGCGATCTCATTCGCTGGGAAAACCTGTGGCCGAAGTTTGCGGACTTCTTTGGAATGGAGCTGGCCGCGCCGCGCCACGTCGGCCTGAGAAACACGATGGCCGACAAGGGACCGGTGTGGGATCGCATCGTGGCGAAATACAGACTCCAGCCGCACGCCTACGGCGAGATCGTCGCGTGGGGCTATCCCGAGAACGTGTTCAATTCGGACTACGACATCGTGTCGAGTACGACCAAGGCAAGGCTCGCGGGCTTCCACCACATGGTCGATACCGAAGAAATGTTCCTGCGCATGTTCGCCGACTTCAGGCGCAACCGCGTCATTCCGTGAGCGCGGCCTCGTGGCTTACGGTGCGATTGCGGCCGGCGGCCTTGGCGCGATACAGCGCCTCGTCGGCGCGACGGATCCACGATGCATGGTCGGCGTCCGCCGGATCGAAGGATGCGACGCCGATGCTCACCGTGGCGCGGATATCGTGGCGCGCCTCGAGCACCGTATTCCCGATCAGGTTGCGGATGCGCTCGGCGATGGTCCTGCCTTCCTCGATGTCCGAGCCCGAGAGGACAACGCCGAACTCCTCCCCGCCGTAGCGCGCGGCGACGTCGTACTTGCGCATCGCGCCGCACAGGATTTGCGCGACGCTGCGAATGACCTCGTCCCCCGCCAGGTGGCCGTGCTCGTCGTTGACGGCCTTGAAGTGGTCGATGTCGATCATCATGACGGCCGACTTGCTGCCGGTGCGCTTGCAACGCGCGAATTCGCCGGCGACCGCTTTCTCCCAGTGCATGCGGTTGAGCAGCCCGGTCAGCCCGTCCATGCTGCTCAGCGTGGCGAGCATCTGGTTTTGCTGGCGCACGCGGCGCGCGAGCCGGTAGGACGTGATCGCGACCACGATGGGGTAAGCCATCAGCAGCGGCAGGCTCGCCACCATCGCGGCGAAGTTCGATTCAAGATGGGATTCGAAGCCAAACGCGGCTGCAGTGACGGCGGCGACGATTCCCTGCAAGACGAGGCATCGCCACAGGAATTTCGGGCCGCCGACACCGACCTTGTCCATTGCCAGCATGGAAAACAGCACCGCGCTCGGCACGAGGTTGAAGCCCATGGCCGCGATCCAGAAGCCGCCGCTGGCAGAATCGGCCATGAGATTGCGTTGCTCGGCCCGATACGGGTTGCCACTGCGGCTCGCCAGCCGGTATGCGACATGCGGCCAGACGAAGGCGTCGAGCGCCAGCGCGACCCACAGCATCGGATGGGCGCCGCGTTGCATCAGTCCGCCACCGATGCAAACGGCGCCGAGCGCGAGCCCGAATATGCGAGGCAAATACATGCGTCGCGAAAAACGCAGGCCCTCTTCCAGGCTGCCTTGCGCGAGACCGCCCTCTTCGATCAAGCGTTCCATCGTCCCCATGTTAACCCCGCGCGATTTTTGCCGCGCGGGACCGCCAGCACACCCGCGTAAAATCGGATTGTCGAAGACCTCGGCCTACAACGCAAACCAGCAAAGGAGAGCAAATTGATCCGCCTGTATTTCCATCCCTCCCCGAATCCGATGAAAGTCCTGCTGCTGCTCGAGGAAGCCGGCATTCCGTACGAGCTCGTGCCCGTCGACACACGCAAGGGCCAGCAGCACGACGCGACATTTCGTGCCATCAACCCGAACGGCAAGGTGCCGGCCATCGTCGACACGGAAGGCGCGGGCGGCAAGGAAATCGCCGTGTTCGATTCGAACGCGATCCTGCTCTACCTCGGCGACAAATACGGCAAGTTCACCGGCAAGGCGTCCGATCGCGGCGACATGCTGTCGTGGCTGATGTTCGTTGCCACCGGCATCGGCCCGTATTCCGGACAATCCGTACATTTCCAGCGCGCCGCTCCCGAGCAGATCCCCTACGCGATCAACCGCTACCGGCGCGAAGCGGACCGCCACTATCGGGTGCTCGACGATCACCTGAAGGGCAGGGAATGGATCGTGGGCAACGAATACGGCATCGTCGACATGTGCGGCTGGGGATGGATCGACCGCGCGACCTTCGTGTTCCACGGCGACGCCGATCCGCTGTCGCACTACCCGAACGTGAAGCGCTGGTTCGGCGCGATCGAGTCGCGCCCGGCGGTCGCGCGCGTGCGCGCTGCCGCGAAGACCCTTGCGTTCAAGCAGGAGATGGACGAGGAGGCGAAGCGCGCATTGTTTCCCTCGAACTATCCGCTGCCGGCGGCCTGAGCGCGGGACTTTTTGTCCAGGCGGGCGCGGGCTTCGAAAGCCGGCGCCTTCCCGAATCGAGCGGGCTGCCCGCGCAGAAACGCCGGCGTCCCGGCAAACATCCACGGAGTTGGCGTCAACTACCTCCGGCGGTGCGCATGCAGAATGCGCAGCATGAAAGCCACCTCCCTTGCCCTGGACCAGCTGATGCGCGGCGTCGGCGATCCGCTCGCCCAATTACATGGTATTGCACCGGGCGACGCGGAGTACGGCCGGGCGCAGCTCATTCGCATTGCGATCGGCATCCTGACGAAGTCGCCGGCGTCCTTCGACGCGATCGCTGCTGCGATCGGCACGTTCGACGCGCCGACGCAATCCCCACTGGTGCGATCCCATCTCGCCGCCGCCGAAGCATGGATTGCAGGCAATCCGGTTCTCGCGGCCGAATGCTACGCGAGCATCCTCGCGAAGTGGCCGCGCGACCTGCTGGCCTTGCGCCTCGCGCAGTCCTGCTTTTTCTACCTTGGCTGGCACCACCGGCTCTGCGAGGTCGTCGATGCGCTGATCCCGGCGTGGCCGCATGACGGACGCGGCTTCGGCTTCGTGCTCGCCATCGCGTCCTATGCGCATGCGGAAAACGGCGATGCCGCTCTCGCTGAAATGCTGGGACGCCAGGCGCTGGCGATCGACGCGGCCTGTCCGCTTGGCGTGCACGCCGTGGCGCATGCAATCGCCGAATCGGGCCGTCCGGCGGACGGCGCGCGCTGGATGCGCGACCAGGTCGCGCATTGGGCCGCGGAAAGCCGGATGCGCTCGCACAATGCCTGGCATCTCGCAATGTTCGACGCTGCGCAAGGCAACGTCGCCTCGGCGATCGGCATCCTCGACGGCTGGCTGCTTCCGGCCAGCGCGGCATCCCTGCCCGACGCCTGCGACGCGACGGCACTGCTGGAGCGCCTGTCAGCGGACGGCGTGGACGATGCCGGTCGCTGGCGCCGGATTTCCGACGCGTTCGAAGCGAACGCGATGCCCGGGTTCTGGCCGTATGTCGACCTCCACGCAGCCATCGCCCACTTGAGCGCGGGCAACGCCGCCCGCGTGCAGGCGCTTTCGCAGGCGATCGATCGCAGCGCGCAAGGCAACGACTATGCCGCGTTGCGCGCGCGCCACGTGACCAGGCCGGCGCTGCGTGCATTGCGCGCGTGGACGGCTGGCCGGCACGCGCAGGCCGTGGATTTGTTCGCGGACCTGCAGCCGATCCTGGCGGAGATGGGCGGCAGCCACATCCAGCTCGATATTTTCAGGCGCATCGAGCAGGATGCGCGCCGCCGGCGAGGCCGTGAAAATACCGCGCCCCTGCCACGCGTCGACACGAAGCGTTCCGGACACGATTCTTCCAGGCTGTGGAAATCGCTGGCAGCCAGGCCGCTGGTCGAAGCAGTGATCTGATCGCGGCGCAGGAATGCAGCCCGGCGAATGTGCACGACGCCCGGCGCGAGCCTGCAACCATTCCACCGTGACGCACCCCGTGCCCGGCCTTCCGGCGGCGTATCGAATTCGCGCTTGAACGCACCACCAGGCACGTGCGGGACCGTAGTCGCGGCTCGCGAAATCAGGCGTGCCGCACAAGAAAACTGGACGGCTGGACATACCGCCGGAAAAGCGGTGCCGGAATACTGGCGTCGTGACGAAAGCGCGGCGACTGCGCCGATTCGTCCATATTTCCATTCCCCAACAGGAGTCCAACCATGTCAGCCGTACTCTCTTCCACTCCCGCCGGCGCCGCGCAATCCGGCGCCGACCTCGTCGCGGTCAAGGCAAAGCAGCAGGCCGCCTGGGCGACGGGCAACTACGCCGTCGTCGGCACCACCTTGCAGATCGTCGGTGAAAATCTTTGCGAAGCGCTCGACCTGCGCGCCGGCGCGCGCGTGCTCGATGTCGCCGCCGGCAACGGCAATGCAACCCTCGCGGCGGCGCGCCGCTGGTGCGACGTCACTTGCACCGACTACGTGCCCGCGCTGCTCGAATCCGCAAAAGCGCGCGCGCAGGCCGAAGGCCACACGATCCGGTTCCAGGAAGCCGACGCGGAGAACCTGCCGTTCGCGGACGCCTCGTTCGACGTCGTGATGTCCACCTTCGGCGTCATGTTCACGCCCAACCAGGAGAAGGCCGCGCAGCAGCTCGCGCGCGTCTGCCGGCCCGGCGGTCGCATCGGCCTTGCCAACTGGACGCCGGAGAGCTTCATCGGCCAGGTGTTCAGGACGATAGGCAAGTACATTCCGCCGGCGGCCGGCGTCAAGTCGCCGGCACTGTGGGGCACGAAGGCGCGCCTGGACGAGTTGTTCGGCGGCGTGGCGAAGGACGTCGAGCTTTCGCATCGGCAGTTCACGTTCCGCTATCGCTCGCCCGCGCACTTCATCGAAGTGTTCCGCACCTACTACGGGCCGATGAACAAGGCCTTCGCGGCGCTCGACGCCGGCAAGCAGGCGGCGTTCACCGACGACCTGCTGGCACTCATGCGGCAGGGCAATCGGTCGAACGACGGCACGCTGGTGCTGCCGAGCGAGTACCTCGAAGCGGTCGTCGTGCGCAAGTAATTTCATTCAAAAAAGGAAACCGAACATGGATCAGGCGGAACAAAAACCGGCGTCCTCGACCCGGTACAAGGCCTACAAGGGAAGCTGCTTCTGCGGCGCGGTCCAATTGACCGTCACCGGCGAGCCGGCAGTCATGGGTTATTGCCATTGCGAATCGTGCCGCAGCTGGGCCGCGGCGCCGGTCAACGCCTTCACCTTGTGGAAGCCGGAATCGGTTACCGTCACCCGGGGCGCGGACAACATCGGCACGTTCAGCAAGACGCCGCGCAGCGATCGCAAGTGGTGCAAGACCTGCGGCGGACACCTGTTCACCGTGCACCCGCACTGGAACCTGGTCGACGTCTACGCGGCGACCATTCCGGATTTTCCGTACCAGGCGGGCGTGCACGTCAATTACCAGGAGACCCGGCTGCCGATGAAGGACGGCCTGCCGAAGCTGAAGGACGTGCCCAAGGAAATGGGCGGCACCGGCGCGGCACTGCCGGAATAGCGCGGCGATCTCCGCCGGCGGATCAAACCGCCGGCGGGTCGGTCTCGCGCTGGTAGTGGCGATGCTTGCCCAACGCGTCGACGAAGGCCGGCAAAGCGTCGTCCTTCGCGTGCGCGTCGAAGACCAGCAGGCCGGGGTCGCCCTCGCCGCCCGGCAGCGTCGCCGGAATGCCGGCAGCCTGCAGCAGCGCGGAAGCGTTACCGAGCAGCAGGATGGTCTTGCAATGCCGGTATTGCTCCTTCAGGAATTCCAGCACGCGGCCACCCGGCGCTTCCGCACCAATCCCGTCCGGCACGATCATCGCGTCCCATAGCACGGCGGGCGCGGTCTCCAGCGTGACCTCGACATCGATATCCTTGCGGCTCGTACCCTCGATCGCACCGAGCTTGACGCCGACGAATCGCGGCACCGCTCCGGCGTCGAGCAGCGCAGCGTGCAAGGCCGTTGCCGATTCGCCATCCACGCCGTCGGCCACGAGGATCGCGACGCTGCGACCGCGGATCCCGGTTTCTCCCGGACGCGCAAATAGCGAGAGCGATTCCGATTGCTTGACTTCAGGCTTGGGCGTTTTCGCGATCGCTCGCGGCAACGGGTCGGGCAATTCGGTGATGCCCAGGTCGCTCGCCAGCGATTGGGCCAGTTCCTCCGCGACATTGCGAAGCTGCGCGACGACGCGCCGGCGGATTGCCTCCGTCTGCACTTTCGTGAGCTCGAAGCGGAACGCATTCTTGATGTGCTGCTTCTCCGTCGGCGTCTGGCTGTTCCAGAACAGCGTGGCCTGGTTGTAGTGCTCGCCGAACTTCTCCGGCTTGCCGCGCACCTTGTGCTCTTCCACCGGCTGCGGGAAAGACATGAAGCCCTTCGCGCCCGCCTGGAACGGGCAACCGCCGCCGAGCGAATTCGGCTCATAGGCGACGCGACCACGGGCAATCGCCTGCCGATGCATGCCGTCGCGCTGGTTGTTGTGCACGGGCGCCACCGGCGAGTTGATGGGAATCTCGTGGAAGTTCGGGCCCCCAAGACGCGAGATCTGCGTGTCGACGTAGGAATGGATGCGCCCGGCCAGCAGCGGATCGTTGCTGAAATCCAGCCCAGGGACGATGTGGGCCGTGCAGAACGCCACCTGCTCCGTCTCGGCGAAGAAATTGTCCGGATTGCGGTTCAGGACCATCTTGCCGATCGGCGTCAACGGCACCATCTCTTCGGGAACGATCTTGGTCGCGTCGAGCACGTCGAAGCTGTAGCGCTCGGCGTCGCGCTCGCTGAAGACCTGCGCGCTCAATTCCCACTCGGGGAAATTGCCGGCTTCGATCGCCTCCCACAAGTCACGCCTGTGAAAGTCCGGGTCGGCACCCGAGATCTTCACCGCCTCGTCCCACACCAGGGAGTGCGTGCCGTTCACCGGGTTCCAGTGGAATTTCACGAAGCGCGACTCGCCCGCGGCGTTCACCATCCGGAAGGTATGCACACCGAAGCCCTGCATCATGCGATAGCTGCGCGGGATGGCGCGGTCGGACATCACCCACATGAGCATGTGCGTGGATTCCGGCATCAGCGACACAAAATCCCAGAAGGTGTCGTGTGCCGAGGCCGCCTGCGGCATGGCATGGTGCGGCTCGGGCTTCACGGCGTGGATCAGGTCGGGAAATTTCATCGCATCCTGGATGAAGAACACCGGGATGTTGTTGCCGACGAGATCCCAGTTGCCCTCGTCGGTGTAGAACTTCACGGCGAACCCGCGCACGTCGCGCGCCGTGTCGGTCGAGCCGCGCTCGCCGGCCACGGTGGAGAAGCGCACGAAAACCGGCGTTCGCTTGCCGGCTTCCGCGAACAGCGACGCGCGCGTCAGCGCCGCCAGCGGCTTGTAGCATTCGAAGTATCCATGCGCGGCCGAGCCGCGTGCGTGCACGATGCGCTCGGGAATGCGCTCGTGGTCGAAGTGCGTGATCTTCTCGCGCAGGATGAAGTCTTCGAGCAGCGAAGGCCCGCGCAGCCCGGCCTTGAGCGAGTTCTGGTTGTCCGCGACCGGCACGCCCTGGTTCGTCGTCAGCGGCCGCCCGCCGGAATCCACGCGCACGCGGTCGAGCGGCGCAACCGTCGGATTCGATCCTGCCTCGGGACGACCTTTCCCGACCTTCGCCGAGGTCGTCGTTTCGGTCAGCGTGCTGCCGGTGGCGGCCATGTCGCGCGGCGCGACCGCCTGACCGGTTGCCGGCACGTCGGCATTGGGCGCGAACTCCGTCGGCTTCGCGGCGTTATGGCGAAAGGCGTTGGCCAGCGCCTGCGTCGCGGCCGCCTTCGCGGATGGCGCATCGGTCGCGGGCGCGTTGCGCTTGCCGTTCGCCGGCCCGCTCACCGTGGAGCGGGACGAACTTTTTGCGGGTGAGTCGGGGCGTTGCTTGGGGGATTTAGCCATTGAATTTTCCTGTGGTTGAGACTTCGCGTCGGCCGATTCGACGGGAATTCGATGAGATGACCTTCGCTTGTTCGGCGACAACCAGTGGTTGGCTTGCGCGAAGACGGCACGATGCCGAACGACTTCTGTGAAGCAGCAATTAGCAAATTGCCGGCCACGATGAGGAGGAGGTCCAAGCGCGTGATTGCGTGAAGAATTGGTTGCGACGGCGGACCAGGCGATCGGCAATTCGGGCGCGCGATTGCGGCGTTTCTACAAATTCCCTTCGATCGACGGTTGCACGGCGCCCGTGGACGGCCCCGTGCAGTCAGGCATGGCGCCTCGCGCGCACCGAGCCCGCGAACTATTTGCGGTCATCGATGCCAAAGTTGTGCGGCGCGCTGTGGACGATGACGGCGACCCTCCCCTCCGGCTCCGTGCACGGTGCGCTGCAATCTTCGTGGGGGCCTCCCGTGCGATTTCGCAGGCATGCGGACAGCGACGTCTGGCATTCGGACCATCTTTGCACCCGGTGGCCGCAGGCGGATTTCGAGGAATCCGATCGCCCGACCCTCGGCAAGCTCTGCGAGGAGTGCAAGCGCTTCGACCAGGTCGAGCGCAGCCGCCGCAAGGAAGACCACGGTCCCAGGGGAAGCTGGGAGTAGTAGGCCGCGACCCGAACAGAGCCTGCCCGTTCACGCCGGGTTGCTCTACAATCCCGCAAAAAATTTTGCGTAAAAAAGGGACCGCATGTTTGCATTGGAAGAAGGCTATTCGTTCGGCGACTACCGGGGATTCGCCATCATCTCGAACATCACGGCGTCGGCGGGAGGCAAGTACCTCGCATCGTTCGTCGTGGAAGACCTGAACCGGGACAAGAAAATCAGCGAGCCGCAGCACTGCCTCGGCACCTACCTGTCGGAGAAAGAAGCGCGCTTCGCGGCCTACGCGGAAGCGGAGCGCTACATCGACAGCATCACGCCCTGACCGGCAAGGCTTCCCGGCGTTCCCTCGAGGGACGCCAGGCCGTGCGAAAAGGCACGATTCGCGGTCAGCCTCGCGTGCCGCGACCTTTCAATTGCCTTTCGCTGTCGATCGCTGTCGCCGGCATCCCGCAATCATCATTCCCGCCCGACTTCAAAACGTCGCGGCAAATGGCTGACTCCTTTGCGTTAGCCGCCTGACCCCGGTTTCGTTCGCGCTCCATCGGGCGCGAACGTGTGAACCGGGCATCGCCGATTGCGTTATGGCAAAAAAACGCAAGGGAGGATCGGTGCTTGCCGAGATCGAAAACCCATCCGGCGCCGATGCGACGGCGACCAGCTTGAATGTGTCGCCGATCGACGTCACCCGCGTGCTGGCCGTGGCCGGCACCGCGGCGCTCGAATCTTGTGGCGGTGGCGGCGGTTCCTCGAGTGCATCGGGTTCCGCGCCCGTCTCCGCAGCGGACGCTTCGCGTTTCCTTGGCCAGGCCTCGATGGGCGCAAGCCGCGCGCAGATCAGCCGCGTCCAGGCGATCGGTTACGCCGCCTGGCTGGACGAACAGTTCGACATGCCTTCGTCCGGCACGCGCTGGGACTGGCTGGTCGCCAACGGCTTTTCCGATCCTTCGCACAAGAATGACGAGGCCGGATTCGATTCGGCAGCGTGGATCAAGCTGCTGACTTCGCCGGACACGCTGCGCCAGCGAGTAACGCTTGCGTTGTCGGAAATTTTCGTCGCCGCCATCGACGGCCTGATCGGCGGCGGCTGGAAGCAGTTCGGCGCCGCCGTTTACCTGGACCTGCTCGAAGCCAATGCCTTCGGCAACCATCGCACCCTGCTGCAGCAGATTTCACTCAGCGTGCCCATGGGCGAGTTCCTGACCTTCCGCGGCAGCGCGAAGGCCAACGCGACGACGGGCGCATTGCCCGACGAGAACTATGCGCGCGAGCTGATGCAGCTGTTCACGATCGGGCTGGTTCAGCTCAATCCCGATGGATCGCCGCGCCTGAGCGGCGGCAATCCCATCGACACCTATGGACAGGCCGACATCACCGGCCTCGCGCGCGTGTTCACCGGCTGGGATTTCGATCCCGCGGGATTGACCGGCGCGGCCATCACGGCGACGCCGGATTTCATGCGCCGTCCGATGGTGCAAACCGGCACGCGCTACGAGGCCGGCGCGAAATCCTTCCTCGGCACCACCATCGCGTCGGACACCCCGGCGGCGCAAAGCCTGTCGCTCGCGCTCGACGCGTTGTTCGCGCACGCCAACACCGGGCCTTTCCTCAGCCGCCAGCTCATCCAGCGGCTGGTGACCAGCAATCCCAGCCCGGCGTATGTGGCGCGCGTGGCGGCGGTGTTCGGCAACGACGGCAGCGGCGCGCGTGGCAACCTTCGCGCCGTCGTGCGCGCGCTGCTGCTCGACGACGAAGCCCGCAACCCCGCCAACGCCGCGAGCACGTCGTTCGGCAAGCTGCGCGAACCCATGCTGCGCTTCGCGGCCTGGGCAAGGGCATATGGCGTGACCTCGCCAAGCGGAGCATGGGCGATCGGCAACACGTCCGACCCGGCCACGAGGCTGGCGCAGAGTCCGCTGCGCTCGCCCTCCGTGTTCAATTTCTTTCGGCCGGGCTATGTGCCGCCGAACAGCGCGCTGGGCAGCGCCTCGCTGGAGGCGCCGGAATTCCAGATCGCCAACGAATCGTCGGTGGTCGGCTACGTGAACTACATGCAGCGCGCCGTGGCCGGCAACGTGGCCGACCTCACGCCCGACTATTCGACCTTGCTCCCGGTCGCGGACGACGCGAATGCGCTGGTCGCGGAAATCAACCTGGTGCTGGCGGCAAACCAGTTGAGCGCATCGACGACCGCCGCGCTCGCCACCGCGCTGCAGTCCATCCCCGGCGGCACCGATCCGAACCGGCTCAAGCGCATTCATGCCGCGCTGGTGCTCGTGCTCGCGGCGCCCGAATTCATCGTCCAGAAATAGCGAGGCCCTGATGACTCTCGATGCTTCCCGAAGGGCCTTCCTGCAGCGCGCGTCCGCGCTGTCCGTGGCTGGAATCGCCACGCCCTGGGCGATCAATCTCGCCGCCATGGGCGAGGCCGCCGCCTCAACGGCAACCGACTACAAGGCACTCGTCTGCATATTCCTGTATGGCGGCAACGACTACGGCAACACGCTCATCCCCTACGACAACGCGCGCTACACGATCTACCAGGGCATGCGCCCCACACTCGCTTATGCGCAGGCCGATCTGGCGGCGACCGTGTTGGCGCCGAGCGTCGCCCTGCCGGGCGGCGACCAATATGCGCTCGCTCCCGAGCTCGCGCCGCTACTGCCGCTGTTCTCATCCAACAAGCTCGCGGTAATGCTCAACGTCGGCACGCTGGTGCAACCGACGGCCAAGGCCGACTACACGGCGAAATCGGTGCCGCTGCCGCCCAAGCTGTTTTCGCACAACGACCAGCAATCGGTCTGGCAATCTTCGGCACCGGAAGGCGCGACTTCCGGCTGGGGCGGACGCATGGGCGACCTGTTCGTTTCCGGCAACGGCAACGCGACCTTCACCTGCGTGAACGTATCGAGCAATGCGGTATTCCTCTCCGGCCGCACGGCGGTGCAATACCAGGTGTCGTCGACCGGCCCCGTCGCGCTCAACGGCGTGAAGTCGCCGCTGTTCGGCTCGACCACATGTTCGAACGCGCTGCAGGCGCTGGTGACCGCACCGCGCACGCACCTGTTCGAAAGCGAATACACGCGCGTGATGTCGCGCTCGCTGGTCGCCGGCGATGCGCTCACGGCTGCGTTTGCGGGCGGACCGACGATCAATACCGTATTTCCTGCCGACAATGGCCTCGCCGACCAGCTCGAGTTCGTCGCCCGCATGATCAGCACCTCGAATGAAGTCGGCGCCAAGCGCCAGGTATTCTTCGTTTCGCTCGGCGGCTTCGACAACCACGACGGCCTCGCGAGCATCCATCCCGGCCTGCTCACCAGCGTGGCGGACGCGATGAGCGCCTTCCATGCCGCCACGGTGGAACTCGGCGTGGCAAACCAGGTGACGACTTTCACGGCGTCGGACTTCGGCCGCACGCTCACGGGCAGCAACGGTTCGGACCACGGCTGGGGCAGCATGCATTTCATGCTCGGTGGCGCGGTTCACGGCGGCCGTTTTTATGGCGCCGTGCCGGAAGTCGCGAACGACGGCCCGGACGACGTCGGGCAAGGCCGCCTGCTGCCGAGCACTTCGGTCGACCAGTACGCCGCCACGCTAGGCAAATGGTTCGGCATCAGCGACTCCAACCTCCTGTCCGTGCTGCCCAACCTCGTGCACTGGAACGCCTCCGACCGGAACCTGGGCTTCGTCTGAAACCGGCGGTCACGCTTGCGGCGCTATTTCTGCGTGTGCCTTTTTCCGAGATGTGCCTTGACGGCATCGGTTTTCGGCCCCACGGCCTGCACGGCGTGGCGCAAGTCGTCCTCGCTCGCTCCCAGCAGCTTGACCCAGTAGGCGAGTTCCCACTCCTCGTGCAGGTTGACCTGGCCCGTATCGGCGGGTTGTTTCGCGGACGGCGCTTCCGGCATGACACGCTCCCGATTCCTCGACATGCAAATGTGATCGGCAAGCGCCGGAATCGTTCCGCATCGACGACGCCGGGCTCGCCGTGTCGTTTAATCGCCCTCAGGTCCGCGCGCGGGCGCGGTTGAATTCCGGATACACCAAGCGGCGCGCCAGCTGCGGCCAACTCTGCGGATCCTGGAATCGCCCGACCATGCAGGCCGAGACGAATTCACCCGCGGTCAGCGTGGCGCCGGAAGAAGCGCGTCCCGTATGCGGGGTGAAGGCCACAAATGAGATCGCATCATCGCGCGAGAAATCCAGGCCGTTGAAGCGGACCACGACGACGCCCTCGATTTCCAGCAGCGAGGCATGGGCATTGAGCGGGCGGATGGCATTCATAATCGTTGCGAACTTTATTCGTCAAGGGGCGAGAACCGCGAAACCGGCCAATCGTCGCCGGTGCCGTCGGCCAGCCGGCGCTTCTCGCTTTCTTCATGGCCGCAGGCGGCACATCGCCAGAACAACTCGTCGACCGGATCGCGGGCATTGAGCCAGGTTCCGCTGCGCCCCACGACGACGAACGCGCCGCCGCACGTCGGGCAGGTGCCCGGCGCGGGGATCGAATTGCGCCTCAAATCTTCGCTTCTGACCGGTCCCACGCTTTCCCCGATGATTCTGTCCTGCGAGACCTCACGCATCGCGAACAGGCGTCGCGGTCGTCGTGCTCGCAACTTTTTTCAGGGCGCGAACGCACGCCGCCCGGCTTTCGTAGCTTCGAGACGACCGCGCCACCTTGCACCAACCGCCCGACGCCAAATACCAACGCCACCGCTTTTGCGCATCCCGGTACAAATGGAAGGAAGCGCCCGCGCCGCGTGGACATTTCCGCCGAGGCGTGATTTTTCGAATCACGCGCATAGCCTGCCAAAACAATTTCGTCTGAGTGTTCGCCGCCGACGGAACGCGCAGCCAGGCTCGCGTCCGGGGAACGGCTGCCATGGGCTTCGATATCGCCCGAAGGCCCGGCCTGCGCCAGGCAACTGCTGTCTGGTTGGAGTGATCGGACGCTGTAGTTGTAATCGTCGCGTCGGATCGATCGAGGCGGTGAAGTCCCCCGCACCCGGCAAATAATCTAGCAGCCAGAATTCCGCAAATCAACCAAAAAGAGCACGCCCGCCAACGCTGGACGGACGCCTGGAATTGCCTGCGCCTAATCCTCGAAAACCGGGGTCAACTTTCCCGTCCGCATGACGATGCGGACCGCGGCAAGGCAATTTTCGCGGGTGCCATAGCTGGTGCTCGAATGAGCCAGCTTTCGCCCATCCTCGCCCAGCAGATACCAGCGCCAATGCCCCGTTACATCCCGATATAAGTGAAACCGCAACGCGTCCCCGATCGGCGGCCTGCGCCGCCGCAAGTCGTGCGCAACCCCGGGAGGATCGCGCGCCCTGTTTGCGAAAAATCCGTGGAGACCGGGAAGACGCCGAGAGATGCCGACGCGTCAGCCAAGGATCTGGCTTGTGGCCTGTTGGGCTAGGAATCACCCGAAGCTCGCGGCTGATGCCGCGGCAATAGGACTTTCTTGTTTGGAGCGAGCGCTTTATTTTTTAACGACGGCGCGCCCGATCGCACGGGCGGAATATACCCCAATTGACAGCCAGATAGTCATATTTGGCTCGCTACCGCACCGCAGATCGCAACCCGAAACGATTCCGGCCGGAACGCGAATCTAGTACCTGTGGCGAATGGCGGCGCGATGCGCCTGGGGGAAAACTAGCTCGAAGAGCCGTCCGGCTGCGCCGGCAGGACGCCTTGCGCACGGCTCGCCTCGAACAGCATGCCGCCCGCTTCGGTGTTGTGGTTGCCGGCGGCAAGCTGCAGCGGCGTGAATCCCTTTTCTTCCTTGACCGTCAGGCTGGCGCCGTACTTGAGCAGCACGGGAATGCAGGTAATGACGTTGCCCTCCGCGGCGATGTGCAGCGCCGTGTAGCCGCGATTGGTTTGCGCGTCCACGTCCGCGCCCTTCGCCAGCAACGCTTCCGCTAAATCGCAGTGATTGCGCGAGACGGCGTAATGCAGCGCCGTCCATTCCTCGTCCGATCGGTCGTTGAGCCCGGCGCCTTTGGCGAGCAGCGCCTTTGCCAACCCCATCTCGCCGAGGATTGCGGCGAATTGCAGCGGCGTGCCGTTTTTCTTGTTCTTCGCATTGATGTCCGCGCCGCCATCGATGAGCCGGATCGCCGTGGCGGGATGCCCCTCGCGGATGGCCCAGTGCAGCGGCGTGAATCCCATGTCGTCGTGCGCGTTCACGTGGGCGCCCGATGTGAGCGCCGCATCGACGATGGGCGACAAGCCGCCCTTCGCGCCCGAGAACAGCACCTGGTCGCAACCGCAAAGCGGGAGCGCGAGCAAGACGGCCAGGAATGTTTTCGTGTGGGCCTTCGGCATTGCGACAGGACGGGTCCATGCGGGGTACGCAATGGATATTACTGTATCGATGCGTCCTGTCGTGCGTCTTGCAAGGCGCCGGCAAAGGATGCCGGCCGGTCAGTCGTGGCCAGCCCTGGCCTGCGGGACGTCGCGAAGCCGTACCTTGTCGCGCCTTGCCACCCACGGCAACAGCATGCCGACCTGCTGCTTGTAGAGGCGGTAGCGATTGCCGAATTGCGCGACCAGGTCGCGCTCCTCGAAATAGATGCCAACCAGGATGTATCCGGTGGTGCCCAAAGCAAACAGCAAATGGCCGGCAGACATGTGGGGCGTCGCCCAGAAGCTCATCAGGAACCCCAGGTAGATCGGATGGCGCACGTAGCGATACAGGAAGGGCGTGCGGAATTCCGGCTCCGGGATCTTGCGGTCCAGGAGCCGCGCGAACACCTGCCTCAAGCCGAACAACTCGAAATGATTGATCAGGAAAGTGCTCGTGAGCAGCACCGCCCAGCCGATCCAGAACAGGTTCTTCAGCGAAATGGAGACCTCGAGGTTTTCCACCGACCAGATCACCGGCTGCGCAATGGGACGCCACTGCCACATCAGCAAGGCCAAGGCGAGGGTCGCGGCCAGCACGTAGGTGCTGCGCTCGACCGACTCCGGCACGATGCGCGTCCACCAGCGCTTGAACGCCGGGCGCGCCATCACGCTGTGCTGGACGGCGAACACGCCGAGCAGGAGCAGGTTCACCACCAGCGCCTCGGCCAGCGGTACCGGCGCGCCGCTGTCGATCGACTTCGGCACGAACGAGTTGCTTACGAACCCGATCATGTAAAGAAAGGTGCCGGCGAAAAAGAAATAGGAAGCGAGGCCGTACGCGACGGCAACGATTGCTTTCATGCGGGATTCTCCCTGTCTTCTCCGACGGGCCGCGCCCGCAGCCACTTGCCGGAACGCAGCAATTGTCCGTGCCGGGCTCGATTGACGCTTGACCATGCGTCCGGCACACTTTGCCGAGTGTCCGCGACCGGCATCCCGACCGGTCCCGCGCGCATCCACCCGACTTCTCCACCCCTGAACGGTCCACGCAATGAGCCGCGATACGCTTTCGGACCTGTTGCGCAGCGTGCGCCTGCGCGGCGCGGTGTTCTTCTACATCAGTTTCCGCGACCAGTGGTCGGCCGAGGGCCTCGCGGCGAAGCAGATCGTGGGCGGCGTCATGCCCGGCTGCGAACATGTCATGGAATACCACATGCTCGCCAAGGGTACCGCATGGGCGTCGGTATCCGGCCTGCCGCCGATCGCATTATCCGAGGGAGACATCGTGATGTTTCCGCAGGGCGATCGCCACGTGATCTCGAGCGAGCCGGGCCTGGAGCCGATTCCCGCGAGTGCCGAGTGGATATGCGCGCGACAGAACGATCCCAAGCCCGTGCCCATCGCCTTTCACCAAGGCTTGCGCGAACCTGGCGTCATGATGCCCACGCAGGATGCCGATGCCATCCTCGTCTGCGGATTCCTCGGCTGCGACCTGCGTCCGTTCAACCCGCTCGTTGCCGCGCTTCCACGCATCCTGCACCTGCCGGCCTCGCGTGCCGGGGATTGGGTCGGCCGGGTCATCGACCAGGCGGTGGTCGAATCCAGCAACAAGCGGCCCGGCGGCGAGGCCGTGCTCGAGAGATTGTCGGAAATGATGTTCGTCGATGCCGCGCGGCGCTACCTCGACAGCCTGCCGGAAGACGCGACCGGCTGGCTCGCGGGTTTGCGCGACCGCTACGTCGGCAAGGCGCTGGCCCTCATGCATGAACGCCCGGAGCAGGCATGGACCGTCGACGAACTCGCACGCGAAGTCGGCCTGTCACGCTCCGCACTCCACGATCGCTTCGTGCAATACGTCGGGCAGCCGCCGATGCAATACCTCACGAGCTGGCGCATCCAGCTCAGCACCCGCATGCTGCGCGAATCGAATCGCAACGTCGCAACCATCGCGCTGGATGTCGGCTACGACTCCGAAGCCTCCTTCTCGCGTGCCTTCAAGCGCATGCTCGACCTGCCGCCGGCGGCCTGGCGCAAGGCGCAAGCCGAGGCGAGCTGACTTTTTACGCCATTGGAATATGACTGTACCCGGGAATGCCTGGCCGACCTCGCCGGGAGGAACAGGCCATATAGGCCAGTTCTCCGGTGCCATGGGGAAATGGATGAAGGCGCTTAGGGGTATTCCCGATGGACCCTGCGCCCGCCAACCCGCACAATGCCCCTGCCTTGACGGACACCCACCTTCCGGTCGGGGCAGCGGATCGGCCCGCGAGCCGATCCGGGTGATTCCGGCGCGAAGCTGACGGGGGTTGGCGAAAAAGCGTACTCGCGGAATCATCGAAACAGGGCCCGGCCAGTCCACACTCGGCCGGGCTTTTCTTTATGCCGGGGGCTGACGCCGTGACGTATCGCCGATATTTCTGGGACCAGCAATGGCATTCCGCACACCTGTGCACAGAGTGGCCGCTGACCCATTTCGTGCAATCGGACGGCACCGAGGTCGCAAAGGTGTGCGAGGAATGCGAGCGTTACCAGCGCGTCGAGCACGCCGGTCGCGCCCACGCGTAGTTCGCCGATATTCCTCGTCATTGACGATAGTAAACTATATGTTTACTATCCTCTCGTGATTCGCAGCTTCGCGTCACCGGAATCGGAGCATTTATTCGTCACCGGGAAATCCAGGCGAATTCCTTCGGAGATCCGTTCACGCGCGATCATGCGCCTGGCCCAGTTGGATGCGGCCACATCGATCGACGACCTTCGCGTTCCTCCGTCCAATCATCTGGAACGCTTGAAGGGAAACCGGAAGGGCCAATGGAGCATTCGAGTCAATGAACAATGGCGAGTCTGCTTCAGATTCGAGGATGGGGACGCTTTCGATTTCGAAATCGTGGATTACCATTGAGGCGGGAAAATGGCTGTGAAGAATGGACTACCTGCGATTCATCCGGGCGAATTCCTCAAGGAAATACTGGATGACCTTGGAACGTCCCAGGCGGAATTTGCCCGCGTGATCGGAGTATCGCCAATGCGGATATCCCACGTTGTAAAGGGCACCCGGCCGGTTACTGCGGAACTCGCATTGCTGTTCGGAAAAGCGTTCGCGCAGTCGCCGCAATATTGGCTGAATCTCCAGTCGGCCTACGATCTCAAGAGTGCCGAACGTGACATGAAAAACCGGTTGCGAGAATTGCGTCCTCTGGCGCACGCGTAGGGATTGGCGGGGAGTTTCAACGCTTCAACCAGCCAGGAATTCGGACGCACACTCCGCCCAGATTCTGATCGATAAACCGGGCAGACCAACCCAGACAGGTTCAGACGCCATGCGAAGCGGCCCAAGGCAGCCGGTTACCCGATTCTTCAAGCGCGTGGTCCTCACGCGCAGGTGGCTGACCTTCGTGACGATGTGCGTCGCGTTCGCGGTGTTCGGCGCCAGCTCCGTCAATCTCTTCACCATGTTCCGCGCCAACGTCACGCTGATCGCCGACTACGGGTTCATGGCCCTGGCCGACGGCGCGGCGCAGCAGTTCGTGGAACTGGTCGTGACGCTAGTGCTGGCAATGCTGGCGTACGTGGTGTTCAAAGCGTGCGAATATCGGCTGGTCCACCAGTTGACCGACGTTCATTCGGAAGACGATATTCCCTGAGTGTCGGGGTTGCGGACGGCGGGCGAACTTACTTGAGCTCGATCTCGACGAACGCGAATTCATGCGCGTTCGGATTCACGACGTTGTGCTCGACCCCCTCGTTGCGCGCATAGGACTGGCCGGCGGCGAGCTCGATCACGATTTCACCGTTCGCGGTCTCCTGCATCAGCTTGCCCGCGGTGAGGACGACAACGACGTAGTCGTGCGCATGCCGGTGCCAACCGGTTTCCGCGCCAGGGGCGAAGCGCCACTCGGTCACGATCGTGCGGTCGGTTTCGATAAGGCGCCTGGAGGTGGCTTGAGGGCGAGTCTTCATCCTGGAGACCATTCTAGTGGGTTCGTCATTCTGGCAGCGTCCTGAAGTGGGTATGTCTGGACGGCAGCGGAAATTTTGTCAGCATCGCTTGGGCCGGAAAGATCCCCAACTATTCATCGAACGGACTTCAATTTGGGCTTTTGTCGATCGACTGCCGCGCGAACCACCCAGTCGTTCGAGCTCGCGGGCCATAGCATCATAGCGGCACAGGTCACGATCCGATTGTCGAAACGCCGCGCCAGCGCCGGGTCTTCCTCGCCGAGCCCGGTGGGATGCGCCTCCGCGACTACCGCGACCTCGGAACAGGTTGCGGCGGTAGGCTCCTTGGCGAGCAGCGCAACAAGATTTTCCGATGCCAGAGGTATCGGAAGCAACCAATCTTTGTCGACATTCGATGCAAGACTGGGTGACGCGGGTCCTGTCACGCGCGAAGATTTTCCCTGTGCCATGCTGGACGGTGGGGGCGCTGCCGAATAATAGGATGGCTTGGTCTTCAAGACATTGCTCAAGGTCGACAGTGCACCCATTAACAGGAATCCCACCAATAGCGATTTCCCCCAGGATTTCTTTTCACCGCCCGGTGGGGCGGCCTTCACGACTTGCCTGGCACGGGATCGACCCAGGCCACGCCGCCAGGCGCCGACGTCCTTGCTCCACGAACGCCAGCGCCCAAGGTTCTCCTCGCTGGTTATCAGGGGAAACAAGGTCGGAAAACGCCTGGCTATTTCCTCCAATGCCGGCAAGCCATCGGCGAGCTTGCCGTTACTGGGCCGCACGGGCACGCGCAATGCTCGAATCAGGCTCAGCTGCCGGGCATGCTCCTCCTGTCGCGCGAATGCGTTCATTTCATGAATCGCATGATCGAGGACTGCCCCGACCGGACCGAACCGATACAAGCGGCGCCGGTCGTCTTGCCAATTGAAGTGCTTGATCGCAACCTCGAGCACGCACTCGTTACCCGGTCGCCAGCCTTGCGAGAGAAGCTGCGCAATGAACCACTCGAACAAATCCCTCGCCTCGACGCTGATCAGCCTGGGATCTTCGATTGCGAGGTCGAACAACGCCCTGACCTCCGCGAGGTTGCGAGGGGCTTCGGCTATGGACGCCATCAGTTGCAAGAAGACCGCTCGGGCGTCGACGTCCGGTGATTCCTCCTGCTCCGCCTGCGGATGAACAGGCGCTTCGGCGGAGGCCCGATCAATCTCGCCCGCGGAGGCCGGCTCTGGTTCATCCAGCCCCTCTCGCTCGACTCCTGGGCCCTCATCGCTTTCGTGTTGATCCGCGGCGCCGTGCCGAGCCTGGAACAATGCTGCCTCGTAAGCCTCTCGCAGCCTCTGAAATCCTGCCGGATCCTTCTCCTGGTCGATCTGCTTGAGCTTGCGCGCATAGGCACGCCTGATCGCGAGCTCATCGGCATGCTGATCCAGTCCCAGGTCTTCCAGATAGGACCTCATCGGCTGTCCTGACCGGTCAGGTTTTCGGATCGAGGTCGAAAGAGCCGACATGGCTGTCGCGCTCGATCGCATCGACAACCTGCTCGAACCTCTCGCGCGCCGGTTCAATTGCGCCCATGTCTTGCTTGTCAAGCAACTTTTCGTACTCGAGGATTTGTCGACCAAACCACTCGCGCCCCTCCCCTCTCATGACCTGGTAGAGGCGCTCGGCGCGTGCTAGCAAGGTACGGTGCTCCATGCGGTCGCGCGGATGGATCTTCAATTCCGACAGCGCCTTGAGGCTCTGCGCGATCTCCGCGTCCGAAAGCATGCCCGGGTTGCCCTGGATGATCACGGAGAAGGTTTGACGCGTCTTCAGTACAGTCGCCTCCACCTGCAGGATGCCGTTGACGTCGTAGGTAAAACGAACGTCGACTCCGCACTCCTGGCGCGGTGCGACCGGAACCGACACACGCAGGCTTCCGAGATGGATGTTGTGCGCCGTCATGCGTGCCTCGCCCTGGAAGATTTCCAGTGCGATATGGGACTGCCGGTCCTGCACGGGGAAATAGCGTTTCACGCGGCTGATCGGTATCGGGCTGTTCCGCTCGATCACCGGATCGAAGTACCCGGCCGCAATGGCATGGTCGTTACCGGTCATGGAGACTTCCACGCCGAGAGAGAACGGCGAGACATCGGTCATCACGACTTCGTTCAACGCGGCGTCCTTCATCTTGAGGCCCGCCTGGACGGCCGCACCGAGTGCAACAACCTCGTCGGGATTGATGTCGGTCGCCGGAAAGCGCCCGAACATTTGGGTGACCATTCGTCGCACGAGTGGCATTCGAGTGGCGCCGCCAGCCAGCACGATCTGGTCCAGCTCGCTGCCACGCAGGTTCGCGTCTCGAAGGGCCCTTTCCACGGGATCGCGCATTCGCCTCAGCAGGTGGGCACAGGTGCTCTCGAGGAGCGATTCGTCGAGATCCATCGCGTACTCGTTCTTCGCGGATCGCACGCGAATCGTTGCTTGCTTCTCCGTGCTCAACGCACGCTTGGCGGCTTCCGTTCGCGCAGCAAGCTGCTGCATGAATTCGCCGCTGCCCCTGAGCTTCGGAGGCAGCTTGTTGCGCTCGAAGAACAGCTCCATGAGGCTAGTCACGAAGTCTTCCCCACCGAGGAAATTGTCCCCGGCGGAAGCGCGCACTTCCATGACGCCCTCGAAAAGCTCGAGGACGGACACGTCGAAGGTTCCGCCGCCCAAGTCGAAAACTAGGAAGCGGCTTGCGCCTTCGCGCCGATGGATGCCGTAGGCCAGCGCGGCGGCCGTCGGCTCGTTGACCAGCCTGTCGACCTGGAGGCCCGCGAGTTGCCCCGCTACCCGCGTGGCTTTTCGTTGCGCATTGGAGAAATAGGCTGGGACGGTGATGATCGCTTCGCTGATCGATTCCCCCAGCAACGCTTCGGCGTCCGCCTTCAGCGACCTCAAAACCAGGCTGGACAGCTCTTCTGCCCGATACGTGCGCTTATGGAGAGTGAAGGTCTTGTCGCTGCCCATGAAGCGCTTGAAGGTCGCCACCGTGCGGTCGGGATGAGTCTGGAGTCGTTCCCGGGCCGCGTTACCCACGAGAACCGAGCCATCGTTATCGATACTCACGCAGGATGGAGTCAGGAATTCGCCGAGTGCGTTTGGAATGAGCCGGGACGTCCCATCCTGCCAAACCGCGACCAGGCTATTTGTCGTGCCGAGATCGATGCCGACTATCATTTCTTCTCAACTATTCGTTTGGAATTGTCCGCCCTGCCATTTGTTGCACATGATCCATCGGCGACTTGTTGCGCCGTTGGGAGGCGGTGATCAGGCAACCGCATTCGTGCGCGCGCAAATTTTACCTGCATGACATTCGGATTGAAAAGCTGACCGCGACGAATCGCCGAGAATTTTCTCCCCTTTTGATTTGCGCCGGGCAGGTCGACTCGACTCTGGAAAGTAGACGAAGACTTCGCGTCTTTCCTCATGCGCGGCGCAGCATCTCCGCTGGAGCGAGCGCCGAGGCTTCGCCTGGCAAACCCACGCACGGGTTCAATCGACGTCGGCTGAATTCCACCATGCCAGTTGACGCATGCGCCCCGCGAACTCTCCACCGGTATCGATGAACGTGTGACAATTCGCGCCGCATTGTCGCTATCTGGCATCGCGATAACTTCGCATTGCGTTGCCATTTTCTACCGGGCGAGCGGAAGTCCTTGAACCGTCTCGCGCGCCTTTTCTCCTGCACGGGAATTGCTCTTTCCGGGCTATGCCTACTCTCACGAAAGCCGGCTTCGTTCGAATTTTCCGTGAATGGCGCATCGCGGCGGCAGCACTGGCCATGGTCGTCATGCTTGCGGCGTGCGGCGGTGGCGGAGGAAGTGGCAGCGAGGGCAACACCAGCGCGGGCGGCGGCACGGCGGGCGGAGGTCCAGGCGCTCCGACTTCTCCCGTCGCCGCGACGTCACTGTTCAGCCAACCCCACCCCTGGACCAAGGACGTGTCTGCCCTCCCCGCGTCATCGAGGTCTTCCGCCATCATCAGTGCCCTCGGTACGCTGGGCGGCTGGGGCACAGGGTCGTTGCGCATCGATTTCTCGATCGCGCTGCTGTTCGCGGATTCGACGACACCGAGGCGCACCATTTCCTCCGCTGCCGGCGGCTACTGCTTCGGCGGCCCGGACTGCGACGCAGTGCCGCTGCAGATGCCCATCCCCACCAACGGCAACGCGGAGGGCAGCGGCAATTACATTTGCGACACCGCCAACAATGATTGCCATGTCCTCGTGGTCGAGACGACGAGCCGGAAGCTCTATGAGCTCTACAACGCCACCCACTCCGGCGCTGCGTTCACGGCACTAGGCGCTTTCGTCGGGGACCTGACGAGGCAGTATCCCGATTCCCTGCGCGGCGAGCAGTGCACCTCCGCGGACGCGGCAGGGCTGCCGATGTCGGCGCTGCTTGCGACCAGCGACGAGGTGGCGAACGGCGAAATTCCTCATGCCTTGCGCTTCATCCTGCCCAACGCGCGCATGAAGCGGCAGGTGTATGTCCATCCCGCCACCCACGCCGGCGGGCCATCGAGCACGAACGCGGACGCACCACCCTACGGCGTGCGCTTCCGGTTGAAATCGGGCTTCGATGAAACGCCGTTCAACCGAGGCGAGCGCGTCGTGCTGAAGGCGATGAAAAGGTACGGCATGATCCTTCGTGACGGCGGGAACATTGCGCTCACGTTTGCCGACGACCGCCTGTCGAGCAACAAATGGGCGGCTCTTGGAATCGACAGAAATTCGTTCTCCTCCATTGCCGTCGACGATTTCGAGGTAGTCGACCTCGCGCCGGAGATCGCGCTGACGTTCAACTGCGTGCGCAACCCCTGAAGTCCTCGGCAAGAGCTCAAACAAACTCCATCGGCGCTGCCGTCTCCATCATCACCTGCTCCGGCACGCGGGCGGCTTCGGCTTGTTGCCGTTCCTGGGCCGACTTGAGCTGCGCCTCCATATAGCCGCCGAGGTAGCGGCCGCGCGCGACCATGGCGCCGTCGATGCGCAGGCGCTCGGCCTCGAAGCGCGAAAGCCCGGCCGGCTCGACGCCGCTTTCCTGTACCACCTTCACCAGCCCGATTGCATCGCCAGCGCCCTTGGGCACCCCCATCGCGACATGCGGACGCGCGGTGAACGCCGCGTCGCCGATGACGACCGCGCGACCGAACACCAAGCGCGGCATCTCGAGGTCGACGATGGGCTGGAAGAAGTGCAACCGCGCGCGGCGCACAGCCTCGGCGAATTGCGGCGCCAGCACTTCTGCGGCCCGCTCGATCATCTCCCCGCGAACCTTTGCGCTGATCAGCGCCGGCGGAATGCCGTTGGCGTGGTAATGGCCGGTGTCATCGGTCAGCAGCCGGCGCAGTCCCTCCTCCGCCACCGGGTAGTACCACACGGTGTTGAATTGCCGGCGTCCCGGCTCGACGCCGTGCCCGGGCCCCGGCACGGCGTAGCCGATGCCCTGCTGGCCGGGTGCCACGCAAACGCAATAGCGGTTGAAGATCGACGCGTGCGTCGCAGGCGACAAATCGCCTTCGTCGGTCAGGCAGCGCCAGGCGATATAGCCAGCGTAATTGGGCTTCGATTCGGGCAGCAGTTGCGCACGCGCGGTGGACCGCAGGCCGTCGGCGGCAACCAGCAGATCAGCTTCCACACGCTCGCCGCCGGTGAAGCAAGCCGTTACACGGCTCGCATCCTGCTCGATCCTTTCCAGCGTCATGCCGGCGCGGTAGTTCTGGTCGGGGAAAACCTTTCTCAGCTCGTCGTACAGGCGCTTCCATGACGTCATCACCTGCGAGAACGGTCGCTCGGCGACGACGCGCCCGGCGCGATCGAGGGCAATACGGGCGGGCAAATGAACGCCGAGCGATTCCTCGGTGACGTCCGCTCCCGCTGCGCGAAAGCCCTCCGCGAGGCCGGGCAGGATGGTGATGCCGGCGCCGCGGCCTTCGACGTTGCCGCTGACGCGCTCGAACACCTTGACGTCCCATCCCGCGCGATGAAAAAGATTCCCCGTGATCAGGCCGACGAGCGAGCCGCCGATGACGACGACGCGGCCGCGGGAGCCCTGCTTCATTTTCCCTCCGACGCGTCGACGTTTTCGGTGGAAAGCCCGGCACGCTTCTCCGCCAGCTTGACTGCTGCCATGTAATCTTCGCTCGCATATTCGTCGAGCAACGCCTGCCACAGGTCGCGCGTGCGCGCGGTGAGCGGCATGCCCATGCCGTGGGCAGCCGCGGCCGCGAGCATGAGGTCCATGTCCTTGCAGATCAGGTCCGGCGTCATGGTCGGCGCGAAGTCGCGCGTTGCCAGCCGCGCGATCTTCGCCTTGAGCCAGGGCGAGGCGATGGTGCTTCTCGCAATGGTATCGAGCATGGGCTTCCATTCCATGCCGGCCTTGCGGCCGAGCGACAGGGCTTCCGCGAGCGCCTGCCCGGTGCTGACGATGATCGCGTTGGTCACGAGCTTCATGTAGCGCGCCTGCTCCCCCTCGCCGAGGTAAGCCTGGTCCTTGCTGAAGGTCTCGACGATGGACTTGATGCGTTTCCAGGCCGCCTCGGGGCCCGACACCAGCACGGTGATGTCGCCGGTCTGTGCCGACGCGGCGTTACCCGAGATCGGCATGCGCAAATAATCCACGCCGCGCGCAGCCGCTTCGCGCGCGACTTCTTCCGAAACTTGCGGCGACACCGTGCTGGTGTCGGCGAACACTGCGCCCGCAGCCGCATTCGCCAGTACGCCGCGCGGGCCGAGGGCCACGTCGCGCAAGGCCGCATCGTCCGCCACCGCCGAGAAAATCACCTCTGCTTCGCGCGCGCAGGATGCCGTGTCGCGCGCCTCGCTCGCACCAAGCGCAACGAGCTTCTGCCGGCTCGCCGCGCTGCGTGACCAGACCATGAGCGGATACCCCGCCTTCATGATGAAGCCCGCCATCGGCACGCCCATGCGTCCCGCGCCGATCCAGCCGATCCTCGGCAGGGATGCCATCGTCGCCTCCTTTTTTCGTTGCACGCTCACGCGCCGAGATAATAGCTTTTCACCAGTTCGCTGCCTTGCAGCTCGGCGAGGTCGCGGCCCGCGAAGGCGATCTGCCCCTGCACGATGACATAGCCGCGATCGGCGATGCGGCTCGCCTGGTGGAAATTCTGCTCCGCCATCAGCACCGTCAGGCCAAACTGCGCCTTGAGCGCGCCGATGGTGTCTACCGTCTGCTTCACCAGCGCCGGCGACAACCCCACCGACGGCTCGTCGACGAGCAAAAGCCTGGGCGCCGACATAAGGGCACGCGCGATCGCCAGCATCTGCTGCTGGCCGCCGCTCAGCTCGCCCGCCCGCTGGGAGGCGCGGTCCCGCAGCACCGGGAAGGCGTCGTGGCATAGCGCGAGATTGCGCGAGATCGCCGCGCGCGCCTCGCGGCGGAAGGCGCCGAGCATCAGGTTCTCTTGCACCGTGAGCCGGGGGAACAAGCGGCGGCCCTCCGGCACCATGGCGACGCCGAGCGCGACGATGTCCTGCGTGTCAAGGCGGGCGAGATCGACATGGCGCCCGCCCACTTCCAGCACGATGGAACCGCGCGAGGGCTTCACCTGGCCCATGATGCACTTCATCAGGGTGCTCTTGCCGTTGCCGTTGGTGCCGAGCAATGCGACCGTCTCTCCCTCGCGCACCTCGAGCGAGACGCCGTGAAGCGCGCGCACGGCGCCGTAGCCCGCTTCCAGATTTTCGATCGCGAGGCTAGTCACCGATGTAGACCTTCTGCACGCCGGTATCCCGCACCACGTCCTGCGGTGTGCCCTGTGCCAGGATGCGCCCGGCGTCGAGGCACACGACGCGCTCCGAGAATTTCATGATCGCGCGCATGATGTGCTCGATCATCACGATGGTCACGCCCTCGCTGCTCAAGTCGAGCACGATGCCGAGCACCTCATCGACCTCGGCAGGCGACAGCCCGGCCATCACCTCGTCGAGGACCAGCAGGCGCGGCCGCGCCGCCAATGCACGCGCCAGCTCGAGCTTGCGCAAGTCGACTTGCGTGAGTGCCGCAGGCAACGCGTCAGCCTTCGCCTGCAGGCCCATCTTGCGCAGCAGATCGCGCGCTTCCGCGCCCACGTCGGCACGATGCAGCGAGTGGCGGTGTGCGACGTACTCCAGCGGCACGGCGACGTTCTCCGCCAAGGTCATGCTTGCAAACGGCCGCGGTAGCTGGAAGCTGCGCGCGATGCCGATCTGCGCGCGGCGGTGTGCCGGCCACCGGGTCACGTCCACGCCATCGAAGCGGATCGACCCCGCGTCGCCGCGCAATGCACCGGCGATGCAATTGATCAGCGTGGTCTTGCCCGATCCGTTGGGCCCGATAATGCCGAGGCGCTCGCCGGCTCGCAGCGCGAGGCTGACGTCCGACAGCGCGACGAAGCCGCCGAAGCGCTTGGTGATGCCCGTAACTTCGAGCAGCGCCGCGCTCACCTGCGGACCGCCTTCCCGGACCATTTGCGCGCGAGTCCCAGGATGCCGTCGGGCGCGGCAACCACGAACGCGACCAGCAGCACGCCCAGCACGAGGACATTCAGTTCCGAGGACAGCGTCACCGTGACGAGCTGCTGCGCGCTGCCGAGCAACAGCGCGCCGATGACGGGCCCGATCCAGCTCGCGGTGCCGCCGATGATGGGCATCGCCAGCGCGGAAACCGCATAGTTCAAACTGAAAGCGGACGTCGGCTCGATGAAGCTCATGTAGAGCGGGAACGGCGCGCCGGCGAGGCCCATCAGCGCACCGGACAGGGTGGCCGCGAGCAGCTTCAGCCGCAGAGTCGGCACGCCGGCGGACTCGGCCGCTTCCTCGCTGTCGCGCAGCGCGCGCAGGCCGCGGCCGATCCAGGAAATTTCCACGTAACGCGCCAGCGCGACGGCCAGCACGGCGATGAGCGCCATTGCGACGAACAACAGGCGCGCATAGGTCGCGAACCCGGCGGGCGCCGCAGGCTGGACCATGGTGGCGCCGCGCGCGCCGCCGACATAGCCCCAGTTCAGCACGACGGTTTCGCAGATGACGGCGATCGCCACCGTGGCGATCGAGAAGAATATCCCGCGCAGGCGCAAGGTCATGGCGCCGACGGCAAATCCCATGAGGCCGGTCACCCCTGCCGCGGCGACGAGCTGGATGATGAGCGGCGCATCGAAGGCCTTCACCAGCGCCACCGCGGTATAAGCCCCCGCGGCAAAGAAAGCCCCGGAGCCGAAGTTCACGTAACCCGCATAGCCGCCGAGGATGTTCCATGCCGTGGCCAGCACGACGAACTGCAGCACCACGTAGCCCGCGAAGAAGAAATATTCGTTATCGACGAACCAGGCCAGCAGCAGCGCGCCGCCCAGCACCGCGATGGCGCCGGCGAAAAAGATTTTCCAGCGGCCCATGCGCATCAGCGTCCGAACAGGCCGGCCGGGCGCACCGCCAGCACCAGCAACAGGAGGCCGAAGGCCACGGCCGGCGCCCAGGACGCGCCGAACGATGTGAGCACCACGCTTTCGGCGATGCCGAGGATGATGCCGGCCACGAGCGTGCCCGGCATGCTGCCGAGCCCGGCAAGCACCGCGACGCAGAAAGTGCGGCCGATGTAGAGTCGTCCGAGTCCCGGCTCTACCGGCGTGACGATGATCAGCAGCGCGCCAGCCAGCGCGCAGGTGCCGGTGGCGATGCCGAACGCCCAGCGCTTGATGCGCACCGGATCGGCCCCCATCAGCGCCAGCGCGCCTTCGTCCTGCGCCACGGCTTTTATCGCGCGGCCGGTGAACGTGCCCGACAGGTAGAGCGTGAGCACGACGGTCAGCAGCAGCGCCACGCCGAACGCGACCAGCATTCGCAGTGGCAAGCGCATCTCGCCCAAGGCAAAGCTCTTGCCGATGTAGGCCGCGTCGACCGCGCGCTGGTCCACGCCGAAGGCCAGGATCAACGCGACTTCGACGATGAAGGCGATGCCGAAGAAGAAGGCAAGGCCGCGCAACCCGGCGTCGCTGCCGCGGCTTTCGAACACCGCATGGTAAAAGCGATGCACGGCCAGGCCCGCGACGAAGAATGCCGGCGTCAGCAGCGCGCCGGCCAGCAGCGGGTCGATGCCTATCCTGTTGAGCGCGTAAGCCCCATAGGCGCCGAGCACCAGGAAGGCGGGATGCGCGATCTGCGGCACGTCGAGCAGGCCGAAGGCCACCGACAGGCCGACGCTGACGGCGGCGTAGAAGCAGCCGAGCAGCACGCCCGCGACGATCGCATCGCCCAGCAGCTCGAAGGACATCGTCGCCCTAGCGGCGCACCTGGTTGAAGGCGTCCAGTTCTCCGCTCTTGAAAGCCTCGGGGGCGACGATCACCTGCTTGCCGGCGGCGCGGAACTGTTCCAGATTCTTGTCTGCGATGTTCCTGAATTGCACATAGACGATGCGCGGGTTCGCCCATTCGCCGGTCGGGCCGTAGCGGATGCTGCCGACGATGGTCTTGATCTCGTGTTCGCGCAGGTATTTCGCCAGCACCTTGTTGTCCAGGCTTTTCGTCGCGGTCACGGCCTGCGCAAGGATCTGCCCGATCGCATAGTCGTACGGCGGCAGGTAGAACCCGAGCGGATCGACGTTCGCGCCTTTCGCTTTCTCCTGGTAGCGCACCAGGAAGTCCTTGATGCCCGGGAAGTCCATGGTCTTCTCCGGCGCCCAGGTGTTGTAGTTCACCACGCCGTTCAGCGCGGAGCCCAGCGATTCCATGATAGAGGCGTACTGCAAGCCGACCATGCCGCCGCCGAACAGCTTGACGTTGCCGCCGATGCCGATCTCGCCGACCGAGCGGATGATGGCCGTGGAGTCGGAAGGATACGACGCGACGAACACGACATCCGGGTTCTTCGCGCGAATCGCGCGCACCATCGACGAGAACTCCACCGTGTTCGGCGGATAGTTCTGGTCGTAGACCGATTCCAGCCCCGCCTCTTTCAATCCCGCGCGCACGCCGCCGGCGAGATTTTGCGCGAACTCGGCGTCGGCGGCCAGGATGGCAATGGTTTTCGCGCCGACCTTGCGGCACAGGCCGAGGAAGGGCGCGGCCGAGTCTTTCGCCGATGCCCACGGCTGGTTGTTGAAGTACTTGTCGTGCCGGACATGCGCGTTCGCATCCAGCGCGAAATTGCCGATCAGCAACCGGTCGCGCTGCTTGACCAGCGGCATGATCGGTGCGGTGGGATTGGTCGCGTAAGGCGCGACCAGCAAGTCGACCTTGTCGACGTCGAGCAGCTTCGAATAGATGCCCGGCGTCATCGACGGATTGCCCTGGTCGTCGTAAACCACGAGCTCAACTGGGCGGCCGAGCAGGCCGCCGCGGGCATTGACGTCGTCGCGCCAGAGCTGCATTGCGACCAGCCCGGATTTGCCGGCGCCGCTCAAGGGCCCGGTTTGCGCGATCGACAGGCCGATGCGGATCGGCGCCTTGTCCTGCGCCTGCGCGCCAATCGCGAAGACGAGGCCAGCCAGTGCGGCAAGGATGGTCGCGACGTGCGCGACGATGCGCCGCCTCGTTAGCTTCATGGATTCCTCTCCGTCATCCGGGGCAGGGTCGTGATGCCCGTCCCCTGCTTTTTGTTTTGTGGAAATGCTGCGTGCAGGGAGCCTATCATTCCCCGCTATCGATCTCCAGCATGAACGTCCCCAAACTGGGTTACCGGAACATGCGCATCATCCGGATAGCCCCGTGTTAGATTGATGGCTCCCTCGAGGGTTGACCCACGGACATGGAATTCTTCAAGCAGGTTTCGGTCGTTGCCGCAGTGGCGATCGGGCTGGCGGCTTCACCGGCAAGTGCCGACCAGCCGACCGGCACCCTCAAAAAGATCATCGACACGCGCAAGATCCGCCTCGGCTACCAGAGGGACCTGGCGCCGCTTTCGTCCATCGGTGCCGATGGAAAGCCGCGAGGCTATTCGATCGACTTGTGCCGCCGCGTGGTCTCCGGCATCCGCAACGACTTCAGCCTCGTGGCGCTGGACATCGAGTGGGTCGAGGTAACCATGACCAGCCGGTTCAAGCTGGTGGCCGATGGCTCCATAGACCTGGAGTGCGCGGCTTCGGCCATTACGCTCTCGCGCATGAAAATGGTGGATTTCAGCGCAATGACGTGGATCGACAGCGGTACCTTCCTCGCAAGGCGCGGCGAGGTCATCAGGTCGATAGCGGACTTGGGCGGCAAGAAGGTGGCGGTGTTCGAAGGCTCGACCACGGAAGGCGCGCTCCGCGGGGCGCTGCTCGGCCAGACCCTCGCTGGTGGCCAGGTCAGCACGCAGATCGTTCTCGTGAAAAACCGGCAAGGAAGCATCGAGGCCCTCGATGCCGGCGCGGTCGACATGATCGCGGGCGATCGAACGATCCTCGCTAACCTTGCGCGCAGCGCACGCGACCCGGAGCAACTGGCACTGGCCGACTACCAGTTCATGTACGAGCCTTACGGCCTGCCGCTGCGCCGCAATGATGCGGACTTCAAGTTCGCCGTGAACAGCGCACTGGCCAACCTGTACAGCGGCGGCGAGATCTTGAAGATCTACAAGGCCTGGTTCGGCGATTTGACGCCGCCGCCGCTGCTGGAGTCCTTGTACGACCTCAACGGCCTGCGAGACTGATGGCCCTCATGGGATAGACCGGACGTGCATTACGCGATCAGCTTGTCCAGCGTGATCGGCAAGTCGCGAATGCGCTTGCCGGTCGCGTGGAACACCGCGTTCGCCACGGCGCCGGCAACGCCGGTGATGCCGATCTCGCCGATGCCGCGCCCGCCCAGCGGATTGAAGCGCGCGTCGTCCTCGTCGACGAAATCAACCTCGATCTCCTGGACGTCGGCGTTCACCGGCACGTGGTACTCGGCGAGGTTGCCGTTGGCGAAGCGGCCATAGCGCAGGTCCAGCACGCTCTGCTCGAACAGCGCCTGACCCAGCCCCCATACGATGCCGCCCTGGAGCTGGCTGCGCGCAGTTTTCAAATTGAATAGCCGGCCGACGCTGTACGCGGCGACGACGCGCGGCACGCGCAGCACGCCGGTCAACTCGTCCACCCTGACCTCCACGAACACCGCGCCGAACGAGCGGCTGGCGAATTTCTTTTCGTCCTCGCCGGGTTTGGCCTGGCCTTTCGCTTCGATGGCGGCCGGCTGGCGCATCGCGAATGCGGCCAGCGATTCCAGGCGCCGGCCTCCCCGCGTCGTCAGCCAGCCATCGTGGATTGCCGCGTTCGGCTCGTCCAATTCGTGCAGGGGCGATCGCGGGTCCGCCGCGGCTGCGTCGACGATCATTCGCTTGAGGGCAAGACAGGCATCCTGCACGGCGGGACCGACGCTCGCCGCCGTCATCGAACCGCCGGATACCGGGGCTTCGGGCAATGCGGTATCACCAAGCTCGAAGCGCACCTGGCTGAGCGGAACGCCGAGCGTCTGCGCCGCGATTTGCGTCATGATCGTGTAAGTGCCTGTGCCAAGATCCTGCGTGCCGGACGTCACCAGCGCCGAGCCGTCGCGCAGCAGCCGCGCCGAGGCCAGCGCCGGCAACCGATGCGCAGGATAGGTCGCGGTGGCCATGCCCCAGCCGATCAATTCATGCGCGGTGCGCATGGAGCGCGGCGCGGCATTGCGCTTCGACCAGCCGAATCGTTTTGCCGCCATTTCGTAGCAGGTGCGCAGCCGCTTGCTGGTCCACGGCTTGCCGGTGGAAGGTTCCGTTTCCGCGTGATTGCGCAGGCGCAACTCGACGGGGTCCATGCCGAGTTTCACGGCCAGCTCGTCCATCGCGCTTTCGATGGCGAACGTCCCGGTGCATTCGCCGGGCGCACGCTGGAAGGTCGGAACGCCGACGTTGAGCTTCACAAGGCGCTGCGTCGTGGCGCCGTTCGCGCACGCGTAGAGGGCCCTTGTCGGCATGGTCGAGGCCTCCGCGTAGTCTTCCATGACCGAAGTGTGCGAGACGACGTCATGGCGAATCGCCGTCAAGCGACCGTCCCGCCGTGCCCCGAGCACAACCTTCTGCTGCGTAAGCGGCCGACCGCCCACCGGCCCGAACATTTGCGTGCGCGCCAGCACGAGCTTGACTGGCCGGCCAGCAGCCTTCGACGCCAGCGCCGCGAGCACAACGTGCGACCAGGCCGAGCCTTTGCAGCCGAATCCGCCGCCGACGAAGGGATCGATGACGCGAATGCGCTCTGCGGGAATGCCGAGGGTTTTGGCCACCGTCTGCTTCACGCCGGAAACGTATTGCGTGGCATCGTACAAGGTCAGGTTTTCACCCTGCCAATGCGCGACCGTGGCATGCGGTTCCATGGGATTGTGATGTTCCATGGAAGTCGAGTAGTCCTGCTCTACCCGGACTTCCGCCTGCGCGAGCCCGATGTCGATGTTGCCCCACGCCTTGTCGGGTGGATCGCGCGTGAGTTTCTCGGGCTTGTAAGCCGAGCTTTTTTCCTTTTCGAAATCGAGTTGCGCCGGCTGGGCGATGTAGGCCACGTTCACGTTCGCGGCGGCCTCCATGGCATTCTCGAACGTATCGGCGACAACCACCGCGATGGGTTGGCCGTTGTATTTCACGACATCGTCCTGCAGCAGGGAAAGGATGCGCCCGGCGGGCGGGTTGACCGCGGCGCGTCCTTTCTGCGGCAAGGCTGGAGCATTGTCGTGGGTGAGCACGTAAATCACGCCCGGCATACGCAGTGCGCGCGTGGTGTCCACCCGCACGCGCCCGCTCGGGATTGTGCTCTGGACCATCACCGCGTAGGCCATGTTCGACGGTGAAAACTCCGCCGCGTAGCGCGCCTGTCCCGTCACCTTGGCGGGTCCATCCACGCGATCCAACGCGGCACCAATGAGCGATTTGTCGTTCATGCGCGGCCCCTCGCTTTCTGCAGAGCTTCGGTCACCGCGGCGCGAGCAAGTTCGACCTTGAACGCGTTGTGCCGCAGCGGCTGCGCGCCTTCGACGCTGGCTCGCGCAGCAGCCGCAATGGCGCCGTTGCCCGGTTGCTTGCCCGTGATAGCGCGCTCTGCCGCCTCGACCCTCCATGGCTTGTGGGCAACACCGCCGAGTACGACGCGCGCGTCGCGCACGATGCCATCCCGGATGTCGAGCCCCGCGGCAACCGACACCAGCGCGAATGCGTAGCTGGCACGATCCCGCACCTTGAGGTAGTGCGCATGCGCGGCGAACGGCGATGGCGGAAGCTCGACGGCGACGATCAGCTCGCCCGGTTTCAGCGTCGTGTCGAACTGCGGCGTGTTGCCCGGCAACCGGTGGAAGTCCGCGATCGGGATCCGCCTCGTGTCGCTGGCGCCACGTACTTCGACCACCGCATCCAGCGCGGCCAGCGCTACGGACATGTCCGACGGATTCGTGGCGACGCATTCATCGCTCGCGCCGAATAGCGCGTGGATGCGGTTGTAGCCGTCGCGCGCGGCGCATCCCGATCCGGGATCGCGCTTGTTGCAGGCGGGGAAGGCCGTGTCATAAAAATAGTAACAGCGGGTTCGCTGCATGAGATTGCCGCCGACGCTCGCCATGTTGCGCAATTGCGGCGAGGCGCCGGCGAGGAAAGCCTGCGACAGCAGCGGATAGCGCGTCCGCACCAGCGGATGGTTGGCGGCGTCGCTGTTCCTGACCATCGCGCCGATACGCAATCCGCCGTCGGGTAATTCGGTAACGGTCGCGAGCGGCAGTCGCGAGATGTCGATAATTCGTTCGGGTTGCTCGATGCCGCCTTTCATGAGATCGAGCAGGTTGGTGCCACCCGCCAGGAATCGGCTGCCCTGGATTTCGCCTGACTGCAGCGCCCCATCGATGCTGCCGGCGCGCTCGTATTCGAATGTTTGCATGCGCTCAGCTCCGGTTGGCGACGCTGCGCACGGCGGCGACGATGTTGACGTAGGCGCCGCAGCGGCAAATGTTCCCGCTCATGCGCTCGCGAATCTCCGCGTCGCCGAGCAATACCGGCCCGGTCTGCCGCACGTCTGGCGTGACAGCGCTGGCCGTCCCGGCCGCCACTTCTTCGACAAGCGCAACCGCGGAGCACACCTGGCCAGGCGTGCAATAGCCGCATTGAAACGCATCGTGAGCGACGAAGGCACGTTGCAGCGGGTGCAACGCCTGCGGCGCGCCGAGACCTTCGATCGTCACGACTTCATCGCCGTCGTGCGACAACGCGAGCGACAGGCAGGAATTGACTCGCCGCCCGTTGACAAGAACCGTACAGGCACCGCATTGGCCGCGATCGCAACCCTTCTTGGTGCCGGTCAATTGCAGGTTTTCACGCAGCACATCGAGCAAGGTGGTGCGCGGATCGACATCGAGATCGCGTGATGTTCCATTCACGATGAATTGCGCATGCACAGCAGGTGTTTGCACCGGCGTCCGCGTCACGACATCGGTATTCGCGTCCACCTGCTGCGCGGCTTGCAACCGCGATGCGGCGACCATGCCAACGGACATTACTCCGGCATCGGCAATGAATTTGCGGCGGGAGTTTCCCGCGCGGGACAATCCGCGCGAGCCTTCGGATGTTTCGGCCAAGAGGTCCTCCATGAACGAGAACAGGCGATTGACAAGCAGGGCGCGGCGCGAGGGAATCGCGGGCGACGGAGGAAATCGTGACCTTGGTTCTGCAAGGAACATGCCGCGCGGAAAACGTGGCACGACGACCATGGGAGGAGGCTTATTTCAGGGATTCACGCGATATCGGACAGTTCTCGCGGTGCGAGCCCCGTAAGTCTTGCATCGATGCGGAAAGATTTTCAGCGACAAGCGCCGACCGCGATGCCCTCCGACAAGCGAATCGACCTTTGGCTATTTGGCTTGCAACTTGCGCAAGCGCTTCGCGTTGGCGCCCGCGCGTGTGCGAATCGGCGTGAGGGCTCGCTGAGCGATTTTCCCGGTTTCGCCCGACAACTTGCTCGCCGACAGGGCAGACCGGCCAAGACCAGTGCGCACCAATCTCAATTGGCGCCGGGCAACCTGGCGATGCGTGCCCGGCAACGCAAGCGAGAGCAATGCGGGCATGCCAGAAAAAAACTGGCCGAACGCGAATGCCGCGTAGCGCTGGCTGGCGAATATCGACTCCATGGCCATCGCCTGCGCGGATTCGAACCCCGCATCGAGCTTCTCCTGTTTCATGAGGGCGAATTCCTTGATGTCGTCTGCGCGCGGATTGCTGCCCGCCGTTCGCATCCGCTCGGTGCGATACGCAATGACCTGCGACGACGCGAGCAGCATCTCCGAAAAGCGCAAACCGAGCACGACCCAGACGCGCCATGCGTCCGCGTACGAACGAAATAGCGAAGCGGCATTCATTCGGGATCGTCGTCCTCGAGAACCAGGCCGCCATCGAAGTGACCGAACCGCCTGCCTTCGTTGCGAGCCGGCAGCTCATAGCGGGGCTCGTACTCCTCGCGCAGCCCAACATGCCGGTCGTCAATTTCCACGCCCAATTCTCCGGGGAAGCCGCTCCAGTCGATGGTGCTTTCGTCCTGTTGCGGATCCCACGCTTCGACGATCGTGATCGTGTTCATGTCGATCTCCTTGGTGAGTACGACAACGAACAGAGCAACTGGCTTGCCAGCCCAGCACGGCGTCATTAAGCAATTGAGAATGCAGTGCTTACGACCGACGCACGCGATGAAAAAGAACGTGAGCGGGAGATTGTTACCGCTTTCGCGCGTAATCTTTTCCGATCGCGGAAATTAATCGAGTATGGTCCACAATACGGAGCGGATGCCGGCCGCAAAACCGGCGCCCGTTAGCTAGCAGGGCGGGAATAATGTCTAACTCTGCGATCGAGAAGATCTTGTCGGCCCTATAGGGCCGACAAAATTTATCGCGTTGGACCGCCGGCACAGCAAACATCACGGATTGGTGAGACGCCACGCCGTGAGTACATTAGTCGCGGGAACGATCAAAAATCCCTCGCCAGCGCCGAAGCCCGGAGTAGGTTGAACGTAGTCTTCCTTTGGCGCCAATATCGGGGCACCGGCAAATCCACTCCAGATTTGCGCGCCGGTTATGGCATCGAGAGCATAGACATTTCCGGAAGTCGATCCAGCGATTATCGTCCCGTCAATGACGATCGGGGGAGAAATGAGACCTCCGTCACCAACAAAAGTCCATTGGAGATTTCCGGTAGTCAAGTCGACACTCTTTAGCGTTTTGAAACCTACAAAAAAAACCGATTGCGTCGAAAACGCTGGAATAGGCGAATTCAAATTTACAGTAACGTTTCCGACCTTTGTCCCGGTAGCCCCATCGAATACTAGTATGTTGGGGTTGGTCCAATCCCTCAAGTAAAGCAAGCCGTTCGCATAGGGTGACGTATTGCCTGAACCACCGCCACCGCCTGGGGTGTAAGACCAAAGCGTGGCTCCGGTTAGCGGATTGAACTTGTATGCCACGGAGGGGTAAGTTACGAACACGCCGTCGCTAGAGGCCGTCGGTGAACTTCCGCCGCCACCTGAAACACCAGTTTTCCAAATGATTTTGCCATTTGATTCGTCGACCGCATATAGCCGACCGGATGAACTGTCGAATCCCTCGACATAAACGATACCGTTAACCGCCGTAGGCGATGATTGAAAACCGAATTGCGGTCCGTCCAGTTGCGTACTCCAACCTGCCTGTCCATTCCCCCCATCAAACCATTGCAACAATCCTTCGTGGCTCACGACAAAAATCTTGCCGTGATCGTAAACAAGACCCCAAGGGGGAAATGTGCCAACCATCGCAACTGGACCCCAAATGATATTACCGGTCTGCTTATCTATTCCGTATAGTGATGAGGCGGCGTCCCCAGACGGGCCTCGCGTCCACGTCAACACGAATACTTTATTGTCTACAATTAGCGGATAAGAAATCGACCCATTCAAAGTTACAGACCATGTTGGCGTAGCAGGAAACTGCAAGGGCTTACCAAATTTGGCGAAGCCGGAATGCGCATAGTCAATCTGATACGCAACTGCCTGGCTCACTGACGGAGTCGGCGAAGGGTTCGGCTGAAAGAGATACGTACTGGCAATATTAGAATAGAGGCTCAAATTGCCGGTTGCATCCACAGCACGTACGCGATAGCTGTAACTGTTACCCGTTGTCAGGCCGGAAGTGTCGCTGAAGGTCGTTCCTGTCGACGTCGCGATCTGCGCGAAATTCGAACATCCTGCATTCTGGCAACGCTCGAGACGGTAGCCGGCAACGACAACGTCATCAATCGACGCATTCCAAGACAAATCAATCTGACGGGAACTTACGGCTGTCGCTCCCAATCCCGTTGGCGTTGTGGGCATTGTCGTATCCGGTACGACACCGACTGCGGTATTCATATCGATCATGATCTCAGCCGAGCTGAGCGCACGATTATAGATACGAACCTCGTCGATTCGACCAACAAAGTATTCGGTTGGATAACTGTCGCCACCGATCTGAAGCGTGCCTGACGTGGGCGCAAGCGACGTGGTCTGTGCCTGGCTCACCAGTTGAATTCCATTGAGGTAGAGACGGACCATGGCGCCATCGAAGGTCGCTGCGATATGGCTCCAGGTATTGACCGGGAGAGTAGAAGGTCCGATGGTGTTCTGGTTACCAGCGATCCAGGTTCCTCCCGTTCCGACGCGATTTCCCACGTCGGTCGAGGCCATCAGGTAGTAGCCGTCGACGTTCTTATCAATCACCGCGCGCCAACCCGTCGGAGCCGTCGTCGGGTACACCCATGCTTCGAGCGTCATGCCACTCGTGAGACGCAATGACGCCGAGTCAGGAATAGTTACTTTGGCGCTGCTTCCGTCAAAAATAAGTGCGCCCCCGAATTTCCCCGACGTAGTCCAGGTCGCGCCATTTATAGAGCCAGTATTCCCGTGGCCTGAGATATCCGCTACCGCTGTACCTGCGCCTTCGTTGAACGTGTAAGCCGCTACAAGATCAGTTGGGGGAAGGGGAAATGTTAGGGCGGTCGCGACATTCGAGTAGGCGCTGAGATTACTCGATGCATCCATTGCACGAACACGATAGTTGTATCTCGTATTTGAGGCAGCTTGAATATCGGTGAAATTCGTGGAGGTGGAAGTGCCTACCTCCAAGAAATTGTTGCAGTTAAATCCTGTACAGCGCTCCACGATATAGACGAGGAGAGCCACATTGTCAGTGGATGCATTCCATGAAGTATTGATTTGGAAAGTATTTACTGCAGTTGCTACTAGACCGGTCGGAGCAGTTGGTGGCGTTCGATCGGGCATGGCAAGCGTGAAAGCAGTCGCAATGTTGGAATAAGCACCAAGATTGCCCGAGGGGTCTACGGCCCGCACGCGATAGCTGTAGCTCGTTCCCGTATTGAGCCCGAAGTCTCTAAAAGTCGTACTAAATGAGGTGCCAATCTGCGTGAAATTTGAACATCCGGCCATTTGACAACGCTCGACCCGATAGCTATCGACACGTATGTTGTCGGTGGCAGATAACCAAGAGAGAAGGGTCTGATCAGTACTTCCTCCAATTGCATTCAAACTCGCAGGCGCACTTGGTGGCGTTATATCCGCCACGGCAGCGGCCACCCCAATAGTGTTGGAGTAAGCGCTAAGATTACCTGCGGCATCGAACGCACGAACGCGATAGCTATAGTCGGTATTTGCCGCAATTCCATTGTCGGAATAGGTGAACAAGTTGCCGGTGATTGCCAATTCGGAGAAATCGGCGCAACTTATTCCCGTGCAGCGCTCTACCCGATAACCGACGACGCCAATGTTGTCACTGGATGCGTTCCATTGAATGAATATAAAACTTAAAGTCACAGAGGCCGCGAATAATCCTGTCGGCGCGGTTGGTAGTGTGGTGTCCAAAACCGTCAACGTCGCGGGGGCAACGTTCGAATACGACCCGATATTTCCCGCCGCATCCGTCGCCCGCACGCGATAGCTGTAACTCGCACCCGCACTCAGGCCAGTATCGTTAAAGCTTGTAGTGGCGGGCGTGGCAATCTGAGCGAAGTTCGCGCACCCGGTACCCTGGCAACGTTCTACCCTGTAGCCCGTCACTCCGACATTGTCTGTTGCTGCGCTCCAGGAGAGATTGACCTGGCTGTTGCCGGACACTGTTGCGGCCAAGTTCGCAGGCGCGCTGGGCGGCGTCGTATCCGGTGCCGGCGCCGAGCCGATCGCGGTGTTCATATCCGTTACAATGTCAGCCGCACTGAGTGCGCGGTTGTAGACGCGCACCTCGTCGATACGTCCTGCAAAGTATTCGGTCGGGTAGCTATCCGCGCCGATCTGGAGGGTACCGTTCGTAGTCGCCAAAGGCGACGTCTGCGCCTGGCTCGCCACCTGGACGCCATTGACGAACAGGCGCACGGTCGCGCCGTCGAAAGTTGCGGCCAAGTGCGTCCAGGTGTTGATCGGAAGAGCTGACGGCCCGATGGTGTTCTGGTTGCCCGCGACCCAGGTGCCGCCGGTTCCAACCCGGTTGCCTACATCGGTCGAGGCCATGAGGTAATAGCCGTCGACATTCTTGTCGACGACTGCACGCCAGCCTGTGGGTGCCTTAGTGGGATATACCCAGGCCTCGAGGGTCATGCCATTGGCGAGGCGCAATGACGCCGCATCCGGAATCGTGACCTTTGCGCTGCTGCCGTTGAACGTGAGCGCGCTGCCGAATTTTCCTGACGTCGTCCAGGTTGCGCCGCTGATCGTCCCGTTGTTGCCGTTGCCGGAAACATCCGTGAGCTTCGTCCCGCTGCCTTCATTGAACGAGTACGCGGCGACCAGGCCGGTTTGCGCCCACGAAGATTCGGGAGATAGCACGACACCCATGCCAATGAGCGTCACCAGTGCAGAGATGACCAAGCGAAACCGCGAATGCGGTGCCGCGGTCATTTCCGATGTTCCACGGTTGCAAACTGCGCTCGCAGAAGCCGCGACAAGTTTCGTGTTCATTCCAGTTTTCCCTTGTTCAAACGATTCGTTGGATCGGAGGAAGCCGATGCCCGCAAGATCTGCTGGTGGGGATGATCTCGACGGGGTGTAACTATTGGCATTGCCGCCGATCGGCAGCGAGCTGTAGGAAGCCTTGTCCGGCGCGGTCTGGAACACGGCATCCGGACGACCAGCGTCCTGGCGACCGCCGGTGGGGATTTCAATGCATGCGAGCTTGTTATTTTTATTCATTGCTCGAGCAACACCTCTGGATTTTCAGCAGCATATTCCCTCCCGGAATGCTGGATGCCAGTCTTGGGCAGAGGCCCGCAAGCCGTGCTTGCTGCTCCAACCCCGTTCAGGGCCGCAATATCGACCCGCAGCAAAGCATAGCGCGATTGAATGACAAACGGGTAACCGGTCGCCAGGGAAGCGCCCGGTGCGGCAGCTTCTGCCGGGCCTACCCTCCCGTTGGCCGCCGCCCGAGGATCCTTTTCAGCATGACACCGCCAACCAGGGCGAGCCCCAGGGAGAGCAGCCAGATTTTCCCGGAGCCGAATATGTAGTCGCCATCGGCGGGAGAATCGGAGACCGCCATGGAGGCCAGTGTCGAGCAGGTGTTATAGGCGGCGTGCAGCAGGATGCACGGCCACAGCGAACGGGCGCGCTCGTAGAGCCAGCCGGAAAAGATGCCGATCGCGAGTGCGACGACGAACTGGTAGATGTTCAGGTGAGCGAAGCCGAACAGCACTGCGGAGCCGAGGATGGCGCGCGTGCGCGAATACTGGTTCAGGAAGCTGCGCAGGATGATGCCGCGAAACAGCATTTCCTCGAGCACGGGTGCCAGCACGCAGGCGGTCACGATGGAGGCAAAGTCGTTCGACATCATGCGGTCGAACATCGCCTCCTCGGAGCTGGACAGCGGCACCAGGTCCGTAAGGATCGATACGGCGACCGAGGTCACCAGGAACAGCGCCGGCACTACCATCAGGATCGGCACTGCCAGGACCCGCAACGTCGCCGCAATGGAATTGCGCGACGGATGGAACAGCGACGCATAGGTCAGGTTCTTGATCTGCAGCATGGCCGCGAATAGCAGGCCGTTGCCGAGCAGAACGACGAACACGTCGAAGTTGGCGGGGTTCAGGCCGAATATCGAGCGCAGGTCGACAGCCAGAGCGCCCACCACGTACTCCGCGGCGAACAGCGCAACGACCACGAACACGGCTTGCAGGCCCGAAGGAAATTTCTCGTAGGTCTCTTTCGTCGTCACGGTCTGGCGGGCGCGGGCGCTGGAGGCGACAGCATAGCGGGTCTGCATGACGCGTGGGTAGGCAGCCCGGCGATCTGGCCACGGTGACAATTCGCGCCGCGCTGTCGCCTGCCAACGTCGGCGCCCGCCTGCGGTTCGCTCGGAAGTCCTTGAGCCGCTGCGGTGTCGGCGGCCATGCACGGCTCTTGCTCATGTGCATGCATGGCCTCGACTTCCAAAAAGACGCATTCCGATGCAGCTCAACGCGCGTTTGCCCGCGCAAGATGCCTCGCCATCGGCATCCTGGTTTCCGGCCTAGTCGCCGCATGCGGCGGGGGTGGCGGCAGCGCCAGCGGCGGAGCGGGTGGCACTCCCGGGGGCGGAGCCGCCTTGCCGGGCTCTTCGGTTTCCACGGTCGCGCTTTTTTCGCAGCCCCACGCCTGGACGACTGACGTCTCTGCCCTGCCCGCCGCGTCGCGCTCGGCGGCGATCATCAGCGCGCTGAACATCTTGGGCGGCTGGGGGGCAGGATCGCTGCGCATCGATTTTTCCATTGCGCTGCTGTTTGCCGACTCGACCACGCCAAGGCGGACGATCACTGCCGCGCCCGGCGGCTATTGCTTCGGCGGGCCGGATTGCGACGCAGTACCGCTGCAAATGCCGATCCCGACGAACGGCAATGCGGAAGGCAGCGGCAACTACGTCTGCGACACCGCGAACAACGATTGCCATGTGCTCGTGGTCGAAACGACGAGCCGCAAGCTCTACGAGCTTTACAACGCCACCCAGTCAGGCTCCGCGTTCACCGCGCTGGGCGCCTTCGTCTGGGACTTGACGAAGCAATACCCCGATTCCTTGCGTGGCGAGCAGTGTACGTCCGCGGACGCGGCCGGCCTGCCCATGTCGGCCCTGCTGGCAACCAGCGACGAGGTCGCTGACGGCGACATTCCGCACGCGCTGCGCTTCATCCTGCCGAATGCCCGCATGAAGCGGCAGGTCTACGTGCATCCGGCAACCCACGCGGGCGGCCCCACCAGCACGAATGCCGACGCGCCGCCTTATGGCGTGCGCTTCCGGCTGAAGGCGAGTTTCGACGAAACGCCGTTCAACGCGCATGAACGCGTCGTCCTGCGTGCGATGAAAAAATACGGAATGATCCTGAGCGACGGTGGAAATATCGCGCTTACGTTTGCGGATGATCGATTGTCGGCCAACAAGTGGGCGGCGCTGGGAATCGGCAGCTCGTCGTTTTCTTCGATTGCCGTCGGTGACTTCGAAGTCGTCGATCTCGGTGCGGAGATTGCGCTGACGTTCAACTGCGTGCGCAATCCTTGAGGTTCGCGCGGAGGCAGGCAGCAAGCCACATCCGTTTCCCTGTCGACGAGCCGCGCCTTATTCGCTAGACGTCCTCGACCTCAACCTGTCGAACAGCACCGCGACGATGATGAACGTGCCCACGAACGTTCCCTGCCAGAACGTGCTGATGCCGAGCAACGTGAGGCTGTTGCGGATGACTTCGATCAGCGCGGCGCCGACCACGGCACCGAATGCCGTGCCGATGCCGCCGCTCAGGTTGGCGCCGCCGATGACCGCGGCGGCGATGACCGTCAATTCCATGCCCTGCCCAAGGCCGGTGGTAATGGTGCCGAGCCAGCCGACTTCAAGGATGCCGGCGACGCCGGCGCACAGGCTGCAGAACATGTAGACGCTGACCTTGATGCGCCGCACCGGTACACCGGTGAGATTGGAGGCCTCCTCGTTGCCGCCGATCGCGAACAGGTAACGTCCCCAGCGCGTCCAGCGCAGCGCGAGGCTGACGAGCGCCGTCATGACGATCAGGAATAGCACCGGGTTCGGCACTTTCACGACGTCGAGGAAGGGCAACCCGAAATTCAGGAAGCCGCCACCTAGCGTGGTCAGCTGGCCCTGGTCCGGGCCGAATTCGTAGACCATGCGGTTGTCGGACAGCACCATGGCCAGGCTGCGCGCAATGGACAACATGCCGAGCGTGACCACGAAGGGCGGCATGCCGACGTACGCGATCATGACGCCGTTGACGAAGCCGACCAGCAACGCCACGCCGAGCGCGAGCAGCGATGCCTCCCAGAACGGCATCCCCGAATTCATGGTCATGCCGATGACCATGCCCGATAGCGCCAGCACTGCGCCCACCGAGAGGTCGATCCCGCCGGTGATGATGACCGCTGTCATTCCAAGGCCGATGATCGCGACGAAGGCGAAATTGCGAGTGACGTTGAAGAGGTTTTGCTGGGTCGCGAACACGTCGCTCGAGATCGACAGCACGACGAAGGCGATGACCGCCGCGAGGGAAACCCAGAACGTCTGCCGGCTCATGAGCCAGCTCAACAGGTTGGCGTGCTGTTGCGCGCGTATGGTTTCTTCGAGAGACGTGGCCATTCTGGTTTTCCTTACCCCTTGAACCGTGACCGATGCCGTTCAGGCGGATTCGATGGCGCCGGTGATGAGCCCCGTGACTTCTTCCGGTGATGTCCTCGCGGCGGGCTTGTCCGCGACCTTCTCTCCCCGGCGCATGACCACCACCCGGTCCGCCACGGCGAACACGTCCGGCATGCGGTGGCTGATGAGCACGACGGATATCCCGTGATCGCGCAGCCGCTGAATCAAGCTGAGCACTTCCGCCACCTGGCGCACGCTGATGGCCGCGGTGGGCTCGTCCATCAGCACGATCTTCGAATCGGCAAGGCGGGTGCGCGCGATGGCCACCGCCTGGCGCTGGCCGCCCGACATCTTGCGCACGAGGTCGCGCGGCCGCGTCTCGGATTTGAGTTCGGCAAAGAGCTCCCCCGCGCGCTGGTACATGGTGCGGTAATCCAGCACACGAAGCGGCCCGAAGCCCTTCATCAACTCGCGCCCGAGAAACACGTTCGCGGCCGCCGAGAGGTTGCCGCATAGCGCGAGGTCCTGGTAGACGATCTCGATGCCGGCGGCGCGCGCATCCGTCGGTTTGTGAAAAACGACCCTGCGGCCTTCCATCTCCATGGTGCCGCTGCTGGGGGCAAAATTTCCGGCGATGACCCGCACCAGCGTGGATTTGCCGGCGCCGTTGTCGCCCATCAGGCCGACGACTTCGCCCGCGTTCAACTCGAGCGATACGCCCTTCAGCGCCTGGATGGCGCCGAAGTGCTTGGCCACTCCCGAGAGCTGCAGCAATGCCATGCGTCCAGCCTCCCGTCGTGCCCGACGCTCCCGCGCGCGGGCCGACCACCATCGAAAAAAGGGCGCCTTGCGGCGCCCCACTCGGAGCGAGCTTCGGTAAGACGTTTATTGTGCCGGGCACTTGCCGAGGTTGGCGGGGGTGCACTCGTCGAGGCCGGTGTACAGCGGGTCGGCCACTTTCTTGCCGTTGATGAGGTCGATCAGCACCGCGGGCGCGCGATGCCCCATCTCGAACGGGCGCTGGCCGATCTGCGCGTGGCTGCGACCGGCCTTCAGTGCATCGAGCTGCGGCGGCAGCGTGTCACCCGCGATGATGATCAGCTTCTTGGATTTGAGCTTCGCCATCACCTGGTCGGTGACCTGCGCATAAGCCTGCGGGCCGAACTGGGCCCAGCCGCCGACGAGGACGAAAGCATTCAGGTCGGGGTTTGCGGTGAACGTGTCCGACATCTGCTGGTTGGCAAGGTCGATCTGGTCGTTCGTGAACAACGGACACCCCTTGACCTCCTTCCACCCGCCTTCGCCTTCCAGGCGCTTGATGCCCTTCTTGCCGGAGATGGTGTCGCGGAATCCGGCGGCGCGCGCGTTGATGTTGTCCGCCGCGGCGTTGCCGAGCTGCATGCACACGCTGCCGCCCTTCGGGTTGAGCGCCTTGAGGTGCTTGGCCATGAGCACGCCCATGTCATAGTTGTTGGTGCCCAGGTAGGTCTTCCGAAGCGACCGATCCGCGGCGGCGAGGTCGGCGTCGATGGTCATGATCGGCATTTTCGGATTCTTGGCCTTGAGCATGTTGGCCATGGCCGGCGCGTTGGACGGCGATATCGCGATCCCGGCCACGCCCTTGTTGATCAGGTCCTCGACGATCTGGACTTCGCCCGCCTCATCGGCACTCGATGCCGGTCCGGTGTACAGGCAGGTGTACTCGGAGCTTGGATTTTCCTTGTTCCACAGCGCGCAGCCGTTGCCGAGCACCGTGAAAAACGGGTTATCCAGTCCCTTGACGACTACCGCGATGGTCTTTTTCTGTGCAAGGGCCTGGCCTCCAAAGGCGAGCGCGAGCGCGATGCCCGCGAGCACGAGCGAGAGCTTCTTCATGTGTTTCCTCCTCCTCAAGTTTGTTGGTCGTGCCTTCTCTGGACATGGAGGGGGTCGGTCTTCTAGGTGCGCCGGCGGACCCCGTGCGGGCGAAGGCTATCGAAATGGTATAGTGGTCTTACCAATTTCACAATGCGTCGCGGCTTCGATTCGCGCCGCACCGCAGCAGTGGTAATGTTCGCACCCTGATCATGCCCCTCACCCTCCTCGAACCGCGCCGTATCTATCGCGAAATCGCCGAGCAGATCGCCGCCATGATCGCCAGCGGCGAGCTGGCACCGAATTCCCGCTTGCCCTCCGAGCGTGACCTCGCGCAACGCCTCGGCGTATCGCGGCCGCCGGTGCGTGAAGCCCTGATCGCGCTGGAAGTCGAAGGACTCGTGGATGTGCGCATCGGATCCGGCGTATACGTGCGCCAGGAGGCGGCATCACGGGCAACCACTCGCCGCACGCGAAAGGTGGCGGAAATCGGCCCGTTCGAATTGCTCGCCGCGCGCCGCATGGTGGAATCCATGATTGCGGCCGAAGCCGCGAAAAATGCAACCAGGGAACAGATCAAGGCCATCGCCGAAACGGTGGAGGCCATCCGCAACGAAGACGAACAGCACTACGACCTGCGCCACCCGGCAGACAGGTTATTCCACGTGCGCGTCGCGGAGGCCAGCGGCAACAGAGCGCTCGTGCTGATGACGAATGTACTGTGGGATTTGCGCGACGGCAGCCTGCACCGGCGCATCGAGGAACATTTCAGTACGCATGCACTGCGTGATCGCAGCAATCAGGACCACGAAGACATCCTGGGCGCTATCCGAAAACACGACTCGTCCGCCGCTGCCAACCTGATGCGCAAGCACCTGACACGAGTGGAACGCGAACTATCCCGCGCGTGGCCGACGATCGCAGAATCGGCAGCGGTCGCAAAATCAGCGGCAACCGGCAAGCGACGCGCAAGAATCAAGATTTGATGACGGTGTTCCTGGACCGGGCACCAGGGACCGCACCCGCAAACGCGCGGGGCACTAAAAACAGTCTTTACTCGGGATCGTCCTCGAGCGAGATGCTGTCCATCACGAAGCCATTACGTCCACTCGCGCCGAACGCATACGGATCCTGGAATTCGTCGCTCAGGCCAATGCCGCGGCTTGCGAATCCCATGCGGGTGACGGCCGGAATATCGCTCCAGTCCGACAGTGCCTCCTCGGCGAACACTTCCTTGTCCCAATCCTGTTCGAGTGCGCTCAGGTTCATTGCTGCCTCCATTGTTGTTGCGCCGACCATGAACAGAGCAACTACCCTGCCAACGGTGAAGGAATATCCGTATCGACCGGTAAATCAGGCACTAAGGCAGAGTGTGGCGGCGGAAAAGGAATGCTGGACGGATGGTATTACCCGCGCGACGAGCAAAATTTGCCAAGGCTGACGACAATCCGGCACGCGACCATGAATTGTTTACGGGAACGAGGGGCGCAATTGCACGCTGCCTCGGCCGCGCGCCCGTCTGGCGCCAATTCAGCCGCGCAAGACTTGCCCCGCCCCCGCCCCGACGAGCTTTCCGTCGGCGTAGCTACTCACGCCGTTCACCAGCGTATGCTGCACGCCGCGAGAGGGCATGACCATGCGCTTGCCGCCGCCGGGCAAATCGAAGCGCCGCTCGCCGCGATTCGAGGAACCCACAGTCGCGGGATCGAAAATGGTGATGTCCGCCGCCAGCCCAGGCTGCAGTCGGCCGCGATCCTTGATGCCGAACAGATCTGCGGGATCCGATGTCAGCCGGCGCACGGCTTCCTCAAGCGTCAGCACACCGCGCTCGCGCACCCAGGTGCCCAGCAAATAAGTCGGATAGCCGGAATCGCACAGCATGTCCACATGCGCGCCGCCGTCGCCGAGCCCGATCAGGATCGCGGGATTGTTCAACAATTCGGCCATGCGATCGACGCGCGTGTTGAACGACGCCATCGTGAATTCGAGGTCGAGGTTATCGGCCAGCGTGACGTCGAGAAAGGCATCAACGCCATCCTTGCCTTGCGCGCGGCCGATCTCGGCGACCGTCTTGCCTTCGAAGCGCTTGAGCTCCGGCGAGCGCACTTCATGCAAGGTGATGCGCTCCCAGTTGCCGAAGGCCATCGGATTCTTCAGTTCCTCGCGAAACTGGTTGCGGAATGCCGCGTCGGCGTAGATTTTCTTCTGCGCCTCTGGCGACTTGTCCTCGAATACGCGCTTCCACGACGGGAAGGCCGCGAACGAGAACGGGCTGTGCATGTCGATCTCGCGCGTGAGCGGCAGTGGCGATGTCTGCGGCCGTGCGCCCTTGGCGATCATGGGCGCCGCGCGACGCAGCGTCTCGCGCACGGCTTCGGAGATGTCGTCACGATCGAACAGCGCAATGAACGTGACCGGCCGGCCGCTTTCCTCGAGCAGGAAATCCAGGGTTTCGCACTGGTCTTCCTCGAGCACGCCGATCTGCCTAGTCAGCGCCACTTCGATCGCGCCCTTGTTCCTTTCCTTCAGCACGTTCGCGTAAGCCTTGAGTTCGTCGCCGCTGGCGTTGCGACAGGCGAGCGGCCGGCCGCCGTAGCCCAGGTGCTGGTTCAGGATGGTGCTGGAGAAACCCAGCGCACCTGCGTCGATGGCTTCGCCCAGCAACGCCTTGACTTTCGACGTTTCGTCCGGCGTCGCCGCCCGCTCCATCGATTCTTCGCCCATCACGTAGTGGCGAAAGGGCGTGAGCGGTGCGAGGAAGCCGAGGTTGACCGACGGCTTGCGCCTCGCCGCCGCATCCATGAATTGCGGAAACGTCTCCCAATCCCAGGTAATGCCGGCATTGAGCACATCGAACGGAATGGATTCCACATTGACCAGATCGCGCATGGCGATCTCGCGCGTGGCCGGCCTGCATGGCGCGAGGCCGACGCCGCAATTACCCATGACGACACTGGTCACGCCGTGCCAGGACGACGGCGTCACCGCGACATCCCAGCAGATCTGCGCATCGTAGTGAGTGTGTGGGTCGATGAAACCGGGCGAGACGACGCAATCGGAGGCGTCGATGACATGCTTTGCCGATCCTTCGACTTTTCCAATCGTCGTGATCTTGCCGTTGGAGATCGCCACGTCGGCGTGGCGGCCAGGCGCGCCGGTTCCGTCGACGACGAGGCCGTTGCGAATCACGATATCGTCAGGCATTCGGGTTCCTCTCCATTCGAAAGATTGCGTGATCTACGCGGCTTCACCGAAGAATTTAAGCACTTCCGCGGTCGCCCATTCGGGCTTTTCCTCGGGAATCCAGTGGCCGGCGTCTTCGACCACGCCACCGCGAACGTTCGATCCCACGCGCTGCCAGGATTCGAGCGCCAGCGGCCCGCGGCCCCTGCCCTTCGCGCCGCCATATACCAGGATCGGCATAGCCAGCTTGCCTTGCGCGAGGAAGGCCTCGTTGTCCTTCACGTCCTGCGGCGTGGCGCGGTAAAGATTGAAGCCGGCCTTCATCGCACCGGGCTGGCGGTAGGCGCGGAAGTATTCCTGCTGCGCTTCCTGCGGGATGCAGTCTGGCGTCGCGCCCCAGGTGCGATAGAAGAAGCCGACATAGACGTCCTCGCGGCCGGCGGTCAGCTCCTCGGGGAAATCTTTCTCCCAGTGCAAGCCATGGTGCCAGCGGTTGTTGAACATCACCGGCGTGCCGTCGCCCGGCACCGGCACGTCGAAAATCACCATGCGCTTCACCGCATCGCGATGCTGAGCGGCCAGCGAGAAGGCGATCGGGCCGCCCCAATCATGGCCCGCCACGAAGAACGTCTTTTCGCCGAGCACGTCATGCACCAGGCGCCATAAATCGTCGGCGATGGTCTTCTTGTCGTAGCCGGTCGCTGGACGCGAAGAATCCCCCAGGCCGCGCAGGTCGGGCGCGACGACGCGATATTTCTTCGCGAGGCCGGGAATGATGTCCCGCCACATGAACCAGGTCTGCGGCCAGCCGTGGATCAGCAATACGACCGGTCCCGAACCGACCGTGACGTAGTGCAGCGTAACGTCGCCAAGATCGGCGTGACAATGTTGGAGAGCCATGAAAGGAAAGTGCGAGCCGCGTAGCCGAGAGAGGAAGTAAATCACACTTTAGGCAAGCGTGACTCGGCAGCCGTGATTGCCGCAATGCCGACGGTGCGCGCGCAGGAACGCGGAAGAGCCCGAAGCTGCCTCCAAGGCAGGTGCGAAGCCCCCCTGCCTCAACGGGTCGAGTGGGTGGCGCGCGTGCGAGCCGCCTTGCGTGCGGAAGCGGAACGGCTGGCCGCACTACGTCGCCCGGCAGCCGCGTGTGCCTGGCGCGATAGCGCCGGTTTAGAGGCCGTCGCACGTGATTCCTTCTTCAGTGCGGAAGTCACCGCGCGTGAGCGCGTGGCAGACGCGCGGTGCTTGCGCTCGTGCCCTGCTTCGGTGTCGCGCGCTGCCTTGCGCCGCGTCTTTTCCGAAGTGCCCGCCTTCGGCGGCGGCAGGTCGACGCCGGCGCGGCGCGCCTTCGACAGCCCGATGGCAATGGCCTGTTTCGCGGAGCGGGCGCCATGCTTGCCTTCGCGAATGTGGTCCATTTCTTCTTTCACGAACTCGCCCGCCTGGGTCGACGCCGATTTGCCTTGCTTCCTGTCGTGCTCTGCCCGCGCCATGGTTTTGCGATCCGGCATGATTTCCTCCTCGGTGATCCACAAAGTCATGGTCTGCGACGCAACCTCCGTGCCGCTGCCTTCGCGGTCGAGCGCGCGGGAATTTGCAGCGTGCAGCCAGGATTCCAGTCATTTGAGACAGCAGCGGCGAAGCTTTCGGCGCAAGCGTTGCAAGCGAAGAGAAAAAGTTGCCGGCATGGGTGCCCACTGCGAAACGCAACGGAACGCGCAGTGGCGGGCGATGCCCAACTTGTACGTGCATCACGAACAGGAGGCAAACATGGCTGGCAACAGCACGCTCGATCCCGATAACTATCCCGCCGCAACGCGGCGCCGCCGGCGTGGACATACGCACGTCACGGCATCGCTCGGGCCAAGCGACAGCTCGGACAGCGGTTCCGATCTCGCGGAAACGACCATCGAAGACGACGATGACCTGCAGGACGCTTTTGCGGAAAGCGACCGCGCCGGCACCGGCGAACAACTGGGGGCGCGCAATAATGCCGGCATGCGCGTCGCCGGCGACATCGAACCCGATCGCATCGTCGGCGAGGAAGAAGCCGGCCTTGGCGGCGGCCTGGACCAGGCCGAGGAAGCGCAACTTGGCGTCACCGACGAAGAGCTTGCGCGTCGCGACCACGCGCCGGATCCTTTTCGCAAGTTCAGGCGACGCATGCGCGACCTGGGCGGTCGCAGGAAAAACGACGGCAAGGAATAAGCCGCGCGATTTCGCGCTCGCGTTATGAGCGTATAGCGCAACGTCGTGGAACGGCGACAGGCGTGTCGCCGTTTGCATTTCGTTTCACCGGACAGGCACTCGGATACGTCGCATTGCTGTATCGTCGCTGGCATTCGTTCGCGACGAGGGGAAGCGAAAAATGAGGACAGATACCACGACCGCGCAGCCGGCGAAACTGTTTCCGCTACGGCTGTGCGAAGTCCTCGAAAAGGAATTCGTCACCACGCACGGACCGTTGGCCGCCACGCCGGACTGGCTGCTCAAGGATGCGGACGTCAACTTTTCCAGGCTCGCCGATTGTTTCGCGTCCCCGCACCAATGCGCGAACAGCCGGGCGGTCGCGGCGGTGCGCGAGAAACTGGTCCCGGCGTTGCCTTCCTCGGACGACAGCAAATGGACGCCCGCATTCGAGCAGCAGCTTCTGCTGAAGCTCAATGAACTGATCCTCTCCGGGGATGCGCTCTACGATCATGCCCTGCTCGATCGCGACAACCCGGCATGCCGGCTCGGCGAGCTGGATGCCGCGCGAAGCGACGCGGACACATCCGACCCTTCGCTCAGCTCGCGGGACGAACGGGCACAGTTGAATCGTGTTCTGCTGGAGGCGGCGCTGCCGCCGGATGCAATCGTGCGCGTGGATACGGCGCGACTGACCGCGCTATACCAGAACATCCAGCACCTCGATACGCGTGGGCCGGATGGATTGCGCAGCGCGCTCTGCCTCTCCGGCGGCGGCATTCGCAGCGCGTCGTTCGGCCTCGGCGTGATCACGGCGCTGGCGCGCCGCGGCGTGCTGGAGAAATTCGATTTCCTGTCCACGGTTTCCGGCGGCGGTTACGTCGGTAGCTGGCTTTCCACCTGGGTGCATCGACACCCCCACGGGCTGGCGGGCGTGGTGCGCGAGCTCGGCACGCGCGTGCGCACGGAGACGACGAAAAGCCTGACCGCGAAGACCGACCCGGCACCTGAGACGATTCGCTTCCTGCGCGACTACAGCCACTTCCTGAATGCGAAGTCCGGCCTGTTCACCGCGGACACCTGGTCCTGGGTCGGCATCTACCTGCGCAACCTGGCGCTGAACTGGCTGGTGATCATTCCCTTCCTGGTCCTGGTGATGTCGGCGCCGCGCCTGTACATGGCGCTCGCGCATTCCTGGCGCGCCAAATACGGCGCCTTGCTGTATGGAGAAGGCAGCCTGTTCCCGTGGATCGTCTGGATCACGGGCTTCGCGGTGTTGCTGGCACTCGTTTGCATCAATGTGCATCGACCGAGCGTTACCGACCCCGCAAACCCGAACGCGCATCCGCCGGCCGGCTCGCTGCGAAGACGGATATTTCGCGCGCGGCAGAAGCTCAGCCGGCAAATGTGGATCCTGCTGCTGGGCGTCGTCCCCGTGTTCGTATTCTCGATCTCGCTGACGTTGCTGGAGTGGGGATTGCCGCACGACAAGTCGTCGCTCACGTGGCAGCAGATCGCGATCCTGCTGACGGCGCTGCCGCTGCCCGATGCAATCGCCATGATGGGCCGCATCGGCTTCGACCACCTGCTCGCCTGGGGCGAGGTCATCATCGTCGTCGCGTGGCTGATTTCGATTTTGCTGTTGCCAAAGCGGGGATGGGGCAAGCGCTCCAATGAACTCCTGGCGATGCTGTTCGCCGGCTTCCTGACCTGGACCATCATCTCGGGGCTGGCGGCCTATGCTTCCGAGGTCGGCTCGCAAACCCAACCCGCGTTCAAGCTCTGGTCGTTCACCGCGTATCCCGCGCATGTGTATGCAGTGCTCGCCGTGCCGACCATCATCGGCGCCTCGCTGGCGGGCATGACGCTATTCATCGGCGCGGTATCCAAGTTCCAGTGGATCGAGGACGAGGATCGGGAATGGTGGGCGCGCTTCGGCGCCTGGATCCTGATCGGCATGGTCGGCTGGATCGTCCTCTCCGCCATCGCCGTATTCGGGCCGCCGCTGCTGCTGGAATTTCCGCACCTGGTTACCGCGCTGGGCGGCGTATCCGGTTTGATCGCGGTCTTGCTGGGTAAGAGTTCGCTCACCGCGGCGACGGGACAGAAGGAAGCCGGTGCGGGCCGGCGCAAGCGCCCCGCTTCGAAGCTCGGCCTGTTCATCCTGCCGGCTGCCTCCGCCTTGTTCATCGTCGCCTTCCTGTCCTTCATCGCGCTTCTTACGAGTGCCGCGCTCGACGCCTTTTTTGCCTGGATCAGCACCGGCTCGGGCATGCAGGACACGCCGATCCTGGAGTTCGTGCGCAAGCTGTTCCCGGCCGATCTCGCGCCCATACGCTCGGCCTGCGGCATGGACGACACGCTGCCGGGCGGCGTCGGCGTGTTCGGCGATCCGAACCTGCACCTGGAAATCGTCTGCCAGACGCGGCTGCGCATCGTCATGACGCTGATGGCGGCGCTGGCGCTCTTCATTTTCGTCGCGAGCTCGATCGTCAACCTGAACAAGTTTTCGCTGCATGCCGTCTATCGCATGCGCATCGTGCGCACCTTCCTGGGCGCTTCGCGCGGCAGCGACCGCCGGCCCAACCCTTTCACCGGATTCGATCCGCTGGACGACATGCAGATGCATGAATTGCAGCCCGGACTGCTGCGCGAAGGCGACATCTGGGACATCGCGGATTTCGTCGCCAGATTGCGCGGCGCGATGGACACGGGCGCGGCTGTCGCCACAACGAAAGATCCGGCGCAATTCCTGGCGCAACTGATGTGCAGCCGCGCCTACGATCCTTCATCAGTGCTGACGACGCGCTTGCGAAACGCGAAACCTGAAATTCCGGTATTGCGAGCGCTGCAGCAGGACATATTGGAAACCATGAACCGCGTGCTCGAGTCAGTTCGCCTCGATCGCGTGGCCGCGTTCGCCGGCACCATCGGTGACACGAAGAACAAGGGCGCCATGTCCGCGGCCGAGCATTATTTCCGGCACGGCAACATGATTTTCGGCAACCGCAAGCTGATCGAAGCGGCCTTCCCCCACGACATCCGGAAATACGAATTCCCGCCCCCGCCGCCGCACAAGCTCATGCACGTGATCAACCTGACCTTGAACCTCGTCCATGGCAGCAAGCTCGCATGGCAGGAACGCAAGGCGGCGCCCTTCATCGTCACGCCGATGCACTCCGGCACCTACTATCTCGGCTTCCGCGATTCGCGCGACTACGGCGGCGACAACGGCGTTTCCATCGGCACGGCGGTCGCCGTGTCGGGTGCCGCAGTCAGCCCGAACATGGGCTATTCATCCTCGGCGCTGACCGCGCTGCTGCTGACCTTGTTCAACGTGAGGCTGGGCTGGTGGCTGGGCAATCCCGGCATCTCGGGTGCGGGAACGTACCGGCTGTCCGAGCCGAGGTTGCTGCTGCGTCCCTTGTGGGCCGAGGCATTCGGCTTGACCGACGACCAGAGCCCGTATGTTTACCTGTCCGACGGCGGACACTTCGAGAACATGGGCCTGTTCGAGATGGTATTGAGGCGCTGCCGCTTCATCGTGGTCTCGGACGCGGGTGCCGACCCGGACTATGAATTCGAAGACCTCGGCAATGCCGTGCGCAAGATTCGCATCGACCTTGGCGTGCCGATCGAATTCGAATCGCTGCCGATCCGACGGCGCACCGGTCCAGACGATGCCGGCGGCTGCTACTGCGCGATCGGCCGCATCCGTTACTCGGCCGTGGACGGAGAATCTGCCTCCGACGGTTTGCTGATCCTGTTCAAACCGGTGCTGCGCGGAATCGAATCGCGCGACGTGCAGAACTATGCCGCGAAAAATCCCGAATTCCCGCAGGAAGCAACATCGAACCAGTTCTATGGCGAATCACAGTTCGAGAGCTATCGGCAACTCGGCGAGACGGCCGTGGAAAGCGTGTTCGGCGACGCGACCGACAAGTCAGGCAAGTCCTGGATCGAAGACATCGTCGCCGCGACGCGCAAGCACGTCGGGCACAACGGCGGGGATGCGTACTGGATCGACGAGTGGCTGTTCGGGCTGAAGTAACCAACCAATCGTATTCGCCAGACGGACCCACATCCCGAAGATCTTGCGCCAATGACGATCCTGGCTAAAGCGGGCATGCGGTGTACGGTTTAGGCGCTACGAGGCTTTGGGACGTTTGAAGATCCAGATATCGGACGTCGTCGCTCCGAAGCCATAGCTGCCCGGGTGACCTGTGTACAACGCCATGTCACACCTCGGCCCGTATGACACAAGTTCCCAACCCTGGTCACCCAGCTCAGCCAGCTTCGCCTGGATGTCGATGTTCCAGTCCTTTGCCTTGCCGCTCGATGAGAACTCGCGGGTGCGGGCAAAAGTCTTATATTCCCATTGAGTCATATGGTCGCCCCTGTCGAAAAGATTCGAATGATATCCGGCGCGGCACCTGGGCGAACCGCCGGCAAGCAGCCAGCCGGTGACTGCGCGTTCCGGGCACAGTTGCGCAGTTGTCCCCTCCTTGGCCAGCGATTACCCGGCTACCGGGCTTTTGCGGGAAGCCCTCGCCCCGCCGCAACGCTACCCCTCATGAACGCGCCCCCTCAGAGCGTCTTCAGGTATTCGATCAACGCATCCTTGTCCGGCGCGGACAAGTTCGTCCCGAACAAGTGTCCGATGTTGCGTCCGCCGCGCAACGCGGTGTCGTGCTTCGTCCCGACGTGCTCGGCCTCCGGGCCTTGCGAGACGAAGCCGACGTTCGCCTGGTCGTAGACGTCATAGCCGCGCCAGAACACCTTCGTGCGCTGGTCGGTCGGGCTCAGCAGGTCTCGCAAGGTCGGCACGGATCCGTTATGCAGGTAGGGCGCGCGCAGCCAGATGCCGTCGAGGAAGGGCACGTCGTAGCCGTTCAGGTCTTCTTCCACGAGGCCAGGCCGCTCGATGCCCATGTCCGTGACGATGCGGTTCGCCTGGATCGCGGCCTGCTTGTTCCACGAGAGCAGGCGATCTTTCTCGGTGCCGACGTCTGACAACGGCATCGGCTTGCCGGTCTTGCCGCTGGAGTGACACCCCGCGCAGGTCTTGTCATACACGTCCTCGCCCGTCGCCGCCTTTGCCTTGTCGATAGCGAACGGATACTTGGGCGCCGGCTTTTTCGTGAGGTAATCGTAGAGCCAGTCGATCTGCGCGAGGAAATCCTTCTTGCTGTGCGGCGGCGCGCCCAGCAACCCGAGCGCTGAATCGATGATCACCGAGCGCGGGTCGTGGCTGTCGCCCGCCCAGTTGAGGCGCGTGCCCTGCTTGTATTTCTGCAGGTTCCAGATCGAGGGCATGTCGGTCGGGCCGAAGGTGTCGTCCATCGGCACCTTGATCATGAAGTATTTCGTCAGGTTCATCGCGTCGTCGCGGCCGCGGCCCCATTCCGGGAAATCGGCGCGATAGACCCACTTGAACTGCGCTTCGCGCGCCAGCAGCGCCTTCTTCGTCATCGGGATGATCAGGAAGCGATACGACAGGCTGTCGAACCAGGACAGTTTCGTGACGAGGTTGATCTCCGTCATGATGTTGTCGGCGTTGAAGCGCGGATCCTTCGCGCAGTCGACGAGGTAGCGGAAGAAGGCCTCCACGTTGGTCGTGTGCCCGTTGCCCGCCGTGATGAACGTGGGATTGTCCTCGGGCGTGGCGCGATAAGTCGCGGTATGGCAGACGGCGCAGGTGTTGGCCACGCGCGGAAAGCCGATGGTCTTCTTGGTGAAGCCGACGGGCAGCTCCTGTCCCTGCTCCCATGGCACGCCAAGCGATGCATAGCCGCCGGGCCCCGGAAGCTTCTCCGGGAACATGCGCGGCAGCACGTAGAAAATCCAGTAGGGAATGCCGGCGTCGTTCTCAGCACCTATGGAGCCGTACTTGAAGCGCATGTCCGCCGTGGCGGTGACCCACTCGGGTTGCGGCTCCTCGCGGAAGAATTTGTACCAGCCGACGTAGCCCAGCGCTGCCGCGATGACGACCAGCACGCCGAGCCAGGCCAGCAGCTTCCTCTTGAGGGAGCCGGGTTGCTGCCCGCTGTTCATGAGCGATCCTCTTTGCATGGTCAGAACGTCTTCAGGAATTCCACGAGCGACTCCTTGTCGTCGATCGACATGCCGGTGCCGAAGCGGCGGCCTTCATGGCCCCAGTTGCCGTTGCCCGCAACCTCGGTGTCGAACCGGAAATACTTCCTGTCGCCTTCTTCGGCGACGTTGGACTTGAATCCCACCTTGGCCGCGTCGTACACGTCGTAGCCGCGATAAAACACCTTCGGCCGGCGCGCGGCCGGCTCGAGCAGGTCGCGCAACGTGGGCACCGATCCGTTGTGCAGGTAGGGCGCGCGCAGCCAGATGCCGTCGAGCGGCATGTTGGCGTAGCCGTTGGTCTTGCGGAAATGCTGGAAGCGCCAGGGATAGCCCGCGTAGAGCGTCGACTGGTTCACCGCGAGGTCGTAGGTGTACGAATCCAGCCGGCGGCGGTCGGTGCCGATGTCGGCCCAAGTCGTGACCTTGCCGACCGACTTGCCGGCGAAATTGCGCCCGCTGGCGCCATGGCACTCCGCGCAATGCTCCTTGTAGATCTCGGCGCCGCGCTGCGCCTTGTCGCCGTCGATGGCGAACGGATATTTCGGCGGCTCCTTCGTCGTCAGCCATTTCTCGATGCGGCCTATCGCCTGCGTGTCCAGCGTGGGCGGCGTGGTGCCGGTGCCGAAGGCCGCGCTCTTGTTGCGCTCCTCGACCTTGGTGTTGTTGCCGTCCCAGTGCAACTGCATGCCCTGGCGCGGGCCCTGCAGCCAGATCGACGGAAAATCCGCCGGCGCATTCTTTTCCGCATCCGCGATCTTGTGCATCGGGAAATTGAAAATGACCTTCGCGGAGTTGAACGTGTCGACCCGCCCCGGTCCCCAGTCCGGCTGGTTCATCACGAACGAAAAGCGCCCCGCGAGCATCAGCAGCCTCTCGCGCATGAGCGCGACGGCCACCGGGTAGACGACGTAGCGGTCGATGAGGTCGAGGTCCCCGCCCTGCGCCTGCACCAGCCGGCGCGCCTCCGGCACGATGAACTCGGAGGCGAATTTCGGATCGGCCGCACACGAGAAAAAGAATTTCTCGAATCCCATGATGTCGAGCTGCATCGCCGGCATGCCGAGGTAGACCTTCGGCTTCTGCTGCGGTGTCTCGCGCACCGTGCTGGCGTGGCAGACCGAGCAGTTCAGGAAGGTGCGATCGATGCCGGTGAAATGCCGCTTCGACATGCCGATCGGCAAATCCTTGCCGTCTTCGTAGATCAGGCCGAGCGATGCATAGCCCTTGCCGGGCAGGTGCTCCGAGCAAACCTGCGGCAGCGCCTGGAAGATCCAGTACGGAAAACCGGAGGTGTGCTCGCCGCCGGTCGAGCCGTACTTGAAATGCTCCTCGATGTCGTCGTAGACGACCGCCTTGTCGCCGCCGAAGCGATGCCAGGCATACAGTCCCGCCGCGAGGGCGAGAAACGTGGGAACCGCGAGCAGGATGAACAGCCAGCGCACCCAGCGTTTGCCGAACAGCTTGGACAGGAAACCGGGCTCGTCCGCGGAAGTAAAAAGATACGTCATGAAATGTCCGTTGGTCAGGCGCCCGCGGGCAGGCAGGAGCGCAGGTTCTCGTAGCCGTGCATCAGCAGGTCCGCCAGATCGGGATCGCGGCCGGTCTCCGCACGCAACCAGCCGGCGACCGTATTGCGCAGCGGTGCCACGAATTCGGGCGGCGATTCCTGGATCCACGGATGTCCCGCGCGCGACGCCTGCGGCGGCGGCATCGGCACCTTCAGGCGCTGGCCGGCCTCGGCATCCCACATCGCCATACGCACGTAGATTCGCGGCGCGCAATGCGCGAGCAGGGTCGACACGCGCTTGGCATCGCCCGCGAGGAAATTCGGCGGCGATGTCTGTGTCGTTGCATGGCATCCGCCGCAAGGTTGCTGGAATGCCACCGCCTCGGGCGGCAGCAGGTTCGACCCGGCGACCTCGGTCTGCGCCGCGGGCAGCGCGGACGTATCGTCGCAACAGCGCGTCGCCGGCGGAAGATCGAGCGCAGCATCCACCGCCGCCATCACCGATGCGCGCCTCAACGGTCCGCCGGCGAGCGTTGCGGCGGAAAGATGCTCACGCAGAGGCGAAAAATCCTCGGCGACCGACACCTCGACTTCGCCTTTGTCGCCGTCCCATTGCAGCGCCACTTTGGAAACCGCATTGCCGTTTGCGAGCCGCACGCGGCGTCCTTCGCTTTCCGGCGTGAACTCGAGGCGGCCGCGCTTGCGAACGACGTTTCCGGCCGCGAGATTACGCAGCGGCATGGCGTCGCCGACGGCGAGCTCGGCCAGCGACGACGCATTACCGTGCAACGTGACTTCGCCGCTGCAGCCGAATGGCAGGCTGGCATCACCTGCCACGATCGTGCAGGCGGCGTGATAAACGCGTGGCGTCGGCGATACCGCAACAAGGCGCTCGTCGACTTTGCGCATGTCGGCTTCGGACAGCAGTCCCGCGATGCCGGTCACGAAGCGATGCGCAAGCTCGGCGTCGTCCGCGCGCCACGTGTCGATCGGCGCGCGCGGGACCAGGGCTTCGAGCGGTCCGGCGACATGCGATTGCGCGCGCCCGGTGGTGCCTTCCGGAAAGGCGAGCGGGTCGCGGTTCGGAATGTCGGGATTCGGAACGGCGATGCCATTCGGGAATTGCCTGCGCAAGCCCGCGGCGATCGAACGTGACACAGGCTCGCGTTCGAAACCGCGTTCCCCGGACAGCCGATATTGCAACGCCGCGACCAACGCCGCCCTGCGGCAACCGGCGTCGCAGGCTTCGACCCACAAGCGTTGGATCACGCCGATGAGATTCGCGCGTTCGGTCGCGTCGTCGATGGCATTCGGCACTTCCACCGCAACGCGCTCGAACGCCGGGTTCGCCTCGTTCAGCAGCGCAGCGATGCGCGGGTTCGCATTGGTCTCATCCCACACCTGCCGCGAGAAGATCGGCCCGTGATTCTGGTGGCAGGCCACGCACACGCGGCGCTTTGCATAGACGACCCGCGGCTTGCCGCCCGGCGTATAGCCGGTCACGAGCTGGAATTCGAAGCGCCCCAGCGTTTCGTTATAGCTGATCACTTCGATGGTGCCCGCGCGACGCTGGAATCCGAGGTAAAGGCGATCGCGCGCGGCGACCGAACCGTCGCCTTCGCCCGTGAATGCAACGACCACGCGCGGAGACGAAAAAAATCCGGGCCACGCGGCGGTGCGCTGCAGCGAGCGGCCCAGCGGAATCAGCACCCGCTGGCTGCATGATTCCCGGCAGCCCAGACGCTGCTCGATGCGGGCAACCAGGTCATCGAAAACCGGAGGCAGGTCGTAGGCCGATTCAGTCGCCGAATCCGCCTTCGTGCGTGCCGGATCGAGCATTATGTAGTCGAACAGCGCACGGCCGGCCGCCGGAGCGTCGCTGCCCGGCGTCGCGGGATCGACGGCCCATTGCGCAATGTGATCCGTGGCGATGTGTTCCGCGGCGGCGTGATCCGCCGCCGCCGGCGTGCGTTCAGTCATTTCGCAGCCCGCGAGCAGGATGCAGGCGACGCCGATGGCCACGGCGGACTTCATGCCTCGATTGCGTCATCTCGCGGCACTGGGCGCGACTCACTTCGCCGCCGTGAACGTCGCGCGCCGCTGCGTGCCCGGCCAGCAGTCTTCCTTCGACTGGCCGGTCTTCAGGAATTCGCCGCCGTCCCGATCCGCGACTTCCTTGTTGTAGAGCGTGAAGTTCAGCAGGAACACCTTGCCGATGTAGGCGCGGCCCAGATAGAAGCCCGGCCTGACCATGCGAATCTCGTCGCGCACCTGGAAGCCGTTGCGCCCGGCGAGGTAATCCGGCCGCTCGCGATAGCCGGGAATCTCGTCGGTAAAGGCGTAATCGATGATGACGGACTCGCGCCGCGAATCGAGCAGGCTCTGCCCGCAGTAGAGTTTCGCGGGGAACATCAGCCACTGTTCCTTGCCAGCCACGGTGATCTTCGGGATGGTCGACAGGTCGCCATCGATCAGCGGCTTGAGCAGCACGAGGTCCTCGATGCGATTGCGCAGCACGCGTTCGTTGCGATAGAACACCTTGCCCTTCCACAACGTCTTGCCGATCAGTTCGATCTTCTTGACTTCCAGGCCCGCGGCGAGGCCCGGCAGGCCGCCGACGATCTCGGCCACGCGCTTGTCGCCGCTGACGCCGCGCGGGAAGAACAACCCGCCATCGTAGGGACCATCGGGAATCAGCCCCGCGGTCAGGCGCGCATAGATCTGGTCGATCTGCTCCTGGTCGTAATTGACCAGGTTCTGCGGATCGAGCTTCTGCAGGTCCGCGGGCGCGAGCGGAAACTCGTATTCGACCTGCGCAAAATCCGCGCGCGACTGATAAGTGGCGCTGTAAGGCGCGAACTTGATGCCCGGCGAAGGATGCATGAGGTTGTTGATGAAATCGCAACCGCCCAGGGTCAGCACCAGCGCGACGGCGGGAACGGCGACTATCGTTTTCTTCATGATGTCCCCCGGGCTCACAGCGTCGCGAGGAAGGCGATCAGCGCCTTCTTTTCCTTGTCCGACAGGCCTTCGCCGAACGGGTGACCGTCATTCTCGACGTCGGCGAGGCAGGAACTGTAGGCCTCCAGCAGGATCGGGCGCTTTTTCACCGCGGCGATGAGTTGCGTCGGATCCTTCAGGACTTCGGTGCTCAGCGACTGCAATTCGCCGGCGACTTTCGCGCCTTCGGCATCGCCCAGCCGCGTCTTCAGCGACTGCTGCAACTCGGCGGGATGCAGCTTCGCGCTGACGAGGTCGTTCACGAAGGGCTTGTGCTGGAAGTCGCCCAGCGTCCCGGCGTTCGAGCCCGATTGCAGCATCAGCGTGAGGCCGACCACCTGCTTTTCCTCGCTGCCGTCCCACAGCCGCGGCCCGAGCACGATGGGCACATCCTCGGTGAAGCGCGTGATCTTCGGCACGCGCTTCGACGGATTCAGCAAATCCTCCATCGAGGCGACGAAGAGCTTGAAGCGCCCGTCGACGCTTGGATCGTAGGCCCAGCATGCCGGCGCCTTGTCCGCTCCAAGCGTCTTCTTCGAGGCATCGACATAAGGCGAGCGATAGAAATCGTTCTCCTTGTTGGCCGGCTTGCCGCACAGTTCGGGGCCCATCGCGTTGTTGTGCAGCAGCGGCGCATGCGCCCACACCGACAGCAGCGAGATATTGCGATAGTAGCCGCGTCCGCCGTCATGCGGCTCCTTCAGCGACGGGTCGGGAGCACGGGCGCGCAGGGTTTCCGATCCGTATTCCTGCCACACATGGCCTGCCATGTGGTTCGAATGCAGCGCGCGACAGCGGAAGGTCTTGACCTCGGACTGCAGGGTCGATTGGTCGTTGCCCATCCAGTCCGCGCGCAACTGGCGCGGATGCTTCGTATCGGTCGCGCGAAAATCGCGGTTCTTGAACGCGCCGGCGTCGGACGCCTCCGGCAGGCTCGAATGGCAGCGCGCGCAGTTCGCGGCGAATACCTCGCGGCCCATCGCGACACTGCCCGGCGCGAACTGCTTGTCGAGGTCGCGCTCGAGGTCGGCCTCGGTGTAGGACGCCTTGGGATCCTTCTCGCGTTTCTGGTTCTCGCGCGCGACCGCGAGGTCCGTCGCGTCGGTCTCGTGCGAGGTCAGAAAGGCGAGGATATTGGCGAGGCGGTCCTCGATCGCGCGGAAGTTGCTGCAATCGCGCCGGCACTGGCCGATGTTGAACGGCGTCTGGCCGTAGTTGCGCGACATCGGGTCGACCTGGCGCAAGTCGGTCAGGTGATTGACCCAGCATTGCTCGGAACACGAGCCGATGTTGAAGTACACGCGCTGGATCGCCTCGAGCGCGCCGATGGAATCCTCGCCGCCCTTGAGGATGTGGTGCACGGTCTCTTCCTTCAGGCCGCGCTCCCAGCACTTGTTGTCGCGTCCGGGCTCGCACCAGCACCTGGTTTCGGCCACGCCTTTCTCGCAGGCCGCGACCTTGCGCCATTTCTCGACCTTTTCGCCGGTGAAGGTCGGCCGCTTGTCGATGTTGATGATGGCGTTGATGGTGCCGGGATTGTTCACCTGGTCGGTCGGCACCGCGGACGTATCCGAGGTGCCCGGCCGCGCATGCGAGAACACCTGCCATTCCAGGCTGGACTTCGGCATGCCGGACACCATGATCTCGGAGATGCGCGTGTACTGGTTGCCGATCGCGCCCTTGATGTTCTTCCATTCCGGATGCGCGATGTCCTTCGGCGGATGCAGCGGATCGAACGCGATGTGGCAGGCGCCGCACGCCATGCCCACCAGGAACGGCGGCTCGATGGAGCCGTCCGCCAGCCGCGTGACGATGCTGTCGGCGTTCTTCGGATCCTTTGCCAGCTTGCCGCGGAAGCCTTCCCAGCTCGCCAGGCTGCCGTTGACTTTCAGCCAGCGCTCGCGATCGAAGCGCGGATTCGGAAATTTGCGAAAGCCGAGAGCGCCCGTCGAGGTACCGAACGCCAGGTCGCAGGACGACTGTCGCTGGTCCTTCGTCTTGTTGTGGATGTCGCTCGTGTCCGCGGGCGCGTCGGCGAAATCGCAGGCGGGGTCGCGATAGCCTTCCTGGCCGACGAATTTCAGCAACTGGTCATCGCCAGGGCACCAGTCGAATCCGTAGGTCTCGTCCAGGGATTTCGCCGGGCAGTTCGGATCGCCGGGCTTGCAACAGCCCGGGTCGTTCACGACGCCCCATGCGCGCATGCGGTCGTCGCGCTCCTTGGAATTGAGCACGCGATACCAGTCGATCAGCACGCCGATGCGTTGCTGGAATGTATAGGTGTGGAATCGGCTGTTGCCGGCGGTGGCCTTGTACCAGATCTCGCGTCCCGCGCGTTCGGACGGATTCAGGCCGGCCTCGCCTGCATAGAAGCCGAGGTTGTCACGCGCGCTCGCCGCGTCCGGTGCCGGAGGCGCCACCGGCGTGGCAGTCTTGTCCGCTTGCGCAAGCGCAACCGGCCTGCCCGGATCGCCGTCCTTCGCGGCGGTGAACGCCGCGCCTCCACCGATCGCAGTGCCGAGCGCCAGCAAGCTGGCGATAAGAATGGCGCGTTTCATTTCCCCTCCCTGATGCGGCCGCGTTTCCATGCGCCTTTGCGGACTTGTCCAAAAAGGCGCGCGCGTGCAACCGCATGTGTGAATTTGTTCGGCCGGTATATATAGCGCCTGCTTCGGCAAAAGGAAAGCGAATCCACGCGGTGGATGCGTCAGCGCATCCATCGCATGAACAATGCGTCGTCAATCAACGACAGAATTCAGAGGGACTCGACGAAGCGGACGAGCGCGGCACGGTCCGTTCCGGGCAACGCCCGAAAATATTCCCGCGCAGTCGCGGCTTCTCCGCCGTGCCAGAGGATGGCTTCGCTTACGTTGCGCGCGCGGCCGTCATGCAGCAAGGCTGTGCTGCCGCTGACCACCTTCGATAGTCCGAGTCCCCACAGCGGTGGCGTGCGCCAGTCGCGCGGACCCGCCAGGAAATCCGGCCTGCCGTCGGCAAGCGCCTCGCCCATGTCGTGCAGCAGCAAGTCCGTATAGGCGTGAAACGCCAGGCCGGACAGTTGCGGAAGGCCGGCGACCTTTCCGGTGCGCAGCTCGGGCACATGGCAGACGTCGCATTGCGCGGCGGCGAAGACGGTCGCGCCGCGTCGCACCTCGACGTCGGAAATATCGCGACGCGCCGGCACGGCCAGGCCCTGCAGCCAGAGCACGAGCGCGTCGACTTCGTGGTCGATGAGCTCGGGGAAATTGCCCGGCAGCATTTTTGCGCAGACGCTTTGCACCGGCGGGCAGTTCTGGTCCGGAAACAGGCTGGTGCTCACGCCCATGTCCGCAATGGCCGCGGCGGCAACCTGCTGCTTGAGGCTGGGCACGTTTGCCTTCCAGCCGAAGCGGCCCAACGTCACCTTGTTGTTCACCGCGTCCCAGACGAAATTCGGCCGTCCGTTCACGTTGCGCGCGCGTTGGCTACGCGCGATCTCCACTATGTTGTCTTCGGCAACGGCTTCGAGAAATCCCGTGCCCACGACCGGCGGCGCGATGCGCAGCGAGAGCATCGCGTCGTCCCCGAGCGGACCGAATTTCAACTGCTCGATGCGAAGCACCGGCTTGCGAAGGACGACGGCTTCGCCGTCGGCGAAGGCGACCGTGCTTTCCTGCCAATCCAGGTAGAGGTCGGCCTCGTTCGGCACCGGTTTCCCGCCGTGCGCCAGGTCGACAGTGCGACCGTCCATCGATCGATTCTGCAACTGGTCGCCGTAATCCGGATGGGGCTTCGGTCCGCCGTGCGCATCCGCGCCGGGGAGGCTGACGCGTACGAGCATGGACAAGAGCTGCTCGTCGGAGGCTTGCGGCACATTGCCGCGCCCCGAGTTGACATGGCAGGCGCTGCAACGGTCGGCAATGAAAGTCGGCCCGAGGCCCCAATCGCCGTTCAGCGACGTGATCGCCGCCCATTGCCGGTTGAATACGCTGCGACCGACCATGAAGGTCTCGCGCTGCTTCAGCGTCAGCACGCCGGCCGGTTCGGAGAATGCGTGGACGTCGAAGCGCGCGATGGTGAAGCTGCCCGCTGACAAGGCCTCGCCATCCAGCGTCTGTCCGGCGATGGCGATTGCGCCCAGCGCGAGCGCCATGCTTGATAGCATGCATGCTCGAAAAGCGCGCTTCAGGAAGAAAAGTCTGCGCATGCTGGCGACGGCGTCGGAACCGGACGGGTGGATTATTGCACCCATCGCCCCGCCGAGACGCTGCTATCGTTGCGCTGACAGGCATGCGCAACAGGCGAACCGTGGCAAGCGCGACGCATGCCGGATTCATGAAATTTCCCGGGACACCGGTTCCCGACTGTCGAGGAGCAATGAGCATCCGCCTCCACGCCCTTGTCATCCCGCAGCCCTTCGCTCTCGCGCGAATGGCAAGCGCATAGACATCGCCCGTGAACGACCCGAACGATCCGGGCGCCGAATCGGCGGATGAAACCGCGGCCGCTGCCGATGCTTCCGCGGAAATCCGGACGTGGTGGAAACGTTCGCCCGCGCTGGCGGCGTCAGCGGCCCTGGCGATCGGGCTGGGCACGCTGTGGTTCGCCAACATGCTGGGCCGCGTGCCCATCGATTCGAGCGCATCGATCGGTTACCTGCTGATGCTGCCGCTATTGCTGATCGTGCCGGCGTTTTCCGCCGCGGCATTGCGACTGTGCTGGATTGCGGCGCGAGCGGAGCACGCATGGCGCGGCATCCTCGGCGTGGTCGTGGTCGCGGCGACGGCCGCAAACATCATGGCGATGGGGCGGTTCATCCAGGCCTTGTTACGAATTTTCGGGGCTTGACGTGCCTAAATATCAGGCACCGCGGACCAACCGGCTCACGCTGGCCTGTCATAAATGAATGAAAGACCGGCGTTTTAACGGGCCAACTCGGTGTAAACAAACTGTCATAAAGGGGCCGCCGCGACCATGTTAGGTTGCCTGCACTCCCTTACCGCATCACTCCCATATGAATCGATCCTCGCCAGACTCCCACCCCATCGAAAACGCCGCCGATTACATCGACGCCCTGCTCCGTCCGAAGCCGGACGAAAAGCGGACCAAATGGAAATTCATCGAAGGGCGCAGGATGCGCGACAAGTTCCTTGATCAAGTGATCGTGCCGGACAATGTGGAAGACAAGCATTCCGGCTGATGGTCCCTGGAATCCCCCGATGGAAAAGCCCCGCAAGCGGGGCTTTTCCATTTCTGGCGGCGGGATTCGATTCCACTGCGCAACCGGACAATCCATTCACTAAAGAAGTGCCGCACAGGCACCTGACGAGTGCACGCCGCGAACGAATGCGGATGCGCTTCCTTCGTGGCGGGCGTTTTTCCCTCACAAACGCGCAACATCCAGGCTTCCCTGCGGGGCGGGCATGCTTCCTGCAAAAGTCGTTCGCGAGTCGCAAGCAATGCTGTCGATCGACCTGGAGGCCAGCCATGGATTTCACACCGGCGGAACTCGAACGCCTGGCGATCTTCACCGCCGCGGAACTCGCGCGCCGCTACAAATCGCAGGGCATCCGCTTGAACCATCGCGAGGCGGCCGCCCTGATTTCGGATGAGCTTCTTTCCGCGGCACGCAAAGGCGTGAACCAGGCCGGGCTCGTCGATCTCGGCCGCTCGTTGCTGACGGCAGACGACGTCGAGGCAGGCGTCGAGCGCCTGCTGCCGTTCGTGTGCGTTGAGGCCTGCATGGCGGAAGGTGCGAAGCTCATCACCGTCTTCGAACCGATCGGGCCCGGCACCCAGGCGAATCTTCCCGCGCCGGCTCCCATTGAAGCCGTTTCGCCGCACGACGACGTGGAAATCGATTCCGGACGCATTGCGCTGGACGTGCTGAATGCCAGCGACCGCGCCGTGCAGGTGCGCAGCCATTCGCACTTCTTCGAAGTCAACCGCGCGCTCAAGTTCGATCGCGCCGCGGCCTTCGGCATGCGACTGGATCGCCTGCCGGGAACGGCCATGCGCTTCGAGCCCGGCGAGATCACACGGGTGGAACTCGTGCGCATGGCGGAAGCCGGGCCGGCGCGCGATCTGGGCCGGCATGCGCCAGACAGCCTGCAATTCGGCGAGGTTCGCCAGCGCGCGCTGCGCCTGGCAAAGGAGCGCAACTACAGCGGCGCCTGATCGCGGGATTTTTTCGACGCCCTCCACTGGCGCCCGCGATCACCGATGGAAATGCAAAAGGTGCGCTGAAACTCGGCAGGTTCGGAAAAACGGGCAAGGGCAAGGTCTTTCCATCCTCGTCCTGATCGGTTGCAGCGCGGAAGTGCGTACATCGGTACGCCTTGTCTCTTCTTCATGCTCCATTCTCTTCGCGTATTTGTTCCCGGGCGGCTACCATTAGCCCTTTCTTCGCTCGTTTCCATGTCTGCCCTCCCGGACCGCCGCCTGCTGTGGATGCTCGTCGCACTGTGCGCGGGCGTTTTCCTCGTCACGTCCGCGGGTGCCAGCACGGCGCCCTTCCTGAATTTCATCGCGCGCGACCTGTCGGTCTCGCTGCCCTCGGTTGCGCACCTGTTCTCGATCCAGGCGTTGACCTGGGGCATTTCGTCGCTGCTCGCCGGCTTGCTGGCGGACCGCTTCCAGCGCAGGCGCATCCTCGTCGCCGGCATCTTCCTGATCGGCGTCATGCGGCTCGGGTTCGCGACATCGGAAAGCTATTCGGCCGCGGTGACCTGGCAAATCCTGAGCGGCATCGGCGGCGGCGCATTCATGGGCCTTGTCTATGCCGTCGTCTCCGAACATGCCGCGCCGGAGACACGCGGACGCGCGATGAGCTGGGTCATCACCGGACAATCCCTGTCGCTCGTACTGGGTGTGCCACTCGTCACGCTGCTCGGCACGTTCGGCGGCTGGCGCGGGGCGATCGCGACGCACGGCGCCTGCGTGATCCTGGTCGCGATCGGCGTGCGCCTGGCCACGCCACCCGATCCCGCGCTGCATCCGCACGCGGAACGCAAGAAAACACCCTACGGCTTGCTGTTCAAGCCGAAGCTCATGGCGCTGCTGGCCGCTGGCACAACGGAGCGCCTCTGCTTTGCCATCGTGGCGATCTTCCTGCCTGCCTATCTGCAGCACGCTTACGACATTCCGCTCGGCGGACTTGCACTGGTGCTCGCTCTGGTCGCCGCGGGAAATTTGACCGGCAATATTCTCGGCGGGCGCATCGCCGACAAGACACGGTCACGCCCCAAGTTTTTCGCCGCGGCGTCGGCTTGCACCGCGATCTTCGCGTTGCCGTTGCTTGCGTGGCATCCGGGACTGGGCCCTTCGGTCATATTGGGTTTCACTTTCTCATTTGTGAATGCGGTTGGCCGGCCCTCGCTAATGGCGACGCTGGCGGAAGTCCCGAGCGAAATTCGCAGCGCGCTGTTCGGATTGAACATCACCATGGCGAGCCTCGGCTGGCTGATGGCGGGCTCGGTTGGCGGGACGCTGCTGGCGGTGGGTAGCTTCGAGGCTTTGGGCGCGTTCGCGGCGGGAACCGCGGCGCTCGGATGCATGCTGGCGCTGTATAGCGCGGCACGACCGGCGGCCGTGAACGCAAAGGCGTGAAGGGTGAATGAGTGAATGTGTGAATGAGCATGAAGTCGTTACGGGAAGAGGAAAGGGAGAAGGGGGAAGGGTAAAGGCGAAACCCTTTTTCGAGCTTTAGGCACTTACCCTTCCCCCTTCTCCCTTCCCGCCTTCACTCGCGCAACTTCGTTGCGCTATTGCGCCACCCATCCACCATCGATGTTGTAGGCCGCGCCGGTGATGGACGCAGCCAGGTCGCCGGCAAGGAACGCGGTCAGCGCCGCGACTTCCTCGATCTTGACGAATTCCTTCGACGGCTGGCGCTCGAGGATCACATTGCGGATCGCGTCCTCGCGCGAGATGCCGCGCTCTTTCGCACGATCGTTGATCTGCGTTTCGACCAGTGGCGTGAGCACGAAGCCGGGACATACGGCGTTGCAGGTAACGCCGCTGCCTGCGGTTTCCAGCGCGACGGTTTTGGTCAGCCCGACGACGCCGTGCTTGGCGGCCACGTAGGCCGACTTGAACGGCGACGCCACCAGGCCGTGCGCGGAGGCGATGTTGATGATGCGCCCCCATTTTCTTGCCTTCATGGCCGGCAGCGCGACCCGTATCGCGTGGAACGCCGACGACAGGTTGATCGCGATGATGCGATCCCACTGCTCGACCGGAAATTCATCCACGGGCGCGACGTGCTGGATGCCGGCGTTGTTGACCAGCACGTCGACCGTGCCGAAGCGCTGCGCCGCCTGGTCGACCATCGCCGTGATTTCCGGCGGCTTCGCCATGTCCGCCGAAGAATAGACCACGGCCACTTTGTATTCCGCGGCCAGGGACGCACGCAGCTTTTCGATCTGCGCCGCATCGCCGAAACCATTGAGCATGATGTTGCAGCCTTGCGCAGCGAGTGCGCGCGCGATGCCGAGTCCGATGCCGCTGGTGGAGCCGGTCACAATGGCGGATTTGCCCTTCAGCATCTGCGTGATTCCGTAAAAATTTGAATCGAGTGTAGCAGACGCGTCATTCGGATCTGCGCAACCCGCGGATGAAATCCACGAGTGCGGCGAGCGTCGCATCCTTGTTCGTGTGGTGCGGCGAATGCGCGCAATCCGGAAGCATCAGCATCCTGACCGGGCCCGACACCTGCCGCGCGATGGCATCGACTTGCGCGCGCGTGCCGTACTGGTCGTCCTCGCCCTGGATCAACAGCACCGGGCAACGGATCGCCGGAAGACAGTCCTCGATGTTCCAGCGCAGGAAGTCCGGGTGCAGCCAGATGTCGTTCCAGCCGCGAAACGTCGATCCGACGTCGTCATGGAAGCGGCCCAGGCGCTCGGAGAGGTCGGTCGTCGCAAACGCGACCTTCGCCTCCGCGATGCTTTTCACGGTAACAGGCTCCACGAACACATGCGGCGCGATCGCGGCCAGGCCGCGCACCGGGCGCTTCCCAGCCCCCGCATGAATCAACGCGATGGAAGCACCGTCGCTGTGTCCGACCAGGACCGGATCGGGAATCCCGAGTTGATCGAGCATCTCGGGCAGCACGTCCAGCGCCTCGCGGTGCATGTAGTCCACGCTCCGCGACGCAGCGAGTTTCTCGGACTTGCCATAGCCATAACGCGAGTACACCAGCGCCGGGCAGCCGCTTGCAGCGACGACCTCGCCGGGAAACCGCTTCCACAGCGCCACCGAGCCCAGCCCCTCGTGCAGGAAGACGAGCGTCGGCGCGCCGGGCGTTCGGCTTTCGGGATGCAGCAGGGAATATTCGAGGCGATGGCCGCCGGCTTGCAGGAAATCCACGGATTGCGCGCGGGAGATTGCTCTGCCGCGATGTTACAGCACGGTCGGTCAGAACAGCAGCGCCTGGATGGAAAAGTCCAGGCGAAAATCTCCGCTATAGCCCGCGGGCTTGTTCAACGGAATGCCGGCCACGAGGCGGCCGCTGAAGCGCGAGCCTAAATCGAAGGTCAGGCCGCTGCCGATGCTGTACAGGCAATCGTCGGAATGCACCGAGCGGTTGCCGTTGCGCTGGACGATGGCGACGCCGGAATCCAGGAACGCAAAGGCGCCGACATGGAATTTCTCGGGCACCAGCGCGGCCGGAACCGGGAAATGCAGCTCGGCGCTGGCGATCACGCCTTCATCAGCGGTTAGCAAGCCTTCCGAATAGCCGCGCACCGTCGACGAGCCGCCAAGCTGGAACTGCTCGGTGGAAGGCAGCGGATGCGTGTCCGACCATTGCAGGCTCAGGCGCATCTGCGCATACCAGTCGGGCGCGATCGGCTGGATGCGGTAGAGGTCGCCGTTGAACTTCAGGAAATTGCGATCGCCGCCGAAATCGTCGAAGCCCTGGGTGAACACGTCGCGCGTGTACCAGGTGCCGCCGTTGCGCCCGAAGGTCTGCAGGTCGATGCCCAGCCCGGCGCTGCGCACATCGAGCTCGGAAATCTCGATGCCGCTGAAGGTCGTGACCGAGTGCTTCGAGGCGGCGAGCGCCAGCGCGTTCAGGCGCGTGGTACTGCTGGCGATGATCGGTTGCGTCAGGTTCAGCCCCACGGTGCTCGCGTAGCCGCCGATGTCGAGCGCCTCGAACGGGCCCTTGATCACCTTGATGTCGCTGTAGTCGTAGCTCAGGCCCACGCGCGTGCCGCTCGAATGGACCGGCACGGCATACGAGGTCGACACGGCCTTGGTGCCTTCGGCGCCATACGCGGTCAGCGAAAATGCGTCGCGAATGCCGAACACGCTGCTGTCCTGGAAGGTCAGCCCGCCGCGGTATTCGCCCACGGTTTCGGCGCCGGCGTTGTCGGCAAACAGCGAAAGCCGGTAGTGCGGCGGCTCGACGACATGCACGACGGGCGTGACCGTGCCTGTCTGCGTGCCGGGACGAAGCTCCGCCGTGGTTTGCAAGTCGGTCGTGGCGTTGACGATTTCCAGGTCGCGCTCGAGGCGCGACACGTCGAACAACTCGCCGGCATGCGAAGAAATGCGCCGCTTCAGGAAGCTGGTGCGCGTTGACGCATTGCCCTCGATTTCGACCTCGCCGGCCTTCGCTTCGACCAGCCGCACATCGACCTTGCCGTCTTCCACGGTCTGCGCGGGCAGGAAAGCGCGGCAGGTCAGGCAGTTTTTCGCCTTGTAGAGCGCATTGATTTCGTCGACGAGCTCGAAGAGTTGGGCGAGGCTGACCTCCCTGCCCTCGTATTTCGCCGCGACGCCGCGCAACTGCTCGCGGCTCAGGACTTCCGACGCGCCGATCCGGATTTCCTCGACGCGGATGCGCACGTCTCCCCCGGGCGTGCCCGCGGCCGGCCTCTGGGTCTTGTCGATGACTTCCGGCCCGGCCGGCTGCTGCTCGCGCAGGCGCTTCTGCAACTCGAAGTATTCCTGCGTGCTGCGCTGCTGCTCCTGGACCGCGCCCGGCGACGGCGGCGTCTGCGCGAAAGCGCTGAAGCCGCCGGCGAGCATGACCATCGCGGCACCGACGATCGGAACGCTAACCGCGCGCAAGCGGTGGTTGCGAGCCGCCGTGCTCACCGGCCGTTCACTTCGAGCTGCTCGATGCTGATGATCGCGTCTTCCGGAATCAGGGACTCGCTGGACCAGGTCACCAGGCCGTCTTCGGGCGTCGTTTCATTTTGTGCCTGTTTGTCGCTGCGAATACCGAGCATCGACAGCAGCCGCGGGATGAAATGCGTGACGGAATTCTCGGGGCCGACGCCGTTCACGGAGATATTGTCCTTGTAGTCGATCGCCAGCGCATTGGTCTCGAACCTCGGGTCGGCGAAGAACCGCAGGTAGAAAGGAAACGGCGCATACAGTTGCAAGTCGGCGTCATCGTGGTGCACGCGGCCGGCGTTGTCGAGCCAGGCTGTGAAGGACTGATTCGTGAACACACCGGTTCCGCCGATCGACGCGCTCTCGATCCAGAGATTCGCGACGCTCGCATTGATCTGCGCGTCCTGCGCGGACAGGCGGTCGATGGTCACGCCGTTCGCGAAAACGATGTTCGCATCGACGGTGCCCGCCATGCCGCCGCCCGCGCCCTGCAAGGTCATGTGCAGCGGGCCGCTGCCGCCGGTCTGGGTCACGCTGTCCAGCTTCACGCTGCTCGCACTCGCGCTCAGGCTTTGCGATACCTGCGCCTGCGTGACTTCGATCTCCCCGCCGGCGCCGGCAACCGCCAGGTTCGCGCTCGCCGGATCGAGATCGTCGATCAGGAGCTTGCCGCCGGTGGTCAGCGCAACGCTGACCGCGTCGAGCGCCGTGATCTTGCCGATGGTCGCATCGCCGCCCGCGACGAGCAGGTCCAACGAGCCGTTCAGGGCGGTCAGTGCGTCCGCCTTCAGGCTGGTGTTGCGCTGCTCGAGATAAAGATTGCCGAATGCCGACGCGTTCGTCGTGCCGTGGTCTTCGATCACGAAACGCTTCGTTGCGGCGCCCACGTCCGCCGTATCCGAATTGAGCGTGATGCCCTCGGCGGTGACATTGACGCCGCTGAATCCCGCGGCGGCCAGCACGGCAGCATGCGCCGTCACGTTCGCGGCACCGCCGGCCTGTACCTGGCCGACAAAAAGATTGCCGTCTGCGGAGAGCTGCGCATCGGTACCCGCCGTCAGCGAGGCGACGTTGAACGACGCGCCCGCTCCATGCACGTTCGCGCTGCCGCCTGCACTTCCGGAGAACGAATCGGTGTCCGCGACCTGCATGGTCAGCGCATTCTGCGAGGAACCGATGTCGCCGTCCGCGTGGATGTTCACGCCGTGCGCGTTGATGACCACGCCGCTGCTGCCCGCGAACACGCCGCCGTCGTCGGCTTCCAGCACGAGCTGGCCGCCCGCGAAAATGCTGTCGACAGTGAGATTGCCCGACGAGGTGAGGTAGGCATTCTGCGCCGCCGAAGCAGACACCAGCTTGCCGCCGACTTCCAGGGTCAAGGGCGCAAGCGCCGTACCCAGCGAACCGGTTCCGACGGTCAGGCGCAGATCCCCGCCCGCCGAGATCAGCGGCAGGTTCGGATTCGTGCGCGTAGCCGCGGCGACGATGCTGGCCGGGGCGATCAAGCCCACGGCGCCGCCGGCCTGGACACGGTCGACGACCAGCGTCGGCCGGACCGATTGCACGAAGGCGGCATCGCCCGCGGTCGCGTTCAAGGCACCCGTCATCTCGACGAACACCGGCGCTGTCTGCGCGATGCGGAACCCGTAAGGCGTGATACCGGCGGGCACCGATGCGTAGTCCACGCTGCCATCTGGCAACGTGGCAAGCTCGTAGGTCACGAAGTTGCCTTGCGCGTCCTTGCCCAGGGACTGGATGTCGCCCGGGGCTTTCGCCAAGGTCATCGCGGCCGATTGCTTGGTGCTCAAGGTGCCGGCGACGATGCTGTCGAGCGAGATGTCGATCGGGTCCGCCAGCTTGCCCACGCCCGTGCCGGCGACAAGCGTCACGTTGTGGCCAACGATGTTGGGATCGCCGATGCCGACCGGCGCGCCGGAGTTGGATTTCAGCGCCGCCTGCTTGATGGAATTGCTGAGTTCGGCTTCCGTCCAGACCGCATTCTTGGTCAGGTCCGCGACCTGCGCGTCGGTGGCGTGATAGCTGAAATTCGGATCGGGCTGCGCCGTCTGCCAGCCGCCGCCCACGTTTTCGTTCAACCACGCGACGGTCGTCTGGTAGCGCGCGCTGGAAGTGTCGCCGGCATGGACCAGCGCGAAGTAATCCTGGTAGTAGCGGTTCGCCAGGTTCTCGAAAGCAATGACGGACCTGGCGGTACGCGAGCCTTCTTCTTCTGCGCCGTACTGTTGCGTCAGGTGCAGGTCCTGCCAGACCTGGCGCACCTGGTCCTGCCCGAGCGTATCCGAAGTCGTCTGCCCGCTCTCGTTCAGGATCGAGCCGTGCGGCACGCTGATCGAGATGTCGCCGTCGGCCACCGAAGCAATGCGCCCGACGAGGAAGTCGTGCGTGGCCGTATCGGTCAGCCAGATGTTGCGCTGTGCGGTCGCGTCCACCTTGCCGCTGGCGCCGTCCGGGCCCATGGCGCTCACGCGCACCGGCGTCGCCTGCGAGCCGATGTTGCCGAGCGTGCTCGTCAGCGTGACGTTCGAGCCGACGATCGCGCCGCTGCCGCCGGCCACCGGCAGCAGGTCGTCGAGCGCGCGAACCCAGACGTTGCCGAACTGCGTGCCCGCCGTGTTCTTGGAGACAACCGAAGCGATGCGCCCGCCTTGCAGGTCGAGGTAAACACCGTCGGTTCCGCCGAGCGCGGTGACGGTGCCGTCGGCCGACATGCGCGCGAACACCGGCTGCTGGTTCGCACCGATGCCGGCGGTCGCGGAAATGACCAGGCTGTCGGTCTGGATGGCCGCGTTGGTCGCCTGCGTGATGGCACCGCCCGCATTGATGCTGGTAGCACCTCCCGGATTGGTAATGGTGCCGAGCATGGACACGGCGGCGTTGGACCGGATGTCGACGTTGCCGACCGACGAGCCCGTGAAGTTGATCGCGATCGGATAATCCGCCCGCACCGACGCGCTGATGGTGAGCGTCGCTTCCTTCGGGAAGAACAGCGATGGGCCGGTCCACGTTGGGTCAGCATTGCGCCACCAGAAGTTCTGGCTGCCGCTGGGGTTCGACGTGAAATTGTAGAAGTCCGTCAACTGCCCGGTGATCGTGCGCGTGAACGCCGGGCCGCCGGGCTGCAGGTTCGGATCGCCGTTCGGCAAGGTCGGCACCGCGCCCTGAGGCGCGATCGAGAACCCACCGCTGGCCGTGACGAATTGCCATGGATTGTTCGCCTGCCCCGCGGGCATCTCCCAGGACCAGTTGCAGCAATTCAGGATGTTGCCCCACGCGTCCAGCGCATCGCCGCCGCCGGTGACTGCCGGCAGCGCGTTGTGGAGCTTTGCGACTTCCTGCCAGGCCCAGCGCAATCCTTGCACCGGCGTGTAGCTGGAGCTGGCCGGCATCAAAGTCATGTTGCCGTTTTCGACGGTGCTACCCTCGGCGCCGTTGTAGACCGACACGCCGCTCTGCGGCGTGTACTGGTAGACCCAGTGCCGCGTCGCGCTGTCGAGGAAGTGGTCGTTGATGTCGACCGAGCTCACGATCGTCTGCGTCGGACCGGCATTGCCCGCGTAGATGTCCTGCAGCACCACCGCGCGGCCTGTTTCGTTGTCGATGCGCACGTTGCCCAGGCCGCCGTTCACATGGATGTTGCCGAGCTGGTTCGTGCTGATGATGCCGCCGTCGAGCACGAGCGATCCACCGTCGGACGAGGCGCGCACGTCGTCGAGCAGGATGCGATGGTTCAGCAGGTCGTACTTCGCGCCGATCACCGAATCCCCGTTCGCCATCTTGAGGCCGTCGAGCGGGATCACGGAGGCGGCGGTCGAGCCGCTGCTCAGGTAAGCCTGCTCGGCCTGGTAAATGGCGCCGCCCTGTGCTGTCAGCGACGCCGGCAGCACGATCGACCAGTCGGTGCTGGCGCCGATCGATATGCCGCCGTCGATGTCGATGTACTTCGCCTTGATCAGCACCTTGCCGCCGTAGATCGCCGAGCTCGCCGCGCTGCCGCTGTAGTCGCCGGAGGCGTAATTGTAGGAAACCGGACCGGTGGAAACCTGCGGGTTGACGTCTATCACGCTGCAAAGGCCGCCGGTGCAGTCGCCGTGTATGAAGTAGTGCTTCTGGAGGACGCCATTGACGACCACGGCATGCGGGTCGCCGCCGTCGTGCGCCGTCGGCGTGAACAACGTGGTGAATGCCAGGTTGGCGTTCGGCCCGCCGATCAGCGCCAGCAGCGGGTCCGAGGGATTGCCGCCCGGCCATCCCATCTGCGCATCCCATTCCGAATACGGGTTGCCGCCGGAGAAGTAGGCGCCCGGATCCGGCACCTCGATGACGGCCACGCCCTCGGGGATCTTGACGTTGACGGTCTTGCCGAAAATCGTCGCCGCCTGGCCGAGCGAGCCGGCGTCGTTCGTGATGTTGACCGTGCCGCCGATGTTCTGGATGTCCTTGGTCAGGAAGATGCTCGGGCCGTACTGCGAATTCCCGACCGGGCCTGCGTGAGAGTTGTGGATGGTAATGGTGCCCGCGCCGTTGTCCTCCGAATGCAGCGTGATGGAGCCGGCGTTCTCCCTCAAGGCCGTGCCGGTGAAGGCGATGCCGCCGCCGGGCGTGTTCGGGATCAGCACGTTGCCGAGGACCAGGTAGTTCGAGCTCTGGTTGTCCACGGTGATGGTCGGCGAGCTATGCGCCGTGATCGTGCCGGAGCCTGACAGCGTGTCGGCATGCACGGTCACCGTGCCGCCGGCCGCGAACAGCGTGCCCAGCGTGACGGCGCCGACGTCGTCGGACGAGGTGCCCGACTTGATCAGCAGCGCGCCTGTGCCGGAAAAGTGGTCGTCGATGAACGCCGGCACGTCGAAGCTCGTATCGTGAGTGAGCGTGAACGGCGCGGCGCCGTCGTTGACGTCGTAGTTGCAGGTCGCGGAGCCCGGCGGGCAGTTCGCGTCGGTGATCGTGATCTGCATCGTGTGGTAGATGCCGGCCTCGACCTGCGCGCCCTGGCCGACCGCCACTTCGGCCGTCGTGACCGGCTGCGGCGAGCTGTTGCCGATGTTGCCGGTGTCCGTCGGGATGAATCCGAGCTGGTAGCCGTGCCCGGCGCCGTGCGCGGTCGCCGTAATGTCGCCGTTGTACGCGCCGACCGTCACGTTCTGCGCGCTCAGGATTTTCGCGTTCGCGTCGATTTCGAGCTTGGCGTGGCTGGTCACGTCCGAGTTGACTGTCGCATAGGGAAGTGCCAACAGCGCACGGACGTAGGAATCGCCGCTGGCGTTCGCGGCGATGCTGGCATCGAGCACGCCGGTGGCGTCGTCGCCTGCCATCACGTTCACGTTGCCGAAGCCCCTGAGTGTCGTGCCCTCGCCGATGATGACGTCTTCCTTCACGTCCGCCGTCGTGTGCGCGAGCGCCACGCCGATGCCCGCGAGGCCCCAGGTGTTGACGAGCGAAACCGCGTTGAGGCTCGCCTGCGTGAACGTGCCGACGGCGATGTTGCCCGTGCTCGTCAGCAGCGAACCCTCGCCGATGTCGACCTTGTTGGCGATCGTCGCTTCGATGCCGGAATTGGTGCCTGCGCCAGCGATCGCGCCGCCGGTGTTCAACGTGATGTGGTCGCTGGCCGCCACGAGGGTCGAGGCTTCGAGGACGATGCCGCCCGGGTGCAGGATGGGATCGGTGCCCGAGTCCAGCTTGACGCCTGTGTCGAGCGCGACTTCCGTCGTGCTGTTGATGCTGGCGCTGCTCTCCGCCGCGCTGCCGGTCAATACGCCGCCTGCCGCAGCCGAGGCGCTGTCTCCGGTGGTGGTGGAAATGAATTCATTGTGCGCCCGCGCGACGATGCCCTGGCCGGCAACGATGTCCACGTTGCTGCCGATTTCGACCTTCGCGTCGGCGCTGACGTCGTGGTTCACGAATGCGCCGCTGGCGCCCACCGCGGCCGCGTTCACGGAATTGGCTTCGCCGCCATAGTTGCTCGTGTGCAATGCCTGCAAGGTCACCGCGCCGGAATGGATCGCCGGCACGCTGGCGCTGCTGGATGCCCCCACGCCGGCGAACACGTGCGAATCGTCAGAAGTATCGGACTCGGAGCCGTTGCCTGCAAAGACGCCACCCGAGCCGGCGGTGGAGTGCGCATCGTTCGAGTCGGTTGCCACGGCGGCAATCAGCAAACCGCCCGCGCGGCTGGTAGTGGTCTTCGTGTCGCTGCCGAGCTCGGCATGCGTCGTACCCGACGAGTCGGCGTGCGAAATGGTCACGCCCACCGCCAGCGCGCCGCCGGCGGTCACGCCCATCGTCTCCGCGTACTGGTTGCTGCTGCGCCCGGCGGCAATGATCACGTCGCCGTCGGGCAGCTTCACGCGATCGCCGGTGGCGGCGATGACGTCGCCGGAAGATTGCGAGATCGCGAGCGCGCCGGAGCCGCCGACGAGTCCGCCGCCAGCAGCCGCCACAGCCAAAGTCGCATTGCCGTGATCGCCGCCGAAGGAATTCGAAGCCGTCACGGACAACGCGCCGGCGTTTGCAAGGTCGGCGTCGTCGTTCACCAGCGCCGAAGTCGTACCGCCGGAAGTCGATTGCGCCACCGACCCGCCGTAGGCACCGGTCGCGGCAGCACTCACGCCATACGCGTTCGCCTCCTGCTCGTTGCTGCGTGTGGCACCCACTTCGACCGCCGCGGCATGGGTTACCTTGACCGAGTTGCCGATATAGGCTTCCACCGTGGCGTTCGAGTCGATCTTTGCGACCGCCTGCACGAGCGTGATGCCGCCGATGGCGCCGATGTAGGCATCCATGCTGGAATCCGTGATCGTCGCGTCCGCATGCACGGTGATGCTGCCGTTCGTGCTGAGCGTGGCGCCCTGGCCAACGAAAGCCTGCACGTAGGGATTCAGCGTGACGAGGCCGACGGAAGCGCCTGCGCCGCCCAGGCCGGCGGTGCCGCCGCCGTCGATCGCGTGGACCTTGATGGTGTCCGCTGCCTGGACCGTGATGTCGCCGCTGGTGGTGGTCACGCTCGCGGAATTTCCGATCGAGGCGCTCGTGCCTCCCGGTATGACGGTCGAGCCGAACATCGAGCCGACCGAAAGCCCGGATGAATCGCCCGGCATGCCCATGAGGTCGAATGTCTTCGTGGTCTGGCCGTCCACCGTGCTTTGCGTGTTGGCGACATCGGAAGCCGACATGGTCGCGCCGATGGACAGCACGGTCACTGCTCCGGCCACGCCGACGACGCCGCCGCCGAACGCGATGACGCCGGAAGTGACGTCGCGATTCGAGGTCGCGGTCACCGCGACATCACCGATGGCATGGACCTCGGTGTTGGCGCCGATGGACGCGTTGACGGTATTGCGGATGGACGTGGCATCGACGCCGGCGCCCACGCCGACGAAGGCCCCGCCGGCACCAAATATTTGCGTATCTATCGTTGTCTTGTTGGAAGCGCTGACCTCTATCTGCTGGCCGGCATTGGCATTCGTGGTGCCGGCGTTGATCTTGGTCGTGCCGCCGGTGGGCTCACTGATATAGGCCTCGGTGGTCGTGGCGATGTTGTTGACCACCACGCTCGCCGCGGCGCCGAACCACTGCGAGATCGCGATGCCCATGACGCCGCTGTTGGCCTCCTGGGACGACACCGCCTGCACGCGCGTGGCACCCATCGCATCGGTCTGCGCATTGGAAATGTAGGCGCGCGTCGCGTTTTCGATCGTCACCGCGGACACCGCGGCGCCGCCCGACGCGCCGAAGCTCACTGCCGCGGCACCGCCGAGCATGCCGGAGCTGCCGTCGCGTCCGATGTACACGTGGTCCTCGGCGTGAACGACCAGGTCGCCGCCGACGTCGATGCTATTGGCGTTGATGATGTAGGCTTCGTTGGTGCCGCCGATCTTGGTGACGAAGACGGTGCCGGCCAGCGCGGCGTCGCTGCCACCGGCGGCGGCAATGCCCACGCCTTCCACCGATTCGGTCGAAAAGGTCGCGACCTTCAATGCGTTCCTGGCGTCGGCTTCCGCGCCGTCGATGTAGGCCTTGGTCGTGGTGTCGATCAGGCCGATGCCCACCGTGGCCCCCACGCCCGCGGTGCTGAGCCCCACGCCGAGGCCGCCGAGGTCGCTCGAATACGCGACGGTCGAAAACGCCTCGACGCTCACATCCTGCGTCGCGCTCGAATTGGACTGGTCGCGCGTGTTGACCTTCGAGCCACCGTCGATGTAGGCAAGCGTCGAGCCGCTGGCTTCGTTGCCGGCGCCGGTCAGCCCGATGCCGACGTTGGCGCTCAGGCCACCCGAAATGCCCCAGGTCTCGGCATCCTGGCTGGTGCTCGCCAGCACCGCCACGCCGCGTGCCAAACGCGTACCCGCGCCGGTCGTGCCCAGCGTGGGCACCGTCACCAGGTTGAAGCCCTTCGCGTCCACCAGCGAACCGCCGGTGATGTCGGCGCGCGTGTCGCCGTAGAGCAGGTTCACGGCCACGGTTCCGCCGAAACCCGCGGTCTTGAGGCCGATGCCGAGCGCGCCGGCGTAGATCGTGAAATCGTAGTCTGCAATCGAGGTGACGGCGATGCTGCCGTATGAACTCACGTCGGCCGCGCTCAGGTAAGCGGCCGTGGTCGTATCGATGCGATTCACTGCGACCGATCCGGCAAGGCCGACGGACTGCCCGCCTGCGAAGCCGATGCCGATGGTTTCGATGTCGTCGTCGGTCGTTGCGGTAACGATTACGTTGCCGCCGGTCGATACGACTTTCGCGTTCAGCAGGTAAGCCGAGACGTCGTTGTCGATGCTGCTGTATGCGCCGGACGCGCCCACCCCGCCGGAATTGGTGGAGAGCGCGAGGCCGCCGCCGATCGCGAGGATGGAAGAATCGTCGCTGGCCGATACCGCAACGGCGCCGCTCGCCTGGACGCCGTTCGCGAGCTTGCCGGATACATAGGCCGTATCCGTGCTTTCGATCATGTTGGCGGACACGGCGAAGTTCGCGGCGAGGCCGCCGGTGCTGGCACCCGCTGAAACCGCGACCGCCTCGATGTCCTGGTGCGCGGACTGCGTGACGGACACGCCGCCGGCGGTGGCCTCGAGATCCGACTGCGCAACGTGCGCATCCGTCGTGTTGGCGATGTCGTTGATGGAGACCGACGCGCCCACGCCGAAGCCCTGCTTGCCGGCGTAATCCAGCGAGCCCGCCAGCGTGAATATGGACGCCTCGTCGCTGGCGTTGATCGACGCGCTGCCGCTGCGGATGCTGGAGCCGCCATCCACCCAGGCCAGCGTCTGGTTCTCTATGCCGTTGATGGATACCGCGCCGGCCACGGCCGTGTACTTGGTCGCGACGGCCACGCCCGCGGTGATCGCCTCCATCTTGCTGCCTTCGGTGTCGGCGGACACGCCGAGCGCGCCGTCGACATCGATCATGGAATCGTGCACGAAGGCACGCGTCACGTTCGCCGTGTCGTTCTCGGAATAAGCGCCTGCGATGCCCGGCACCTTGCCGCGCGCGGTCGAGACCGCGACCGACCCGGATACCGACAGGATGGAGCTCGAGTTCGAGGCTTCTGCCGACAGCGACGCGGCATGGTCGACGCGCGCGCCCGTCAGGCTGGCTTCGGTGGCGTCGTTCATGCTGGTAACGGATGCGCTGCCCGAAAAGCCGAGACCCTTGTTGGCCTCCGCCTTGTTCTGGTAATCGGCCAGCTTGTCCATGCGAGCGCTGGCGCTCTCGCCCTTGACCGGAGCGGGTTCCTGCCCATCGGTTACAAGCGAACCCGCAACAGCGAGCGACGTCACCATGCCGCCGCTCGTTGCGTTGACGTCGACCGTGCCCTGGGCGGAGACCGTGCCCGTACCCGCAAGCGCGTGGCCGCTGCCCGTGCCCGCCGAAAGCCCGGTGACGGCAATGCCCTTCACTGCGTTGTTCGCAGAAGTCGCCAGCTGAATTACGTTCGGGTGCGTCGGGTCCGGCACGATGACGTAGTAGACGGTACCGTCGTCCAGATTGCCGATTTCGCCGTTGGCCGTTGCGCCCTTGTGATAGACCAGCGCCTCGCCCGCGACCGGCGTCGTGCCGGCCGGAAGCGTGAATTTGCCCTGCGCGTCCGCCGACAGGCCGTCGAGCGAGATCGTCGCCGCCAGCGCGGCTGCAGTGTCGGCGATTCCGGCGAACGTGGCGCGATCGACGTTCGTGACCACGACGCCTATGCCGATGCCGTTGATGCCCTTGGAGAAGCCGCCGGCTACGACAACGTTCTTCGTGTCGTCGGTGGCGTGGATGTCCAGCGCACCGGTCGTCGCGATGACGGCGCTGTTGTCTATCGTCGCCGTGGTGGAATTGTCCACGTCGACCAGCGCGATGCTGGCGTTGAACGAGGTGCCCTTGGCGGACTTGCCGCCGGATTCGGCGATCGTGATGTTGTTGGTGTCGCTGCGCGCGTCGACGACGAGGTCGTGCGCGTTGATGATGCTGCCGCTGCCGATGCTCGCATGGGCAGTGTCGCCAAAATCCAGGCTCGCGAGGCCGCCGCCGATTCCGGTGGCCTGCGCATTCACGCCGGCGAGCTTGAAGCCGAACACGCCCGCCAGGTTGATCGTGCCCTGCGTCGACAGCGCGGTGACGCTGACGTCCTGCGCATTGCCGATGCCGCCGGCGTCGTGGCCGGTGTTGATGCGCACGCCGTCGCCTATCCAGGCTTCCGAACTGTTGTTCAGGCCGAAGAAATTGAAGGAGCCGGAAAGGCCGAGCTTGTCCGATTCCGCGAACGATTGTGTCCAGCCGGTGATGGTGGACAGCGTCGCCGACCCGAGCAAATTGTCGATCTTGTCCATGCCGCTCTTGGCGTCGGTGACGTCGGACCAATTGCCCCACGCCGAGTACGGCACCGGGAAGTCGCTATGCGCGTTGACGGTGATAGCACCACCGGAATCGACCACGGCACCGTCACCTATATATGCGCGCGTCTCGTTATCGAGATCCGCCACCGCGATGGCAGCGCTCAGCGCGACCTTCTTGACGCTCGTGGACTGCGAAGAACCGTCCCCGAGCTTCGCCTGGTCGACGGACGCCGCCGCGCGATAAGTCAGGATGTCGGACGACGTCGCTTCCACGTCCACGGCTCCGATCGACTTCACGCTGGCTGCCGGGCCGATGCGGGCCTCGACGTTGTTCTGCTGGTCGAGATACAGGAAGGCTGCGGCCAGCCCGAATTTCTGCGACGAGGCCGGGCTTTGCGGTTTGCTGGTGAGTGCATCGAGGATGCCCGCCTGGACCACGGACAACGCGCTGGTCACGATCTGGCTGGGCAGGAACTGCTTCGCCGTCGTCAGCAGGCCGCTGCCCGAGCCCGAGCTCGCGCTGATGGAATTGGAGCCGTCGAGCGAGGTGAGATCCGCGCTCACCGTGACGCTGCCGGCGTTGGTGACGCTGCCATCCAGGTGCGCCGTGACGTTCGACGTGAAAGACGAAAGGGCCACGCCCGCGCCGGCCGTGCCGTCGTCATAGGCACCGCCGTTGGCAGAAACGCTCGCGCTCTTGTGGCCGGTCGCCGCGACGCTCAGCGCGCCGCCGGCATTGACGGTGGAGGCGCTGCCGATGGTGGCCGTACTGTCCAGATTTGCCTCGGACATCGCCAGCGCCACGTCGATATATTTGCTGGCATCGAAGGTAAGGGAATTGGTGCGCCCGCGGTTGATCGTCTCCACCGTGATGTCGGTTGCTGCGGTGCTGTCGGCGGCCACCTTGACGGTGCCGCCGGCCGTGATGGAAGCACTGGTCACCTGCGTGGTCGCCGATGCGGCGGCCTTGCCGTAGCCCACGCCGAATCCGGATTCGCCGGTGACGTTCATGCTGGCAAGCGTCTTGGCGGTGGATTCGATGTCCACGTCGGTCTTGGCGACCAGCGCGGCGTTGCCGTCGATGGTGATGTGCGCCTTCGCCTGCGATATGCTGATGTCGACGAGGTAGGCGATGTCGTCGAGTTGCTTCAGGAATACGTTCGCGACTTCGCTGCCGGTATAGTGGAACACATCGTCGGCGGTGGCCGTCAGCGTAATCTTGCCGCCCTTGAGCGTCGCACCGTGGATGTCGATGCCGGCGTCCTGGCCATCCAGCGCCTTGAAGAACAGGTCTGTTGCCGAGTCCGTTGCGGCAATCGTGATGTTGCCGGCCCTGTAGCTGCCGGTGGAATTCGCGAGCAATTGCGCACCGCTGTCGAGGACGATGGCGCGCGCGTTCAGGGTCAAGTCGCCGGAATCGCCGGTCGAATCGTTGCTTATGTGCGCGTCGCGCGCCGACTGGCCGGAATTGGCGGTCACCTGGCGCGTGGAAATCACGCGATTCGCGTTCACGGTGATGGTGTCGTCCGCGGTCAGCGTCAGGTTGCCGGCGTCCCAGACGATGCCGTCGCTGCCGGCGCTCACTGAATTGGCGCCCGCGTCGCCGCGCAGCAGGTCGTTGTCGATGACCAGGTTCTCGGGATCGAGCAGGATGCTGCCCGCGACGCCGTGCGGCGCAGTGGCGCTCAGGGCGCCGCCCGACAGCACCAGCGTCTTGCGCGCGCTCAGGTCGATGAAACCGCCGTCGCCGGAAATTTCGCCGCCGTCCGCGCGAACCGCCGAGCCCGCACCGGTCGTCAACTGGTTCTCCGCCCAGATGACGACGTTTCCGCCGGACGAACGCTCGCCATGGCCGCTGGCCGAAACAAGGCCTCCCTGGACCAGGTTCACGTCATGGCCGGCGCGAATTTCGATGTCGTTCGCGTTGAGGCCGCCGGCACCATCGGCGGAAAGGGTGCCGCTGTTTTCGATGTCGTTCGCCGCGAGGATGCGGATCTTGCCGTTCTGCACGGCGATGCGGTTGCCGGTCGTGACATCGTTCACGTTGACGATGTCGCTGAAGTCGGCCTGCGCGCCGCGGAACACCGCGCCGGTCAGGATCGCGCCGGAGTTGATGATGTCGCCGCCTTGCAAGGTCGCATCGCCGGCGGTGTTGATCCTGCCCTTGATGAGGATCAGGCCCTTGTCGTTGATGGGCACGGTCCCGGTCAGCAGGCTGGTGGTCGCCGCCGCATTCGGCGCGCCGGGCGCGTCGAAGAAGTTGTCGATGAAGGCGTGGGTCGGCGTGAGCAGCGTGAGCGAGCCGGCATTGATGACGCCGCCGCTGCCCACGATGATGCCTTCCGGGTTGGCCAGGAATACATTGCCGCCGATCTGGCCGTTCTTGACGGCGTTGAGCATGCCGTCGATTCGCGATGCCGAAGCCGAGCTGACCAGGTTCAGGAGGTTCGAGGCGCCCGCGGGCACCTGCAGGTTCACCGTGTTGCCGGAATAGACGTCGAACTTGCTGAAGGAGTTGAACGCGTTGTTGCCGACGATGGTTGCGGTCGAGACGTCGGTCACGCGACCGTTGATGTTCAGCGTGGTGCGCGTGCGCCCGTCGGTGACGATCTGGTCGCCTTGCGAGATGGACGGGAAGCCCATCGCCGTGCCGAGGGCGACGGCCAGCGGCGTCAGGCTGAAGCGCCGGAACGTGCCCCGCCACGGGAAATTCCCCGATCGCGCGGATGCGCGAGACCCCGCCGCCGCCTTGCGGCGGCGCGACGCGAACGATACCTTCATGACCGCTCCCTTACGTGTGGCCGAAGACCGTATGCGCGTCGCCGATCATGTTTTGGCTGGATATTTGGACTGGACCGGCACTTGTTTCCATGCGCCGGCGCCGACGATCGCCCGAGCGGCAAGGTATCAGCATGGCGCCAGCGTTCCATCTATACGGAAGTATGGGTCGCTGCAACCCATAGATTGGTCTAGGATATTTGCATGACTACCGGCGAATCCACATGACTACCGGCGAATCGATTCGCATCGAGCAGGCCAGGCTGATCCACCGGAACATGCCCACCGCCGTCATCGGCGGTTTCCTGGTGGCTGCGCTGACGGCGCTGGTGTTCGCGCGCGTCACGCCTGTGGCAAGCGTGCTCGGATGGCTGCTCGCGTGCGCCCTGGCGTCGACTTATCGCATGAGCGTGTGGAAGCGGTATCGCACCAGCCTCGCGACCCACGACGACGCCACGCGCTGGCTGCGTCAGTCGATGATAGGCGCGGCCGCCAACGGCACGCTCTGGGGAGTCGGATTCTTCGTGGTCTCGCCGGCCGACATGGTGGACTACCAGCTGCTGTTCGTTTGGGCCGCGGTCATGATGACCGTTGCCGCCATGTTCAGCTTCAGCGTGCACTACCCGAGCTTCCTTGCATTCATGATCCCGTGGAGCGTCATCGGCGCGGTGGAACTGGCCGGGCACATGACCGTCTGGCACTGGGCGATCGCGCTGGGCATCCCGATCTTTTCCGTCGTCGCGGCGCGCTTCATGTTCACGTTCAGCCAGGTTTTCCAGGAAACGCTGAAGCTGCGTTTCGAGAACGTCGAGCTGGTCGCGCAACTGACCAAGCAGAAAGAAGCGGCCGAGGCCGCGAACCTGGCGAAGTCGCGCTTCCTCGCGGTGGCGAGCCACGACCTGCGCCAGCCCATGCATGCGCTGAACCTCTACGTCGGCACGTTGGCCGGCCTCGATCTTTCGGAGCGCGCGCGCAAGCTGCTCGCCAACGTGCGCCAGTGCGGCGAAGCGATGGACAAGATGTTCCGCGCGCTGCTCGACGTGTCGCGGCTCGACGCCGGCATCATCCAGCCGGAGACGCGCGCCTTCGCCATGCAGCCGATGCTAGAGCGCGTGCGCATGGAATTCGAACCGCAGGCGCGCAACAAGGGGCTGGAGCTGCGTGTCGTGAACAGTTCCGCCACGGTGCACAGCGACCCGGCCATGGTCGAGCGCATGCTGCGCAACCTCGTCCTCAACGCGATCCTGCACACCGGCAGCGGCAAGGTGCTGGTCGGATGCAGGCGCCGCAAAGGCCGCCTGAACGTGCGCGTCTACGACACCGGGCCGGGCATTCCGCGCGAATTGCACGGAAAGGTGTTCCAGGAATTCTTCCAGATCGGCAACCCGGAGCGGGACCGCACGAAGGGCCTGGGCCTGGGCCTGGCAATCGTCGAGCGGCTGGCGAAGCTGTTGTCCGCGCCGGTGAAGCTTGAGTCCGAGCCCGGCAAGGGCGCCATGTTCGCCTTCGAGCTGCCGCGCGTGCGCCAGGACGACGTGCCCGCCCACATGCGCACGGACCCGAACATGCGCGCGCGCAAGAATTTCGAGGGCATGATGGTCGTCGTCATCGACGACGAGGCACCGGTGCTCGACGCGATGCGCGGGCTGCTGGAAATGTGGGGCTGTCGCGTCGTCACTGCCTCGTCGGGAAGCGAGGCGTTGAAGAAGCTCGGCAGCATCACGCGCGTGCCCGACATGCTGGTGTGCGACTACCGGCTGCGCGACGACGAGGACGGCATCGGCGTGATCGGCGCACTGCGCGCGGAATTCAACGACGACATCCCGGCGATGCTGATCACCGGCGACACCGGCCCCGAGCGTATCCGCGAAATCCAGGGCAGCGGGCTCACCGTGCTGCACAAGCCGTTGCAGGAAAACGAGCTGCGATCCGCGCTAGCGCGCCTTGCGCGCCAGCCCGGCCAGTCAATTCTGGAGGATGCCGAGTCGGCGCGCGACCAGGACGGCCTGCGTGCGGTTGGCCACGTTTAGCGCGCGAAAAATCGCGGACACGTGCATCTTGACCGTGATCTCCGCGACCTCCAGGCGCAGCCCGATTTCCTTGTTCGAGTGACCCTGCGCCAATAGCGCCAGGATCTCGCGCTGGCGCGGCGTGAGCACGGTCTCCGCGTCTTCCTCTATGCCCGCGCTGCCGCTGGGCGTGATCCATTCCTGGCGTTCGACCTTCCCCTCGATCATGCGTGCCAGCAGCTCGCCCAGCGTTTCGGTCGACACCGCCTTCGAGACGAACACTTTGGCGCCCGCGCGCAGGGCGGCCATCGCGTCGCGCCGGTCTTCCGAAGCTGAAACCGCGACCAGTCCCGCTCCCGGCAATGCCCGGCTGAATGCCGAGATCGCCTCGGCGCCGTTCATGCCGGGCAGGCCGGGGTCGAGCAGGATGAGGCTCACCTTTTCGAGGGAATCCGCAAGCCGCAATCCCTCTTCCGCAGAACTCGCGGCGACCGGCGTGACATTGGGCAACGCGTCGCGCACGAGTTGGATCAGGGCATCGCGGAACAGGGGATGGTCTTCGACGATCAGCGCCGAGGCGGGCATATCTGGATTGCCGGCCTTGCGACGCGGCGGATGCGCAAACGATTCGCCGAAGTGTAGCAGACGGGTTGCGCCCGCCCGGATGATGAACCCCTAGACGCCGAGGTGTTGCCGCAGCGAAAGCGGGTCGGCGCGCACCTGTGCAGCCGTGGCGTCGAGAACGACGCGGCCCTTGACCAGGACCAGGTTGCGATCCGCAAATGCGGACACCGCGGAAAAATTCTTGTCGACGACGATGACGGACAGGCCGTCGTCGCGCAACCGCGCGAGCACAGCCCAGACTTCGCGCGCCACGAGCGGCGCCAGGCCTTCGGTGGCTTCGTCCAGGATCAACACGTCGGGATGGGTCATCAGGGCGCGACCGATGCTGAGCATCTGCTGCTCGCCACCGGACAACTGCGCGCCGCCGTGGCCCAACCGCTGCGCCAGTCGCGGGAACAACTCCATGATCCTTTCGAAAGTCCAGTCGCGCCGTCCGCCGCTGCCCGGCCGCGCCGCCATGACCAGGTTCTCGCGCACGCTCAATCCCGGAAAAATGCCGCGGCCTTCCGGAACGTAGGCGAGGCCCGCGCGCGCAATCCGGTGCGGCGCCGCGCGCGTCATGTCCTCCCCGCGGACCTTCACGTCGCCGGAATGCGGCGGCAGCAAGCCGAGCACGCATCGCAGCAGCGTGGTCTTGCCCATGCCGTTGCGGCCCATCAGGCCGAGCGCCTCGCCGCGCTTCAGCACGAGGTCGACGCCGTGCAATACGCGGCTCGCGCCGTAGCCGGCGTGGAGGCCTTTCGCCTCGATCAGGATTTCAGGCATACATCTCGACGCAAAGGCGCAAAGCACGCAAAGGACGCGAAGAAATGCCAAATCGGAAACATAAATGTCGTGTCGATAATGTTGCGCAGACACCAGCAACGTTTTTCTTGTCTGGCGTTTTTGTTTTCCTTTGCGACCTTTGCGCCTTTGCGTCGAGGTGTAAGCAACTAAGCCGTGCCAAGATAAGCCTCCTGCACGGCGCGGCTGGCGCGGATCTGCGCCGGCGGTCCGCTTTCGAGCAAGCGGCCGTTGACCATGACGGTCAGCGTGTCGGCCAGCGCGAACACCGCGTCCATGTCGTGCTCGACCAGCAGGATGGCGTGATCCGTTGCAAGGTCTTTCAACAACGCGAGGATGCCGACGGCTTCCGCGTGCCCCATGCCGGCAAGCGGCTCGTCGAGCAGCAGCACGCGCGGGCGAGTTGCCAGCACCATCGCGATCTCGACCTGGCGGCGTTCGCCGTGCGACAGATCGGCGACCCTGGCGTCGGCGCGACCGGCCATGCCGACGCGGCCCAGCGCGTCCATCGCGGCGGCATCGACTTGCGGTCGCGAGGCCTGCGGTCGAAACAGGTGCGCGATCCCACGCAATCGTGACTGCGCCGCGAGCCTGCAGTTCTCGCGCGCCGAGAGCGGGAGGAACAGGTTGATCTTCTGGTAGCTGCGCGCGATGCCGAGCTGCGACACGCGGTGCGCGGGCAGGCCGGTGATTTCGTGGCCGTCGAACCAGACCTCGCCACCGTCCGCCGGCAATTCGCCGGAGAGCAAATTGATGAGCGTGCTTTTGCCGGCGCCGTTCGGTCCGATGACCGCGTGTACTTTTCCGGTTTCGCAGGCGAGCGACACGCCGTCGACGGCGGCAAGACCGCCGAAACTGCGCGAGAGTTCCAGCGCGTGCAGAAGCGCTTCAGGCATCGCGCGTCACCCTGACGATGCCCTTCGGCAGCCAAAGCGCGACCAGCACGATGACGATACCGAGCGTCAGTTGCCAGTGTTTACCCGCGTCGAAGCCGGCGGTTGCCGGGAGCGACTGCAGGCCGAGCTCGAGCAGCAGCAAGGCGGCCGCGCCGATCACCGGACCGGCGTGCGTGCTCATGCCGCCGAACAGGACCATCACCAGCACCGCGCCGGACAAGTGCCAGCCGACCATGTCGGGATTGACCACGCCGAACTGCGCCGCGCCGAGAAAGCCCGCCAGGCCGGCGAGCATTCCCGCGATCGCGAACGCCGCCAGCTTGTGCCGGAACGTCGCGAAGCCGAGCGAGCGCATGCGCGGCTCATTGAGCCGAATGCCTTCGAGGACGCGGCCGAACATCGACGCCCGCAACCGCGCGAGCATGCCAAACGCCAGCACGAACAATGCGAGCACCACGAAATAAAAGTGGCTGAACTTCTCGAGGTCGAAGGGCCGCCAGCCGAACAGCGCCGCGTCCGGACGCATGTTGATGTACATGCCGTCGGACCCGCCGGCGATGGACGTGTCGTGCAGCAGGAAAACAAGCATTTGCGAGAACGCCAGCGTGGCCATGATGAAGAAGATGCCGCCGGTGCGCAGAACCAGGGCACCGATCACCAGCGCCAGGGCGCCGGCAACGAGCATGCAAACCGGCAGGCTCCACCAGAAATTCGCCGCGGCGTATTGCGGGGACAGCAACGCCAGCGCATAGGCGCCCGTGCCATAGAAAGCCGCATGCCCGAGGCTGACGAGGCCGGCCTGGCCGACCAGCAGGTTCAGGCTCATGGCGAAGATCGCCATGATGAGCACGCGGGTCGCGAACTGCACGGTGAATTTCTCGGCGAGGAAGGGCAACGCGGCCAGCACGACGATCACTGCGACAGCCACGATCCACGCAACCCGGGTACGCGTCATGCACGTTTTTCCGCGAACAGGCCGGCGGGCCGCCACAGCAACACGATCGCCATCAGCACGTAGACGCTCATGCCCGCCAGTTCGGGCAGCAAATGCACGCTGCCGATTTTCCACTCGACGACCTTGCCGAAGGTGTCTACCAGCCCGATCAGCAGCGCGGCGACGAGCGCACCCTTCACGGACCCCAGGCCGCCGATCACGACCACCACGAAGCTCAGGATCAGGACCTGGTTGCCCATGCCCGGAAATACCGTCGACGCGGGCGCGGCAACCATGCCCGCGAATGCCGCGAGTGCCACTCCAAGCGCGAACACGAAGCGATAGAGCAGGTCGACGTCGATCCCGAGCGACTGCACCATCTCGCGATTCGTGGCGCCGGCGCGCACCGTCATGCCCAGCCGCGTGTGGCGAATCAATCCATACAGCAGCGCGGCAACGACCAGGCAGGCCGCGGAAATACCGAGCCGATAGACCGGATACGAAAGCGTGTCCGTCAAGGCAATGGAACCGGCCAGCAGGTCCGGCACCGGAACCGAGTGGACTTCGTCGCCCCACAGGATGCTGCGCGTTTCCTCTACGATCAGGATGAGCCCGTAGGTCAGCAGCACTTGCTGCAAATGATCGAGGCGATAAACGCGGCGGATCAGCAGCCATTCCAGCAGCAGGCCGAGCACGAGCGACAACACGATGCCCGCGGGGATCGCAAGCCACAGGCTGCCCAGCCGTATCGACAACGACCACGCCAGGTAGGCGCCGACCATGTAGAAGGCGCCGTGCGCGAGGTTGATGATGCCCATGATGCCGAACACCAGGGTCAGGCCGGCCGCGATCAGGAACAGCAGCAGGCCGTACTGGACGGCGTTCAGCAACTGGATGGCGAAGGTGGCGAGGTCCATGAAGCCGAAGGCGTGAATAAGTGAAGGGATAAAAGGCGTGAAGGCGTGAATGAGTGAATGTGTGAAGGGTAAAGGCGAAGCGATTTTTTCAGGCTTTAGGTCCTTACCCTTCCCCCTTCTTCCTTGACCCTTCCCTCTTCACTCCTTCACTCATTCACGCCCTTCACGCCCTTCACGCCCTTCAAATCTTGCATCCCCGCGCCGGATCCTCCAGCGCCTTCCACGCCGTGGCGATGACCTTGTTGTCGCCCTTCTCGACGCGGCGCAGGTAGATGTCCTGGATCGGGTTGTGGGCCCTGGACATTTTCCACTGGCCGCGCGGGCTGTCGATGACCGCGGCTTCCATCGCCGCGATCACGGCCTTCTGGTTGCCGATGTCGCCCTTGACCCTCTCGAGTGCCTGCGCGAGCAGCAAGCCCGTGTCGTAGCCTTGCACCGAATAAACGTCCGGCTCGATCTTGTACGCCTTCGCGTAGGCTGCGCGAAATGCCTTGTTGCGCGCATTGTCGAGCGAGTCGGCATAGTGCAACGTGGTGAGCAATCCTTCGGCCGCGTCGCCCTGCGCGGCGAGCACGCCCTCGGTCAGGAAGCCCGAGCCGTAAAGCGGGATCTTGTCCTTGAGCCCTGCCGCGGCGTAATCCTTCACGAACTTCACCGCGCCGCCCCCAGCGAAGAAGCACGCCACCGCGTCCGGCTTGATCGACGCGATCTCGGTCAGCAAGGCCTGGAACTCGACGTTCGGGAACGGCACGAACAATTCCTTGACGACGGTGCCGCCGGCCGCCGCATAGCCTTCCTTGAACGACGCGAGCGACTCTTCGCCCGCCGCGTATTTCCAGGTGATGAAGACCGCCTTCTTGTGGCCGCGGTCGACCATGACCTTGCCCAGCGGGTGCACCGGCTGCCAGTTCGAGAACGACGTGCGGAATACGTTCGACGTGCACAAGCCACCGGTCGCGGCGTCGGCACCCGCGTTCGGGATCAGCATCAAGGTGCCGCTTTCGCGCGCGACCTTGAGCATGCCCATGGCGACGCCCGAGTGCACCGAACCCACGAGCACGTCGACCTTGTCGCGGGTGATGAGTCGGTTCGCGTTGTCGGTGGCCTTAGACGGCTCGGATTCGTCGTCGACCTTGAAGAATTCGATTTCGCGGCCGTAGAGCTTTCCACCAGACTGATCGAGGGCGAGTTTGAGGCCGTTTTCGATGGAGACGCCAAGCTGAGCATAGGTGCCGGTATACGGCAACATCAGGCCCAGTCGCAGCTTTGCGACCTGTGCCCGGCCGGCCAATGGCCACAGGGCCGTGCCGGCGAGCGCGCCGGCGCCAATCAGAAAGTCGCGCCTGGAACCGGATTGCGCATGGCGACGATTCATCGATCCCTCCCGAACGGTGAAATGGGCGAAAGGCCGGTATTGTCCGGGTCCTGCCCGGGCGCGCAACCGTTTTGTAAGACAGACACCGATAGGCACGGCCGCGCGCGGCCCTACAATGGCTCCGGAGACGAAGCCTCGAAGAAAGCCAGGGTGCGATGACAAGGGGATCACCGCAAGGGGGGCCGGGCTGCCGACCGCTGGTCATGACTGCGCTCGTGGCGGCGATCGCGGGCGCATTCCCGGGAACGGCTGCCTCCCAGCAGACCGCCGACGAGCTGGCCGACCTGTCGCTGGAACAACTCAGCAACATCGACGTCACTTCGGTTTCCAAGAAATCCGAGCGCCTGATCGACGCCGCCGCGTCGATATTCGTGATCACGAACGACGACATCCGCCGCTCCGGCGCAAAGTCGCTGGGGGAAGCGCTGCGGCTCGCGCCCAACCTGCAGGTGGCCCAGACCGGCGCCGACACGTTCGCGATCAGCGCGCGCGGCTTCAACAATTCCAACGCGCTCGCCAACAAGCTGCTGGTGATGATCGACGGGCGCACGGTCTATTCGCCCGTCTACTCGGGCGTGTTCTGGGACCAGCAGGACGTCATGCTCGAAGACGTCGAGCGCATCGAGGTCATCAGCGGCCCGGGCGGCACGCTCTGGGGCGCGAACGCCGTCAACGGCGTCATCAACGTCATCACCAAGCCCGCCAGCGCCACGCAGGGCGGCCTGATTTCGATGGGCGGCGGCGACAACGCGCAGGGCGGCGCCGTGCGCTATGGCGGCAAGCTCGGCGAGACAGGACACCTGCGCGTGTATGCGAAGGCGACGGATTTCAGCAATACGGAGAATGCCGCCGGCACCCCGCTGATGGACGGCTGGGGCATGCAGCAGGGGGGGTTTCGTGCCGACTGGGGCGGCGGCAGCCGGAACTTCACTTTCCAGGGCGACGCCTATAACGCACGCAGCGACGACCGGCCGGTCGGCGGGCCCATCAAGGTGGAAGGCTTCAACCTGCTGGGGCGCTGGAACGAGCGCTTCGACTCCGGCTCTGACCTGCAGGTGCAGGCCTACATGGATCGCGCGGACCGCGAGGATCTTGCCGGCTTCCAGGGCGATTCCGACACGTACGACATCGAGTTCCAGCACGGCATTCCGCTCGGCTCGCACAAATTCCTGTGGGGCGGCGGCTACCGCAAGGCGAGCGACACGGTGCAGAGCACGACTATTCCGGTGCCGCCGATCGCTTTTCTGGTGACGTCGTTCCAGCCCGAAAGCGCGAAGCTCGAATGGGAGAACGTCTTCGTGCAGGATGAGTACAGCCTGACTTCTGCATTGAAATTCACGCTCGGCATCAAATTCGAACGCAACGACTATACAGGCTGGGAAAACCTGCCAAGCGCGCGCGTAGCCTGGAAACCCGCGGATAACCAGTTGGTCTGGGGTGCCGTCTCGCGGGCGGTACGGGCGCCTGCAAGACTGGACAAAGATTTCTCTCTCTCGCTTTCGGTGCCCATCTTTCCGGTACTCAGCGGACCTGTCATCGTGGGCGGTCCCACTTTCGTCTCCGAAGTCGCGAACGTCAGCGAGATCGGCTACCGATCCCAGGTCTGGAACAAGCTGACGTACTCCATATCGACCTTCTACAACGACTACGAAAAATTGCGCAGCGGCGAGATGCCGCCGCCCGCCGCCATGATCCAGAACCGCATCCATGGCCACACTTACGGCGTTGAAGCCTGGCTCAACCTGCAGGCCACGGAGACATGGAGGCTCAGCGGCGGGCTGATGGAACTGCGCGAGCACCTGAGCGAGGACCCCGGAGTCGTCGATCCGGACGGTGTGGCCAACCAGGGCAACGATCCGCAACACCAGTGGCTGCTGCGTTCCAGCCTGAACGTCACGTCGCACATCGATTTCGACGTGATGCTGCGCAGCGTGAGCGGCTTGCCGCAGCCCGAAGTGCCCGGCTACACGGCCGTCGATGCGAGGCTGGCCTGGCGTCCGGGAAGCAACGTCGAACTGTCCGCCACCGCGCGCAACCTGTTCGATCCCGGCCACGTCGAGTTCGGCGATCCGGCCACCGCGAGCGAGGTCGCGCGCACTTTCTTCGTGAAAGTGGTCATGCGCTTCTAGCGAGAAGGCGCCGTCGCGATACAGTCAGCGCGATTGCCGCAGCTTGAAGCGCTGGATCTTGCCGGTCGCGGTCTTCGGCAACTCGGGCACGAATTCCACCCAGCGCGGATACTTGAACGGCGCGAGCCTGTCCTTCACATGGGCTTTCAGCGCTTCGGCGAACGCTGGTGTCGCGCTCACGCCCGGTTTTGCGACGACGAAGGCTTTCGGCTTGACGAGGTCCTGCTCGTCCGCGCAGCCGACGACCGCCGCTTCCAGCACGTCCGCATGCGTCAGCAACGCAGCCTCGACCTCGAACGGCGAGACGTACATGCCGCTGACCTTGAGCATGTCGTCGGAACGACCGCCGTACGTGTAGTAGCCGTCGGCGTCGCGCGTGTACTTGTCGCCGGCGCGCGTCCATGGCCCGACGAACGTCGCCAAGGTCTTGTCGCGATTTCCCCAGTAGTGCGTCGCGCTGGTCGGGCCGCGAATCTGCAGCTCGCCGATTTCACCAACGGCCACGTCTCGCCCTTGCTCATCCGCGAGGCGAATCTCGTAGCCGGGCACGGGCTTGCCTGTCGTGCCGTAGCGCACCTCGCCGGGTCGGTTCGAAATGAAGATGTGCAGCATCTCGGTGGAGCCGATGCCATCGAGGATTTCCACGCCGAAATGCGCGGTCCAGCGCCGGCCTAGCTCGGCGGGCAGGGCTTCTCCTGCGGAAGTGCAGATGCGCAGCGCGACCTCATCCCTGCGCGGAAGGTCGGTACTCGCGAGCAGCGCGCCGAACAGCGTCGGCACGCCGTAGAAAATCGTCGGCCTGTGCTCCCTTAGTCGCTTGAACACCGCCGCCGGCGTCGGCCGTTCCGCCATCAGCACCGCGGTGGCCCCGACGGCGAGCGGAAACGTCAGCGCATTGCCCAGGCCGTAGGCGAAGAACAATTTCGCGGACGAGTACACCACGTCGTCTTCGCGAATGCCAAGGACCGGCCTTGCATACAGCTCGGCGGTCTGCACCAGGCTGGAGTGGACGTGCACCGTGCCCTTCGGCGTGCCGGTCGAGCCCGACGAGTAAAGCCAGAAGCAGGCTTCGTCGCAAGTCGTGGCCGCGGGCGCAAAGTCGGTCTTCGCGCGCGACATCAGCGCCTGCAGGTGAAGATGGCCCTGCGCATCCTTGCCGGAAACTATGACGTGCCTGAGGTGAGGCAGGTTTCCCAGAAGCGGCGCAAACACGGGCAGCAGCGATTCGGAAACGACCAGCGCACGCGCGCGGCTGTCCTCGAGCATGAACTTGTAGTCGGCGGTTTTCAGCAGCGTATTCGCGCACACCGGCACGATGCCCGCCTTGATCGCACCGAGGAACACGGCCGGAAAATCGATGGTGTCGGCGTGGGCGAGCAGGATGCGGCCCTCCATTTCAAGGCCGAGAGCCGTAAGCGCATTGGCCGCGCGGTTCACGCGCTCGGCGAGCTCGCCGTAGGTGTAGCGGCCCGCGTCGTCGATGTAAGCGGTCTTGTTCGCACGCCCCGCCGCGAGGTTGCGCTCGATGAGATCGTGTGCGGCGTTATACGCGCGCGGAATGACGATCCGCGGCGGACTGACGCTGTGATCGGCTTCGCTGAGTCCCGACACTTCTCCTCCTTTCGCTATTACCTCTACATCTAAAACCTGCATCTCGACGCAAAGGCGCAAAGGACGCAAAGAACGCGAAGGAGAACCAAAGGGAAACCACCGACGTTCGTACCGATGGTAGTTCATATTCGCGGCACCAGAAATTTGTTTACTTTTGCCTTTCTTTGCGACCTTCGCGTCCTTTGCGCCTTTGCGTCGAGAATTTGCTTGAGTTGTCTTAGAACCCCGTCTCGACGCCGAATTCTTTGCGCGCTATCACGATCCAGCCCTCCATCCATTCCGCCGCTTCGTCTTCCGGCAATTCCGTGTTCGAATCGTTGAACAGCGGTTCGCCGATGCGTGTCGCGCCGAGCTCGCCCAGGATCTTGTCGAATTTTTTTGCGGCAAAGCAGAAAGTCGCGGCGTGCGTGCCCTTGTCGCCAAGCCCGATCAGACCGTAGCGCACGTCGGAAAGGTCTGGGCGCTTTTCGAGCAACTCGTCGTAGAACGGCTTTGCGCCGTCGGGAACGTCGCCCTGGCCATAGGTCGACGTGCAGATGAGGAAGACGCCGCCACCCGCGAATACCGTTGAATCGATGTCGTCCATCATCAGCGTCTTCACGCCGACGTCGCCGCCGTCCAGGCGCAATTCCAGTTCCTGCGCCACCAGTTGCGCGACACCCGTCTGGGTGCCGACGAGGATCCTGAGGTCCAGCATGTCCGTGCCGAAGTCCTGCGCCGTTGATGTGGCGCCATTATGGACTATGATGGTGGATGTACTATCTTGCAGTGCAATATCTGTATATGCATTATCTTGCATCTTACGGGAGGCAGTGAATCCATGGGCGCGCGCGAACCGGCTGCATCGACGACCTCCGGCGAAACCGAATTCCTGGCGCGGCTAGGCAAGCGCGTGCGAGACGCGCGCGAGCGACGCGGGGTCACGCGCAAGGCGCTGGCGCTCGAATCCGCCGTATCCGAACGCCACCTCGCCGCGCTCGAGGGCGGGCAAGGCAATATTTCCGTGCTGCTGCTGCGGCAGATCGCCGCATCGCTGCGCCTGCCGCTCGCCGAGCTGTTGCAGGAAAACGGCGAACAGGCGCTCGAACTCACCTTGATCGTGGAATTCCTGCAGCGGCTGCCGAAGCAGCGGCTGGCGCGCATCCTGTCGCAGTTGCAGCGCGAGCATGGCGACAGTCCGGCGCGGCGCAGCGAACGCATCGCGCTCATCGGTTTGCGCGGCGCGGGCAAATCGACCCTGGGACAGGCGCTCGCCGCGGAGCTTGGCGTGCCCTTCATCGAACTCGATCGCGAGGTCGAGCGCGAGGCCGGCACCGGCCTTTCGGAAATCTTCCTGCTTTACGGGCAGCAGGGTTATCGGCGTTACGAGCAGCGTTGCCTGGAAAGGATCGTCGAAAGCCAGGCGCGCTGCGTGATTGCGACCGGCGGCAGCATCGTCTCGGACCCGGCGACATTCGACCTGTTGCGTTCATCGTGCTTCACCGTCTGGCTGAAGGCGAAGCCCGAGGAACACATGTCGCGCGTCATGGCCCAGGGCGATACGCGTCCGATGGCCGGCAACGCGCAGGCCATGGCCGACCTGAAGCGCATCCTGCAGGGCCGCGCCGCCCTGTATGGCCAGGCCGATGCGGTGGTGGACACCGCGGGGCGCAACGTGAAACAGAGCCTGAAGGATCTCAGGCGCGCAATCGCCGCCTGAACGAGGAGGATCGCATGAGCGCAGTGCCAGAAGAAAGCCGCATACCCACCCCGCGCGTGACTTACGACACCCATCCCGATCGCTACGTGCACTGGCGCCTGGATGTCGACGGTAGCGTCGCCACCCTGTCGATGGACGTGGACGAGGACAAGGGCCTGCGGCCGGGCTACAAGCTGAAGCTGAACTCCTACGACCTCGGCGTCGACATCGAGCTGTACGACGCGCTGAACCGCGTCCGCTTCGAGCACCCCGAAGTCAAGTGCGTCGTGATCACGAGCGCCAAGGAACGCATGTTCTGCTCCGGCGCCAACATCTACATGCTCGGCCTGTCGTCGCACGCGTGGAAAGTGAATTTCTGCAAGTTCACCAATGAGACGCGCAACGGCATCGAGGATTCCAGTCGCCACGGCGGGCCGAAATTCCTTGCCGCCGTGAACGGCACGGTCGCAGGTGGCGGCTACGAACTGGCATTGGCCTGCGACGAGATCCTGATGATCGACGACCGCTCTTCCACCGTCAGCCTGCCGGAGGTGCCGCTGCTCGGCGTGCTGCCCGGCACCGGCGGGCTCACGCGGCTGACCGATAAAAGAAAAGTACGGCGCGACCTTGCCGACGTTTTCTGCTCGACGTCGGAAGGCGTGCGCGCGGATCGCGCGAAGCAGTGGCGCCTGGTCGACCACGTGGCCAAGCCCCAGCAATTTGCCGAGGCCGCGAAGGCGCGCGCGACGTCGCTTGCGGAAACGAGCGACCGTGCCGGCTCGGGACCGGGCGTTACCCTCACCCCGCTGTCACGCTCCATCGACGCGGACGGTTATCGCTACGAACATGTGAACGTCGACATCGATCGCAAGGCGCGCACGGCAACGCTCACGGTTTCCGCGCCCGCCAAGCCGCAACCGGCCGATCTGCCCGGCATTCATGCCGCCGGCGCCGGCTGGTGGCCGCTCGCGATGGCACGCGAACTCGATGATGCGATCCTCATGCTAAGGACGAACGAGCTCGACACCGGCACCTGGATCCTGCGGACTCGCGGCGAAGCCGATGCCGTTCTGGCTTGCGACGCCACGCTGCAGGCGCATGCCGGTGATTGGTTCGTGCGCGAAACCCTCGGCTTCCTGCGGCGCACCCTCGCGCGGCTGGACGTGTCGTCGCGCACGCTGTTCGCGATCGTGGACCAGGGTTCCTGCTTCGCCGGCACGCTCGCGGAATTGCTGCTCGCGGCGGACCGCGGCTTCATGCTGCAAGTGCCGGAGGCAGACGAAGGCGCGCCTCATGTCCTCCTTTCGAATATGAATTTCGGTCTGTTACCGATGGTCAATGCAATGAGCCGGATCGCGAACCGGTTTTGCGGCGAGGCGGCGCCGGTCGACGCAGCCAAGGCCGCCATCGGCCGTCCGATCGACGCGCAGGCCGCTCTCGAAATCGGGCTGGTCACATTCGCGCCCGACGACATCGACTGGGACGAGGAAGTGCGCATCGCGATCGAAGAACGCGCCAGCCTGTCGCCCGACGCGCTGACCGGCATGGAAGCCAATCTCCGGTTCACCGGCGCCGAGACCATGGAGACGCGCATCTTCGGCCGGCTGACCGCGTGGCAGAACTGGATTTTCAATCGGCCGAATGCCGTCGGCGAGCATGGGGCGTTGAAAGTCTTCGGCACCGGTAGCCGTGCGAAATTCAACTGGGAGCGCGTCTAAAGCCGACGTCTCAACGCAAAGACGCAAAGAACGCAAAGGTCGCAAAGGACGGCAAGAAATGCCAAGCAGAAAAGATCAGCAGCTTCGCCTACGACTCAGCTTCATGGATTCAGTTATCCGTCTTTTTCGCCCGTTTTTCTTCGCGTCCTTTGCGTTCTTTGCGTCTTTGCGTTGGATGGAAATGGGGTAAATCATGGGTATCAACTACAGCGAACGAATTCCCAACAATGTCGACCTGGCCACCGACCGCAGCTTGCAGCGCGCGCTCGAGCACTGGCAACCTCGCTTCCTCGACTGGTGGAGGGAGATGGGGCCGCACGACTCGGCGCAGGCGGACGTATACCTGCGCACCGCGATAGGCGTGGATGCGCAGGGCTGGGCAAGCTACGGCTCGGTGAAGATGCCGGACTATCGCTGGGGAATTTTCCTGGCCGACAAGGTGCCCGACCGCACCATCGGATTTGGTGACCACATGGGCGAGCCGGCGTGGCAGCAGGTGCCAGGCGAGCTGCGCTCGCAGTTCCGGCGCATCATCGTCACGCAGGGCGACACGGAACCGGCATCGGTGGAGCAGCAGCGGCGCCTGGGGCTGACCTGCCCTTCGCTCTACGATTTGCGGAATCTGTTTCAGGTGAACGTCGAGGAAGGCCGCCATTTGTGGGCGATGGTCTACCTGCTGCATGCGCACTTCGGCCGCGACGGCCGCGAGGAGGCGGAGGAATTGCTCTCGCGCCATTCCGGCGACGTCGACAAGCCACGCATCCTCGGCACGTTCAACGAGCCGATCAGCGACTGGTTGTCCTTCTTCATGTTCACCTATTTCACCGACCGAGACGGCAAATTCCAGTTGAAGAGCCTCGCGGAATCCGGGTTCGATCCGCTGTCGCGCACCTGCCGCTTCATGCTGACGGAAGAAGCGCACCACATGTTCGTCGGCGAGACGGGTGTGGGCCGCGTGGTCAAGCGCACACTCGAAGTCATGAAGGAAATCGGCAGCGACGACCCGCAGGCCGTGCGCAATCGGGGCGCGGTAGATTTGCCGACGATTCAGCGTTACTTGAATTTCTGGTTCACTTCATCGCTCGACCTGTTCGGCTCGGAGGTTTCATCGAACGCGGCAAGCTCGTTCGCCAGCGGCATCAAGGGCCGTCCGGACGAGACGCAGTACGAGGACCATGTCTGCGCCGAATCGACCTTCGAACTGGAAACGCCGCAAGGCCAGGAATCGGTCAGCCTGCGCAACGCCATGAACGAAGTCATGCGCCAGTCCTACATCAAGGATTGCGAAATGGGGTTGAAGCGCTGGAACAACCAGATTCAGCGCGCCGGATTCGACATCCGTCTTACGTTGCCCAGCGCGCGCTTTCGCCGCGGCATCGGCGCCTGGGCCAATGTGCCGACCGACCCGCAAGGCAATCCGATCGGTCGCGAGGAATACGAGCGCCGCATGCCGGAGTGGATTCCAAGCGAGTCAGATCGCGTGTTTGTCCACAGCCTGATGAAGCGCGTGGTTGAGCCGGGAAAGATGGCGGGATGGATCGCACCGCCGGAGCGGGGGATCAACAGCCTGCCGGTGGATTACGAGTACGTGAAGCTCATTTAAATGCCTAAAAATAAAAGATTATTTGAGTTTTCTTCAATCTGTTCGCTCTTCGGCAATTCTGAGAAGCTTTAATTGGAGATTTGCCAATTAAAGGATAGCCTATTATTCTTTAATTAATGGCGATCCAATTAAAGCAGTCCTTAACAAGGTGACAGCCAAAAGGGGGAGAGAGGGCACGCTTGTCACGACCAGCGTCGGCGGAGAGAACGTTCAGGCATTTATCCCTCCCCCGCTACCACCGAATCCACCGCTGGAAATGACGCCTGCCCTGCAGGATCTAATCGAGAAAGCCAATCGCGGATTGGGGCGCTTGGACGGAATTGCTCGTATATTGCCGGACCCGTCATTATTCCTCTACACGTACATACGAAAAGAAGCGCTGCTATCCTCGCAAATCGAGGGTACCCAGTCGTCATTCTCCGATCTTTTGCTGTTTGAAGCCGAAGAAGCCCCTGGCGTACCCATCAATGACGTAGAGGAAGTCTCGCACTACGTTGCCGCGATGGACTACGCGCTTGAAAAAATTCGCGGCGGATTTCCTCTGTCCCTCAGGTTGATGTGCGACACGCATCGAATACTCCTTTCCGGCGCACGGGGAGGAAATAAACAACCAGGAGAATTTCGGACTTCCCAAAACTGGATCGGTGGCTCGCGTCCCGGGAATGCACGGTTCGTACCGCCGCCACCAAACCGGGTCATGGAATGCATGGGACTACTGGAGAAGTTCCTGCACGACGATCCGGTCAAGACACCTTTGTTGATTAAAGCCGCTCTCTCGCATGTTCAGTTCGAGACCATCCATCCCTATCTGGACGGCAATGGCCGCCTCGGCCGACTCCTCATCACGCTCCTGCTTTGCGCGGAAAAAGCCCTGTCGGGGCCCATGTTGTATTTGAGCTTGTACTTCAAGGCGAATCGTGACGCTTACTACGAATTACTACAACGTGTCCGAACCGATGGAGACTGGGAAAGCTGGTTGGATTTCTTTCTGCGCGGAGTTGTCGAGACCACTGAGCAAGCCACTGACACGGCAAAAAAGATCATGGATCTGTTTACGTCGGATCGGAACAAAATCGAGAATCTTGGTCGCCCGGCCGCATCCGCGCTTCGAGTTTACGACGTGTTGCAAAAGCGGGTAACGCTCTCGATTCCGAGGACTGCGGAGCGACTGGGCATCAGTCAGCCAACTGTCACCAGTGCCATATTGCATTTGGTCAAACTCGGTGTCGCCAAAGAGGCGACCGGACGTAAACGCAAGAAGCTGTATGTATACGATGAATATCTGAAAATACTTGGTGAGGGCGCAGAGCCGATTGCATAAATCTAGTCATCGAATGTGTTCGGCAACTATCTGAAGCCATGAACCCGTCTGTAGTGCCCCCGCTCGATCTCCTCAAATATCGGCGCGCCCTTCGGCTTCCAACTCAACTCCGCCCTTGCCCGCTTAGCCCTGACACGACTGTTGGACGCGAACGATGAGTGCGCTTTGGGTCCCAGCGCCGCTTCCGCCTCCGCGGGCGACCAGTTGCGCGTCTTTCCGCCGAAGCCCAAAAGTCGGCTGATGGAAGCAGCGACATCCTTCAACGCCTCCTCGCCATTCTCCGCGTAGTACAGCGCGCCGGCCGGCGCCTTTTCCAGCGCCAACAGATAGAGATCCACAACGTCGTCGATATGCACGTTGGACCAGCGGTTCTCGCCGCGCCCGATATGCAAGCCGATTCCCGCCGGCTTCGCGTTCTCGATCAACGCCGGCACCTGCGCGCTTTCCTTGCGCACGCCGCGGCCGCCGCCGTAGATCATCGTGGGACGAACCACCACCGAGCGTACGCCCTGCTTCGCGCAATCGAACACGACCTGGTCGATGGCGGCGCGCTGAACCATGCGGGGAAAGCTCGGCACGAAGATGGAGTCCTCGTCGTAAATGGCGTCGACCACCTCGCCCCTCGCGTCGGTGGCGACGATGCCGGAGCCGCTGGTATGCAGGAAGAACTTGCTGGTTCCGCGCAGGCCTGCAGCGATGGCATCGACGACACCGGGATGATTTGCCTCTGCGGTGTCGATGACCGCCTCCGCTTCCCTCGCGGCCTTCGTGATGATTGCCGCGTCGTCGAGAGTGCCGAGCAACGGGCGCATGCCCTGCTTTTCGATTTCGCGCGCACCTTCGCGCGTGCGCACCAGGCCAGTGACCTCGTGGCCGCTCCGCAGCAAGGCGTCTCCCACCGAGCCGCCGATGTAACCGGTCGCGCCGGTCAAAAAGATTTTCATGATGCCGCCCCGCAAAAAAAGAAAACGCCGCGATTCTACAACCGCGGCGTTTCCGGTTCGAACCTTGATCAATTCAGGTCGAACAGCAGCACTTCGGCGTTGTCGCCCTTCTCGATGACGATCTGCGATTCGCCCTCGACCTTGAGCGCGTCGCCCGACCCCAGGTACTGGCCGTTGACCGTGACCGAGCCGCGAGCAACGTGCACATAAGCACGGCGATCAGGCTCCAGCACATGCATGACCTTCTCCGCGCCGTCGACCAGCGCCGCGTACAACTGCGCGTCCTGGTGCACCTTGACCGAACCATCGCGACCGTCGGGCGAAGCGACCAGGCGCAGCTTGCCGCGCTTTTCTTCCGGACCGAAGAACTTCTGCTCGTAGCTGGGCTGAACACCGTTTTCTTCCGGCTCGATCCAGATCTGCAGGAAATGCACGGTGTTCTTCGCCGACGGGTTGTATTCGCTGTGGAACACGCCCGTGCCGGCGCTCATGCGCTGGACGTCGCCGGGCCGGATCACCGAACCCGTGCCCATGCTGTCCTTGTGCTCCAGCTCGCCGTCGAGCACGTAGCTGATGATCTCCATGTCGCGATGCGGATGCTTGCCGAAGCCCTGGCCGGGTGCGACGCGGTCTTCGTTGATGACGCGCAGGGGCCCGAAGCCCATGTTCTTCGGATCGTAGTAACCCGCGAACGAAAACGTGTGGAAGCTCTTCAGCCAGCCGTGGTCGGCAAACCCGCGTTCATTGCTTTTCCTGAGGGCGTTCATGACCTTCTCCCGTGGGCACCGCCACCATGGCCGTGCCGTCGATGGGGTGAATATAAGGCCCGGATGCGGGGATTGATAGCGAGGGTTTTCGAACCAGTCGTTCGAAGGCTTCGAACGAGTTCAGGCCTCGATCCCGCCCTCGGCAACCGTCACCGAGGCGCCCCCCGACCCGGACCGCCGTCACCTTGCCGCCGGCGACATCGGCCTCCAGTTCGATCAACGACGGCCGGCCAATCTCGAACCCCTGTTCGACCCGCCAGCGGCGGTTGCCGTCGCGCGGACTCGCGTCGTGGAGCCAGCCGGCCAGCGCGGAGACCGCCGATCCCGTCGCGGGATCTTCGCGCACACCCAGGGCAGGCGCGAACATGCGGCCGTGCACTTGCGCATCGGCCGATTCCGTTTCGGTTGTGAAAGGAAAAACACCCCTCACCGAACCGCCCGGCGCCAGCTTCTCCCACAGGTCGGGACGAAGCTTCGCGCGCCGGATCGCGTCGAGCCCGCGCAGCGGCACGAACAGGAAAGGCAGCCCGCAGGAATAAGGCGCTGCGCCATCGAGCACGTCCACTTCCGCAAGCGACAGCGCGGCAGCGAGTTCGGCGCGCGACGCCGCCTGCGGCCCGCGTTCCGGCATGCGCGGCACGGACATTTGCGTTGCAACTGCCGCGCCATCCTTCATGCTCACCTTCACCGGCACATCGCCCACGCTCTCTTCGAGCACCAGCTCCGGGTTCGCCGCATCGAGCGCAACCAGGCCGAGCCTGGCGAGCAGGAAGGCCGTGCCGACGGTCGGATGGCCGGCGAACGGCAGTTCCGTCATCGGCGTGAAGATGCGAACGCGCTTGCGGTTCGCGCCCGGCCGCGCCGGTTTCATCACGAACACGGTCTCGGAAAGGTTGAACTCGGCGGCGATCGCCTGCATGCGTTCGCCGGGCAGATCGTCCGCATCGAGGACCACGGCGAGCGGATTGCCGCCGAAGCGCGTCGAGGTGAAGACGTCGAGGGTGTGGAAGCGGTACTTCGCCATGTCGGCGACGGGAAATGCGTGAATGAGTGAATGTGTGAAAGTGGATCAGGCGTGAAGGGTAAAGGCTCTACACCTTTCACTCCTTCACACCTTCACTTCCTTCACGCTCTTCCGCGCGCTGGCGCGCGCTCAGAGCTCCTTGTGCGGCGCCGTTACCGGACCGCTGCCGCCAGGCGCCAGGACCGCATCTTCCTCGTCGGCAATCGTGTGGACCTTGCGCACGAACAGCGAGTAGATGGTCGGGATCACGAACAGGGTCAGCAAGGTGCCGAAGGTCAGCCCGCCGACGATGACCCAGCCGATGGCCTGGCGGGATTCGGCGCCGGCGCCATGTGCCAGTGCCAGCGGAATCGCACCGAGAACCATGGCGCCGGTGGTCATCAGGATCGGGCGCAGGCGCAACGTCGCGGCTTCGACGACGGCTTCGAATTTTTCCTTGCCCTGGCTGCGCAACTGGTTCGCGAACTCGACGATCAGGATGCCGTGCTTGGTGATCAGGCCGACCAGCATGACCAGCCCGATCTCGCTGTACACGTTCAGGGTGCCGCCGTTGCCGGCCAGCGTGTTGAGCCACATGACCAGCAGCGCGCCGGTCATGGCGAGCGGCACCGTGAACATGATGACCAGCGGGCCGACGAAGCTCTCGAACTGGCCTGAAAGCACGAGGTAGATGAATATCAGCGCAAGGATGAAGGTCAGGATCAGCTGGTCGCCGGCCTCGCGGAATTCGCGCGCCTGGCCGTCCAGGTCCGTGATGGTTCCTTGGGGAGCGACTTCCTTGACCGTCTCGTCGATCTTGGTGAGCGCCTCGCCGAGCGAGTGGCCCGGCCCGACGTTGCCGTTGATCACCGCGGCGCGCAGCTTGTTGAAGTGGTTCAGCTCCTTCGGCGCCACCGCTTCGGTGATCTGCACCAGGTTGGAGAGCTGGTTCAGCTGGTCGTTGTTGCCGCGCACGTAGATCGACGTCAGGTCGGTCGGCTGCATGCGCTTGTTGTCTTCCATCTGCACCACGACGTCGTATTGCTTGCCCTCGTGCTTGTAGCGCGTGACATCTCGGCTGCCGAGCAGGGTCTGCAGCGTGTGGCCGATGACTTCCATCGAGACGCCGAGGTCGGCGGCCTTCTCGCGATTGATGTTAACCGCGAGCTGCGGCTTGTTGAGCTTCAGGTCCGTATCGAGCGCGATGATGCCAGGATAGGTGGACAGCTTGCCCATGATCTTGGAAACCACGCCCTGCAGCTCTTCATAGCTGTTGCCATAGATCACATACTCGATTTGCTTGGCAGTGAAGCTCTGGCCGAGCGACGGCGGATTCAGCGCGAAGGACAGCGCGCCCGGCAGGCCGCCAAACAGCTTCGGTCCCAGCTCCTTGGTGATGACGAGCTGGCTGCGCTTGCGCTCGCTCCAGGGCTGCAGCACGGCGAACGCGATGCCGAGGTTGACCGGATTCGGCCGGTCCAGGCCGGGTGCCACGACGGCGAACATGGTGGAGATCTCGGGAATCGACTTGGTGATGCCCTCGACCTCGTGCATGTAGCCGTCGGTGTAGTTCATGGTCGAGCCTTCCGGCGTGATCACGAACGCGAGGAACAAGCCGCGATCCTCCACCGGCGACAACTCGGTCTTGAGCTGCTTGCCCAGCAAGTAGGCGCTTGCCGCGACCACCAGGAACAGCAGGATGATCACCCAGCGGTGCCGCAACGTCATCCGCAGGATGCCCGCGTAGATGTTGTTCATGCCGTCGAAGAAACGCTCGGTCGCGACATAGACGCGGCCGTGGCCGGACTTGAGCAGGCGAGAGCACATCATCGGCGTCAGGGTCAGCGCGACGAAGCCGGAGACGATCACGGAAGTCGCCACCGTCAGCGCGAACTCGGTGAACAGCTTGCCGGTATTGCCCGTCATCAGGGCCAGCGGACAAAACACCGCCGCCAGCGTGATGGTCATGGCGATGACCGCGAAGCCGATCTCGCGCGTGCCCTGGAAGGCAGCCTTCATCGGCTTCATGCCCTCCTCGATATGGCGGTGGATGTTCTCCAGCACGACGATCGCGTCGTCGACCACCAGGCCGATGGACAAGACCACGCCGAGCAGGGTCAGCGTGTTGATCGAGAAGCCCAGCACCTTCAGGAAGGTGAAGTGGCCGATGACCGAGACCGGGATCGCCACCGCGGGAATCAGCGTCGCCCGCGCGCTGCGCAGGAACACGAAGATGACCAGCACGACGAGGATCAGCGCCTCGATCATGGTCTCGTACACCGACTTGATCGATTCCTCGATGAAGATCGACGTATCCACGGCGATCCACATCTTCATGCCGGCCGGCAGGGTCGACTGCAGGCGCGGCAGCAGCGCCTTGACGCCGCGCGCGACTTCCAGCGTGTTCGCCGTCGACTGCTTGACGATGCCCAGGCCGATCGCGTCGTTGCCGCCGACGCGCACGATCTTGCGGTTCTCGTACGGCCCCGGCGCGGCATGGCCGACATCCTTCAGGCGCACGGGGTAGCCGTTGGCCATCGAGATGATCATGTTGTTGAATTCGTCCGGCGAGCGCAGGTCGGTGCGCGGCTGCACGGTGAATTCCCGCGCCGTGCTCTCGATGCGTCCGCCGGGCGATTCGACGTTCTGGTTGTTGAGCGCGTTCTCGACGTCCTGCACCGTCAGGCCCTGCGCGGCCAGGCGCTCGCGGTCCAGCCACACGCGCATGGCGTACTTGCGCTCGCCGCCGATGATGACGGACGACACGCCGGACAGCGCCTTCAGCGGGTCGGTCAGGTAGCGGTCGGCGAAATCCGTGATCTCCATCGGCGAGGCGCGATCGCTGGTCACCGCGATCCAGATGATCGCCTGCGCATCGGCCTCGATCTTGGACACGACCGGCTCGTCGATCGCCTCGGGCAGTTGCTTGCGCACGCGCGCCACGCGGTCGCGCACGTCGGCGGCGGCCGCGTCCACTTCGCGAGTGGTCAGGAAGGTGATCGTGATCTGGCTGACTTCCTCGCGGCTGTTCGACTTGATGGTCTTGATGCCTTCGATGCCCGACAGCGAGTCTTCCAGCGGCTGCGTCACCGCGCTCTCGACGACCTGCGCGGTGGCGCCCTTGTAGACGGTGCGCACCGAGACGACAGGCGGATCGATGTTCGGATATTCGCGCACGGCCATGCGCGAATAGGAAAGGAAGCCGACCAGCACGATGACCAGGCTCATCACCGTCGCGAGCACCGGCCTCTTGATCGAAATCTCGGAGAGAATCATCGTCGCGTTCCTGAGTCAGTAGAGAGCGAAATCAGCTCTTGGCGGGCGCTGGCGCCGGTGCCGCGTTTCCGGCTGCGGGCGGCGGAGGCGCCATCACGGTCACCGGCGCGCCGTCGCGCAGCTTGATCTGGCCTTCGGTCACGACGACGTCGTTGGCAACCAGGCCCTTGGTGATTTCCACGGTTCCGGGCGCGCGATTGCCGATCTCGACCTTGGTGAGCGCCGCCTTGCCGTCGACCACCTTGAACACGAAACTGTCGCGCCCTTGCGGCCAGATTGCCTGCTCTGGCACCACGACGGCATTGGGCCGGCTGTCGAGCCTGATCGACACGCGCACGAACATGCCCGGCTTGAGCTTGTTGTTCTTGTTGGGAATGCGCCCGCGCATCGCGATCGTCCGCGTGCGCTCATCCACGACGGGCTCGACGGCATACACGCGGCCGGTGAATTCCTCGCCGGGATAAGCATCGACGGTCACGGCGATGTCCTGGTTCGAGCGCACCTTCGAGAGGTAATTCTCCGGGATGCGGAAGTCGACCTTGATGTTGCTGAGGTTCTCGAGGCGCACGATGTCGTTGCCAGCTTTCACATACGCGCCGGGGCTGACCTGGCGCAGGCCGAGCGTGCCGGAGAACGGCGCGCGGATCACGGTTTTCGCGACGCGCGAATCCGCCTCGTCGACGTGAGCCTTCAGGCGGGCGACGTTGCCGACCTGCACGTCGAGCGCGTCCTTGCTGATGAAATGCTGCTCGTGCAGTTCCTTGGTGCGCTCGAGGCGTTGTTCCTCGGTCTTGAGGTCGGCGCGCTGCGCGGCCAGCTGCGCCTCGTATTCTGTGGGATCGATCGTGACCAGGCGCGTGCCTGCCGTGACGGCCTGGCCTTCCTGGAAATGCAGCCCGACGATGCGGCCGTCGATTTCCGGACGGATGATCACGGATTCTTCCGCCAGCAGCGAGCCGACCGCGGAAACGTCATCCGACACCTTCGACACCTTGACGGGCTCCGCCTTGACCGGCAGCCCCTTGGCGGCCGGTGCGGGTGCCGCCGCCGGCTTGGCCGCGTCCGCGGGTTTGGCCGGGTCCGCAGCCTTGGCGGCATCGGGCTTGGGCGCGTCTGCCTTCGGCGCCGCGGCGGTTGCATCGCTCTTCGAGCCGCACCCCGTCATCATTGCGGCGGTGACCAGCGCAAGCAGAATCGTTACATTACGACGGAATGGCGTTTCCACAGCGACACCTCTGTCAATCCGGTCGATGACCACTCGGGTTACGTCGACCGTCGATAAAAAACGATTGCCGGCGAATGACTCGCCGGCAGCGGACCGTCGGAGTTGTTTTTGGAAGCGGGACTATCCCGGCGGTATTGTTTTGCTGACTGAATAGTCAGTTATTTTTGGAAATGATAGCCGAGTTTCCGGCCCCTTACATGAGAATTTCGCTCGACGCGCTGCTGGTTCTGGATTCCATCTCCCGTAACGGCAGCTTCGCCGCGGCAGGCGAGGAATTGCATCGCGTTCCCTCAGCCATCACCTACACGATACAGAAGCTCGAGCAGGACCTCGACGTGAGCCTGTTCGATCGCAGCGGCCACCGCGCGCGACTGACGCCGGCCGGCGAAGCGCTGCTGGATGAAGGCCGGCACCTGTTGCGCGCGGCCGCCGACCTCGAGAACCGCGTCCGCCACGTGGCAACCGGCTGGGAAAGTGAATTGCGCATCGCCATCGACGATCTGGTGCCGACCGAGCGGCTGTTCCCGCTGCTGAAGGATTTTTATCGCGAAAACTCCGGCACGCGCGTGCGCCTCACGATGGAAGTGCTCGGCGGTTGCTGGGATGCGCTCATGGGCGGACGCGCCGACCTCGTGATAGGCGCTCCAGGCGATGCGCCGCCGGAAGGACTGCTCGCCTTCGAGCCGATGGGCAGCTTCGATTTCGTATTCGTCGTGGCGCCGGATCATCCGCTGGCGGCACTGCCCGATCCGCTGAGCGCGCAGGACGTCCTGCGGCATCGCGCAGTGTCGGCGGCCGACACGTCGCGCAATCTTCCTCCGCGCACATCCGGACTGCTCGACGGCCAGGACGCGCTGACCGTGCCGACCATCAGGGCCAAGGTCGCCGCGCAAATCGCGGGGCTCGGCGCAGGCTACCTGCCGTTGTTGTGGGCGTCCCCGCACATCGCGGCGGGCCGGCTGGTGCGCAAGGAGGTGGAAGGTTCAAAGGCGAAGACGAACGTGTATCTCGCCTGGCATCCGCGCCAGGCCGGCAAGGCGCTGAAGTGGTTCGTCGACAAGCTCAAGGACAAGGCCGTGCAGCAATACGTGCTCGGCGAGAGCGGCAGCTACCCGACCGCCGACTAGGTGAATCTTAAGGCAGGTTTCCGCGCCGAGCCGTCGGGCACACCCGTCGCACCGCGAGGGCTTCGCGTGCAGCACGCTCTTCTTCGATTTCGCGTTTGGCCTGCGCGAGGTCGACCGCGGCAATCCGGTCGAGCAGTCGCGCGAGTCCATCGGTTTCGGGCAGTCCGGATTCCAGATACAGCACGATTCGCTGGCGAAATATCGCGAGGGCGGTGCCGTTCAGCCCGAACATGTCGAACAGGCCGCGATTCGAGGACGTGACTTCCGCGAACGCAACGCCGCTTCGCTGCGCGGCGTCCGATGCCAGCCTTGCGAAATGCCCGGCCGACGCCGCATCCTCGGTGAATCCGACCACCACGGTGTCGTGACCCGACACGTAGCCGTCGAAGCTGCTTTCGTCGACGCGGGTCGGCGAGGCCATGCGGTCAGGCGGGCGTGGCGCCGGACTTCTCGGCGGCTTCCTGGTCGGCGATGTCCTTGTGCACCTTTGCCATGTCGATCTCCTTGACCTTGCCGATCACGGCCTCCAGGCTGGACGCCGGGAGCGCACCGGGTTGCGAGAACAGGATCACCTTCTCGCGAAATACCATCAAGGTCGGAATGGAGCGGATCTGGAAGCTGCCCGCCAGCTCGGGCTCCTCCTCGGTGTTGACCTTCGCGAACACGACGTCGGGATGCTTTTCGGAAGCAGCCTCGAAAGTCGGCGCGAAACCACGGCAGGGGCCGCACCACGGCGCCCAGAAATCCACGATGACCGTATCGTTTCCGGTCACGACCTGCTCGAAGTTTTCCTTGGTCAGATTGACTGTCGACATGGCTTGGGCCTCCTTTGGCCCTGGAATCCGAATGTGTCGAGACTATGTGCCGCCTCGGCCGGGATAATCAAGCCCGGCTTGCGTCCGGCGGCGGAACGAACCTGCCGAAATGCAGCAGGATTGCCGGCAATACCAGCAGGTTCAGCAGGGTCGAAGTGGCCAGCCCGCCTACGATGATGGTCGCCATCGGGCCTTCGATCTCGCGCCCCGGTTCGCCGCTGCCGAGCGCGAGCGGCATCAGGCCCAGCGCGGTGACGAGCGCGGTCATCAGGATCGACGGCAAACGCTCGGCGGCCCCGCGCATGGCGGTCTGCGAATTCCAGGGCAAACCCTCCGTTTCAACCAGGTGCTGGTAATGCGACACCAGCATGATCGAATTGCGCAATGTAATGCCGAACAGCGTGACGAAACCGACCAGCGATCCCAGCGACATCCAGCCGCCGGTGGCGAACACCGCGATCACGCCGCCGATCAGCGCGAACGGAAGGTTCACGAACGTGATGAGCAGGTTGTGCAGGTTGTTGAAGGCAATGTAGAGCAGCAGGAAGATGCCGATGCCGGCGAGCGCCGAATGCAACAGGAGATCCGAGCGCGCCTGCGCCTGGGCCTGCGCAGTGCCGGAATACACCGCGTAGTTGCCCTCCGACAGTTTCGCCTCGGCGGCGAGGTGCGCCCGCGCGTCGCGCTCGAAGCGCTCGATGTCGCGCCCTTCCACGCTGGCCGTCACGGTCTGGATGCGCCTGCCGCCGTCATGCAGGATCTTGTAGCGGCCGCCGGTGACGCTGATCTCCGCGACGTCGCCTAGCCGGATGAGCCGTCCATCGGGATTGCGCAGCGGAAGCGACGCTACTTCGCCGATGCGGTCGCGATGCGCCGGATCGAGCACGACCACCAGGTCGATGACCTGGTTGCCGCGGAATACCTGGGCAGCCTGCGTGCCCTCGTAGGCGGTCTGCACCGCTTCGAGCACGGCGAGCGGCTGCAGCCCGAGGGCCGCCACGCGTTCATGGCGCAGGCGGATCGACATCTGCGGCGCACCGGGTTGCGCCTGCACCTGCACGTCGCGCGCGCCCGGTACCTCGGCGAGTTCCGTGGCAACCAGTTGCGCGTCGCGATCGAGCAGGTCCAGCGAGGAACCATAAAGATTGATCACGAACGGCGCGGAATAGCCGGTGATGGTCTCCTCGATGCGCTCGGTCAGGAAGGTATTGACGGCGAACGTGACACCCGGAAACGAGCCGCCGCGATTACCCGACAACGTATCGCGGATCTCGTCCAGGATGCGCACCTGCTCCTGCCCCTTCAGCGCGCCGATCTCGACCTCGAATTCGCTGTAGTGCGTGCCGAAGGTGTCGGCGCCGTTCTTCGCGCGTCCGACCCATTGCGCCACCGATTTCACGCCCTTGATCGAGCGGATGGCTTCGGAAACCTTGTTGCCGATGCGCAGCGACTCTTCCTGCGAGGTTCCGGGAACAGCCGACATGTGCATGATGTAGTGGCCTTCGCGCAGCGCCGGGATGAACTGGCCTGCGAACAGCGGCAGCATGCCGATGCCGACCGCGATCACGATGGCGGTCACGGCGATCACCCTTCCGGGATAGCTTTCGATGCCTTCCAGCACCGAGAGGTAACGCGGCTTCAGCCAGCGCGCAAACGGTGGATCCTCGGCCTTCAGGTTCGCCTTCGCCAGCAGCAGGAAGCACAGCGCAGGCGTAAGCGTCACCGCGATCAGCAGCGATGCCAGTATTGCAAAAATGTATGCAAGGCCGAGGGGGGCGAACAGCCTGCCGGCCACGCCGCCCAGGGTCAGCAGCGGCACGAACACCAGCGCGACGATGAACGTCGCATACACCACCGAGCTGCGCACTTCGACGGATGCCGCGAGGACGACCTCCCACACCGGTTGCGGCTTCGCGGCGACACGGTTCAGTCGCAGTCGCCGGAAAATGTTCTCCGTGTCGATGATGGCATCGTCGACGACCTCGCCCAGGGCGATGGCGAGGCCGCCCATGACCATGATGTTCAGCGCGACGTTGAAGTAGTCGAGCACCAGCACCGCTGCCAGCAGCGAAACCGGGATGGCCAGTGCGCAGACGAACGCCGTACGCGCGTTGAACAGGAACAGGAACAGCACGATCACCACGAGCACGGAGCCGACCCCGATGTCGCGCTGCACGTTGTGCACGGCGGTGTCGATGAAGTTGGCGGGCCGGAAGAGCTCGCGGTGCAAGGTGACCGACTCGCGGGCGAGCAGCGGCTTGAGTTCATCGAGGGCGACTTCCAGGTCCTGCGTAACGGCGTGGGTGTTCGAGCCGAGCTGGCCCTGCACCATGATGAACACGCCGGACTTGCCGTTGATCGACGCGGCGCCGATCGAAGGCGCCGCGCCCTCCGCCACCGATGCGATGTCGCCGATGCGGATGCCGCGTCCATCGCGATAGGCCAGCAGCGTGCGGGCCACGTCGCCGATTGCGTCGGGCTGCACGTCGACCTGCAGCAGGATGTGTTGGTTGGGAGTCTTCACGAAGCCCGCGCCCGCAACGCCTGTCGCGCGCCGCGTCGCCGCCACCACGTCATCGAGTGCCAAGCCGTAGCGGTGCAGCTTCGTCGGGTCGACCTGCACCTGCCACTGGCGCACGTCGCCGCCGAAGACGTTGACTTCCGCCACGCCGCGCACCGCCAGCAGGTGCGGACGGATGACCCAGTCCACCAGCGATCGAAGTTCCATCAGGCTGCGCTTGTCGGATGTGATGCCCACGCCGAGCACCGTGCTCGCGGACGACGTGAGCGGCGTCATTGCGGGCACGATGCCCTTCGGCAACTGGCTCGCAAGCGCGCCGAGCCGCTCGCCCACGACCTGGCGATTGCGGTAGACGTCCGAGCCGTCCTGGAAGAACACGTGAACTACGGACAGGCCGGGAATGGACTGCGAGCGCAGGCTCTCGATTCCCGACGCGCCCGACAAGGCGTTCTCGATCGGTTGCGTGACCTGGGTTTCCACGAGTTCGGCGGGCAGCCCCGGCGATTCCGTCTGGATCACGACCTGCGCCGGCGAGAATTCGGGGAACACGTCGAGGTGCGCGCGCGACAGCGTGAACAATCCGTAGACGACGATGGTCAGCGCCAGCGCGACGATCACGCCTGGGTACTTGATCGACTGGCGGACGACGAAGGAGATCACTTCGTTTTTCCAGTTCCGGTTAACCGCAGAGGCACAGAGACGCGGAGAAATACCGCCGAGGAAAATCTTCCCGGATTCGAGCTGGAACGCGTTCCGCAGTCACTTCCGCATGTCGATGCGATTGCTGCCAGCAGACCGTACGTCGGCTTCATCTCCCATTGACCTTCTCCGCGTTGCCTCTGCGGCTCTGCGCCTCTGCGGTGAAGGCTGCCCTAGTCTTCGTTTTCATTGCGAATCTGATATTTCAGCTCTTCCGACAGTAACAGCTGCGCGCCGCTGATGACGACCGCGTCGTCGTCATCGAAGCCCGTGGCGTTGAACCAGCCGCCCTCGACTTCGTCGGTCGTGGCAACCTCGTGGCGCTCGAAGCTCTGGCCGTCGTCTTCCTTCACGTATGCCCAGGCCTTGCCCGCGTGCCAGACCACGGCGGCGGAGGGCACGACGAAGCCCTCGACCGGCGCGCCGCCCGTGCGCACATGCGCCGCGACGCGCATGCCCGATCGCAGGCCGCCGCCGTTCACGAGATAGAAGACGGTGTCCCCCGGATAGGCGGGATCCACCTGCGGCGAATCGCCGACGTAGCTTGCGGTGCGGGCATTGCCGCGCGCCATCGTCGGCGCGATCGAGATCGTCTCCCGGTGCGCGACACGCGCATGGTCATACGGAAACACCATCTGCACGAGCGAAGCGGATTGCTGCTGCAGCGCGCGCATCTTATGGGAATCAGGATTCGTGGCCCATGCAGTGACGGCTTCGCCCCACGCGCCGCGCATCGCATCGCGCAGGCTTGCCACCGCCTGCTCGGCGGAAACTTTCCGCGCCAGTTCGGCCTGGTAGCGCGCGTGCGCGGCCTTCGCGGCCTGCTCCGACACGTTGCGATCGTCCCGGAACAACGCGTCCATGCGCGCAGCTTCCGATTCGGCAGCCGAAGCGGAAATGCGGGCAGCCGCCGCTTCGGCCATCGCCGCGAGATAGCGCCCGCGCAGCTCGGTGAGCGGTTGCAGGTTGACGACGATACCATAGGCTTCGAGCCCGGCCTCGCGCCGCATCGAGTCGAGCGGCGCCAGCACGATCCCCGCCGCCTTCTGGCTCTGCGCGGTGAGCTTCACGACCGGCCTGCCGTCGTCTTCGCCGGCCATGGCAACGGTCTTGACGACGTCCTCATGACCCTTCGCCTGCGTGCCGAGCTCGTCGCGCGAAAAATAGATCAGCGCCCAGGCCAGCACCGCAATGATCAATCCCATGACGGCGATGATCGCGTGCGATGGCTGCAGCTTCATGGGTTGTCTACCGCGCTCATGGCTTGCCCGCATCGCTTGCGACGCCGGCGGAGCGCGTGATGCGCACGTCCGGCAAATCGCTGAAATCGCCAAGCAGGGGTCGCTGGATCGAATCTTCCAGGTGCGCGATCGACTGGCGCAGATCGGCAAGCGCCGCCTGCGCGCCCGATTCCGACGCGAGGGTGTCCAGGCGCGCGGCGACCCGCTGCATGCGATCCGACGTTCCCTTCTCGAACTGCCGCAACGTGCGGCCTTCCTGCGCGCGCTGCAATTGCAACTGGCGCTCCGCGCCCACCACGCGCTCGAACGCCAGCCGATACTGCGCCGCCGTTCTTTCGGCCGACGAAATCGCGCCCGCCTGCGTCGCCGAAAAATTCTCGGCGGCCAGCTCGCGCCTTGCCACGGCCTCCCTGACGCCGGCACGCGCCTGACCCGAGGGCAGCGTCATGCCCACGGCGAGCGACCAGACGTTGTCACCCTGGTCCCAGGCGTAGCCTGGCCCGAACGTGATGTCGGGATTCTGCGCCGCCACCGCCGCCTTGACCTCGGCATCGGCGGCGCCGAACTCGAGCAGCCTGCGGTGCACGTCCAGCCGATTGCGCAACGCCGCGCGCCGAAGTTCGCCGGCGTCCATGTCCGCGCCCGCGGATTCGCGCGCGTCGAAGCGGATGACCATGCGTTGTGCCACTTCCAGCGGCAGTCCCATCGCCGTGGCTAGCTCCCCCATTGCGCGCTGCCGTTTCGCGGACTCCTGCGCCCGCAGCAATTCCTGTTGCGAGAGGGCGATGCGCTCGACGCCAAGTTCGTGCGAGGAAAGCATGCCCGCTTCCACTCGACGCTCGACCAGCGCGAGCATTTCCTTGCGCGCTTCGACCTGGGCGTCCAGCGATGCGAGCATGTCGCGGCTGGCGAGCAGGTCGAGGTAGCGATCGCGCACGCGCGCGCGCACCGTCCACGCCGCGTCGGCGATGTCGAGGTCGGCGGCATCCGCGAGGAAGGCGCCGCGTTCCGTTCGTGCGGATTTCTTGTCCTGTGCAACCAGCGGAATTTCGAGTTGCAGTCCCAAGGTCCAGGGGCCCTTGTCCTCGGGCAGTTCGCGGCTGTGATACTCGGGACCGATTTTCGCCGCCCATGCCTGCGAGTGCGCAGCCGTGGACAATTCGGCGCGAGCGACTTCCGCGCGTGCCCGCGCGGTACGGATATCCGGGTTGAAGTACAGCGCGACAAGCGTGAGTTCCCGCAATCCCCATTGCGCCGGCGGCCAGGCCGCAACGTCGACGTCATTTGCCGCCGCGAATTGCCTGAGGCCGTCGGCATCGGTCGATCGTTGCTGGAATGCCGCCGCGGTTGCATCCGGATCGAGCGGCCTCGCCGTGTAGGGAACCGGGGAGCAGGCAACGACCGCGCACATCGCCGCGAGGCCGGACAAGCACTTCAGGCCGGAATGCGGCATGCGCCCTAGTGCAGCTTGATGTGCGGCTCGGTACGCCGCGTGATGATGCGCGCCAGCGTATCGAGGAAAACCTTGGTGAATCCGTGCAGGGCAAGCTCGTGCATCTTGTACAGCGACAGGTACATGATCTTCGCGAAGAAGCCCTCGATCATCACGCTGCCGCGCGTGATGCCTCCCATCAGGCTGCCGACCGTGCTGAACTTGCCCAGCGAGATCAGCGAGCCGAAATCCCGGTATTCGTAGGGCTTGAGCGGTTCGCCGCGCAAGTGCCTCTGCACCATGCGATACAGGTGCGAGGCCTGCTGGTGCGCCGATTGCGCGCGCGGCGGCACGGTCGATTTCTTTTCCGGCCAGGGACAGCTCGCGCAGTCGCCGAACGCGAAGATGTCCGGGTCGCGGGTAGTCTGCAGCGTTTGTCCGACCACGAGCTGGTTCAGGCGGTTGGTTTCCAGGCCGCCGATGTCCTTCAGGAAATCCGGCGCCTTGATGCCGGCCGCCCAGACCACGAGCTCCGCCGGGATCTCGCGCCCGTTCGCCGTCTTCACGCCGCGCGCCGAAACCTCCGTGACGCGCTCGCCGGTGAGGACTTCCACGTTCAGCTTTTTCAACAGGTCGGACACCGCCGACGACAGGCGATCGGACAACGCAGGCAGGATTTTCGGCGCGGCTTCGACGATGGTGATCTTGATGTCGCGCTCGGGATTGATGCGATCGAGGCCGAACGACAGGAATTCGCGGATGGTGTTGTGCAACTCCGCTGCGAGTTCCACGCCGGTCGCGCCGGCGCCGATGATAGCGATGTGCAACTGGCCCGACTGGAGCTCGCCCTCCTGCGCATTCGCGCGCAGGCAGGCATTCAGCAACCTCGAGTGGAACAGCGCCGCTTGCTGCGGATTATCCAGCGAGATCGCGTATTCGGCTGCACCCGGTGTGCCGAAATCGTTGGTCGTGCTGCCGACCGCGATGATCAGGATGTCGTACGGAATCTTGTAGGCGGGCAGGACTTCGCGTCCCGATTCGTCGATGGTCGCGGCGAGGTGGATCTCGCGCGACGTCCGATCGATGCCGTCCATGCGCCCGAGGCGAAACTGGAAATGATGCCAGCGCGCCTGGTAGAGATAGTCCAGCTCGTGGTCGTTCAGGTCCATGCTGCCTGCCGCCACCTGGTGCAGCAGCGGCTTCCACAGGTGAGTACGCGAGCGGTCGACGAGCGTGACGAGCGCCTTGCGTCGCCGGCCAAGTTTTCTGCCGAGCTGGGTCGCGAGTTCGAGGCCGCCGGCGCCGCCGCCGACGATGACGATCCTCGGGAGGTCTCGGTTAAATTTGTCGTTCGCCATCTTTTCGAATCGTGCCGGAAATATTCCCGCGAGAAGGGCGGAGTTTAGCCCAGACGCCTGGCGTTTCCGCAACAAAAAGCCCGCGCTGGGCGGGCTTTTCCCGGAACCGCGCCAGGGATCAGGCGGCCGCTATGCGCTGCGCGGGTTCGCGCACGGTGACCATGCCTTTTTGTGCGGCGCGATTGACCGCGGAGAGCACCGCCTGCAAGGTCGCCGTCACGATGTTGCCGTGCATGCCGACGCCGTACAGGCTTTGCTCGCGTCCCATGCGGATCTGCACATAGGCCACCGCGGTCGCGTCTTCGCCGCCGCCCACCGCGTGCTCGTGGTAATTCATGACGTGCACGTCGACACCGCAGCCTTCGCGCAGCGCATGCACGAATGCATCCACCGGGCCGTTGCCCTTGCCGACGATGCCGATCTCGCGCCCGTTGAATTTCAGGCGCGCGGAGACATGCTCGATTTCCCCGTGGCCGGCGTCATGCGTGATGCGATGCTCGATGTAGCCGAACGGCTTGTCGATCTTCAGGTATTCGCGATCGAAGGCCTCCTTGATCGACACCGACGACAGCTCCTTGCCGGTGGCGTCGGTTATCGCCTGGATCACCTGGCTGAATTCGATCTGCAGCAGGCGCGGCAGGGACAATCCATAGTCGCGCTCCAGCAGATAGGCGATTCCGCCCTTGCCCGACTGGCTGTTCACGCGAATGACCGCGTCGTAGGCACGGCCGAGATCGGCCGGGTCGATCGGCAGGTACGGCACTTCCCAAAGGTCGTCCGCGCGGCGCGCGGCGAGCCCCTTCTTGATCGCGTCCTGGTGCGAACCGGAGAAGGCCGTGAACACGAGCTCGCCGCCATAGGGGTGGCGCGGATGCACGGGCAACTGGTTGCAGTGCTCGACGGTCCGGATCACCGAGTTGATGTCGGAAAAATCCAGCCCGGGATCGATGCCCTGCGTATAGAGGTTCAGCGCGAGCGTGACGAGGTCGACGTTGCCGGTGCGCTCGCCGTTGCCGAACAGGCAACCCTCGATGCGATCCGCGCCGGCCATGACCGCGAGTTCCGCCGCCGCGACCGCGCAGCCGCGATCGTTGTGCGGGTGGACGGACAACACGATGCTGTCGCGGCGCTTGATATTGCGACCGAACGATTCGATCTGGTCGGCATAGACGTTCGGCGTGGACATCTCCACGGTCGCCGGCAGGTTGAGGATCACCGGGTTCTTCGGCGTCGGCTTCCAGACGTCGTTCACGGCATCGCAAATCTCCACCGCGAAATCGAGTTCCGTGCCCGTGAAGCTCTCGGGCGAATACTGGAACACCCATTCCGTTTCAGGTTGCTCGGCCGCGCAGTCGCGCACCGCCTTCGCGCCCTCCACGGCGATCGCCACGATGCCGGGACGATCCAGCCCGAATACGACGCGCCGCTGCACCGTCGAGGTCGAGTTGTACAAATGCATGATCGCGCGTTTGGCCCCGCGCAGGGATTCGAAGGTGCGGCGGATCAGGGGTTCTCGCGCCTGCGTCAGCACCTGCACCGTCACGTCGTCGGGGATCAGCTTTTCCTCGATCAACTTG
>DASZTG010000095.1:0-31072 GCA_035548375.1 Burkholderiales bacterium
GTGCCGGCGTAACGCAGGCCGCCGCCCGCGTACAGGCCTTCGCCCACCCGCCGCAGCAAGCTGCCCACCGCGGCGACGGTGCGCGTGACGAGCGGAATGGACTGGTCCTTGTTGCCGGCGTCCTCGCCGATGCCGAAAAAATCGTAGTGCAGCGATCCGACGCCGCCGCCCGCGGTGAGGCGCCAGCGATCCTCGTCCAGGCGCAGCTTGGTGCCGCCACCCGCGACCCAGGTGCCGTTGGATGTGATGGCCGCGCCGGCGCCGATCAGCGACGGTTGCGACGCGCCCCCAAATGGAAACAGGTGCAGCGCGGTCAGCGCAAGGCCGGTGCCTATGCTCGGGTTCGAAACCGGGATGGGCATGAGCACCCATTCGCCGCCCGCCTTCGCATCCACCTTCAGGTCTACGCCCGTCTCGGGAGGCGGCGACTCGACTTCCTTGACGCCGCGATTCGGCACGAGTTCCTGCGCCCATGCCCGGACGGATTGCAGGGCCAGCCCAACCAGTGCCGCGATGGCCAACGACTTGCAAATGCGCTGCCGGATCACTGCGGTTCAACTTTCCAATCGCCGTCCTGCTGCTTGCACACGGTCAGCACCAGCCGGTTATTGCGGCCGCGCGCCGAATTCTCGATCTGGAGTTCCCGGCACGCGCGCCCGTCGCGCTCGAAGCTCGCGCGAGGCAGCAATTCGCCGCGCGCGCCGGTCGCAGGATTTTCCCAGGACGTCGCCTGCCCATCCGCAGATGAATCGAGCGCCGTTGCGGCTGCCTCATAAAATATTCGCTTGTCTTCGCTCGTCATGTATTGCAGCGGCGTATCGGCGAAATGCAGCAGGTTGAATGCAAACCCGCCGGTGCAGGGCAGCACGAATGCGCAAAGTGCGATGCGCAGGATTCTCTTCATTGCCGATTCCATATGCCTGTCTCCAATCCGGAAGCCCGCATCATCGATCGGGCTGTTGCGCGAGCCGGCCGCGGACCAGCTCGATGTGGGCGCGCAACGTGTAAAGGAAATGCGTGAACATGGTCGGCACGCGCAGGTGATTGGCGCGCGCTTCCAGGCGTTCCAGCCTGTTGCGCAGCAGTGCGCGATCGGCCGACGGCGCCTCCATCTCGATCTCCAGCACCTTCAGCTCGCCGTAGAGCGAGAAAATGCGGCGCCTGATGTACCAGCCGTAGGTTGACGGCAGCAGCCGAACGAGCGGGAACAGCACGCCGAGCACCGGGATCAGGACCACCAGCAGGCGGCCGACCATGATCGCCATCCAGAACGGCAGGTAACGCATCAGGAACGGCGGACCGGTGCGGTAGTACTGCCGGGCTTCGTCGCTGAGCGGCAGGTCGATCGGCTCGGCCGACGGGAATTGCCCGGCTTTCTGGAAAATGCCCGGCGCCGAATGCGTCTGTGCGGCAGCCTCGAGCAGCAGGTATTGCAATGCCGGATGCAGGTCGCCACGCGCAACGATGCTGGTCTTGGGTGCGACCAGCACCAGGTCGGCCGGCGGGATGTTCTTGCGCAAATCCGCGACGCCCTGCGGGACCGTCACCTTGTTCAGGAACGGGCGCAACGCGACATGCGCATCCGCGCGCGGAAACGAAATCGCGGACACGTTCTCCTGCGCGAAGAGCTGGTGCACCACCGGTGACTCCCAGGACGCTACGACGAGCGCGATGTCGAGCCTGCCATCGCGCAGCGCGGCGGGCACTTCCGCGGTCGGCAAATCGACGATGTCCATGCCGCTGGTCTCCATCCCCAGCGCGGCGATCAACTCTAGGCCGAGCTTGCGCGAGCCGCTGCCCTCAGGGCCGAGGAATACATGCTTGCCCTTGAGGGCGCCTGCGGTCGGCTTGCCGAACTCGCCCTTCACGAAGATCCACACCGGTTCGTAGAACACGGTGCCGAGCGACACCAGGTCGGGAGATTCCTTCTCCGAGGTCAGGCCGCCTTGCACGAAAGCGACGCTGATGCCCGAGGCCGGGTCATTGAGCTTTTGCAGGTTTTCCACGCCGCCGCGGGTCGCAACCAGGCGCAGTTCCACGCCATGCTGCGCGAGTATCCGGCGATAGCGCTCGGCAAATTGCTGGTAGGCCCCCCCGTCCGCCCCCGTGGCCATGGTGATGCTGCGCGGCGGGGCTGGCCGCACGAACAGCAGGAACAGCAGCGCGCCGACCAGGACCGCCACGAGGACGGCGGCGGCGAGCAGCCTGATCCGCCTGGGGCCGGCTTCGTTGCGCGGGAAATTCATCGGGCCCATCGTGCTGTCATGTTGTCAGGATAGCGTTTTTGCCCGCGGCCAAGGTTCCCGTCATGCGGTCCACGGCCATGCCCGGATGGCAAAGGCCCACGCGCTCGTCATGACCTCTTTCGATGGCCGTCGACGCCATGGGCAGCGGGTTATGATTGCACAGTTCGCGGCCACCGCCGGGAGCGTGCATTGTCTTGCCTAACAGAGGAGAAAGCCATGAAAAAACTCATAGCCGCGATCGCCATGCTGATCAGCGCCGCATTCTTGCCGGGTTGCGCGCAAATGCAATCCGCGATGGGGGATTCCACGGCGCTGACGAGCCTGGTCACGAAGCAGCTCGGGGTATCCGACTCGCAGGCCACCGGCGGCATCGGGGCGATGCTGAAGCTGGCGCAGGAGAAGCTTTCCGCCGGCGATTTCGATCAGGTCGCCAAGGCCATACCGGGAACCAGCAAGTACCTCGATTCGGCGAAGAAGCTGCTCGGCGGCGGCAATGTCGGAGATGCGGCCGGGTTGCAAAGCGCCTTCTCCAAGCTTGGCCTGAGCCCGGACATGGTCGGCAAGTTCAAGACCATCCTGACCCAGTTCGCCGGCCAGTCCGGCAATTCCAACGCCGCCAGCCTGCTCGCCGGCGCGCTGAAGTAATCGTTCCCGCATGAATTCGCCGGCCGCACGCGCGGCCGGCGATGCACGCGACCATCCAGACTGCCCTTCCCACGGAGATATTCATGGCAAAGAACATGCAGGTGCTGCTCGCGAGCCGGCCCACCGGCCCGGTCGAGGAATCCAACTTCAATGTCGTCGAGACCGACATGCCGAAGGCCGGCGGCAGCGAGATCCTGGTGAAGAACTACTGGCTGTCGCTCGATCCGTACATGCGCGGGCGCATGAATGCCACGAAGTCGTATGCGAAGTACGTCGAGATCGGCGAGGTCATGACCGGCGGCACGGTCGGCAAGGTGATCGAATCCAACAATCCGAAGTTCAAGGCCGGCGACCACGTGGTCGGCTCGCTCGGCTGGCAGAACTATGCGACCAGCAACGGCGAAGGCCTGAACGTCGTCGACGTCAACGTCGTCCCGCCGCAGGCCTATCTCGGTGTGTGCGGCATGCCGGGGGTAACCGCATGGTTCGGCCTGCTGGAGTATTGCGCGCCCAAGGCCGGCGAAACCGTGCTGGTATCGGCGGCGAGCGGCGCGGTCGGCGGCGTCGTCGGCCAGCTCGCGAAAATGCAGGGTTGCCGCGCAGTCGGCATCGCGGGAGGACAGAAGAAGTGCGATTACGCGGTCAAGGAGCTCGGCTTCGACGCCTGCATCGACTACAAGGCCGGCAAGGTGCTGGACGATCTCAAGGCCGCCTGCCCGAACGGCGTCGACTGCCTGTTCGAGAACGTCGGCGGCGAAGCCATGGACCATTCCTTCCGGCTGCTGAATCCGTTTTCACGCGTGGCACTCTGCGGCATGATCTCCGACTACAACCGGCCGGAAGCCTACGGCGTGCAAATGATGCGATCGCTGCTGGTGAACCGCGTGAAGCTGCAGGGCTTCATCGTCTTCGATCGGCAGGATCTCTACCCGAAGGCCGTCGCGACGCTGGTCAGGGCTGTGGCGGCCGGCAAGATCAAGTATCGCGAGACCATCGCGGAAGGCCTGCAAAACGCGCCCAAGGCCTTCATGGGCCTGCTGAAGGGCGAGAACTTCGGCAAGCAATTGGTCAGGCTGGCCTAGCAGGCGATAGCGAGTTCAGCGCCAGGACCGGTAATAGACCAGGAAATCCGCGGCCGGGATCGGCCGCGAAAAATAGAAGCCTTGCGCCGCCTGGATGTTCGCATTGCGCAGCACGGCCAGTTGTTGTTCGGTCTCGACGCCCTCGGCCACCGCTTGCAACCCGGATGACTTGATCAGGCCCGCTATCCCATCCAGCCATGCCGGCGAATTTTGCTGCGGCGTGATCTGCGACACCAGGGACCGGTCGAACTTGACGATGTGAAGGTTGCAGCGTGCCAGCACGGCGAGGTTGGCGCTGGCGGTGTGGGTGAAATCGTCGAGCGCGATACGCACACCCAATCCACCGCCATCGTTGAGCGCCTTGACCGCGAGCAAGTCAGGAACCGCGCGTTCGGAAATTTCCAGGATCATCTGGGGAGCCAGTTCGACCAGGCCGGCCTTGCCGGCTACGTATGCAATGCCGCCCCGCCCGAGGATTTCCACGGGCACATTGATGCTGATGTGGGCATCGGGATGCGCGCGCAGCCAGTCGCCCATTTCGGCCGCCACGGTATCGATCACCCAATACGTGATCAGGCCGGACAACGGCGTGTTGTCCGCGAGCGGGATGAACTCTCCGGGCGGGACAATGCCCGTCGGCCGTTTCCACCGGATGAGCGCTTCCGCCCCTATGCAACGATTGTCGATCAGGGAGACGGTAGGCAGGTACTCCAGGAAGAACTCTCCCTGGGCGAGGCCTGCGCGCATGGATTCCGGATCGATTGCCTGCGCGCGTGCGCCCTTCTTCTGGTCGGACCGGGCCATGGCGTGACGGGCAGCGCGCGATCAGCCGAACGGTCGTTGCAAGTGGGCGATCCTCAGGCCGCCTTGGCGCGGGCGGGCAGGCGCCAATCCGGTCGCGCGAAGTGGCAGGTATACCCGTTGGGGTAGCGCTCCAGGTAGTCCTGGTGCTCGGGCTCGGCTTCCCAGAAATCGCCGACCGGTTCCACCTCGGTGACCACCTTGCCGGGCCAGAGGCCCGAGGCATTCACATCGTCGATGGTACGCAGCGCTTCCTGTTTCTGCGCATCGTCCACGTAGTAAATGGCAGAACGGTACGAAGTGCCGCGGTCGTTGCCCTGCCTGTCCTTCGTGGTCGGATCGTGGATCTGGAAAAAATATTCGAGCAGCTTGCGGTAGGTCGTCACGGACGGATCGAACAGGATCTCGATCGCTTCGGCGTGGTTGCCGTGGTTGCGATACGTCGCGTTGCGCACTTCGCCGCCGGTATAGCCGACGCGCGTCTTCTGCACGCCCGGCAGCTTGCGGATCAGGTCCTGCATGCCCCAGAAGCATCCTCCGGCGAATACGGCTCGTTGCTGTGTCGCGTTCATCTCGATTCTCCTTCGACCTGGTTCAGACAATCTTCGCAGCTTTCGGAGCATCACGCGCCGCGCGGTGCGTGCGATCGATCAACTTGAGGATACACGCCGGCCCGCGCGCGCGGCCTCTATCGTGGCAACGTCGATCTTTTTCATCTGCATCATCGCATCGAACGCGCGCTTGGCGGCGGCCGGATCGGGATCGGCGATCGCCTGCGTCAGGGCGATCGGCGTGATCTGCCATGACAATCCCCATTTGTCCTTGCACCAGCCGCATGCGCTTTCCTGCCCGCCGTTGCCTACGATCGCGTTCCAGTAGCGATCCGTCTCGGCCTGATTGGCCGTGGCAACCTGGAACGAGAATGCCTCGCTTTGCTTGAATGCAGGCCCGCCGTTCAATCCAAGGCAGGGAATGCCCATTACGGTGAACTCGACGGTCAGTACGTCGCCTTTCTTCCCTGACGGAAAATCTCCCGGCGCGTGGTACACCGCGCCGACGGCCGAATCGGGAAAAATGCTGGCGTAGAAACGCGCCGCTTCCTCGGCGTCACGATCGTACCAGAGGCAAATCGTATTTTTTGCTGGCGTCTTCATTGCGTTTCTCCAATGTTTCCGGCGGTCGGGACCCGATGACACGCCGGTACATGAAGGACATCGACCAGGCCGGAAAATTCGCTTCAATGTACCGCAAAATCCGCTCCTCACGGCGAATCGAAGGAGACACCCTGGACGCAGCCCGGATTGGCTCGTACGGACGCAGATACGCGCTGCTAGGCCCTGCTGCGCGGCAGGAGGATCGCCACCACGCCCAGCAGCGGCAGCCAGGCGATCGCACGATAGACGAACTCTATGCTGGTCCGGTCCGCCAGCACGCCAAGCACGGCGGCGCCCAGGCCTCCCATGCCGAACGCAAATCCGAAGAACAGGCCTGACACCATCCCCACTTTCCCCGGCATCAATTCCTCCGCGTAGACCAGGATCGCGGAAAACGCGGATGACAGCATGAAGCCGATGACAATGGTCAAGGCAGTGGTCCAGAAGAGGTCCACGTGCGGCAGCAGCAGCGTGAACGGCGCGATGCCGAGGATCGATGCCCAGATGACCGGCTTGCGCCCGACGCGATCGCCGACCGGGCCGCCGACCAGCGTGCCGGCCGCCGATGCAAGCAGGAAGAAGAACAGGTGCATTTGCGCGTCCTGCACGGACAATCCGAATTTCTCGATCAGATAGAACGTGTAGAAGCTGCTGAGGCCGGCGATGTAGAAATACTTCGAGAAAATCAGCAGCAGCAGCACCGCGATCGCACCCAGCACCACGCGGCGCGGATACGGCGGCTCCTCGTGCCGGTGCGCGTGGCTCCTGTCCGCGGGGACGCGGTTGGCCGCGTACCAGGCGCTCACCTTCAGCAAAAGCACGATGCCGAGCAACGCCGCCAGCCCGAACCAGGCGACGCTGCGCTGGCCGTAGGGCGCGATCACGAGCGCGGCGATCAGCGGGCCGATCGAGCTGCCGGTGTTGCCGCCGACCTGGAAGATCGACTGGGCGAAGCCGTGCCGCCCGCCCGAGGCCATGCGCGCTACGCGCGAGGATTCGGGATGGAACACGGCCGAGCCGATGCCCACCAGTGCCGCGGCCACCAGGACCGAGCCGAAATTCGGGGCGACCGCGAGCAGCAGCAAGCCGCACAGCGTGCTCCCCATTCCCATCGGCAGCGCATACGGGGTCGGATGCCGGTCGGCGTAGAGGCCGACGAGCGGCTGGAATATCGACGCCGTGAGCTGGAAGGTCAGCGTGATCATGCCGATCTGCGCGAACGAGAGCTGGAATTCGCCTTTCAGGATGGGATACATCGCCAGAATCAGCGACTGCATCATGTCGTTGATCAGGTGGGACGCCGTCAGCGCGCCGAGGACCCCGAGCGCAAGCGTGCGGGCGCCGGCGGCTTTCGGCAGGACGGTCGATTGGTCGGTCATGGGCAACGGCTCTCCGAGGCGGCGGTCGCGCGATCGATTGCGCGCCGCCATATTACCCGCGTGCCGCCGCGACGCCGCTCGCGGTTGCGTCGCGGGCTATCGCGAACGGGACAAGCCGGGCGCCGCGCATCCCCTGAAGTTCACTTCCGTCGCGCAGCCTTCTTGCCGCGGTCGCCGATCGCGCCGGATGCGGCGAGCCCCACCAGACGGCGAAAGGTCGGACACTCCATGTGACTGGGCGCCGGGCAGGCGGCGGCGTGCTTCAACCCGTCGCGCATCGCTCCCAGCTTGAGGATGGTCGCGTCAAGCTCCCTCGCTTTCCTTGCAAGCAGCTTGCGGTCGATTTTCGGGCGCCCGTCCGGCGCGAACATGCGCGCGATCTCGTCCAGCGAAAATCCGGCCGAACGCCCCAGCGCGATCAGCGCCAGGCGCTCCAGCACGCCGGGATCGAACACGCGGCGCAGGCCGCGCCTGCCGACCGCCCTGATCAATCCCTTCTCCTCGTAGAAGCGCAGCGCCGACGCCGGCATGCCGGAACGCTTCGCCACCTCGGTGATGTCCATGCCTTCCACCCCTTGACTTCAAGTCGACTTGAAGTGGCACTCTGCCTTCCGTGCCTCTCGAAGGCAAGCCTCTGGAGACGATCATGGACTTTCTGGCATGCACGCTGGTCATCGGCGCGGGCGCGACGGCGATGACGGATTTCTGGACCTTCACGCGCAAGCGGTTGCTGGACATTCCCGTGCCGGACTATGGCCTGGTGGGGCGCTGGGTCGGCCACATGGCGCACGGATGCTTTCGCCACGACCGCATCGCCGCCTCACCCGCAATTCATGGCGAACGCCTGGTCGGATGGACTACGCATTACGTGGTCGGCATCGGGTTCGCGGCCTTGCTGCTCGGAATCTGCGGGCTTGCCTGGGTTCGCCATCCCACCATCGGGCCGGCGCTGCTGGTCGGCATCTGCACCGTGGCCGCGCCATTTTTCATCATGCAGCCGGGCATGGGCGCCGGCATTGCCGCAAGCCGCACGCCGCGCCCGAACGCAGCGCGCATCCAAAGCCTCATCACCCACGCGGTCTTCGGCGTCGGCCTTTACACGGCCGGAGAAGTTGCCGGTTTCCTCGGGCTTGCCCAATGAAAGTGCAGCCTCTCAATCGAACATCCCAAATCCACAGGAGAAAGACCATGCGCATTCCCGCCAGATTCGCACCCATCCTATTCGGCGCCCTGCTTTCGGCCATCATGGTCGGACTGGTGTCGGCCTTCGTCATCACGATCACGCAAGGCGTCCATGCCGGCTTTGCGTCGCAATGGCTCCGGAGTTGCATAACGACGTGGCCCGTGGCGTTTCCCACGGTCACGCTGGTGGCACCCTGGGTACGCCGCGTCGTGGGTCGGGTGACCGCCTGAAAGCGGCCGGGCGACAGGCCGGATTTGCGCGCAGACGACGCGCGCGGAGTTGCGCCTATCTCGTGAAAATCCACAACAGCAGCGGAAACAGGATGGACGACATCAACGCGGTGAGCGCCATTGCCACGCCGGCGAAGGCGCCGGCTTCCTCGCTGACCTGGAATGCTCGCGCAATGCCCATGCCGTGCGCGGCGAGGCCGATGGAAAATCCGCGCACGCCATGGTCGTCGATCTTGAGGAAGTTCAGGACATATTTCGCGCTGATGACGCCGACCACGCCCGTCACCATGACCAGCACCGCGGTCAGCGACGGCAGGCCGCCGATTTTTTCCGAGATGCCCATGGCAATGGGCGCGGTGACGGACTTCGGGGCCATCGAGCGCAGCGTGGTGTCGCTCGCACCAAGCAGCCAGGCAATGCCGACCGCGGAACCCGCCGCCACGACGCCGCCCGCCAGCAGCGCGCCGATCACCGGGATGATGAAGCGTCGCAGCTTGCCGAGCTGCGGATAAAGCGGCACGGCCAGCGCAACCGTCGCAGGGCCGAGCAGGAAATGCACGAACTGGGCGCCGTCGAAGTAAGTCTGGTAGGGTGTGTTCGTCAACGTCAGGATCAGCACCAGAACCGCCACCGAGATCGGCACGGGATTGAGCAGCGGGTTGAAGTTCGCGCGCTTGTAGATCCAGAACGCCCCCTGGTAGACCAGCAAGGTGACGGTCAGGCCGAGCAGCGGCGTGGTCGAGAGATAGACCCAGACGTCGTTGAGCCGCGGCGTCATGCCTGTCCCTTGTCCGCGAACCTGCGCATCAGCCAGCGCATCACCAGCGCCGTGCACGCGATGGTCAGCACCGTGCTGAGCACCAGCGACACCACGATCGGGAACCATTCGTCGCGCAGCCGCGAGAGGTGCACCATCACGCCGACGCCGGCGGGCACGAACATCAGCGCGAAATGCTGCAGCATGCCGGTGGCCGTGGTGCGCAACTCTGCGGGAACGTGGCCGCGGATCGCCAGCGCAACCAGCAGCAGCATGAAACCGATCACCGGGCCGGGCACCGGCAGGTCGAACACGTGGGAAATCGTTTCGCCGATGAGCTGGAACACCAGCAGGATGGTCAGGGCGCCCAGCATGTTCAGGGAACGAACGCGAAGAACAGGAAGGCGGCGAAGATCACCAGGTGGATGACGCCCTGCAGGATCGTGGTGCGGCCGGTGCCGAGCGTGATGACGCCCACGATCAGGGTGAGTGCCAGCAGCACGATCTCCTTGTCGATGAGCCCGAGCACGATGGGCTTGTCCATCAGCAGCGAAACCGCCGCGACCGTCGGGATGGTCAGCCCGATGCTCGCGAGCGCCGAACCGAGTGCCAGGTTCAGGCTGTTCTGCAGGCGGTTGGCGCGCGCGTTGCGCAGCGCGGCCAGGCCTTCGGGCATCAGCACGAGCGCGGCAATGATGATGCCGACCACGGCGGCCGGCGCGCCCATCTTGCCCACCCCGCTTTCGACGATCGGCGAAAGCGCCTTCGCCAGCCCGACCACCGCGACCAGCGCGACGATCAGGAGCGCAAGACTGAGCAGCGCCGTGCGCGCGGACGGCGGCGCCGCGTGCTCGTTCTCGTCCTCGCTGTCCGCGAGGAAATAGTCGCGATGGCGCACGGTCTGGATAAACACGAACACCAGGTAGAGCAACAGCGAGATGCAGCCGGCAAAAACGAGCTGCGCGCTCGAGAGGCCGGGTCCGGCGACCGTCGTCGAGTAATTGGGCAGCACCATTGTCAGCACGGACATGGCGCTGAGCACGGCGAGCGCCGCACTCGCGCCCTGCACCTGGAAGCCCTGCTCATGGTGGCGGATGCCGCCCACCAGCAGGCACAGGCCGACGATGCCGTTGCAGCAGATCATGATGGCGGCGAACACGGTGTCGCGTGCCAGCTCCGCCTTGTCGGCGCCGCCCGAGAGCATGACGGAGACGATGAGCGCGACTTCGATGACCGTCACCGCCACCGCGAGCACGAGCGTGCCGAACGGCTCGCCGATGCGATGCGCCACGACTTCCGCGTGGTGCACGCCCGAGATCACCGCGCCGAACAGTGCCAGCGCGGCAAGGCCGTACATCACGGCGCCCGGCAACGCAAACGTCGCCGCAAGCACGATCCAGCTCGCCAGCGGCAGCATCCACGTCCAGTAAGCGATCCTGCCCGACTGCATGCCGTCCCTTTCCGTCCGATGGTGAAATCCGGCCGATTATGCGGGCGCCGCGCGCCGGATGCCAGCGCTCGCGTGCGCGCGCTTTGTGATTTAATCGGTGCAACCCGTACGTTCGCACAGAAGGAGCCGTCATGCCGCGCATCCGCCCGATCGTCCTCCTCGCCCTGCTGCTGTCAGCGCCAGGCATCCCCGCGTTCGCCGACGACCTCGCGGACCTGGTAGATGCGCGCGCCCGCGAAATCGAGCCCAAGGTCCTGGAATGGCGCCGCCACATCCACGAGCATCCGGAACTGTCCAATCGCGAAGTGGAAACGGCCAAGTACATCGCCGAACACCTGCGCGGCCTTGGCATCGACGTGCAGACCAATATCGGCAAGACCGGTGTCGTCGGCGTGCTGCGCGGCGGCCGCGCGGGCAAAGTGGTGGCGTTGCGCTCCGACATGGACGCGCTGCCCGTCGTCGAGGAATCCGACCTGCCGTTCAAGTCCACCGTCAAGACGGAATACCTCGGCCAGCAGGTCGGCGTCATGCACGCCTGCGGGCACGACGCGCACATGGCCATCCTCATGGGCGTCGCGGAAGTGCTGGCCGGCGTGCGCGACCAGCTTCCCGGCACCGTGAAATTCATCTTCCAGCCGGCCGAGGAAGGCCCGCCGCCCGGCGAGGAAGGCGGCGCGCCGCTGGTCATCAAGGACGGTGCCCTCGAGAATCCGCGCGTGGAAGCGATCTTCGGGCTGCATGTCATCTCGGGCATTCCCGCCGGCATGATCACCTATCGCTCCGGGCCGCTGATGGCGAGCGCGGATTGGCTCTACATCACGGTGAAGGGCAAACAGACGCACGGCGCCTGGCCATGGGCCGGCATCGACCCGGTGGTCACGTCGGCGCAGATCATCACCGGCCTGCAGAACATCGTGGCGCGCCAGGTGGACATCTCGAAGGAGCCTTCCGTCGTGACCGTGGCCACCGTCCATGGCGGCGCGCGCAAGAACATCATCCCCGACCAGGTCGAGATGAGCGGGACGATACGCAACTTCGACGAGGACATCCGCCAGCAGGTGCACGCGCGCATCAAGCACATCGCCGAGTCTATCGCCTCGGCCAACGACGCAACCGCCGAAGTGAAGATCGACAAGGCCGTGCCGGTCACGGTCAACGACCCGGCGCTGACGGAAAAGATGCTGCCGACGTTGAAACGAATCGGCGGCGACGGCGGCTCGCGCGTCAACCAGCGCGTGATGGTGGCGGAGGACTTCTCCTACTTCCAGCAGAAAGTGCCGGGATTGTTCTACTTCGTCGGCGTCACGCCCAAGGACGAGGACATGAGCAAGGCCGCGCCGAACCATTCGCCGCGCTTCTTCGTCGACGAATCCGGCCTCGTCCAGGGCGTGCGCTCGCTGGCAGCGCTGGCGGTGGACTACCTGTCCATGCCCTGAGCGCCGCGCCGTCAGAACGGCAGGGACGTGAACAGCGTCACGCCGGTCACGTCGCCGCTGCTGCGCACGGCGATGCCGAAGCGGTCGAAATCGAAGAACTTGAGCGACCAGGGCTTCTTGGTGACGACGCTCAGCGCCATTTCGAATTCCTCGCGCACGCGATTGTTCGGGTCGTCGAACTCGGCAAAGCTGAAGCGATTGAAATAGTAGTAATACATCGGCGTGAATCCGAGGGAAACGTCCCTGCCGAAGAGCTGCTTGTTGGTCGGAATGGTGATGTCCAGGCCGGTTGCGAGATAGCCGAAAGGCCGGTTCGGGCCGCCGCGCGATCGGTAGCCCGCGCTCGCCAGCGCGTTGGCGAGCGCGAACTCGACGCCATGGTCCGTCGCGATCACGTAGCGGCTCTTGATGCCGAAATCGTAGATCAAGGCCGACTCGCGCCCTTCCAGCTCCTGGCCGGCCCCGCCGTCGAAATACGGCCGGAGCGACCATTTCTGCGTGACCGGAACTTCCCATTCGAGGCCGGCGAGGACGCTGATCGTGCTAAGGCGATCGGGAACGTTGCCGTGGACCACGCTGGTGACGTCGTAGTCGTAGAAGCCGACGGTGGTCGCAAGCTTGAATTTCAAGCCGACGCCGTCCTCGTCGACCGTCTGCAGCGCATGCGAGAACGGCAGCTGCAGGACGCTGACCGACCGGTCCCCTGCGGTGTAGACGCCCGTGCCGAAGGTGGCGGCGTAGTACCAGTTGATGAGGTCCTGGCGGTCCTTCACGGTGGCCGTCTGGGGCTGCGCCTGCGACCAACCGGAAAGCGGTGAAAGTGAGAGGGCGGCCAGCAGCACCGCGCGACAGAACGGCTTGAACAACGAAGAACTCCAGGATACGCCTAGTGCCGGATGCCTACGATACCGGTTCGCGGCCGTTTCCAGAAGACCCCGTCCTGCATGATCGCGCCAAGCCGGTCGCGCTGCTGCAGCAGGGTCACATCTTCCAGCGGATCGCCGTCGACCAGAAGCAGGTCGGCCAGGTAGCCGGGCTTCACCTGCCCGAGCCTGTCGCCCATGCCCATGATCTCGCCGCCCAGGCGGGTGGCCGCGAGGATGGCGTCCATTGGCGGCATGCCGACCATGTCAACGAAGTGCGCGATGTCGCGCGCGTCCGTGCCGATCGGATTCCATGCGAAGCCGTAGTCGCCGCCGATCAGGATGCGCACGCCGCGACGATGCAGCGCCTTCATGTTCTCGATGCCCTGCTCCAGCTCGAGCTCGACGCCGCGGGCCGCGGCTATCTCGCGCGTGATGCCCCAGGGCGCGGCTTCGTTCAGGGTCGTGAACAGCGCACCCAATACCGGGGCGACGAAAATATGCCCGCGGGCGGATTCCAGCAGGTCGCGCGATTCATCGTCGAGCAAGGTGGCGTGATAGATGACGCCAACGCCGTGGCGCAGGCACATCTTCACGGATTCGGCGCTGCGCGCGTGGGCGGCGATGCGCTTGCCGTGAGCATGCGCGACGTCGCAGACCGCCGCGACTTCCGCCTCGTTCATGACCGTGGTATCCGCAGGCGAAGCCGGCGTGCCGGCATCGCCGGATACGTTCATCTTCAGCGTGTCCACGCCCTCGCGAATCATCTCGCGCGCGAAACGGCGGAATTCCTCCGGTCCATTGCACACCACCGCGAAATTCTCGCGATACATGTGGTGCAGGCTCACGTCGCCCAGGCCGGCCGACACCGTCATCTCCGGGCTGGCCGCGAGCGTGCGCGGTCCCGGGAAATCGCCGTTGTCGATGGCATTGCGCAGCACGACGTCCTGCCTGGACTTGGCCGCGGCGGCACTGAAGCAGCTCGTGAATCCGGCATCGAGCATGCGCCGCGCGTTGATCGCCGTCTTCAGCATGTGTTCTTCCGGCGGGATGAAGCCCATCTCGACGGATTGCGCGACGTCGGTGAACGTGAGGTGCGAATGCGATTCGATGAGGCCCGGCATCAAGGTCATGCCGCGGCCATCGACCACCTCGGCGCCGTTCGTCGCGATGACGGCGGGTGCCGGCACGACGGCCGCGATGCGATTGCCTTCTACCCGCACCGAACCGTCGAAAGGTGGCGCACCGGTGCAATCGAGCACGCGGACGTTGCGGAAAAGCGTGGCGGCCATGCGTTGGACCGGAAAATCAGGCGATGCCCGGCCGCCGGTGCATCGTCAAAGGTCCAGCTGGATCTGGTTGCGAATGACCTTGACCGGGTCGCCCACGCGCAGGTCCGCGCCGTCGCGCGTTTCCACCACGCCATAGCGGCCGTCGTTGAAGCGCACGATCACTTCGTAGCTGATTTCGGTGAGGCGCTGGCGCATGTCCTGGCTGCCGATCGCGCCGACGAAGCCCTTCGCCGGCCCGTCGCCGCCGAACGTGAAGCCGAACACCGGTCCCACCGGCGGCAGGCGCTCGAGGTTGCTGGCGGCGGCGCGCTCCTGCTGCAACTCGCGCACGCTGTTGACCACGCCGCACTCCCGGCAATCGGGCGATGTGTCCCGCGACACCGCCGGCGTCGCGACGCACCCGCAGGCAACCAGCAAACCGGCGATCCAGTGCCTCACGATGGTCGCCGCGTCACTCGGGAATCGACTGGAGCACATAGACCGCGGAGAGCAGCACGCCTGGCCTGCCGAGCGCGCCCAGCCACTTGTCGTAGATCTTGAGGATCTCGCGCGACCGGTAGATGCCGGCCAGCGACCGGTTCACGGCGAGCCGGAAATCATGGTCGTCCCGGCGCAGGGCCAGCGCATAGGGCTCGATGGAAAAATCCTCATCGATGAGCTTGTAGCTTTCGCCGCCCTTGGCCCCGAGGGCGAGTCCCAGCAACACGATGCGATCGGACGCATAGGCGTCGGCCTCGCCCGCAGAAAGCATGGCCATGCCCTTCCCCTCATCCTCGATGCCGACGAGTTGCGCGCTGATGTTCAGGCGCGCCAGTTCGCGCGACAGCGCCGATTCCGTCGTCGTGCCCTTCACGACCACGATGCGCTTGCCCGCAAAATCCGCCATGTGCGACGGACCGGAGGATTTCACCAGCAGGCTGCCGCCGTCTACGAACGTCATCAGGCTGAAGTCGACGTCGGCCTGGCGCGAAAGCGTCCACGTCGTCGTGCCGCATTCGAGGTCGATGCGCCCGTCCTTCACCGCCTCCAGCCTATCCTGCAACGTCACCTTCACCCATTCGGTGCGCAGGTCCGGCATGTTCAGGCTGGCGCGCAGGTCCTCGACGACGCGCGCGCACAAGTCGATCGAATAGCCGACCGGGTCTCCCGCCGGCGCCAGCGAGAACGGCGCCGCATCCTCCAGGTAACCCAGCCTGATCACGCCGCTTGCCCGCACTTGCGCGAGCGTGCCGGCGCCCGGATCGGCCTCGGCATTCCAGGCCAGCAGCGAAAACTGCAAGGTCAACAGCAGTGCGGCGAGTTTCATGTTGGTATCCGCGAAGAATGGGAAAATCGATGAGGGCCAGCGGCCCGCCGGTGCGCGGCCGCGGCTCACAGGTTTTCGATGTACATCCGGTTGTAGGTCGGGCTGATGATGACCTGGTTGATGCAGGCGTGGGGCGGCATCTCCGCGATGAAGCGGATGGTCGCGCCCAGGTCCTGGGGCTGCAGCATCCTCGCGCGGTCTTCCGCGCTCGGCGGCACCGGACGGCGATCCATGATCGGCGTGGCCACTTCCGCGGGGCAGATCGCGCAGGCGCGGATGCCGTTCGCGCACTCTTCCATGTTGATGGTTTCCGTCATTGCCGTGACAGCGTGTTTGCTGCCGTTGTAGGCCGCGCCGGTGAGCTTGGGGTGGAACACGCCCGCCCAGGAAGAGACGTTGATGATGAGGCCGTCCTTCTTCGCGCGCATCGCGGGCAGCACCGCATGGATGGTGTAGAACGAGCCGTCGAGGTTGATGCCGATGACGTCGCGCCAGCCGTCGACCGTCTGGTTGCGCCAATAGCGGTTCGGCGTGTTCAACCCGGCGCTGTTGAGCAGGATGTCGACGCGCCCATGGCGCGCCAGGATGCCATCGGCAACTTTCTTGACGGCCTTGGCGTCGGAAACGTCCAGGGCCTCGACTTCCGCCGCACCGCCCTTGATGCGGATTTTGTCCGCCTCCGGCGCCAGCACTTCCTTGCGCCGGCCCGACATGACCACCGTTGCCCCCGCGTCCGCCAGCGCCTGCGCGCCGGCCAGTCCGATCCCAGTTCCCGCGCCCGTGATCCAGGCGACCTTACCCTTGAGGCTGCTCATGCGTGCTCTCCCGTTTTGCCTATGCCGTTTTCGCGATCTTGCGATCGATGCCGCGATGTGCGTCGAATGCTTCCCGCAACGCCGCGGCGGACTCCGCCACGGCCTTGCGCGAGGCGTCCAGCGCGCCGCCCATCAGGAAGAACCCGTGGACCATGCCTTCGTAGTTGGTCAGGCGCACGCGGTTGCCCGCCTCGATCAGCTTCCTCGCGTATTCGATGCCTTCGTCGCGCAGCGGATCGTAGCCCGCGACGATGACCAGTGCGGGCGGCAGGCCCGACAAGTCGTCATGCTGCAGCGGCGCGAACCGGAAATCGTTGACGTCCTTGCCGCCGCGCAGGTATTGCTTGTAGAACCAGGTGATCGAATTGCGCGACAGGATGTAGCCTTCCTTGAACTTGTGATGCGAAGCGGTTTCCGGTTCCGGCGCAACGCACGGGTACAGCAGCAACTGGAAGGCGAGCTTGGGATGCGCGGCATCGCGCGCGAGGATGGAAATGACGGCGGCGAGGTTGCCGCCGGCACTGTCGCCGCCGACTCCCATGCAGTTCGCGTCACCGCCGAATTCCACGGCGTGCAGCGCCACCCATTTCGTGGCGGCCATGCAATCCTCCACCGCCGCGGGGAACCTGTGCTCGGGTGCCAGCCGATAGTCGACCGACACGACGATGCAATCCGCCTGGTTGGCGAGCAGGCGGCAGGCGGAGTCATGCGTGTCCAGCGAACCGATCACGAAGCCGCCGCCATGGAACCACATCAGCACGGGCAGCTTCTCCATCGACTTCACTTCCCTGGGCGTGTAGATGCGGATCGGGATGTCCGAGCCCGGCCCGGGAATGCGCCTGTCCTCGCTGCGGAATATCGAGTCGTTGGCCTTGAGCTTGTTGACTCGGGTCAGGTATTGCTCGCGGCCCTGGTCCGGCGTGAGTTGCCAGACCTCGGGCAGCGCGGCTTTTTTCGCGAGGTCGAGCAGGACTTGCACTTGCGGGTCGAGTGCCATGAAAACCCTTTCAAAAAACAATTTTCACCACCGAGGCACGGAGGACACGGAGAAAACCGATGGGTTTGATCTGCGTCAATGCAAGATTCTGAATCGAAGCCGCCGCCGACGCGACACTCCCGTCCAAACCCCGTCCGTTGTAGCTTTTCCTCTGCGTCCTCTGCGTCTCTGCGGTTCACCTGCATTAGGCGGTAGGGTACAAGAGCTTGAATGTCCCGGTCGCCTTGGCGAGCAAGCTGCCGTCTTCGGCATGCAGTTCGCCCTCGGAGAATATCAGGGATCGGCCGGCGCGCTGCGCGCGGCCCTCGCCGGTGACGGCGCCCTTGGCGGCGGAGATGAAGTTGACCTTCATTTCCACGGTCAGCGCACCGTTGCAGGTGTCGTCGAGCGAGCGGCCGGCGCTGGCGAGTGCCACGTCCAGCAATGTCATCAGCACGCCGCCGTGAACCGAGCCCCAGCTGTTCTCAAGCTCGGGCCGCGGGTCGAGTCGCAGCTTGACGATGCCGTTGCCACGCTCGGTAATGCGCACGCCGAGGTGCTCGACGAAAGGCACATGGATGTTGAAACCGGCTTTCTGCTGGGCCATGGCGTTCATGCCCGTTACATCGACACCAGGCCGCCGTCCACCGCGACGATCTGGCCTGTAATGTAGGCGGAGGCATCGGAGGCAAGCAGCACCGCCAGCCCCTTCAGGTCGAAATCCGTGCCGAGGCGCTTCATCGGCGTCATGTCCAGGATGATTTGCTCGGCGCTATCGATCATGCCCTGCGACATCTTCGACGGGAACACTCCTGGCGCGATAGCATTGACGGTGATGCCGCGCGTGGCCCACTCCACGGCAAGCGAACGCGTGAGATTGACCACTCCGCCCTTGCTGGCGTTATAGGCGATCGTCGGCATCATGCGCGGGTCGGTGCCGACCAGGCCCGCGATCGAGGCGAGATTCACGATGCGGCCGTATTTGCGCGGCAGCATGCTCGCCTTGGCGACCGCCTGGCTCAGCAAGAACACCGCCGTCAGGTTCAAGTTGATGACCTTGTACCAGGCGTCCAGCGGATGGTCCTCGGCCTTCGCGCCCCAGGCCGCGCCGGCGTTGTTGAACAGGATGTCGATCTGCTTTTCGGACTTGAGCACCTGCTCGACCAGTGGCTTCACCGCATCGGCATTCTGCAGGTCGTTGACGATGGTAAGCGCATCGACGCCCTGGCTTTTGAGTTGGGCCTTCGCCTCTTCCAGCTCGCCGGCCTTGCGCGCGGTAATGACCACCTTCGCGCCCATCTCACCGAGGGCTTCGGCAAACTGCAATCCCAGGCCGCGAGAACCGCCCGTAATCAACGCAACCTTGCCGGATAAATCGAACAGCTTCTTGACGTTCACCATTTGCTCCGATACTTGGACAATTGTATTTGTAGTGCCGGACGCCGAAGCCCTATGCGCCCCTGCCCGCGAACGGGCGTTCCGCTAACGAGTCCGGGGCGCCCTCGGCAAATTGCAATCCCAGGCCGCGAGAGCCGCCCGTGATCAGCGCGACCTTGCCCGACAGATCGAACAGTTTCTTGACGTTCATATTCCTCGAATCCCCGATGTTCAGAACCATTGGTCCTGCATGTCCAGTGTCGTGCTGTCCAGGCTGCCGAGCAGCGCCGCCCATTGTGCCGTCTTCGCGACTTCCCAGCGGAAAAAATACCGGCAGGCCTGCAGTTTACCGCGATAGAAATCCCGCTCGGATTCATGCGCGCTTTCCATGTTCCGGGAAGCGACCAGCGCCTGCCTGAGCCAGATCCAGCCGATCACGGTGTGGCCGACGAGGTCCAGGTAAACCGATGCATTCGCCAGCGCAAGGTCGATGTCGCCCTTGCCCATCGTACCGAGCAGTTCGCCGGTGGCGGCGAGGACGCGGTTCAGCGCCTCGTCCAGCAGCGCGCCGTAGCGACGGATATCCGGCGACGCCTGCGCACCGGCCAGCCGTCCGGTGGCGGCGATTTCGCGCGCCAGCAGCTTCATGGCCGCGCCGCCGTCCATTCCCGCCTTGCGACCGAGCAGGTCGAGCGCCTGGATGCCGTTCGTGCCCTCGTGGATCGGGTTCAATCGATTGTCGCGATAGAACTGCTCGACGGGATATTCGCGCGTGTAGCCATAGCCGCCATGAACCTGGATCGCCAGGCTGTTTGCCTCGAGGCAGTACTGCGACGGCCAGGCCTTGGCGATCGGCGTGAGGATGTCCAGCAGCAGCCCGGCCTCCTTGCGGGTCTGCTCGCCCTCCGCCGTATTGGCCTCGTCGACCAGGAATGCGCAATACAGGCAAAGCGCGAGCGCGCCTTCCACATAGGCCTTTTGCGCGAGCAGCATGCGCTTCACGTCGGCATGCTCGACGATGCGAACCTGTGGCTGGTTCGCGTCCTTGCCGCCGGGTCGCCGACCCTGCAGGCGTTCGCGCGCATACGCCAGCGCATGCAGGTAACCCGTGTAGCCGAGCACCGTCGCGCCCATGCCAACGCCGATGCGCGCCTCGTTCATCATGTGGAACATATAGGCGAGCCCCTTGTTCGGCTCGCCGATGAGTTCCGCGTGCGCGCCGCCCTTCTCGCCGAAATTCAGCACGCAATTCGTGGTGCCGCGAAATCCCATCTTGTGGTTGAGGCCGGCCAGCGCGACATCGTTGCGCTCGCCGATCGAACCGTCGTCGCGCACGCGGAACTTCGGCACGATGAACAGCGAGATGCCCTTCACGCCGACGGGCGCGCCCTGGATGCGCGCCAGCACGAGATGCACGATGTTTTCCGACAGCTCGTGCTCGCCGGCCGAGATCCACATCTTGTTGCCCTTGAGCCGGTACGTACCGTCGGCCTGCGCAATGGCGCTCGTGCGAATGTCCGACAACGACGAGCCGGCCTGCGGCTCGGAAAGGCACATGGTGCCGAGGAAGCGGCCGGTCAGCAGGTGCGGCAGATATTTTTTCTTTTGTGTTTCGCTGCCGAATGCGCGGATGAGGTTGGCGTTGGCGATCGTCAGGAAGGGATAGCCAGCGGTCGAGACATTAGCCGCATGGAACCACGCGAAGCACGCCTGCGCGACCGTTACCGGCAACTGCATGCCGCCCAGGTCGAAATCCTGCCCGGCCGCCATGAAACCCGCCGCGCTGAACGCAGCGACTGCCTCGCGCACCTCGGGGATCATCTCGACGACCTTGCCGTCGAAATGCGGCTCGTTCAGGTCCGCCTTGCGGTTGTGGGGCGCGAACTTCTCGGCGGCGATGGTCGCGGCCGTTTCGATCGCGGCGGCGAAGGTCTCGCGCGAATGCTCGGCAAAGCGCGGGCGCCGCGTCAGCGACCCGACGTCGAGCAATTCATACAGGATGAAATCCAGGTCCCGGCGGTTCAGTAGTCTCGACTGCATATCTCAACCCCTAAAAACCGGGCAGATCCAGGTTCTATGACGCAAAGGACGCAAAGGAAAGGCAAGAAAGGTCGCAAAGAACTGCTAGTCGATTGCGGAACCGGCACCGAGCGACTGTGTTGGGCCGAACGACTTGTTTTCTCTTTCGCTTTCCTTTGCGTCCTCTGCGCCTTTGCGTCGAGACGTTGCCCTAGACCACCTCGAATAGCCCGGCCGCGCCCATGCCGCCACCGATGCACATCGTGACCACGACGAATTTCACGCCGCGGCGCTTGCCTTCGATCAGCGCATGCCCGGTCAAGCGGCTGCCGGTCACGCCATAGGGATGGCCCACCGCGATCGAGCCGCCGTTGACGTTGAGCCGGTCGTCGGGGATGCCGAGCTTGTCGCGACAGTAGATGACTTGCACGGCGAAGGCCTCGTTCAGTTCCCACAGGCCGATGTCGTCGATTTTCTTGCCGGTCTGTTTCAGCAGCTTCGGGATCGCGAACACCGGACCGATGCCCATCTCGTCCGGCTCGCAGCCGGCCACCGCGAATCCGCGGAAGATGCCCAGCGGCTTGAGGCCTTTGCGCGCGGCGGCCTTGTCGCTCATCACCACCTGCGCCGCTGCGCCGTCGGAAAACTGGCTGGCGTTGCCCGCGGCGATGACGCCGCCCTCGATGGCGGGCTTGATCTGCGACACGCCTTCGTATGTCGTGTCCGGACGAATACCTTCGTCCTCCGACGCCGTCACCTGCTTCGTCGATTCCTGCCCCGTGTTCTTGTCCACGACCTTCATGGTCGTCGTGATCGGCACGATCTCGTCCTTCGTCTTTCCCGCCGCGCGCGCGGCCGCCGCGCGCAACTGGCTTTGCACGCCATAGCGATCCTGCGCTTCCCGACCGATCTTGTAGCGCTTCGACACCATCTCCGCGGTTGCCAGCATCGGCCAGTAGATTTCCGGCTTGTTCTGCTCGAGCCAGGCTTCCTTGATCATGTGCTTGTTGGCTTCGTTCTGGACGCACGAAATGGATTCGACCCCACCCGCGACGAAAATTTCCGCCTCGCCGGCGATCACGCGTTGCGCGGCAAGCGCCACGGTCTGCAATCCGGAGGAGCAGAATCGATTGACCGTCATGCCAGACACCGTAACAGGCATGCCGGCGCGGATCGCGATCTGGCGAGCGATGTTCTGTCCCGTCGCGCCCTCCGGCGTCGCACAGCCCATGATGACGTCCTCGACTTCGGCGGCATCGAGCTTCGCCCGCTCCAGCGCGGCCTTGACGACATGGCCGCCCATGGTCGCGCCGTGGGTCATGTTCAACGCGCCTTTCCAACTCTTGCAAAGCGGCGTGCGTGCGGTCGATACGATCACTGCGTCGGTCATTTCAATCCTCCAATCAAATCTGAACCACGGAGGACACGGAGGGCACGGAGGAAAAACAAGAGCAAGAATAAGATCAGGTGAAATCTGCCCGTTGAATCACGATCGGCAGCATGGGTTGGCCAACATCGACCTGGCTACCCCCAGAATTCTTTCTCGTCTTTGCCTTTCCTCCGTGCCCTCCGTGTCCTCCGTGGTTCAAGAACTAGCCGTTGAACGTCTTGCCCTCCGCGATGAGCCGCTCCAGCAGCGCCGCGGGCTTCCAGTATTCGCCGTGCTTTGCGTGGAATGCCTTGATCGAAGCAAGCACCTTGTCCAGGCCGACGGTGTCTGCATAGAACATCGGACCGCCACGGTAGCGCGGGAAGCCGTAGCCGTAGATGTAGACGATGTCGATGTCGCTTGCGCGCAATGCAATGCCCTCTTCAAGGATCTTCGCGCCTTCGTTGACCAGCGCATAGATGCAGCGCTCGACGATTTCCTGGTCGGTGATTTCCCGACGCTGGATGCCGGCTTCCTTCGAGGCCTTGACGATCAGGTCCTCGACCACCGGATCCGGGATCGGTTCGCGCTTGCCCGCCTCGTAGCGATACCAGCCCGCGCCGGTCTTCTGCCCGAAGCGCCCGAGCTCGCAAACCTGGTCCGCGACCTTCGAATAGCGCAAATGCGCGGGCCGGCTCGCGGCCTGGCGCTTGCGGATATACCAGCCCACGTCGAGGCCCGCGAGGTCGCCCACGCGGAATGGGCCCATGGCAAAACCGAGCGCTTCGATCGCCTTGTCCACCTGCTGCGGCGTGGCGCCTTCTTCCAGCAGGAACCCGGCCTCGCGAAAATAGCCGTGCAACATGCGATTGCCGATGAAGCCGTCGCAGACGCCGGCGACCACCCCGACTTTCTTGATCGCCTTCGACAGCTTCATCGCGGTGGCCAGCACATCCTTGCCGGTTTCATTCGCGCGCACGACTTCCAGCAGCTTCATGACGTTTGCCGGGCTGAAGAAATGCAGGCCCAGCACATCCTGCGGGCGCGAGGTTGCCGCGGCGATCTCGTTCACGTCGAGCGTGGACGTGTTCGTGGCAAGAATCGCTCCCGGCTTCATGACCTTGTCGAGCTGCCCGAACACCTGCTTCTTCACCGCCATGTCCTCGAATACCGCTTCGATGACGATGTCCGCGTCCTTGATGTCGTCGTAGCTGGTGACGCCGGTGAACAGGCCCATGCGCTTGTCCATCGCCTCCTGGGACAAGCGTCCTTTCGCGACCGTCGCGGCGTAATTCTTCTTGACGATGCCCAGGCCCTTGTCGAGCGCGGCCTGGTTCAGTTCCAGCATCTTGATCGGGATGCCGGCATTCGCGAAATTCATGGCGATGCCACCCCCCATCGTCCCGGCGCCGATTAACGCCGCGGATTTGATTTCGCGAACCGGCGTGTCTTCGGGAATATCGGGAATCTTGCTGACCTGGCGCTCGGCGAAGAACAAATGCCGCAGGGCACGCGACTCGTCGGACTTCACCAGCTTCTCGAATTGCTGGCGCTCGATCGCGAGCCCCTTGGCGAAGGGCTGCAGGACCGCCGCCTCGACGCAGGTGACGATGGCCAGCGGCGCGGGATACCCGCGCCAGGCCTTGGCGATGCGCGTGCGCGCTTCCGCGAAGAAAGCATCCGGTTGCCCGACCGATGCCGTCAATTGGCTGGCACGTCGCACGCCCTTGTCCTCTTTCAGCAATTTGTTCGTATAGGAAATCGCCGCCGCGCGCAGGTCGCCGGTCACGACTTCATCCACGAGCCCGGCCTCCTTGGCCTTTTCGCTCGAAATCGGATCGCCCGCCACCATGAGGTCGAGCGCCGGTTCGACGCCCATCAATCGCGGCGAACGCTGCGTGCCGCCCGCGCCCGGCAGGATGCCGAGCTTCACTTCCGGCAGCCCGATCTGCGCGCCCGTCAGCGCAACTCGATAGTGTGCGGTCAGCGCGAGTTCCAGTCCCCCACCCATGGTCGGGCCGGAAACCGCCGCGACGATCGGCTTGGTCACGGTATCCATGTAGGCCAGCAGGTCCGCGAGCGTGGCCTTGCCCGGATCGTAGGGCTTGCCGAATTCACTGATGTCGGCGCCGCCGCTGAAGTTGCGGCCGCCGCCGATGATCACGAAGGCGCGGATGTGGTGGTCGTGGTCGCCTTCCTTGAACGCATCGAGCACGCCTTGCAGCAGGCCCTTGTTGACCGACAGCGCGTTGACCGGGGGATTGTTCAGCGTGATGACGGCGATGCTGCCTTGCTTCTGGTAGTCGACGAGACTGCTCATTGAACCTCCGGATTCGGAAAAACTGGAGCCACGGAGGACACGGAGGGCACGGAGGAAAAGCAAGGAGGAATCTGCAGGAATTCGAGTTTCGGGCGCCGTCCGGTCTTTCGGCCGCACTTCGCTGATTCCACAGATGCTCGCTTGTCGTTCTCCGTGTTCTCCGTGTCCTCCGTGGTTCAATGCTGAATGACGTAAATCGCGCGGCGGTGCGTCGCGCCCGTCTTAAACCTCAAGCCATTCCTTGCGAACGGCTTCGTTCGCGCGCAGGCCATCGGGCGTGCCTTCGAACACGATCTTGCCGTGGCCCATGACATAGACGCGCTGCGAGATCTTCATGGCGATCGTGAGTTTCTGCTCGACCAGCAGGATGGAGACGCCGCGATTCTTGATTTCCTCGAACAGGTTCGCGACCTGCTCGACGATTTTCGGCGCCAGACCCTCGGTGGGCTCGTCGATCATGACGAGGTCCGGATCGCCCATGAGCGTGCGGCACAGGGTCAGCATCTGCTGCTCCCCGCCGGACATGACGCCGGCGGGCGCATCCGCGCGCTCCTTCAGGCGCGGAAACAGCGCGTACATGTCGTCGATGCTCCAGCGTCCCTTCTGCTTCGAGGTCTTCATGCCGAGCAGCAGGTTCTGCTTCACCGTCAGCGACGGGAAGATGTCGCGATTCTCCGGCACGTAGCCCAGGCCGCGCCGCGCGATCATGTAGGTCTTCTGGCCGCCGATTTCCTCGCCCTTGAATTTGACCGAGCCGGTCGACACGACCTGGCCCATGATGGACTTGATGGTCGTGGAACGGCCCACGCCGTTGCGGCCGAGCAGGCTCACGATCTCGCCCTGCCCGACGCGCAAATGCACGCCATGCAGGATGTGGCTCTTGCCGTAATACGCGTGGAGGTCGCCGACGTCGAGCATCAGTGTTGCTCCGTTCCGAGGTAGGCTTCCTGCACGGCCTTGCTCGCGCGAATCTCTTCCGGCGTGCCGGTGGCGATGACCTCGCCGTAGACGAGCACCGAAATGCGATCGGCCAGGCCGAAGACCACGCTCATGTCGTGTTCCACCATGACCAGCGTCTTGCCCTCGGTCACCTTGCGGATCAGGTTCACCGCGTCGTCCGTTTCGCTGCGGCTCATGCCCGCCGTCGGCTCGTCGAGCAGGATCACGCTGGCGCCGCACGCGATGGTCACGCCGATTTCGAGCGCGCGCTGCTCGGCATAGGTCAGCACGCCGGCCAGGCGATCGCGACGCTTGGCCATGCCGATGCGCTCGACGACGTCCTCGGTACGCTCGCGCACCGACTTGAGCCCGTCGACCCGGTGCCAGAAGGAATACTTGTAGCCCTGCGACCAGAGCACCGCGCAGCGCACGTTCTCGTAAACGGACATGCGCGGGAAGATGTTCGTGATCTGGAAGCTGCGCGAGAGCCCCTTGCGGTTGATGATCTCGGGCTCCAGGCCGTTGATGCTCTCGCCGTTCAGGTCGATGCGCCCCGACGTCACGCCGAAGCGGCCGCTGATCAGGTTGAACAGCGTGGACTTGCCCGCGCCGTTGGGCCCAATGATGGCATGGCGCTCGCCGGCGCCGATCGACAGGTTCACGCCGTTGATGATGGAGGTGCGGCCGAAGCTCTTGCGCACGTCATGGAGCTGGAGGGCGGCGGCTACCATGTTCAAACAGTCCCCTTCCGCTGCATTTCCGGCGTGATCTCGTCCCACGCGCCGGCCACCCTGCGTTTCGCGAACGCAATCAGGCCGACACCGATCAGGAACACGATCGCCGCACCGACCCAGTATTGGGCCATCGTCGGATCCAGTGTCAGGCCGAAGAAGGAAAAGTCCTTGGTCGCGGATTCCTTTGCCTCGTAGTGATAGATCATCTCGATCATCGCGAAGAAGCCGGCCAGCATGACGACGCCCGCCCCTGCCGCAATCGCATACGAGGGAACGAGCCGCTTCGCCAGCCCGGCGGCCCACACCGGCTTGTGCACGGTCACCAGATTGGCGATGCCACCCGGCGAGAACATGATGATGACCAGGAAGAACAACCCGAAATACAGCAGCCAGGCCTGCGTGTAGTTCGACAGCGCGGACTGCAGCAAGGTCACCAGCACGGCGCCGATGATCGGACCCCAGAAGTGGCCGATGCCGCCGATGAAGGCCATCAACACGACGTTGCCCGAAGCGACGACACCCAGCGTCTCGGCCGTGACGATCTCGTAGTTGATTGCCGCCAGTCCGCCCGCGATGCCGGCGAAGCAACTCGCGAGCGACATCATGATCCAGCGCACCCGCGTGGTGTTGTAGCCGACGAACTTGGCGCGCTCGGGATTGTCGCGCACGGCGTTGGCCATGCGCCCGAGCGGCGTGCGCGTGAGCGCGAACATCAGGATCATGGCCAGCAGGCACCAGCCTGCGATCAGGTAATAAACCTGGATCTGCGGTCCGTAGCTCACGCCGAGGAAGGCCTTGCCCACGGTCCGGTTCGTGGCGATGCCGCCCTCGCCGCCGAAGAAGCTGGTGAACATCAGCGCGCTGGCGGCCACCATCTCGGCGATGCCGAGCGAAATCATCGCGAACGGCGTGCCGGCGCGCCGCGTCGTCACGAACCCGAGGATCAATCCGAAGAACAGGCCGGCGGCGCCGCCGATCAGTGGCACCAGCGTGACCGGGAACGCCAGCTTGCCCGCGCCGATGAAATTCAGCGCGTGCGCGCAGAAGAAGGCGCCGAGGCCAAAGTAGACGGCATGGCCGAAGGAAAGCAGCCCGGTCTGGCCGAGCAGCATGTTGTACGACAGCGCGAAAATGATGGCGATGCCCATCTGCGAGAGCATGGACAACGCAAAGCTCTGCTTGAATATGAGCGGCAGCACGATGAAGACCAGGGCGGCCCCGCCCCAGACCAGCAACCTGCGCATGTGCAAGACGGGCCGCATCGCCTAGCTTTCCCGCGTTCCCATGAGGCCGCGCGGCCGCACGATCAGCATGAGGACCATCAGCAGGTAAGGCAGGACGGGTGCGGTCTGCGCGATGGTGATCGACCAGAGTCCGTGCCACGAGGATGTCGCCGCCACCTCGATGCCGACTTTTCGCAGCAGGTCGAGCATCGAGTAGTCGAGCGCGACCGAGAACGTCTGGATTGCGCCGATGATCAGCGAGGCCAGGAAAGCGCCGCCGAGCGAGCCCATGCCGCCGAACACGACGACGACGAACACGATGCTGCCCACCGCGGTCGCCATGCCCGGCTCGGTGATGAATGCATTGCCGCCGATGACCCCTGCCAGCCCTGCGAGCGCCGTGCCGCCGGCGAACACCAGCATGAACACGCGCGGCACGTTATGGCCGAGGGACTCCACCATTTCGGGATGCGTCAGCGACGCCTGGATGACCAGGCCGATGCGGGTGCGCGTCAGCAGCAGGTAGAGCGCCAGCAGCATGCCGACCGAGACCAGCATCATGAAGCCGCGATACGCGGGGTATTGCGTCGTGTACAAGGTGAACAGCGTGAAATCGAGCGAGCCCGGCACGCGGTAATCCACCGGCGCGCGCCCCCAGATCAGGTGCACCACTTCCTCGATCACGTAGGCGAGGCCGAAGGTGAACAGCAGTTCGGCGACGTGGCCGAACTTGTGCACCGTGCGCAAGCCGAAGCGTTCCGTCGTGGCGCCCAGGATGCCGACGATGACCGGGGCGATGAACAGCGCCGGCCAGAAACCGACATACAAGCCGGTCTGGTATGCGAAATACGCGCCGAGCATGTAGAAGCTCGCGTGCGCGAAATTCAGCACGCCCATCATGCTGAAGATCAGCGTCAGCCCGGAGGAGAGCATGAACAGCAGCAAGCCGTAGGACAGGCTGTTCAGCAGGGTGACGAGGAAGAATTCCATGGCGCAGTGACTAGTAACGGGTGACCAGTGACAAGTTGCAGAACCGACGCCAGGACGAACGCTTTATCTTCACAATGTCACTCGTCACTTGTCACGCGTCACGGCTTTTGGAACTTGCACGTCGTGGGCATCACCGTTTCCTTGCCCTCGATGCGTGCGTCGGTGCGAAATCCCAGACCGGTCTTCTCGACGTCGAACTTCACGTCCTTGCCGTTGGCGGCCACCAAAGTCGATACATAAAGCGGCTGGATCAACTGGTGGTTGTCGGCGCGGAAATAGGCTTCGCCGGAATCGTCGTCGAACTTCAGGTTTTCCAGCACGGGCGCGACCTTCGCCGGGTCCGAGCTTTTCGCCTTGTCGATCGCCGTCGCCAGCGCATAGACCGATTCGCGGACCGACGAGTAGTAGAGGTCGTCCTTCACGTCGGGATAGCGTGCGCGGTAAGCGGTGTTGTGCTCGGCCGCGAGCTTGCCGCCGATGTTCGAATGCCAGGTCGTCACCTGCTTGATGTGGCCCACGCCTGCTTCGCCGAAGGCCGTCACGCCGCCGGCGGCCCCGGCATAGTACGTGTAGAAATCGACCTTCAGGCCGGCATCCTTCGCCGACTTGATCAGCAACGCGATGTCGTTGCCCCAGTTGCCGGTGATCACGCTGTCGGCGCCGGACGATTTTATTTTCGCGACGTAGGGGGCGAAATCCTTGATCTTGCCCAGCGGGTGCAGGTCGTCGCCTACGATCTCGATGTCGGGCCGCTTGGCGGCGAGCATGGCTTTCGCGGACCGGGACACCGCCTGGCCGAAGGAATAGTCCTGGTTGATGAGGTACACCTTCTTGATGCTCTTCTGCGACGCCATGTAGGTGGTGAGCGCCTGCATCTTCATGTCGCCGTCGGCGTCGAAGCGGAAGTGCCAATAGTTGCACTTGTCGTTGGTGAGCTGGGGATCCACGGCCGCGTAGTTCAGGAAGATGACGCTCTTGTCCGGATAGCGCTCGTTGTGCTTGGCGACCGCGTCGGACAGCGCCAGGGCGACGCTGGAGGCATTCCCCTGGGCGATGTAGCGAATGCCCTGGTCGGCGGCCTGCTTGAACATCAGCTGGGCTTCCTGCGGGTTGGTCTTGTGGTCAAACGGCACGATCTCGATCTTCGTGCCGCCGAGCACGCCGCCCTTCGCGTTGATCGCCTCGGCGGCGATCTGGTAGTGGCGCAGTCCGATCTCGCCGACGTTGGCAAACGGCCCGCTCAGGCCTTCGATGAAGGCGATCTTGATGGTGTCTTCGGCGCGCAGGCTGCCGGAATTGGCAACTGCCCAGGCGGCCACGATCAGCAGCGCAGTCTTCAGGATCCTCATCGTGGCTCTCCTCTTGTCTCGGGCAAAACGACGCCTCGCCTGTGGCCTCGCGCGTGATCCGGAATGCGGGACACGGTCGTGTGCGCCATTGTTGTGGTTTTCTTCGCGATCGCAAGTCGCGTTGCTGTCGGGCTCTCATGGCCGCTCGCCGACCGGGTTCGAGCGTCCCACCGCCGTGCCATGGACCTGACTTTACGGGCCGGATTCTATTCGCAAAGCAACGGCGTTGTAAACGAGCCGCGGCGGTGCGTCGTGGCGCACCATGACTCTATTGCGGTGCAGCGTGCTTCGCGATGAAGGGCCGCTAGAATCGACCGGCCAGAATGACGACGGAGGAGCATCGAAATGCAGGGCCTGATGATGGATGCGCCGCTCTTGATTTCCTCGCTGATCAAGCACGCGGACCGGTACCACGGGGACACTGAAATCGTATCCCGCATGGTGGAAGGCGGCATCCACCGCTATACCTATCGCGACGCGCACCGCAGGGCGCGCCAGCTCGCCAATGCCCTCACGGCGCTGGATGTGCGAATGAACGATCGCGTGGCTACCCTGGCCTGGAACGGCTTCCGGCATTTCGAGGCCTACTACGCGGCGGCGGGCATGGGCGCGGTGTCCCACACCATCAATCCGCGCCTGTTCCCCGAGCAGATCGTCTACATCGTCAACCACGCCGACGACGCCTACGTATTCGTGGACCTGACGTTCGTTGCGTTGGTCGAAGCCGTCGCGGACAAGTGCCCCAGGGTGAAGGGATGGATCATCCTCACCGACAAGGCGCACATGCCGAAGACAAAATTGGCGAACGTGCTCTGCTACGAAGAACTGATCGACAGCCATTCCGATCGCTACGACTGGCCGGAGTTCGACGAGCGCACGGCATCTTCCCTGTGCTACACCTCCGGCACGACGGGCAATCCCAAGGGCGTGCTCTACAGCCATCGCAGCACCATGATCCATTGCTTCGCCTCGGCGCTTCCGGATGCGCTGAACATTTCCGCGCGCGACGTGATCCTGCCGGTGGTGCCCATGTTCCACGTCAACGCCTGGGGCCTGCCCTATTGCGCGGCCATGGTCGGCGCCAAGATGGTCTTCCCCGGCGCGGGCCTGGACGGCGCGAGCGTCTACGAGCTTTTC
>DASZTG010000096.1:0-122932 GCA_035548375.1 Burkholderiales bacterium
GCTGCTGCACGACCGCCTGAAGGCCACGATCGTCTACGTCACCCACGACCAGATCGAGGCCATGACCCTGGGCAGCAAGATCGCGGTCATGCAGGGCGGGGAGATCCGCCAGTTCGGCTCGCCGCAGGAGATCTACGACAAACCCGCGGACCTGTTCGTGGCCGGGTTCATCGGCTCGCCATCGATGAATTTCATCAAGGCGCAGGTCGTGGAGGACGGCGGCGGCATCGGCATGAAGCTGCAGACCGACGAGGAAAGCTTCGTGCTGCCTTTGCGCGAAGCCGGCGAACCCCTGCGCGCCCACGCCGGCAAGACGCTGATCCTCGGCATCCGGCCCGAGCAGATTTCAGACGCGGGCACCGCGCAGCGCGGCAGTCGCAACGTGTACTCGCGCAAGTTCAAAATCGGCCTGGTGGAACCCACCGGCCCGGACACGCTGCTGTTCGTGCGCATCAACGGCGAGCAGGTGTGTTGCCGGGTGCGGCCGGAGCAGGCGGTTGCGGCGGGGGAATCGATGGAGCTCGCGCTCGACCTGTCGAAGGCCGTGTTTTTCGATCCGGAAACCGGCAAGCGCGCGGGCTAGTTTCCCGTGCGGGCGTTTGCGCGGCTGTAGTAGACCTTCAGCCCGATGATCGTCAGCGACAGGACGAGCGTCACCGCATTCGCCAGGATGATCGGCAGCTGCCCGAGCATGAAGCCGTAAACCAGCCACAGCACGATGCCTATGCTGAAGATCGAGAACATGCGGGCGGAAATGTCGCGGCCGGACTTGGTGCGATAGATCTTCCAGACTTGCGGCACGAAGGCGATGGTGGTCAGCAAGCCGGCCAGCAGGCCGACGATATCCAGGAGCGGGTTCATTGCACGGGATGGGGATTTCAGAAAAGCGTTGCCAGGCCGCGCAGCGCGGGTGTCTGCGCGAGGATCACATGCGTCGGCACGGCGGCGACGTAGGTGGAGAACCTGCCCTTGGTCTCGAAGCTGCGCCGGAACGGCGAGCGCTGGAAGTAGCTGCCGAGGCGGGGAACGATGCCGCCGCCGATATAGCAGCCCGCGCGCGCGCCTATCGTGACGACCAGGTTCGCCGCCGCCGTGCCGAGGATCGCGCAGAACATGTCGACCGCCGCGGAGCATTGCACGTCGCTGCTGGACAACGCGGCCGTCGTGATCTTGTCTGGTGTCAGCGGCTGGGGCTGCACGCCGTCCAGCACGCAAAGCCCCTGATACAGGTTTTCCAGCCCCATGCCGCTCAGCACGCGTTCGGTCGATACGTGGTCGTAGCGTTGCTGCAGCCATCTCAGCACGCCGGCCTCGCGCTCGTTCATCGGGCTGAACGCGGTGTGGCCGCCTTCGCCCTTCAGCGCGACATAGCGGTTGCCAGACGGGATCAATCCGGAAACGCCGAGCCCGGTTCCAGGACCGATGACGGCGATGGGCGCGCCGCCTACCGCAGCCCCGCCGCCGACGACTTGCAATTCCTCGGCACGCAACGTCGGCACGGCCAGCGCCAGGGCGGTGAAATCGTTGACGACCTGCAGTCGGTCCAGCCCGAGCGCGCGGCGAGTCTGCTCGATCGAGAAGCCCCAGGGGCCGTTCGTCAGCTTGATGAAATCGCCGATGGGATCGACGGCGACATCGAGCGCGGCTTCGCGCACGGTCGGATTGCCCAGCGATGCCAGGTAATCGCGCGCCGCGGCTTCGAGGCTGGCGTAGTCAGCGCAGCGCACGGTTTTCTCGTCCCGGGGATCGAGCGACCCGGGCGGCCCCAGCGCGAATCTCGCGTTGGTGCCGCCGATGTCCACGACCATGCGCATGGGGTCCGCCATGAAGGAACCTTCAGCGGTTTGACGCGAAATGCAACGCGGCGTTCATCGGGAACGGGACCGGCATTCTTCAGACGATGCGTTTTGCCGCAGCAGTCACGGCTTCGGCGGTGATGTCGAAGAACTTGAACAGCTCGCCGGCCGGCGCCGATTCGCCGAAGCGGTCGAGCCCGACGACCGCGCCGTCGAGGCCGACATATTTGCGCCAGAAATCCGTCACGCCGGCTTCGACCGCGACGCGCTTCATCGCCTTCGGCAAAACGGATTCGCGATAGCCCGCGTCCTGGCGGTCGAACACGTTCGTGCTCGGCATCGAGACGACCCGCGCGGCGATGCCGGCTTCGGCAAGCTGCTTTTGCGCGGCGACGGCCAGCGAAACCTCGGAACCCGTGGCGATGAGCGCGACCTTCGCGTTCGGCGCATCGGAAAGGACGTATCCGCCGCGCGAGATCTGCTCGATGCGTTCCGCGTCTCGCGCCTGGAACGGCAGGTTCTGGCGCGAGAACAAGAGGCAGGACGGACCGTCATGGCGATCGATGGCCGCCACCCACGCGGCTGCCGATTCGACCGAATCGCACGGGCGCCAGACATCCATGTTCGGGATCAGGCGCAGGCTGGATGCGTGCTCGACGGACTGGTGCGTCGGCCCGTCCTCGCCGAGGCCGATGGAATCGTGCGTGTAGACGAACAGGCTGCGAATCTTCATGAGCGCGGCCATGCGCAATGCGTTGCGCGCGTAGTCCGAGAAAGTCAGGAAGGTTCCGCCGTAGGCGACATAGCCGCCGTGCAGGGTCAGGCCGTTGATGATCGCGGACATGCCGAATTCGCGCACGCCGTAATAGATGTAGTTGCCGCCGTGGTCTTTCGCCACGCCTTTGGCCTTCGACCATAGCGTCAGGTTGGATCCCGCCAGGTCGGCGGAGCCGCCGACCAGCTCGGGCAATGCGGCGGCAAGCGCCTCGATCGTGTTCTGTGATGCCTTGCGGCTTGCGATGGTCTCGGCTTTCTCGTTGGCTTTCGCGACCAGCGCGTCCGCGTCCTTGCGCCAGGACTTCGGCAGTTCGCCCGCCATGCGACGCGTGAATTCGGCGGCCACGTCCGGAAACGCGCGCGCATAGGCCGCGAATCTCTTGTTCCAGTCGGCCTCCCATGCGGCGCCCCGGGCCTTGGCATCCCAGCCCGCATAGACGTCGGCGGGAATTTCGAATGGGGGATATTTCCAGCCGATGGCTTCGCGCGTCGCCGCGATTTCCTTGTCGCCCAGCGGCGCGCCGTGCGCATCATGGCTGCCCGCCTTGGTCGGCGCGCCCTTGCCGATGATGGTCTTGCAGCAGATCAGGCTCGGCCGGTCGGTGACTTTCTTGCTTGCCTCCACGGCGGCGTGAATCGCATTGACGTCATGTCCATCGACGTGCGGCACGACGTGCCAGCCATAGGCTTCGAAGCGCTCCGGCGTGTTGTCGGTAAACCAGCCTTCGACATGGCCGTCGATGGAAATCCCGTTATCGTCGTAGAACGCGATCAGCTTGCCGAGACCGAGCGTGCCGGCGAGCGAGCAGCTTTCATGCGAGATGCCTTCCATCAGGCAGCCGTCGCCGAGGAATACATAGGTGTGATGGTCGACGATGTCGTGCCCGGGCCGGTTGAATTCGGCGGCAAGCAGCCTCTCCGCGATCGCCATGCCGACCGCGTTGCTGATGCCCTGCCCGAGCGGGCCGGTGGTGGTCTCGACACCAGGCGTCATGCCCAGTTCCGGGTGGCCCGGGGTCATCGAATGCAGTTGGCGAAAGCGCTTGATTTCCTCCATCGGCAGCGCATAGCCGGAGAGGTGCAACACCGCATACAACAGCATGGAGCCGTGGCCGTTCGACAGCACGAAGCGGTCACGATCCGGCCATTTCGGATTGGCGGGGTTGTGGCGAAGGTGATGGTTCCACAATTCCTCCGCGATTTCGGCCATGCCCATCGGCATGCCCGGATGCCCGGAATTGGCTTTCTGTACTGCGTCCATGGCCAGCGCGCGGATGGCGTTGGCGAGTTCGGTTCGGGTTGCCATGACTTCCTTGATCAGGGAAACGGGAGAGCCCGGCGGACGCCGGGTCGACGGTGCCTAGTTTAGCCGAGGACGGCGGACGCTATTCGCCCTCGCGAGCGCTCATTCGTCGGTCCGGCGCGGCAGCTTGATGCCGAGTTGCTTGAGCTTGCGGTACAGGTGCGTGCGCTCCAGGCCCACGCGCTCGGCGATGCGGGACATGTTGGCGCCTTCGCGGCCCAGGTGGTATTCGAAGTAGACGCGCTCGAAGGCGTCGCGCGCGTCGCGCAGTTCGCGGTCGAGCGGAAAGGTTTCCGCCGGGCCGGGCAGCGGCGCGTCCAGCGTCGCCAGCGCATTCGTCACGTCGGCAACGCCAATCTCGGCGGAGAACGCGAGCTGCCCAACGGTCTTCACCACGCTCTCGAGCTGCAGCAGGTTGCCGGGCCAGTGGTAGTTTCGCAGCGTGTTGAGCGCGGCGATGCCGAACGTGCGCGCCGGGACTTCCTTCGCTTCGATCGCGCGCGCCAGCACCAGGTTGGCAAGCTCGGGCACATCCTCCGCGCGCTCGCGCAGGCCCGGTATGCGCAGGATCACGCCGGTCAGCAGGGTGTACAGCCGCGGATCGAATTCGCCTTGCGCGACACGCTCGGCAAGATCGATGGAACTGGAGGAGAGCAACCGCGTGTTGTAGCGCTCCAGCTTCAGCGCCTGCGCCAGCAGGTTTTTCTGCCGGCTGCGCGTCAACTCGCCGACATCCCGCAGGAACAGGATGCCTTCGGCCGCCTGGCCGACGAGATTGGTGTCGGCCTGGTCGAGCACGGCAAAGTCATCCGGCGCGACCCAGGGCGTATTGGCCTGGTGCAACAGCTTGGCGCACTGTTCCATGCCGGCGCCGGGTTCGCCGACGAACAGGGTCGAGGACTTCAGCGTGCGCAGGCGATCGAGTTGCAGGCGAAGCTGCTCGACCGCGCGGGATTTTCCGACCGTCGCGGGAATCGCGGGCGCAACGCTTTTCGGCGCTCCCTGCTTGAGGGCCGTGCCGACGGTGCTCAGCAGCTTCTGCAGCGCGATCGGCTTTTCCAGGAAGGCATAGGCGCCGATGCGCGCGGCCTCGACCGCCGTGTCGATGGTGCCATGCCCCGACATCATGACCACGGGCATGGTCAGCTGGCCGGTGCTGGCCCACTCCTTCAGCAGCGTGATGCCGTCGGTGTCCGGCATCCAGATATCCAGCAGGACGAGGTCGGGCCGCAGTCGCCCGCGGATCTGGCGCGCCTCGCCGGCATTCTGCGCAAGCCGGACCTGGTGGCCCTCGTCGCGCAGGATTTCCGACAGCAGCTCGCGTATGCCGACTTCGTCGTCGACGACCAGGATCTGGCTCATCTTCCCGCCTGCCGGTTGACGCGAAGTTCCGTGACGCTGGCCACGGCTGCGGGCAGGACGATGGTCACCGCGGCGCCGCCGCCCGGGTTGTTGGCCGCCACGATCCTGCCGTTATGTTCTTCGACGATCTTGCGCACGATGGCGAGTCCCAGCCCGGTGCCCTTCGGTTTGGTCGTGACGTAGGGCTCGAATAGCCGGCCGATCATGGCCTCCGGGAATCCCGGCCCGTTGTCCCGCAGCGTGAGTTGCACGCCGGCCTGCGTCGATTCGGTCCGCACCGTGATGCGCGGGGCGGACACCTCGGCGACCGCGTGCTCGGCATTTTGCAGGAGATTGTGGATGACCTGACGCAATTTCGCGGTGTCGCCCGAAACCAGCGGCAGGTCGGCCGCGAGTTCGATCTGCATGGCCGAGCGCGAGAATTCATACAGGCTCATGACTTCGCGCACGAGGAGGTTCAGGTCCAGCGGCTGCAGGTCGGGAACGGGCGAGCGCGCGTAAAGGCTGAACGCATCGACCATGCCCTTGAGCGCCGACACCTGGTTGACGATGGTCTGGATCGAACGATGCAGGATTTCCGCGTCGGTTTCCGACAACTTGTCCGCCAGTCGATGCTGCAGCCGTTCCGCCGACAGCTGGATCGGCGTCAGCGGATTCTTGATCTCGTGCGCGAGGCGTTGCGCGACTTCACCCCACGCGGCGAGGCGCTGCGCCTGGCGCATGCGGGTGATGTCGTCGAACACCAGCACCATGCCGGCGTCGGCGCCGGCGGACAGCCGCGAGCCGCGCAACAGCAAAACTTGCTGGCCCGGTCCGGCCGCGAGTTCCACCTGCATTTCCCACGGCTCGTCGCGCGTCCTCACCAGCGCCTCGTGCACGGCCTTGCCCACCGTACCCAGGCGCGGCGCCCTTTCCGCCCATTCGTCCGGATGCGTCGCAATCAACCTGCCGACGTCGACGCCCAGAATCTGCTCTGCGCTGCGATTGGCCGAGCGCAGGCGGAATTCGGCGTCGAACGACATCACGCCCGCGGACAGGTTGCCCAGCACGCTTTCGAGGTAGGCCTTGGCTGCCACCACCTGTTCCTGGTTGCGCTGCGCGTCGGATTGCGCATCGGCGAGCTGCATGGTCATGAGGTTGAACGATTCGGTGAGCAAGCCGAGCTCGTCATGGGTCTTCACCGCGTGGCGCTGGCTGAAATCCCCTTGCGCGACCGCGCGCGTGCCGGCGGCGAGCACGCCGAGCGGCGCCGACAGGCGCCCGCTGAACAGGATGGCGAGCAGTAGCGCCGAAAGCAACGCAAGCAGCAAGGAAAGCGTCAGCGTCAGGGCATACAGGCGCTTGAGGCCGAGCCGCGACAGCGACAATTCCTGGTAGTCGCGATAGATCTCCTGCACGGTCTGCGCGTCACGTGCAAGCGCAGGCGGCACCGGCTGGATCAGCTGCAACAGAGAGGTCAGCCCGGTCACGTCGTTGATCGGCACCACGACGCGCAGTTGCAATCCATTTTCGCCCTGCGCCTCGATTGCGCTGTAGGGCTGCTGCATGCGCACCCTGCGCACGACGGAAGGAGAAGGCAGCTCGGGCACCAGGCTGGTGGAATCGGCGCTGGAAAACGCAATGACGGAACCGTCCGTGCGCAGCAGCGTGGCTTCGTTCACCCCGGTCTGCTCGCGCAGGCCGTTCAAGGTGGCCAACTGGCGCGACGTGGAGCGCTCGGACAGCACGACGGACATCGACTCGGCCTTGCGGCGCAGGTCCTTCAGCATGTTGTCGAGGTTCACGCGCCCCAGACTCAGGCCACCCTCGAGCGCCTTTTCGACGCGCACGTCGAACCAGGATTCAATCGATCGGGACAGGAACTGCACCGACACCGCGTAAACCAGCGCGCCGGGCAGCACCGCCACCAGCGCGAACAGCAGCACCAGCCGCAGGGTCAGCTTGGATCCGAACACGCGCGCCTGCAGTCGCCGGCGCAGGAGCAGCAACTGGTAGCCGACGACAAGCGTGAGGACCAGCGCGACTCCGAGCCCGAGCGCCAGCAGCAGCGGAAGGTTGCCGGAAAACCAGGGCGTGTTCGCGCTGGCCCCGGCAAGCAGCCAGAGCATCACCGCGCCGAGGGAGAGCACCAGCGCGATCAGCAGTTGCATGCCGCGGCTGGAGAAAGTGCGCCTCGCGATGCGGGAGATTTTCATCGCGTGATCGTCCAGCGGAACCACTCGGAAGCCAGGGTCCAGTCGCGCGACGCGAGCGCGTTGATCTGGAAGGGCTTGGGCAGTTGCGAGACGTCCAGCCGCATGCGAATCGCGGCTTCGTACACCGTGCCCTGGTCGAGCGTCTCGACATCGGTCAGGAAGCGCGGACGCACGCGCCCGAGCAAGGCCAGCGCGTCGTTCAGGGTGTCGAGGTTCTGGTGAAGCACGCCGACCGAAAGCCGGTACTGTCGCGTCAGCGCGTTATAGGTAAGGCGATATTGCTGCTGGAAATCGAGGACGGTCTTGTTCCAGAGATAAAGCGTGTACCAACGCGGCTTGATCAGCTCGAACTCGACGATGAAATGCAGGGCCAGGCCGCGATTGAGCGCATCTTCGAGGGTGCGCGTCAGCTCGACTTCGAAATTCGCGTCGATGTAGTACTCGTTGCCGCTGCGGGAGATCTCCGCCGACTTGACGTGGATGCCTTCGCTTGCCAGCGCGACGGCGCTGCAGCAGGCCAGGCACAACAGCAGCAGCCAGCGCAGCAGGTCATTGCTTCTGGAGGAGGCAATAGTAGAAACCATCGTGTTCCTGGTCCGGGAGGAGCAAGCCCCCGCGTCCCGGCATTCCTCCCAGAATGCGCGCGTCGGGATGACGCGCCGCGAATTCGTCCGTTATCGCGCGATTCTCTTCGCTGAAAATCGAGCAGGTTGCATAGAGCAATTTACCATCTCGGGCGAGCACGTTCCACAAGGCATCCAGCAGGCGCCGCTGTTGCTGCGCGAATGCGGCGATGTCGGCGGCCCTCCGCAACCATTTGATGTCGGGATGCCGTCGCACGACGCCGGATCCCGAGCAGGGCGCGTCGAGCAGCACGCGATCGAAGGGCTTGCCGTCCCACCACGCGCCAGGGTCGCCGGCGTCCACGGCCTCGAGCTTCGCATCCAGCCCGAGGCGATCGAGGTTCGAACGCACGCGCTGCAGGCGCACGGGATCGTCATCGATCGCGGTCATCTCGACGTCCGCGATTTCCAGCAAGTGCGCCGTCTTGCCGCCGGGCGCCGCGCAGGCATCGAGCACGCGCATGCCGGCGAGGGCATCGAGCAGCGGTGCGGCCAGTTGCGCGCCGGCATCCTGCACCGACACATCGCCCGCCTCGAAGCCCGGCAGTTGCCCGACGGGAACCGGTCGCGAGAGCATGAGAGCGCCGTTGTCGAGCTGCCGCGCATCGATGCCGGCTTCGCGCAATCGGCCGAGGTAGGCGTCCGCGCGGTGTCGGCGCGCGTTCACGCGCAGCGTCATAGGCGGATGCTGGTTGCCGCTTTCGAGTATGGGCACGGCATCGAGGCCGAATTCCCGTCTGGCTCTTTCAATCCACCATGGAGCGTAGGAGAACCTGCCTTCATCGGTGGAAACAGCGCGGGCCAGAAGCTCCTCCCGCCGGCGCTGGAAATTGCGTAGCACCGCGTTGGCGAAAGACCTGACATGCGCACCCCCGATTTGCACGGCGCATTCAACCGCATGATCGACGATTGCATACGGAGCAGCATCGCTGAATTCGAGTTGATAGAGCGCTGCCAGCAGCAGGGACTTGAGTTCCCCGTTCGCAACCGGCCTGGAAGCGAGTTGATCGAGGACCGCGCGCAAGGTCCCAAGATGGCGCAGCGTTCCGTAGCTGATGTCCTGGATCGCCCCGCGTTCGCCCGCCGTCAGTTGCTTGTTACGCCGCCAGGTCGCATCCAGTGCGGCGTTGAGGCTGGTCCCCGAAAGAACGCTGGTCAATGCGAGCGCCGCGCATCTCTGGACCTGAAGCAACTGGAATTCCGATCAGGACGTGAAGCGCGAGCCGGCTAGCGACACGGAGCCGCGCAGGAATTCCGCGACCGGCAGGCGCCGGCTGCCGGCCTTTTGCAATTCCGTCACGTCGAAGCTTCCGCGCCCGCAAGCGATGCGCAGTCTTTCCGACGTGCAGTCCAGGATCGTTCCGGGCGTTGCGCCCGCGTCGTCGCCGGCTTCGCCGCGCCAGATTTTCACGGTCTCTCCATCGAGAACGCCGTAGGCCCCGGGAAAGGGATTGAAGGCCCGAACCTGCCGGTCGACTTCCACGGCATCGCGAGTCCAGTCGATGGCCGCTTCCGGCTTGGCGACCTTGTGCGCATAAGTGACACCCGCCTCGGCTTGCGCGATGGCCGCCAGGGATCCGGATTCGATTCGTGGCAACGCTTCGACGATGCAAGCGGCACCCAAGGCGGCAAGCTTGTCGTGAAGGCTTCCCGCGGAATCGTCTGCAAGTATCGGAACGGCCCGAGTCAGGTAGACCGGGCCGGTGTCGAGCCCTTGCTCCATGCGCATGATCGAAATGCCGGTCTCGCCGTCCCCGGCAAGGATGGCACGCTGGATCGGCGCGGCGCCACGCCAGCGCGGCAACAGGGAAGCATGGATGTTGATGCAGCCCATCGGAAATATTTCCAGCACCGCTGGCGGCAGGATCAATCCGTATGCCGCCACGACCAGCGCCTGCGCGCGCATCTGGCGAAGACCGACAAGCGCCTCGTCCGTCTTGAGCGTGGCCGGCTGCGCGCAAGAAATCCCATTTTTCATGGCCGCCTGCTTGACGGCGCTCGGCGTGTCCTTCAGTCCCCTGCCGGCGGGCCGGTCGGGCTGGGTCATGACCAGGGCGACATCGAACTTCGCATCGACCAACGCTTGCAGGGCCCGCGCCGCGAATGCCGGCGTCCCGGCGAAGGCAATGCGCATCAGAGCGTTTGCCGCTGCTGCTTTTTCAGCTTGCCGGCGATGCGCTTTTGCTTGAGCTGCGAAAGGTATTCGACGAAGACCTTTCCCTTCAGGTGGTCCATCTCATGCTGCATGCACACCGCGAGCAGGCCGTCGCTCTCAATCTCGAAGGGCTTTCCGTCCAGTCCCAGCGCACCGACCTTCACCCATTCCGCACGGGTCACCAGTTCGAATATGCCCGGCACGGACAGGCAGCCTTCCTCGCACTCGGCCTGGCCACTCGAGGCGAGGATTTTCGGATTGATCAGCACCAGCAAATCGTCATGCGTTTCCGAGATGTCGATGACGATCACCTGCTTGTGCACATCGACCTGGGTGGCCGCCAACCCGACGCCGGGTGCCGCATACATCGTCTCCGCCATGTCCTTCGAGAGCTTGCGAATGTCATCGTCGACCGCCATCACCGGCGCTGCGATTTTGTGCAGCCTCGGGTCCGGGTAATGGATGATGGGCAGAATTGCCATAAATGCTTGCTAATTTAATAAACTAGATGCAGAATTTAATGCAAAGTATCGAGTACGGCGCGAAAATCCCGTCCGCTGCGGGCAGAGCGCGCGTTTGCGTATCGAAAGAATGGGGGCCTGAGATGGGCAAATCAATTATATCCCTGGTACTGGCAGCCGCCTGGTCGTGCTGCGCGCTGGCCGACGAAATCAAAATCGCCGAAAACGCGCCGGATCGCTACGTGGTGGTCAAGGGCGATACGCTCTGGGGAATTTCCGGCAAGTTCCTCAAGGATCCGTGGCGGTGGCCGGATGTCTGGGGACTGAACAAGGAAGAGATCAAGAACCCCCACTGGATTTACCCCGGCGACGTCATCGTGCTCGATTTCACGGGCAAGACACCGCATTTGCACAAAGGCGGTCGCGGCGGCGCGGGTGGGGGCACGGATGGCAGCGACGGAAGCGATACCGAGTGGCGCCTGATGGACGCGAAGCTCAGCCCGACGATTCGCCGCCAATCGCTGGCATCGGGAGCCATCGCCAGCATTCCGACGTCGGCGATCCAGCCGTTCCTGAACCGGCCCCTCGTCGTCGGCGAGAAGGAACTGGACCTGGCGCCGACATTGGTCGCCGGGCAGGAGAATCGGGTGGTCATGTCCGCCGGCGACACCATGTTCGCGAAGGGAATCGCCGCGCAGGAAAACAATGGCTGGAACGTGTTCCGCCCCGGCCGCACGCTGACGGATCCCGATACCAAGGAAGTCCTCGGCCACGAAGCCGTATACCTGGGAGATGCGCAAGTCACCGAATTCGGCGACGTCAGCACGCTCGTGCTGACGAAGACACGCCAGGAAGTCGCGCCGGGAGACCGGCTTGCCAAGCTGCCTGACGGGCAGGTCATGTCGTACGTGCCCCATGCACCCGCGACGCAGGTCAAGGGCCGTGTCATCGCCGGTCCCGACGGCAGTTTTTCCGAGATCGCCTCTACGCAGGTGGTCATCATCAATCGCGGCAGCCGCGAGGGCATGGAGATCGGGCACGTGCTGGCGTTGTATCGCGACCGGCCGTCGGTCAAACCCGCCAATGCCACCGATCCCGACGAAAGGATCAAGCTGCCGGCGGAACGCTACGGCATGGTGTTCGTGTTCCGGGTCTTCGAAAAAGTCTCTTACGGGCTGGTCCTGCATTCGACGCGTCCCGTGAACGTGCTCGACGTCGTCCAGAATCCCTAGCGCTTCCATAGCGCCAGATGTCGCCGGACCGGGAAACGCTGGCCTGGCTTCGGCTCGGTCTGGTCGACGAGCTCACACCTTCCGGATTCCGCAAGCTTCTCGCGGCACACTCGAGTCCTGAAGCCGTCTGTGCGGCGAGTCGGAGCATGCTCTGCCGCACCGTCGCCGAAAATGTTGCCGAAGCCATCGCTCGCGGCCCGGATGAAAAAAGACTGGAGGCAACGTTGCAGTGGCTCGACGATCCCGCGAACCGGGTCGTCACGCTCGCCGATGCAGCCTATCCCCGGCTGCTGCTTGAAATTTCCGACCCGCCACCCATCCTCTATTTGAAGGGCAATCCGGCGCTCCTGCAGAACAATGCGCTCGCCGTCGTCGGCAGCCGCAATGCTTCGCAGCAAGGCATGGCGAACGCCGAAGCTTTCTCCCGGGAATTGTCCGAGGGTGGTTTCACGATCGTGAGCGGCCTTGCCCTCGGGATCGACGCCGCCGCGCATGGCGGCGGTCTTGGCGGGAATTCCTCTTCCATCGCGGTGCTCGGCACCGGCCTCGACATCGTCTACCCTGCGCGCAATCGAGATCTCGCGCATCGCCTGGCGCAAACCGGCGCCCTGGTTTCCGAGTTCGCGCTGGGCACGCCGGCGCTCGCCTCGAACTTTCCGCGCCGCAATCGCCTCATCAGCGGACTGGCGCGCGGCTGCCTTGTAGTCGAAGCAGCGCTCCAGAGTGGATCGCTGATCACGGCGCGCTATGCGCTGGAACAGGGTCGCGAGGTTTTTGCCATCCCGGGTTCCATCCATTCGCCCTTGTCCAAGGGCTGCCACCAACTCATCAAGCAGGGCGCGAAGCTGGTCGAAAGCAGCCAGGACATACTCGAGGAATTCGGATTCCCTGCAGCCGGAACGGCTAAACAGGCGCGTACGGCATCGAAGGCGGAGACGAATCCCCTGCTGACGGCGCTCGGCTACGATCCGGCGGACCTGGACACGATTTGCGAACGCAGCGGCTTGACGCCGGATACCGCATCGGCGATGCTGCTGACACTGGAACTCGAAGGCGTGGTCAGCCGCGTTCCAGGCGGCAAGTTTCAGCGCGTGCGCTAGCGCGAAAGCAGCCTTACTCCAGACAGGGGCTCATGTTCGACATACTCGTCTTCCTGTTCGAGAATTACTTCCAAGCCGGTTCCTATCCCGATCAAGAAACCCTTTCCAAGCGTCTTTCCGCCGCCGGATTCGACGGCCGCGACATTTCGCAGGCACTCACCTGGCTGGGCGGCCTCGAGCGCGCCGGCAAGAGCGGCAACCGTTCGCAAACCGCGCCCGGCAAGGGCCTGCGTTTCTATACCGATCCCGAGCTGAGCACGCTGACGGCCGAGGCGCGCGGCTTCCTGCTTTTCCTGGAAGGCGCAAGCGTCATCAGCGTGTTACAACGCGAACTCATCATCGAGCGTGTGATGGCGCTGGAAGAGCCGGCGGTCGAACTCGACAAGGTCAAGCTCATCGTGCTGATGGTGTTGTGGAGCCAGGACGAAACGCTGGACTCCCTCGTTCTCGAAGAATTGATTTCGCCGAACCAGGAACGTTACCTTCAGTAACGCTGCGGCAATCCGCGCGGCGGTGATTCGCGGCGCTTGCCGCGGCGCCATCAACTTCTTATCATTCCGCCTCCTTTTCAGGCCGGAAGCTCAATGTCCCAAAGCCTTCTGATCGTCGAGTCGCCCTCCAAGGCCAAGACTCTCAAGAAATATCTTGGCCGCGGCTTTGAAATCGTCGCGTCGTACGGCCACGTGCGCGACCTCGAAGCGAAGGAAGGTGCGGTCGATCCCGCCGACGATTTCCACATGCGTTACGCGCTGGTGGAAAAAAACAAGAAACACGTGGACGCCATCACGAAGGCCGTCTCCAAGGCCGCGAACGTCTATCTCGCGACCGACCCGGACCGCGAAGGCGAAGCGATCGCCTGGCATCTGGCCGAGATCCTGAAGGACAAGAAGCTCCTCAAGAACAAGAAGCTCAACCGCGTGGTGTTCTACGAGATCACCGAGTCCGCGGTCAAGGACGCGGTCGCGCACCCGCGCGGCATCTCGATGCCGCTGGTGAACGCGCAGCAGGCGCGCCGCGCGCTGGACCACCTGGTCGGCTTCAACCTGTCGCCGCTGTTGTGGAAGAAAATCGGCCCCAGCCTGTCGGCGGGGCGCGTGCAAAGCCCGGCGCTTCGCCTCATCGTCGAGCGCGAGCGCGAGATCGAGAATTTCAAGAGCCGCGAATACTGGTCGCTGCACCTGGAGAGCCACAAGGGCAAGCAGAAGTTCAGCGCGCGGCTGATCCAGTACGACGGCAACAAGATCGAGCAATTCTCGATCGTCAGCGAGGAAGACCACCGCAAGATCGTCGAGGCCATCGAGAAGGCCGCGAACGGCACGGCGAAGGTCGTCAAGGTCGAGCGCAAGCCGAAGAGCCGGCAGCCGGCACCGCCTTTCACCACGTCCACGCTGCAGCAGGAAGCCGTGCGCAAGCTCGGCATGACCACGCGCGGCACCATGAGCACCGCGCAGCAGCTCTACGAAGGCGTGGAAATCGACGGCGGCACGGTCGGCCTCATCACCTACATGCGCACGGATTCGCTCGCGCTCGCCAACGAAGCGCTGGTGGAGATACGCAACTACATCAAGAAAAAATTCGACGCCGACTACCTGCCGCATGCCGCGATCGAATATCGCAACAAGTCGAAGAACGCGCAGGAGGCGCACGAAGCCATCCGACCGACATCCATCGAGCGCTCGCCGGACGCGATCCGCAAATACCTGACCGCTGACCAGGCCGCGCTTTACGAGATGATCTGGAAGCGGACGCTGTCCTGCCAGATGACGCCGGCGAAATACGACACGACGTCGGTCGATCTGTCCGCGGGGCGGCCCGATACGCTGTTTCGCGCGACGGGCCAGGTGCTGGTGTTCCCGGGCTTCATGGCGGTCTACCTCGAGGACGCAGACGACGTCGAGCAGGAGCAGGAAGCGCGCTTGCCGCCGCTGGAGGAGAAGGAAACCGTTCCGGTGGACCGGATATTCGGCGAGCAGCATTTCACGCAACCGCCTCCGCGCTACACGGAAGCGAGCCTGGTCAAGACGCTGGAGGAATACGGCATCGGCCGGCCCTCCACCTACGCGAGCATCATCTCGACCCTGCAGGACCGCGGTTACGCGCTGCTGGAGAAAAAACGCTTCATGCCGACGGACATCGGCCGCCTGGTGAACGGATTCCTGACGTCGCATTTCAATCACTACGTCGACTATGGATTCACCGCCCGCCTGGAAGAGGAACTCGACGACATCTCCAATGGCGATCGCGAGTGGGTGCCGGTGCTGAAGCAGTTCTGGAAGGATTTCGCGAAGACGCTCAAGTCGAAGGAAAAGGTCGCGCGCGGCAGCCCGCTGGAAGAATCCTGCCCGAAGTGCGGCAAGCAGCTATTCCTGCAGAACAGCCGGCGCGGCTTGTTCGTCGGCTGCAGCGGCTACCCCGATTGCGACTACACGCGGCCGTGGGGCGACCAGCCCGCCGGTCCGACCGTGCTCGGCAAGGACCCGGCGACGGACCAGGACATCCTGCTGCTCAAGGGGCCCTATGGGTTCTACGTGCAGATCGGACCCACGCCGGAAGACAAGACGATCAAGCCGAAACGCGCCGCGTGGCCGAAGAGCATTCCCGTCGCGGCGGCCGACCTGGAGACGGCGCTGAAAATGCTCGCGTTGCCGCGCAAGCTCGGCGATCACCCGGAGTCCGGCAAGGTCGTCGAAGCCAACATCGGCCGCTTCGGCCCCTACGTGAAGCACGACGGCATGTTCAAGTCGATTCCGAAGGCCGAGAGCGTGCACGACATCACGCTCTCGCGCGCGGTGGAGCTGCTGGCCGAGAAGAAAGCCGGCGGCGGTGGCGGCCGATCGCTGGGCACGCACCCGGACGACAACCGCACCGTCGCGGTACACAGCGGCCGTTACGGTCCCTACGTGAAGTACGGCAAGATCAACGCGACCATTCCGGCATCGATCGATCCGGAGAAAATCACGCTGGACGAAGCGCTCGAACTGCTCTCCGCCAAAGCGACCAAGTCCGGAAAGACCGCAAAGGCCGGCAAGGGCGGAACCCGCACCCGCGCGACCACTGCCGAACCCGCGAGGGCGGCAGCCGCAAAGGCGAAGCCCGCCAAGACCACCACGAAGAAGAAAAAGCCGGTCGCCAGTCGCGGCAAACGCAAGGCCGGCTAAAGCGCAACCGTCAGACGTCGAGGTTGCGCACTCCCAGCGCGTTGGTCTCGATGAACGCACGGCGCGGTTCCACCATGTCGCCCATCAGGGTCGTGAACATTTCGTCCGCGGCAATGGCGTCGTCGATCTGGGTCTTCAGCAGGCGGCGCGATGTCGGGTCCATAGTCGTTTCCCACAACTGTTCCGGGTTCATCTCGCCCAGCCCCTTGTAGCGCTGGATGGACACGCCTTTCTCGCCTTCGGCTAGCAACCAGTCCAGGGCTTCGTTGAATTCGCTTATGCGTTTTTCGTGGTCGCCGCGCTTGATGTAGGCGCCCGGCGCAAGCAGCCCCTGCAGGACTTGCGCGGTCTGCCTGATCTGGGTGTAGTCGCCGCTGCCCAGGAAATCGTTGTCGATGTAGCCGGTGCGCAGGTTGCCGTGCTGCATGCGCTTGATGGCAAGGACGTGGACTTCGTTCTTCTGGTCGTAGTGCGGCTCGATGACGAGCCCGGGCACCTTGCAAAGCTCCATCAGCCGCTGCGCGGAGCGTTCGGCGGCCGGGGCATCGGCGAGACTGATGTCCGGATCGCGCAGCAGCGCCGCCATGACCACGGAATCGACCCGCTTGCTCAGCCGGTCGATGACGGCCTCCGCCAGGATGTAGGAGCGGGCAACCGCTTCCAGCGTATCGCTGACGAGCGGCGGACGCTCGCCGCCGGGATGCAGTTCCGCATCCTTGAGCGCGAGCTTGAGCAGGTATTCCTTGCGTTCGTGATCGTCCTTTAGATAGCGCTCTTCCTTGCCGTGCTTGATCTTGTACAGCGGCGGCTGGGCGATGTAGATGTGGCCGCGCTCGACCAGGTCCGGCATCTGGCGGTAGAAGAACGTCAGCAGCAAGGTGCGGATGTGCGACCCGTCCACGTCCGCGTCGGTCATGATGATGATGCGGTGGTAGCGCAGCTTCTCCGGCTTGTAGTCGTCCTTGCCGATGCTGGTGCCGAGCGCCGTGATGAGGGTGGCGATTTCCTGCGACGACACCAGCTTGTCGAAGCGCGCGCGCTCGACGTTCAGGATCTTTCCCTTCAGCGGCAGGATGGCCTGGAATTTCCGGTCACGGCCTTGCTTGGCCGAGCCGCCCGCGGAATCACCCTCGACCAGGTAGAGCTCGCTCAATGCCGGGTCCTTTTCCTGGCAATCGGCCAGCTTTCCCGGCAGGCCGAACCCTTCGAGCACGCCTTTGCGACGTGTCATTTCGCGCGCCTTGCGGGCAGCCTCGCGCGCACGCGCGGCCTCGATGATCTTGCCCACGATCACTTTCGCGTCTGCAGGCCGTTCCAGCAGCCAGTCATGCAGTGCCTGCGATACCGCGTCCTCAACGACAGGCCGCACTTCCGACGACACCAGCTTGTCCTTGGTCTGCGACGAGAACTTGGGATCCGGCAATTTCACGGACAGGATGCAGGTCAATCCTTCGCGCATGTCGTCGCCGGTGGTCTCGACCTTCGCCCTTTTCGCGAGCTCGTTCGACTCGATGTACTGGTTCAGCGTGCGCGTCATCGCCGCCCGCAGCGCGGTCAGGTGCGTGCCGCCGTCACGCTGCGGGATGTTGTTGGTGAAGCACAGGACCGATTCCTGGTAGGAATCGTTCCACTGCATCGCCACCTCGACGCCGATGCCGTCGCGCTCGAATACCGCGTGAAAGATGTTCGGGTGCAGGACGGTCTTCGAGCGGTTGATGTACTCGACGAATCCCTTGACGCCGCCGGCGAACGCGAACAATTCCTCCTTGCCGGTTCGCTGGTCCTGTAGCTCGATGCGAACGCCGTTATTCAGGAACGACAGTTCACGCAGGCGCTTTGCAAGGATTTCGTAGTGGAACTCGATGTTGCCGAACACTTCCGGGCTGGGATGGAAATGGATTTCCGTCCCGCGACGTTCGGTGGTCCCGACCACCGCAAGCGGCGCCACCGGGTCGCCGTTTCGGAATTCCATCGAGTGCGCCTGGCCGTCGCGGCGGATCGTCAGCTTCAGCAAATCGGAAAGCGCGTTCACCACCGACACCCCGACGCCGTGCAAGCCACCGGAGATCTTGTAGCTGTTGCTGTCGAATTTTCCGCCCGCGTGCAGCACGGTCATCACGATCTCGGCGGTCGAGCGGCCTTCTTCGTCCTCGGGATGGATTCCGGTCGGGATTCCGCGCCCGTTGTCGACGACGCTGATGGAGTTGTCCGAATGGATCACCACCTTGATCTCGTCGCAGTGGCCGGCGAGCGCCTCGTCGATCGAATTGTCGAGCACTTCGAACACCATGTGGTGCAGGCCGGTGCCATCGCTGGTGTCGCCGATGTACATGCCGGGTCGCTTGCGCACGGCTTCGAGGCCCTTGAGGACTTTGATGCTGTCTGAGTTGTATTCGGATGAGGACATTTGCTTTTGATGTGGACCTATCAGATGCGCATCGGCATCACGACGTACTTGAAATCCTTGTTGCCGGGCACCGTGATCAGCATGCTGCTGTTCGCGTCGCCCACCGCGCAATCGACTTCCTCGACGCCCAGGTTGTTGAGCACGTCCAGCAGGTAGACGATGTTGAACCCGATGTCGAGCGCTTCGCTGGCATAGTCGACCGCGAGCTCTTCCTCGGCCTCCTCCTGTTCCGCATTGCTGCAGATGATGCGCAGGCTGTTTTCAGTCAGGACCCAGCGCACGCCGCGGAATTTTTCGTTCGACAGGATGGATGCGCGCTGCAAGGCCTGCTGCAGGATGGTTCGGCCGACGAGGAAATGCTTCTTGTAGTTCGATGGAATGACCCGGGTGTAGTCCGGAAATTTCCCATCCACGACCTTGGAGACGATGTCGATGCCCGCAAAGCTGAATCGCACCTGGTTGGCCAGCAGCCGGATCTCGATTTCGTCGTCCACGTCCTGCAGCAGCTTGGCAAGCTCGAGTATTGCCTTGCGCGGAATGATGACCTCCGCCTTTTCGACCTCCTCCGACAGCGTGGTCGTGGCATAGGCCAGCCGGTGGCCGTCGGTCGCGACCATGGTCAACTGCTTGCCGTCGGCAACCAGAAGCAGGCCGTTCAGATAATAGCGGATGTCCTGCTGGGCCATGCCGTATTGCACGAGCGACAGAAGGTCCCGAAAGACTTTCTGCGGTAGCTTGACGCTCGCGGTTGCGGAAGCGCTTTCGGCAAGCCGCGGAAAATCCTGTGCCGGAAGCGTCTGCAGGTTGAACTTGCTCTTGCCGGCCTTTACCTGCAAACGCCCCTCCTGGGCGTCCAGAGTCACGGCCGTGTTTTCCGGCAGCGCGCGCAGGATGTCCTGCAGCTTTCGCGCGGAAACCGTCACCGAGTGATCGACGGCAGCTTTCTCCAGCTTCGCGGAAGTGGCGATCTGGATTTCCAGGTCCGTGGCGACCAGGTTCAAGTCGGATCCCTTCGTCTCCAACATGACGTTGGACAGGATCGGCAGCGTGTGCCGGCGCTCGACGATGCCCGACACCGCCTGCAGAGGTTTCAGCAGAACGTCCTTGTCTATATCCAGGATCTTCATTCTTTAAACCTTGATAAGAATAATAGAGAGGGCCAACTCTGTTGGTTCAACGATAAAAATCAATCGGGCCAGCGACATCGCTCGATGTATAAGGCCAGTAATGGCGGTGGACAAAATGTGGATCGAATCGGCTTTGGTCCATTCCCGCGAGTTCTCCACAATTCATACCGGCTTTATCAACCGCGCAGCGTTTGCAGCAATGCGACGAAGTCGCGCGAAATTTCCGGATTGCAGGCGCGCAGGTCGACGATTTTCCTGCAGGCATGCAACACGGTCGTATGGTCCCTGCCCCCGAACGCATCGCCGATATCCGGCAGGCTCAACTGGGTGAGCTCCTTCGCGAGCGCCATGGCCATCTGGCGCGGTCGCGCTACGGTGCGCGAGCGCTTCTTCGAATACATGTCGGAGACCTTGATCTTGTAGTAGTCGGCGACGATGCGCTGGATGTTGTCGACCGAGACTTGCCTGACCTGGACCGCGAGCAGATCCTTGAGCGCCTCGCGCGCCAGGTCGAGCGATACCTTGGCGTTGGCGAACTTGGCATAGGCAAGCACGCGCTTCAGGCCGCCTTCCAGCTCGCGCACGTTGGACTGGATGTGATTGGCGATGAAAAACGCCACGTCCTCGGCGAGGTTCACCCTTTCCGCTTCCGCCTTCTTCAGCAGAATGGCGACGCGCATTTCCAGTTCGGGCGGTTCGATGGCCACGGTGAGGCCCCAGCCGAAGCGCGAGATCAGCCGGTCTTCGATGCCGGCAATCTCCTTCGGATAGGTATCGCAGGTGATGATGACCTGCTTGTGGGCCTCGATCAGCGCGTTGAAGGCGTAAAAAAATTCCTCCTGTGTCCGGTTCTTGCCGTTGAAGAACTGGATGTCGTCTATCAGGAGCAGGTCGAGGGAGTGGTAGTACTTCTTGAAGCCGTCGAAGGCCTTGTGCTGGTAGGCGCGAACGACATCGGAGACATACTGTTCGGCGTGGATGTAGCGAACGTTCGCCGCGGGGTTCAGCTCCAGCAGCATATTGCCGATCGCCTGGATCAGGTGCGTCTTGCCGAGGCCCACTCCGCCGTAGACGAATAGCGGGTTGTAGGCCGTTCCCGGATGCTCGGCGACCTGCAGTGCGGCGGCGCGGGCCAGCTGGTTGGCCTTTCCGGTCACGAAGGAGTCGAAGGAAAACGTGGGATTCAGCCGGGTCTGCTCGCGAACCTTGGCCTTGGCTGGAGGAGGCGGAGTTTTGGGCTTGCTCTCTTCCGCCGGCTCCTGTATCACGCGAGTCGGCGCCTTTTTTTCCCCCAGGCTCAGCACGACGTCGACCGACTGGTGCAGATACTCGGCCGAGAGTCTTTCGATGTCGGCCAGGAATTTATCCTTCACCCATTCCAGCACGAAGCGGTTGGGCGCCGATACGACGACGCTCCTGCCATCCAGGCGGGCGTGCAGCGGCTGTATCCAGGTCTTATATTGCTGTGCCGGAAGGGATTTTTCGAAATGAAGAAGGCAATGGTTCCAGAAGCTATCCATCGGCACGTTTTGGTGGGTATCGACGCGGTTGCGGCCGTGGTAGGGCCCCCTTGAGAGCGTGGAGTTTACCAGCAAGGGATCGAGTTATCCACAGGCCGGAGGAGTTCTCTGCGGGGTTGGTGGAAGCCCTGCGAGACGATCGCCGGCAACCTGCCCGCCCCTTTGCCGAATGATCGCCGTGGTTGACAACACCATGCCAAAACCCGTGTAATACCGCGCTTTTTCCGCCTGAACCGGAGCCCCAGATCATGAAGCGCACTTACCAGCCGTCCAAGACACGTCGCGCGCGTACGCACGGCTTTCTCGAGCGCATGAAAACCCGCGGCGGACGCGCAGTCATCAATGCCCGTCGCGCCAAGGGACGGGCACGTCTGGCGGTCTGAAACCGGCTCCGCGCCTGCGCCTGCCTCGTCAGGCGAGGCTGCGTGGGCGTGTGCAGTTCACCGGTTCGTTCACGTCCAGGCGGCAGGGAAAATTCCTCGTCGTTTCCAGAAGGGGCGGTGCAGCAGGAATGCCGGCGCGTCTCGGCATGGTAGTCGGCAGGCAGGCCGCCCCGCTCTCGGTCACCCGCTCGCTGGTCAAACGTTCGATCCGGGAGGTATTCCGCCGCCTGCGCCCCCAGTTGGGATCGATCGACGTCGTCGTCAGGGTCCGGCAGCTCGAGGCAAAACCCGACATCCCGGCGCTGCGCAACGAACTGGAAAGACTCTTGAGAGAAACTAGCTGATGCGGGCCGCGCTGCTGATCCTGATTCGAGCCTACCAGTTTCTGCTGAGCCCCTGGGTCGGCGGCGCCTGCCGTTTTTATCCGAGCTGCTCCGAATATGGCAAGGGCGCGATAGGAAAACACGGTGCGGCGCGCGGGAGCTGGCTGATGACGAGAAGAATCCTGAGATGCCACCCCTGGCATCCTGGCGGAAGCGACCCGGTGCCCTGAGATAATAACTTCCAATGGATAGCATGCGCTTATTTGCGGCAATGGTATTTGCCGTGTCGGTTTTCCTCCTGTTCGATGCCTGGAACAAGGAGCGGCTGCCGCAACCGCCGGTTGCCGGCGTGGATCAGCCGCCGTCCGTTTCCGCCTTGCCGTCGCCAACGCCGCCCACCGGGCAAGCGCCGACGACTGCAACGCAAGGAAGCTCAGCCCAACCCGCCGTTACGGCGGCGACCGCCGGGGGCAACCAGCCGCCTATCGTGGTGCATACCGATGTGCTCACAGCCGAGATCGACCCCGTTGGCGGGACGATCAGGCGCATGGAATTCCTGCAGCATCGCGACAAGGTCGACAAGACCAGGAACTTCGTGCTGTTCGAGAAAGACGCAACCCATACCTACGTCGCCCAGAGCGGACTGATCGGGGACGATCTCCCCAATCACACGACGCTCTATGCCGCGCCGGCCGCGAGCTACGACCTGCGCGCTGGTGCGGATGAAATAGCCATTCCACTGACGGCGACCGGAACAAAAACCGCGAGCGTCACCAAGACGCTGGTTTTTCATCGGGCGAGCTACGTGGTGGATGAAAGCTATTCCATCACCAACCGCGGCACCGTCGAGATCAAGCCGTTCGCGTATTTCCAGCTCCTGCGCGATGGCACTCCAGCGGCGGGTGATTCCAGGATGGTGCCGACCTATACAGGCGCCGCCGTCTACACCGACCAGTCGAAATTCCGCAAGGTTACGTTTGCCGACATGGACAAGGGCAAGGCGGAATATCCCAAGCATGCGACGGATGGCTGGATCGCGATGCTCCAGCACTATTTCGTAGCGGCCCTGCTTCCGACCGGCGACGTCGCGCGCGAGTTCTACACGAAAACCCTGGGCAACGGCCTCTATACCGTCGGCGTCATCGTGCCGGCCGGCACCATCGCGCCGAATGCGAATGCCAAGCTCGACATGCGGCTGTACGCCGGCCCGCAGGAACAGGACAAGCTTGCGAAGCTGTCGCCGGGCCTGAACCTGACGGTCGACTATGGCTGGCTGACGATCATCGCGACGCCATTGTTCTGGGTGCTCTCGGCCATACAAAAATGGACCGGCAACTGGGGCGTGTCGATCATCCTGCTCACCGTCATCATCAAGCTCATCTTCTTCCCGCTGTCGGCGGCGAGCTACAAGTCCATGGCGAAAATGCGCGTGATGGCGCCGAAGATGCAGAAGCTCAAGGAAATGTACGGCGACGACCGCCAGCGCCTGAACCAGGCGATGATCGAGATGTACAAGACCGAGAAGATCAATCCGTTGGGCGGCTGCCTGCCGATCGTCGTCCAGATCCCGGTGTTCATTGCGCTGTACTGGGTACTGCTCGCGAGCGTGGAATTGCGCAACGCGCCGTTCATCTGGTGGATAAAGGATTTGTCGGCGCAGGATCCGTACTACATCCTCCCGGTATTGATGGGAGCGACCATGATCATCCAGACCTACCTGAATCCGACTCCGCCGGATCCCGTCCAGGCGAAAGTCATGAAGATCATGCCGGTTGCCTTCAGCATTTTTTTCTTCTTCTTCCCGGCCGGGCTGGTGCTCTATTGGCTGGTGAACAACATCCTGTCCATCGCGCAGCAGTGGCAGATCACGCGCATGCTAGAGCGGCCGAAATCCGCTCATGCATCGCGCTGACACCATTGCGGCGATAGCAACCGGGGCGGGCCGCGCCGGCATCGGCGTGGTCCGCGTGTCGGGACCGGCGGCTCGCGATATCGCTGGCGCCGTCACGGCAAGGTCGCTCGCTCCGCGAATCGCCACGTTCTGCGATTTCCTCGACGCGGACGCGTCGATCCTCGATCGCGGCATCGCCTTGTTTTTCCCGGCACCGAATTCTTTCACCGGCGAGGACGTGCTGGAACTGCAGGGGCATGGTGGCGTCGCGGTCCTGCAGCTGGTGTTGCGTCGTTGCATGCAATTGGGCGCACGCATCGCCAGGCCCGGCGAGTTCAGCGAACGAGCCTTCCTGAACGACAAGCTCGACCTCGCACAGGCCGAGAGCATCGCGGATCTCATCGATGCGGGTTCCGAAGCCGCGGCACGCGGCGCCATGCGTTCGCTGGCCGGCGAATTCTCGCAGCGGATCGGCGATCTCGTGCGGGCGCTGATCGACCTCCGCGTGCTGGTCGAGGCCACGCTGGATTTCCCCGAAGAAGGCATCGACTTCCTCGAACGCGCTGGTGTTCGTGAAAAGGTGAGCGCGCTGCGTAAGAACCTCGGTGATCTGAAGGAACACGCCGCGCAGGGGAAAATTCTCAGGGACGGCATTGATGTCGTCATCGTCGGACAGCCTAACGTCGGCAAGTCGAGCTTGCTCAACAAGCTTGCGCAGGAAGAGGTGGCAATCGTCTCCGACATTCCGGGCACGACGCGCGATGCATTGCGCCACGAAATTCTCATGGAAGGGGTGCCCGTCCACATCGTGGATACCGCCGGGCTGCGCGACACGACGGACGCAGTGGAAAAAATCGGCATGGAACGGACACGTCGTGAATTGCAGACGGCGGCTATCGCGCTGGTCTTGATGGATGCGACCTGCGGCATGACTGATGCGGATCGGATAGTCATAGATGGACTTCCCCCCGACCTCTTTATATTGTTTATTTTCAATAAAGTAGATCTACTCTCACACGTTCCGGCCAGCAGCGAACGGGAAATATACCTTTCCGCAAAAACGGGCGTGGGCCTTGAATCGCTGCGAACGGCGGTGTTGGGAGTCGCGGGTTGGCAACCGAGTGGGGAGGGATTGTTCATCGCCCGGGAGCGTCATCTGGAAGCGCTGCGAGACGCTCAGAGCGCCTTGTCCGATGCCGAAGCGGCGAACACGAAGGAACCGGAATTGATGGCTGAAGCGCTGCGCCTGGCCCAACAAGCGCTCGGGCGCATCACCGGGGATTTCGATGCCGATGCCTTGCTCGGCGAAATTTTCTCCCGTTTCTGCATCGGCAAGTAATCGTGTCCGAGACGTTCATCCTTTGCGGATTTGCCTTCCTCGCGGGGTTCGTGGACGCGATAGCTGGCGGGGGCGGATTGATCCAGGTACCGGCCCTGTTTGCGTTTTTCCCGACTGCTTCGCCGGCGATGTTACTTGGCACGAACAAGCTCGCAGCCGTAACGGGAACGACTATCGCCACGGCACGCTACGCGTGGTCGGTACCGATCGACTGGCGAAAGATCGTGCCACCGGCTGTGGCAGCTGGACTGGCGGCGATCGGCGGGGCGAGAGTCGTCTCGATCCTGGATCCGGGATTTCTTCGACCCTTCCTGCTGGTGCTGCTGGCGGCCATGGTCGTCTATACAGTCTCCCGACCTTCGGTTGGGCGAAGCGGTGAGCGAGCAAGAGGAGGATCCATGCTTTCCCTTTGCTCGACGGCGGCTGTATTCGGTTTCTACGACGGATTTTTCGGACCAGGGGCGGGCAGTGTCCTGATGTTCGTACTGGTGCGCTTCTTCGGCTACGAGTTTCTGCGCGCGGCGGCGACGACCAAAGTGCTCAATCTCTCCAGCAATTTCTGCTCGCTGATGCTCTTTGTGGCGACCGGGAATGTGCTCTATGCGGTAGCCGTCCCGATGGCTGCCTGCAATGTCGTGGGGGGATTTCTCGGTGCTCACACCGCCGTCAAACGTGGAAGCCGCTTTGTCCGCGTCGTCTTCCTGATGGTTTCGATTTCGTTGATTGCCAAACTGGCGATGGACATCTGGCGTAGTTCCTAGATGTTCCACGTGAAACATCTCGCTTTGTTTCACGTGAAACCATGTCCCGCCCGTCCCTGATTCGGTATGATTCGCCCCTCCTCGAAGGTGCGCGATGCAAAAGCAGAGTTTTGACGTGATCGTTGTCGGTGGCGGCCATGCCGGCACGGAAGCCGCCATGGCCTCTGCGCGCATGGGATGCCGCACATTGCTGTTGACGCACAACGTAGAAACTCTTGGCCAGATGTCCTGCAATCCTTCCATTGGTGGAATTGGCAAGGGCCATCTCGTCAAGGAAATCGATGCGTTGGGCGGCGTCATGGCACTAGCCACCGACGACGCCGGCATCCAGTTCCGAATCCTCAATTCCAGCAAAGGACCGGCCGTGCGGGCGACCCGCGCCCAGGCGGACCGGGTCTTATATCGCCAGGCTATTCGCAGGCGACTGGAAAACCACCCAAATCTTACGATTTTTCAGCAGGCTGTAGACGACCTCGAAGTCGAGGCTGGCCGCGTGGCTGGAGTGGTGACCGAACTCGGAATCGCATTCCATGCACCCTGCGTTGTCCTGACGACCGGGACATTTCTCTCGGGGCTGGTACATGTCGGCCTGAAGAACTATCAAGCAGGTCGTGCTGGTGATCCCCCTGCGATTCGACTCGCGCGTCGGCTACGCGACCTGGATCTTCCTGTTGGCCGCCTCAAGACCGGCACGCCGCCGCGTATCGACGGCAGGACCATCGATTATTCCGTGATGATGGAACAGCCTGGCGACGACCCGCAGCCGGTGTTCTCATTCTTGGGTTCGGTCGCGCAGCACCCACGCCAGTTGCCGTGCTGGATTACGCATACCAATGAAAACACTCATGAAATCATCCGTGGCGGACTGGATCGATCGCCCATGTTCACGGGCGTGATCGAGGGAATCGGCCCGCGCTATTGCCCGTCGATCGAAGACAAGATCACCCGGTTTGCAGACAAGGGGTCGCACCAGATCTTCCTGGAACCGGAAGGGCTGACGACACACGAGGTCTATCCGAACGGAATTTCAACCAGCCTGCCTTTCGACGTCCAGGTCGACCTCGTACACTCGATCAATGGGCTCGAGGCCGCGCACCTCACGCGACCGGGCTATGCGATCGAATATGACTACTTCGACCCGCGTGGGCTGAAATCTTCCCTCGAGACAAAAGCAATCGGCGGATTGTTCTTTGCGGGCCAAATCAACGGGACGACAGGTTACGAAGAGGCCGCTGCGCAGGGGTTGCTGGCGGGAACGAATGCCGCGCTGCTGGTGCAGGAAAAGGCGTCCTGGTGCCCGCGGCGCGACGAAGCCTATCTCGGCGTGCTGGTCGACGACCTCATCACCCGCGGCGTAACCGAGCCCTATCGCATGTTCACGAGCCGGGCGGAGTACCGCTTGAGTCTGCGCGAAGACAATGCGGACATGCGGCTTACCGAAAGCGGCCGCAAGCTCGGTCTCGTAGACGACGAGCGCTGGAGGACATTCGAACGGAAGCGCGAGGAAGTCGAGCGCGAGCGGGCGCGCCTGAAGTCGACGTTCCTGAACTCGAAGTTGCTGTCCGACGAGCGCATGCAGCAGGTGTTCGGGCAGAAGCTGGAACGCGACTACACGCTGGAAGAGCTGCTGCGCCGTCCCGACGTGCATTACCGCGATGTCATATCCCTGCCGGAAGCGGGTCCCGGGCTGCAGGACGAGAAAGCGGCGGATCAGGTGGAAATCCAGGTGAAATACCAGGGATACATCGAGCGCCAGCGCGAGGAAATCACGAGGCAGGAGCACTTCGAGAATATGCGATTGCCCGACGACCTGGATTACCGCGGCGTGCACGGACTCTCGATCGAGGTCCAGCAAAAATTGAACAAGCAACGTCCCGAAACCCTCGGGCAGGCCACGCGGATTTCCGGCGTGACGCCCGCGGCCATCTCGTTGTTGCTGGTGCACCTGAAGCGCGGGTTCGGCGACATCGGCCACGCGAAGTCGAGCCAGGCCGCGCGCGAAGCCGGAAGCCGTCATTGAATACAGTAGAAACCTTGATCCGGCACGGGACGGCCGGCTTGGGATTGGTATTGCCCGCGCAAGCGCAGGCGCAGCTCTCGGCCTACGTCCAACTGCTGTTGAAATGGAATCGTGTCTATAACCTCACCGCGATCCGCGGCGAGCAAAAAATGGTGAGCCACCACATCCTGGACAGCCTCGCCACGATCGATCATCTGCCGCCAGGCAGCCTGCTCGACGTTGGCAGCGGTGCAGGATTGCCTGGTATCCCGATCGCAATCGCACAGCCAGCGCGCGAAGTCACCGTCTTGGACTCCAACCAGAAGAAAGGCGCGTTCCTGAAGCAGGCCGTGGCCGAGCTGGGCCTCGCCAATACGCAGGTCGCAGTCGAACGCGTGGAGACGCATCGCCCGCCCCACGCATACGATGTCGTGGTATCGCGCGCCTTTTCCGACCTGGCGGATTTCGTTCAGCTTGCCGGCCATCTGTGCGCGCCGGGCGGCGTGCTGGTCGCGATGAAGGGCCTGTACCCGGATGCGGAAATCGCCCAGCTCCCCCCGCAATGGAAAGTCGAGTCCGCGCCCGTGCTGAAAATTCCCGAAGTCGATGCCTCGCGCCACCTCATCGTCATGCGCGCCGCGCAACGCGCGGGCGTGACGGCTTGACCCATATGGCACGCGTCCTGGTCATCACCAATCAGAAAGGCGGCGTCGGCAAGACGACCACGAGCATCAACCTTGCCGCCAGCCTGGCCACGGTGGGGCGCAAGGTCCTCCTCGTCGATCTCGATCCGCAGGGCAATGCGACCATGGGAAGCGGCGTCGACAAGCGCGGCCTCAAGGCGACGATCTACCAGGTCTTGCTTGGCCAGGCGACGTTGGCGGAGGTGCGCGTGGCGAGTCCCAGCGGCGGCTACGACGTCATCCCGGCCAATCGGGACCTGGCCGGCGCGGAAGTCGAGATGGTCGACCTGCAGGAGCGTGAAACGCGGTTGAAGTCGGCGCTGGCGGAGGTCAGCGGCGAATACGACTTCATCCTCATCGATTGCCCGCCCGCGCTGAATTTGCTGACGGTGAACGGCCTTTGCGCCGCGAATGCGGTCATGATCCCGATGCAATGCGAATACTACGCGCTGGAAGGCCTCAGCGATCTCGTGCAGACCATCAAGAAGGTGCGCATGAGCCTGAATCCCGCGCTTGAAATCGAAGGCTTGCTGCGAACGATGTACGACCCGCGCAACATGCTCGCTCAACAGGTATCGGATCAGCTCCAGCAACATTTCGGCGACAAGGTGTATCGCACGGTCATCCCGCGGAATATTCGCCTCGCGGAAGCACCAAGCCACGGCTTGCCGGCGCTGACCTTCGACCGCCAGTCGAAAGGCGCGCAGGCCTATCTCGCACTGGCCGGAGAAATGCTCGGCAAGAACGCTTAGGAAAACTCAAATGGTCAAACCAAAAGGACTGGGTCGCGGGCTCGATGCATTGCTGGCCGGCGGCGAAGAGAAGCCGGCCGACACGCCAGCGGAATTGCCGGTTGGCGTGTTGCGCCCGGGCAAGTTCCAGCCGCGCACGCGCATGGATCCGCAATCGATCGCCGAGCTGGCCGACTCGATCAAGGCGCAAGGCTTGATCCAGCCGATACTCGTGAGGCCGGTCGACGGCGGAAAATTCGAAATCATCGCGGGCGAACGACGCTGGCGCGCGTCCCAGTTGGCCGGCCTTACCCAGGTTCCCGTTGTAGTGCGGGCAGTTCCGGACAAATCGGCGCTGGCAATGGCGCTCATCGAAAACATCCAGCGCGAAGACCTGAATCCGCTCGAGGAAGCCAATGGCATCCAGCGGCTCATCGACGAATTCGACATGACCCACGACATCGCGGCCCAGTCGGTCGGCAGGTCGCGCAGCGCGGTCACCAATCTGTTACGCCTGCTGAATCTCTCCAAAGGAGTGCAGGATCTGCTGATGCAAGGCAAGCTGGAAATGGGGCACGCGCGCGCGCTGCTGGCCGTCAGCACCGCCCGCCAGGCCGAGCTGGCACACCAGATCATCAGCCGCAACCTTTCGGTACGTGAGGCGGAACAACTGGTGCACCAGTCGGAGACCGGGCCGCGCAAGGCGACGCGCAAGCAAGCAAGGAAGGATCGCGATTTGCAGGCCCTGGAGGAAGACCTTGCCGGCATTCTTGGCGCTACGACCTCGATCCACGCAACGCGAGGCGGGAAAGGGAAGGTCATCATCAGTTACGGCAGCCTTGACCAGCTCGATGGCATCGTCGAGCGCCTGCGCCGGTCCGTGGGAAATTGAGCCATGGCGATTTTTGGCGTTGACCGTGAATCTTACGGCCGGTTAGAATCCGCCGGTTTCGCAAGTGCCGGCCTGCATCGGCTGGGCCGAAGCCGGTCGCAAAACCCTGGTTTGTCGTAAACCCAATGCTTTCCCTGCATTCCGCCTGGACCAACCGTCCGGTCCGCACCGCCCTGCGCTGGCAGGCTGCTTTGACCGGCATTGCCGTGCTACTGGCGGCCTATCTGGCCGGCGTGCACGGCGCGGTATCGGCGGGCCTGGGTGGCGCGATCAGCATGGCGGCGGCATTTTTGTTCGCTTCGATCGCGGTTGAACGCAGGGGACGTACGGCGGATAGCGTGTTGCTGACGGCGTTCAAGGCTGAAGGCGCAAGGATCGTTTTCATAGTCGTCGCGCTATGGCTGGCGCTGGCGGCATACAAGAATGTGATGGCAGTGATATTGATTGGAACGTTCGTCCCGACCGTGCTGGTTTCCAGCATGGCGTTTTTCGTGGCCGACCGGCAGCACTGAACCCAGAGACAGACACACACCCGAGTCCCGCAAGACATGGCCGCCGAACAGCTCACCCCCACCGAATACATCAACCACCACCTGACGTTCATGACCAAGCCCATTGGTAACGGCGGGTTCTGGTCGATCAACGTCGACTCGCTGGTGGTATCGATCATCCTCGGCATCATCGGCGTCGGACTTTTTTGGCTTGTCGCGCGCAAGCCCACTTCCGGCGTGCCCGGCAAGCGCCAGGCCTTCGTCGAGCTCGCGTTCGAATTCGTGGACGAGCAGGTCAAGGGCATCTTCCACGGCGATCGCAGCAAGGTCGTCGCGCCGCTGGCGTTCACGGTGTTCTTCTGGGTGCTGCTGATGAATGCCATGGACTTCCTGCCGGTCGATATCGTGGGCGCGGTCGCGACCAATCACATCAACGAGCACGGCTTCCGCATCGTGCCCACCGCCGACGTCAACACCACGTTCGCGCTGGCGCTGACCGTGTGGTTGATGATGATCTACTACTCGATCAAAGTGAAGGGCCTCGGCGGCTGGATCCACGAGCTGTTCTGCGCGCCGTTCGGGTCGAACCCGCTGCTGTGGCCGGCAAACTTCCTGTTCAACCTCGTCGAGTACATCTCCAAGCCGCTGTCGCACTCGCTGCGGCTGTACGGCAACATGTACGCGGGCGAAATCATTTTCCTGCTGCTCTGGCTGTGGGCCGCGACGGGGCTCGTCGGCGTATTCATGGGCGCCACTCTCGGCGTGCTGTGGTCCGTCTTCCACATCCTGATCGTCGGCTTGCAAGCCTATATTTTCATGATGCTGACCGTCGTGTACATCTCGATGGCGCACGAAAGCCACTAACCAACTTCAACGCTTTACCAACGAAAGGAAAGAGAAATGGAGAACGCGCAACTGCTGGCCATGATCCAGGCTTACACCGCCGTAGGCATCGGCCTCATCATCGGTCTGGGTGCTGCCGGCGCATGCATCGGCGTGGGCATCATGTGCAGCCGCTTCCTCGAAGGCGCCGCGCGCCAGCCGGAAATGATCCCGGCCCTTCAAGCCAAGGTGTTCCTGCTGCTGGGCCTGATCGACGCGTCTTTCATCATCGGCGTCGGCCTTGCCATGCTGTTCGCGTTCGGTAACCCGCTCCTCGCCGTCGTCGCCAAGTAACGCAAGCCTGCTTTTCCCGGCTTGGAGAGAGGAATATGAACCTGACCTTTACGATGATCGCGCAGGGACTCGCCTTCCTGCTCTTCATCGGATTCACGATGAAGTTCGTGTGGCCGCCGCTGCTGAAGGCCATCGAAGCGCGCCAGAAGCAGATCGCCGAAGGCCTGGCTGCCGCGGAACGCGGCAAGCAGGACCTGGAGCTGTCCGCGAAGCGTGCCGGAGAGGAATTGCAGCGCGCGCGCGCGCAGGCCGGCGAGATCATTTCGCAGGCCGAGAAGCGCGGTGCCGCCGTCGTCGAGGAGGCCAAGGCTGCGGCGAAGGCCGAGGCCGACCGCATCGTCGCCGGCGCGAAAGCCGAAATCGAGCAGGAAGTCTTCCGCGCGAAGGAGTCGCTGCGTGCCCAGGTGGCGGTGCTGGCGGTTACCGGCGCCGAGAAAATCCTGCGCCGTGAAGTCGACGCCAAGGCCCACGCGCAACTGTTGACTGGCCTCGAAGCGGAGTTCAAGTAGCCAATGGCCGAACTCGTCACCATCGCGCGTCCCTATGCCGAAGCCGTGTTCCGGATCGCGAAGCAGGGCAATGCCCTGCAGGCGTGGTCGGATGCCCTCGGCCTGATCGCCGGCGTCTATGAAGACCCGCAGATGCAGGCGGCGATGGCCAACCCGAAAGTGGGCGCAGCCGAGATCGAGAAACTGCTGCTGGCGATCTGCGGCGATCGCATCAATGACGTCGCGCGAAACCTCATCCAGTTGCTCGTCCACAACCGCAGGCTGGCGGTGGTCGGTGAAATTCGCGACTTGTTCGAGCAGCTGAAGCTCGAGGACGAAGGCAAGGTCGACGCGAAAATCAGTTCCGCCTATCCGATGGACGACGCACAACGCAATCAGGTCGTCGGCCTGCTCTCCACGCGCTTCAAGCGCAAGATCAACGCCACCGTGACCGTGGACCCCGAGCTCATCGGCGGCATCAAGGTCGAGGTGGGCGACAAGGTCTGGGATGCCTCGGTCCGGGGCAAGCTGCAGACCATGGCTGCGAATCTCACGAAATAAACAGGAGTTATCTCCATGCAGTTGAATCCTTCCGAAATCAGCGAGCTGATCAAGAACAAGATCCAGAACCTCGCGACCTCGTCCGAAGTGCGGACCCAGGGCACGGTCGTTTCCGTGACCGACGGCATCTGCCGCATCCACGGCCTGGCCGACGTCATGCAGGGCGAGATGCTGGAATTTCCCGGCAATACGTTCGGCCTCGCGCTGAACCTCGAGCGCGATTCGGTCGGCGCCGTGGTGCTGGGCGAATACCAGCACATTTCGGAAGGTGACCCGGTCAAGAGCACCGGCCGCATCCTGGAAGTGCCGGTTGGTCCCGAGTTGATCGGGCGCGTCGTCAACGCGCTTGGCCAGCCGATCGACGGCAAGGGCCCGATCACCGCCAAGGAAACGGACGTCATCGAAAAAGTGGCGCCGGGCGTGGTGTGGCGCAAGTCGGTTTCGCAACCGGTGCAGACTGGTCTGAAGGCCATCGATGCGATGGTGCCGGTCGGCCGCGGCCAGCGCGAGCTGATCATCGGCGACCGCCAGACCGGCAAGACCGCGGTGGCCGTCGACGCCATCATCAACCAGAAGGGCAAGGACCTGTTCTGCGTTTACGTCGCCGTCGGCCAGAAGGCATCGACGATCGCGAACGTGGTGCGCAAGCTCGAAGAACACGGCGCAATGGCTTACACCATCGTCGTCGCGGCAACCGCGTCGGAATCCGCGGCCATGCAGTTCATCGCGCCGTACTCCGGCTGCACGATGGGCGAGTACTTCCGCGATCGCGGCCAGGACGCGCTGATCATTTACGACGACTTGACCAAGCAGGCCTGGGCGTATCGCCAGGTATCGTTGCTGCTGCGCCGCCCGCCGGGCCGCGAAGCCTATCCCGGCGACGTGTTCTACCTGCACTCCCGGTTGCTGGAACGCGCCGCGCGCGTGAACGAAGCCTGGGTCGAACGCTTCACCGACGGCAAGGTGAAAGGCAAGACCGGTTCGCTGACCGCGCTGCCGGTCATCGAAACCCAGGCCGGCGACGTCTCGGCGTTCGTGCCGACGAACGTGATCTCGATCACGGATGGCCAGATCTTCCTGGAAACGGACTTGTTCAACGCCGGCATCCGGCCCGCGATCAACGCCGGCGTGTCGGTGTCCCGCGTCGGTGGCGCCGCGCAAACCAAGATCATGAAGCGCAAGGACACGGGCGGCGGCGTGCGCCTGGCACTCGCGCAATATCGCGAACTCGCGGCCTTTGCGCAGTTCGCCTCCGACCTCGACGAAGCCACGCGCAAGCAACTCGAGCGCGGCCGCATGGTCACGGAACTCATGAAGCAGGCGCAGTACCAGCCGCTGCAGGTCTGGGAAATGGCGCTGACCCTGTTCGCGGTGAACAACGGCTTCTACGACGACATCGACGTCAAGAAGGCGCTGGCCGCGGAGAAATCGATGCGCGATTTCCTGAAGACCAAGAATGCTGCGCTGGTCGGCCGCATGGACAAGGAATTGTCCGGCGACGACGAGAAGGCGCTGACCGAGGCGATCAAGGACTGGAAGAAGAACGGCACGTATTGATGAGACGCAAGACAACGTCCCGCTCTTAAAGGCAAGACATGCCAGGCACAAAAGAGATACGCACCAAGATCAAGAGTGTGCAGAACACTCGCAAGATCACCAAGGCGATGGAAATGGTCGCCGCGTCGAAAATGCGCAAGGCGCAGGAACGCATGCGCGCCGCACGTCCGTACGGCGAAAAGATCCGCAACGTGGCGGCGCATATATCGCACGCGAATCCGGAGTATCGCCATCCGTTCCTGGTCGAGCGGGACACGGTCAAGCGCGTGGGCATCATCGTCGTCACCACGGACAAGGGTTTGTGCGGAGGCCTGAACACCAATGTGCTGCGCATGGTGCTGAACCAGTACAAGCAGTGGCAGACGGAAGGCGAGGAGATCGACGTCTGCTGCATCGGCAACAAGGGCCTCGGTTTCATGCAGCGCCTCGGCGCGAACATCGTTTCCCAGGCTACGGCGCTGGGCGACCGGCCGCGGCTGGAGCACCTGATCGGCGCCGTCAAGATCATGCTCGACGGTTACATGAAGGATCGCTTCGACCGCGTGGTTCTTTTCTACACCCGCTTCCTGAACACCATGAAGCAGGAACCGGTGATGGAACAGCTGCTGCCGCTGACAGGCGAAAGGCTCGGCGCCCCGGAAGGTTCGTGGGACTACATCTACGAGCCCGATGCGAAAGTCGTGCTCGACCAGGTGCTGACGCGCTACATCGAGGCGGTGATCTACCAGGCGGTGTCGGAAAACATGGCGTCCGAGCAGTCGGCGCGCATGGTCGCGATGAAATCCGCGTCCGACAATGCAGGCAAGCTGATCGAGGAACTCACGCTGGTCTACAACAAGAGCCGGCAGGCGTCGATCACCAAGGAATTGTCCGAAATCGTCGCGGGAGCAGCAGCAGTATGATTTTGCTGCGTGGAAACGATGGGCGACACTCATGTTCGCTTGCGAACGTGATGGGGAGACCAAATCGTCCACAAGCTGCGGCGGTCTGACGCGAATAACTCAACCGATTACGCAATCCAGGAAAACATCATGACCCAAGGAACCATCGTCCAGTGCATCGGTGCGGTAACCGACATCCAGTTCCCGCGTGAAGCGATGCCCAAAGTCTACGACGCGCTGCTGCTCGAGGAATCGGGCGACGCGTCGTTCGCGGAGAAGGGACTGACGTTCGAGGTCGAGCAGCAGCTCGGCGACGGCATCGTGCGCTGCATCGCCATGGGTTCCTCCGACGGCCTGCGCCGGGGCATGAAGGTGAAGAACACCGGCGCGCCGATCTCGGTGCCGGTCGGCCACGGCACCCTGGGCCGCATCATGGATGTTCTCGGCCGCCCGATCGACGAAGTCGGCCCGATCAAGACCGACGAGAAGCGTTCCATCCACCAGGTCGCTCCCGCGTTCGCGGAGTTGTCGCCTTCGGTGGACCTGCTGGAAACCGGCATCAAGGTTATCGACCTGATCTGCCCGTTTGCCAAGGGCGGCAAGATCGGCCTGTTCGGCGGCGCCGGCGTGGGCAAGACCGTCAACATGCTGGAGCTGATCAACAACATCGCGAAGCAGCACTCGGGCCTGTCGGTGTTCGCCGGCGTCGGCGAGCGCACCCGCGAGGGTAACGACTTCTACCATGAAATGTCGGAAGCCGGCGTCATCAAGCTCGACAATCTCGGGGAATCGAAGGTAGCGATGGTGTTCGGCCAGATGAACGAGCCGCCGGGCAACCGCCTGCGCGTGGCGTTGTCGGGCCTGACCATGGCGGAAAAATTCCGCGACGAAGGCCGCGACATTCTGTTCTTCGTCGACAATATCTACCGCTTCACGCTGGCCGGCACCGAGGTGTCCGCGCTGCTGGGCCGCATGCCTTCCGCCGTGGGTTACCAGCCGACGCTTGCAGAAGAAATGGGCAAGCTGCAGGAACGCATCACTTCCACGAAGACGGGCTCGATCACGTCGATCCAGGCCGTGTACGTCCCCGCGGATGACTTGACCGACCCGTCGCCCGCGACGACCTTTGGCCACCTGGACGCTACCGTCGTGTTGTCGCGCGACATCGCGTCGCTCGGCATCTACCCGGCGGTGGACCCGCTCGACTCCACGTCGCGCCAGGTCGACCCGAACGTCATCGGCGAAGACCACTACAACACCACGCGCGCCGTGCAGGCCACGCTTCAGCGCTACAAGGAGTTGCGTGACATCATCGCGATCCTGGGCATGGACGAACTCGCGCCGGAAGACAAGCTGGCCGTGTCGCGCGCACGCAAGATCCAGCGTTTCCTGTCGCAGCCCTTCCACGTTGCTGAAGTGTTCACGGGCTCGCCGGGCAAGTTCGTGCCGCTGAAGGAAACCATCAAGGGCTTCAAGATGATCGTCAACGGCGAATGCGATGCACTGCCGGAGCAGGCCTTCTACATGGTCGGCGGCATCGAGGAAGCCTTCGAAAAGGCGAAGACGCTGAAGTAAGCGACGCTCACCATGGCCCACACCATTCACGTCGACGTCGTCAGCGCCGAAGAGCAGATCTACTCCGGCGAGGCGGAATTCGTCGTGCTGCCGGGTGAAGCCGGCGAGCTCGGCATCTACCCGCGCCACACGCCGCTCATCACGCGCATCAAGCCGGGCGCGGTGCGCATCAAGCCGGCCAACGGCGGCGAAGAGAACCTGATTTTCGTCGCGGGCGGCATCCTCGAAGTCCAGCCCGCGATGGTCACGGTGCTCGCCGATACCGCGATCCGCGGCGCTGACCTCGACGAAGCCAAGGCGCTCGAAGCGCAAAAGCGCGCCGAGGAATCCCTGCGCACGGCAACCGACAAGCAGGAAATCGCCACCATCCAGGCGGAAGTCTCCATGCTGGCCGCCCAGCTCGCCGCCATACGCAAACTGCGGCGCAAGTAGCGCGATGCAATCCGGAAAAGAGCGGCCGCGGCCGCTCTTTTTTTGTCCGTCGCGCGCGCGTTGACAACCGCGCGCCGCCGCTCATACTCTCGCCACTGTTCGTCCGGCCCGCACCGTTCACTAGCAAATGAGAATGAGGTTCGCCATGTTCAGTCGTTTCATCGTGCTTGCATGGGTGTTTCTCGCCGTCACGGCGGTGGACGCCAAGGAGACCGTGAAGATCGCCTTCATCGGTCCGCTGACCGGCGGCGTGTCGGCGAACGGCCTCGGCGGAAGGAACTCGGCGGACCTCGCGGTCCGCCTGCGCAACGCCGACGCGAACGCGAAATACAGCTACGAACTGGTGGCGCTCGACGACGAGTGCAAGCCCAACATCGGCGTGCAGGTGGCGACGAAGGCCGCGGCGGATCGCAAGATCATCGCGGGGGTCACGCACTATTGCTCGTCGGTCGCGATGGGAACGGTAGACGTTTATCACCGGTTTGGCCTCCCCGTCATCGTCTGGGGCGCGGTGCTGCCGGAAATCACCTACGCGAACGACTACAAGGAAATCCATCGCGTCAACGGCACCATGATCAACCAGAATGAAGTCGCGGCGGAATTCATGACCGGCCTGAAATACAAGAAATGGGCGGTGATCCACGATACGACCGACTACGGCAAGGGACACAACAAATATTTCTCCGCCGACCTGCAAAAGCGCGGCGGCACCATCCTCGGCACGTTCGGTGTCACCGCGGATCAGCAGGATTTCAATGCCGAGCTCACGAAGATCAAGGAGCTCAAGCCCGAGGTCATCTACTTCGGCGGCCTGACGCCGATCGGCGTGCGCGTTCGCTCGCAGATGGACAAGCTTGGGATTACGGCCGCATTCCAGGGCACTTCCGGCATCGTCTCGGATGCTTTCATCGAAGGCCTAGGGCCGCTTGCCGAAGGCACGGTCGCTTTCCGCGAAGGCGCGCCCGCGGAGAAGCTGCCGGGAGGAAAATTCTTTCTGGAGCAATACCAGAAGCAGAACTATGCGGACGGGCCGGAAGCATATGGTGCGTTTGCCTACGCGGCAGCAAGCCTGATCCTGGATGCGATCGAGAAGGTCGGGCCGGACCGCCAGAAAGTCATGGCGGAACTCGGCGCCACCAAGGATCACCAATCCATCGTCGGCAAGGTCACCTTCGACGACCATGGCCAGAACATGGTGCCGCTGATCACGAAGTTCGTCGTTCAGGACGGCAAATGGGTGGTATGGGAGGACAGCGAATACGCGAAGGGCAAGCGCAAGCTGCCGCGTCCTTTCTGAACCGGACGATCGCCTGACCGTCGATGGACGCGGGACTCGCAGGCCAGTACCTGCTGAACGGCCTGATGCTGGGTCTCATCTACGCGATGGTCGCCGTCGGCTTCACGCTGTTCTTCGGCGTGCTCGACGTGATCAAGTTTTCCCACGGCGACGTGGTCATGGTCGGCGCATTCGTCGCGCTGGCCGTAGCCGGCGGATTGAATGCCATCGGCACGACGCTGCCACTGCTGTTGTTGCTCGCCGCGACCCTCGCGGCGCTGGGCTCGATGGCGTTGCTGGGCGCGCTGATCGCCAAATTCCTGGTGTTGCCGCTGCGCAAGGCGCCGCCGCTCAACACGCTGCTCATCACCTTGATGCTGGGCCTCGCCCTGCGCGAGGCCGTGCGCCTGTTCTATCCCAACGGTTCCAATCCCAAGCCCTTTCCACACCTGTTGCCAACCGGATCCTGGTCATCCGGAAGTTTTTCGTTGCGCGCGGACAGCGCGACCTTGTTTGTCGCCGGCATCCTCGCCATCGTTGCGGTCCACGCTGTCGTCAATCGCACCCGCCTCGGCCTCGCGATTCGCGCGGTTGCGCAGGATCCCGAAACGGCACGCGTCATGGGGGTGGATTTCGAGCGTACCGTCATGATCACCTTCGGCATCGGTTCCGCGCTGGCGGCATTGGCCGGCGTGACGAACGGCCTTTACTACAACGAGATCAATTTCGGCATGGGCTTGTGGCTTGGTGTCATCGGCTTCAGCGCGGCCGTGGTCGGCGGGCTGGGAAACCTGTACGGCGCGATCCTCGGTGGCTTCCTGTTTGCCGCGCTGCAGACCATCGGCGCCATCTGGTTTTCCGTGCCGGCCTACAAGGATGTCTTTGCGTTCGCCGCGATCATCCTGCTGATGGCCTGGAAGCCGACCGGGCTCATCGCGGAAAAAACCGCGGAACGGGTTTAGCCATGGGCATGGGCCGGTCCTCGATCGTGACCTTGCTGCTCGGAATCGCGGCGTGCGGCCTGGGCGTATGGCTGTTCCTGGAGGTCGAGGCGCAATGGGCGGTTGTCGCCGTCGCAGGCGCTGTCGCCCTGGCCCTGTTTCTTGCGGATCGCCTCGGCCTGCGCGCACGCTTCGAAGCCGCAGCCTCGACGCGCAGGAGCCTTGCAAGCGCGCTAGGTGTCCTCGCCGTGCTGATCGTGGCACTGGTCCTGCACGAATCGCATTTCGCGTTGCTCATGCTGGCAACGGTCGCGCTTTATGCCACCGTATGCCTGGGCCTGACAGTGCAGTTCGGCTTTGCCGGCATCGCCAATTTCGCGGGCGCGGCCTTCTTCGGCATCGGTTGCTACGCCACTGCGGTGCTGGCGACGCAAACGGCGCTTCCGCACTTGCTGGTCATTTTCCTGGCCGGGATCGCATCCGCGTTGATCGGCTCGGTATTGATCCTGCCCATGCTGCGCACGCGCGGCCACTATGCCGCGCTCATTACCATTGCCTTCGGCATCCTGTTCAAGACCTTCCTCGAGGTGAACGACGCGCTCGGCGGGCCACAGGGATTGAAAGTGCCGGGCCTGAAAATCCTCGGCTGGTCATTCAACGATCCGTTGCACCTGCCGTGGGGGATCGAGGCCTCGTTTTATCTCAATTACGTGCTGGTCGCCGTGCTGCTTGCCGCCGCGGCGTTCATGGTCGTCAAGCGCGTCGAGTCGTCCTGGATCGGGCTGAACTTCGATGCGGTGCGCCTCGATGAAACCGCCGCGGCAGTCTCCGGCATCGATATCGCGAGATGGAAGATCACGGCTTTCGTATTCGGCAACTTCCTTGCCGGGATGGCCGGCGCCGTCTACGCAATGATGAGCGGCTTCATCGCGCCGAACAGCTTCACCTTCGGCGATTCGCTGATCCTGGTGTCCATCGTCATCCTTGGCGGCCTGGGAAATCCGCTGGGCGTGTTGCCCGCGGCGCTGCTGCTGCTGGTGCTGCCGGAAAAGCTTCAGGCGATCCAGGAATACCGCTTCCTGTTGTACGCATTGCTCGTGATCCTGATATTGCTGTTCCGGCCGCAGGGCTTGATGCCGAGGCGCCTGCGCTCGTACTTCAGTCGGGGCGCGCGCGCGTGACTGCCGTTCTTGCCGCAGAAGGTGTCAGCGTGCGTTTCGGCGGATTGGCCGCCCTCGACGCGCTCGACCTGCACCTGGATGCGCGCGAAATCCTCGGACTGATCGGACCGAACGGTTCCGGCAAGACCACCTTCTTCAACGCGCTCACCGGCCTGTACAAGACTTCGGCAGGTTCGATCCGCATCGACGGCAACGACGTGACGGGGGCCTCCCCGCAAGCCATCAGCCGGGCCGGCATCGCCCGCACCTTCCAGCGCTCGCGCCTGTGCCTGCCGCTGTCGGTGTTCGACAATCTCATGATCGGCAACCACCGCAACCTGGCGCACGGCTTCTGGCAAAACTTGTTCCGTCGCGGCGTGCTTGCCCGCCAGGTCGATGAATCGGTGTCGCGTGCGCAGGAGTTGCTGCGCAAGTTCAGCGCGCCACTGGCGTCGCGACTTTTCGAGCCGGCGGCGGCCTTTCCCATGATCGATCGCCGGCGCATCGAGATCTGCCGTGCGTTGATTGGCCGGCCGCGCATCCTGCTGCTCGACGAACCTTCGGCCGGCATGACGCACGACGAGACGCACGAGCTCATGGACGACCTGCTGTCGGCGCGCGAGCAATTGCCGTCTCTCTCCGTCATCCTGATCGAACACGAGATGAACCTCATCGAGCGCGTGACGGATCGCTGTGTGGTCCTGAACTACGGCCGCAATATCTGCGAAGGCAGCTATCGAGCGGTGGCGGTCGACGAGCAGGTCCGAACCGCGTATCTGGGGGAAGACTGACATGGCCTCGGCGTTGTCCGTCGAGGGACTTCGCGTCGGCTACGACCAGGCGGACGTGTTGTCCGACGTGTCGCTGGATGTCCGCGCTGGCGAGATCACCTGCGTCCTTGGCGCGAACGGCGCGGGCAAGACGACCTTGATCCGCGCGATCCTGTCGCTGACGCCGCCGCGCGGCGGTCGCATCCTGCACGAGGGAAGCGACATCACCGCCATGCCGACACATCGCATCGTCGCGCGCGGAATAGCCTGCATCCCGGAAGGCCGCAAAGTTTTCCCGAAGATGACGGTTCGCGAAAACCTGCTCATCGGCGCTTACCCGGATCCTGCTGCCGACATCACATCCGCCACTGCCCGCGTTTTCGAGGTCTTCCCGCGGCTACGGGAGCGGGTGGGCCAGCTTGCGGGTACCATGTCCGGCGGGGAGCAGGCCATGCTATCGATAGGGCGCGGATTGATGGCGCGACCGCGCTTGCTGATCATAGACGAGCCTTCGCTCGGGCTTTCCCCGCTCTTCGTGAAGGAAAACTTCGCCGTCATCCGGCGCATTGCCGAGTCGGGCGTCACGATCCTGCTGGTGGAGCAGAATGTCAGGCAGACCCTGGCCATCGCGCATCGCGGCTATGTGCTGGCGGGCGGCAGGGTGGCGGCGCAAGGCGAAGCCGCGGCATTGCGCGAGAATGCCGAAGTGCGGGCGGCGTACTTCGGAAAATAACCAGGAGAAGTCGGCATGGCGGCGCAAGTGGATGCAGTCGAGCTCACCAAGCGCATGGTGCGCATGAACACGATCAATCCGCCGGGACAGGAAGAGCAATGCGCCCGCCTGCTCGGCGAATTGCTGGAAAAAGCCGGCTTCAAGACTCGCTACCACGAGCTTTCGCCGAAGCGGGCGAGCCTCGTCGCCACCATCGGCGGTTCGTCCGACAAGGCGCCGCTATGCTTCACCGGCCACATCGATACGGTTCCGCTCGGCGCCGCGCAATGGAAAATGGATCCATTCGCCGCGGACACTGATGGCGGCAAGGTTTATGGCAGGGGAACGAGCGACATGAAATGCGGCGTCGCCGCCTTTGTCGTCGCGTCGCTGAACCTGGCCGACAAGCTGCAGCGTTCGCCCGGACTCGAGCTCGTGATCACGGCGGGCGAAGAAACCGGTTGTGAAGGCGCCTTCCACCTGATCCACAAGAGCGGCGCGCTCGGCCGCGCCGGCGCCGTCGTGGTCGGCGAGCCTTCGTCCAACTATCCGTTCGTCGGCCATCGCGGCGCCTTCTGGTTGAACGCCAAAACGCGTGGCGTGACGGCGCACGGATCGATGCCTGAAAAAGGCGTCAACGCCGTGTTCAAGGCGGCCCGCGCGGTCGGAATGCTGGAGAAATTCCGCTTCAGCAATCCGCCGCATCCGCTGATGGGCCAGGCGACGCTGAACGTCGGCACCATTCGCGGCGGACTCAACATCAACTCGGTGCCGGACGAAGCCGTGATCGGCATCGACATTCGCACCATTCCGGGCATCAAGCACGCCGAATTGCGCGCGGAGCTTGCGCGCCAGCTCGGGCCGGAGGTCGAACTGGAGGCCTTTCTCGACCTCGAGAGCGTGTTCACCGAGCCGCAGCACGAGTGGATGCAGGACGTGTTTGACGTCATGCGGCCATTCCTCGGTGATCGTCCAGAGCCGCGAGTTGCGACTTACTTCACCGATGCAGCCGCGTTGAGTGTCGCCTATAACGCGCCGCCGACCGTAATCCTCGGTCCCGGCGAGGCGCAGATGGCGCACCAGACGAACGAATACTGCGTGGTCGATCGCGTGGCCGAAGCCGTTTCGGCTTACGAGGAAATTGCCCGGCGCTGGTGCGGGGTCTGATGTCCGGAGACGCATTTTCCGCAAGTCCGCCGGCGCAGCGCGTTACGGCGTTGCTCGACAACGGCACGCTCGATCGCGGCCAGGCGCATGCCAGCGGTTCGTTGATTGCCGGCTTCGGCAGCATGGGCGGCAAGGAGGTCACGATCGTCGCGACGGACCGGCACGTGGCCGGCGGCTCGCTCGGCGTGGCCGAATCCCATGCGTTGGCGGCGTTGATGGAAGAAAGTCATGCGGCGCATCGGCCCGTCGTGCTCTGCCTCGATTCCGCCGGCGCGCGCCTGGACGAGGGCCTGCCGGCGCTCGGCGCGTTTCGCCAGCTCTATCGGCGCATGCTGGATCTGCGGCTGGCCGGGCTGCCCATGCTGGCATTGCTCGGCCGCGATTGCTTCGGCGGCGCAAGCATGCTGGCCGCCACCTGCGAAAAGCGCGTCTTCTCCGCCAAATCCCGGCTCGCGATGTCCGGTCCCGCCGTCATCCATGCGCTCGGCGGCGCCGCCGAACTCGATGCCGATGACGTTAGTGCCGTCACCGCATTGATGGGCGGCGCGGCGCGGCAGCGACTCTCGCCGACGGACGGATTATGCGCGGACACGATCGACGCCTACCGCAAGGAGGCGCGCGATTGGCTCGACTCCGGCACGCAAGCCGGAACGCCGGACTTGACCCTGCAGCACACCCGGCTGGGTACGCGACTCCTTGCGCAAGGCGTGACCCCATCGCCGCCACAAGAAGCCGCCGACAGCCTGCCGGCCGTACTGCAGGAAATCATTCCCGAGGGCATCAAGACGCAAAAGATGGACGGCGTGCTCGTTGGTCGCAACGGCAAGTCCACATTGAACGCGTTCTTCGGCTTCATCGACGGCAAGCCGGTCGATGCCCTCGCGGCGTGGACGCTGGCGGGCGAATGCCTGACCATGGCCGAAGAGCGGCCGGGTGAAGCCGTGACCGTCTTCCTTGATTCCCCGGGGCAGGCGCCGACCCACCGGGACGAAAAGCTGATGCTGTCCGAGTACATCGCCCATCTTGCGCTGGTGTTGACTTCGCTGCGGCAGAACGGCCATCGCGTCACCCTGCAGGTACTCGGGGACGCGGCGGGCGGCATCTACGTCGCGCTGGCCGCGCCTTCGGTACGCGTGGTCGCGCTGCCGGGTGCGAACGTCCAGGTCTTGCCGCCGGCGGCCGTTGCGCGCGTGCTGCATCGTCGAACCGAAGTGGACGGCGTGGAGGACTACATGCGCGCAGGCGTCATCGACACGTTGATGTAATTCACGTGAACGCGAACCTCTACGACGCATTGGCGCGGACCTTCGACGCCGGCCGCGAACGCATCTTCCTCGAAACGGAGGACGGACAGACGTTCACCGGCGCGGATCTCGCGCGCGAGTCCGCGAAATTCGCGGGCGCGCTGCTGGCAGCCGGGGCGAAGCGCGGCGATCGAGTCGCCGTGCAAGTCGAGAAGTCGCCCGCGAACCTGTTCTTGTATCTTGGCTGCCTGCGCGCCGGCCTGGTCTACCTGCCGTTGAATACGGCCTACCAGCGCGGCGAGCTGGCGTACTTCATCGCGGACGCCGAGCCGGTCGTGATCGTATGCAAGCCCGCGTCCTCGACGATCATGAATGAAATCGCCGGGGACAAGGTGCGCACGCTTACGCTCGACGAGCATGGCGCCGGAACCGCCGCGGATCTCGCGCTGGCGCAGCCGGGTACTTTTGCCACGGCCGAAACCGCGCCCGACGATCTCGCCGTCATCCTCTACACCTCCGGGACGACCGGGCGCTCCAAGGGCGCGATGGTCACGCACCGCAACCTGCTGTCGAATGCGCGCACGCTGGTCGCGCTGTGGGGATTCGGCGAGCGCGACGTCCTGCTGCACGCACTGCCGATCTTCCACATCCACGGCCTGTTCGTGGCCAATCATTGCGCGCTGCTATCCGGCGCGAAACTGCTCTGGCATCGCAAGTTCGACGCGAGCGCGGTGCTGCGCGATCTGCCCCGCGCAACCGTGCTGATGGGCGTGCCGACGTTCTACACGCGGTTGCTCGCTGAACCCGCCTTCGGTGGCAAGGCGTGCGGGACGATGCGCTTGTTCATCTCGGGATCGGCGCCGTTGCTGCTGGAGACTTTCGTCGAATTCGAGCAGCGCTGCGGCCAGCGCATCCTCGAGCGCTACGGCATGTCCGAGTCCGGCATGAACTGCTCGAACCCGCTCGAAGGCGAGCGCCGCGGCGGCACGGTGGGATTCCCGCTGCCCGGCGTGAGCCTGCGCATCGCGGATGCCGCCGACCGGCCGCTGCCGCAAGGCGAAATCGGCGGCATCCAGATTCGCGGCGACAACGTGTTCGCGGGTTACTGGCGCATGCCGGAAAAGACCTGCGAGGAGTTCACCGCCGACGGGTATTTCCGCACCGGCGACGTCGGCACCATCGATGGTGACGGCTACGTGGCCATCGTGGGCCGCGCGAAGGATCTCATCATCAGCGGCGGCTTCAACGTCTACCCGAAGGAAATCGAGCTGGTGCTCGACGCCATGCCCGGCGTGGCGGAATCCGCCGTCATCGGCGTGCCGCATGCGGATTTCGGCGAAGCGGTGACCGCCGTGGTGGTGGCGAAGCGGGAAGCCGTGCTCGACCCGGCGGCCATGATCGCCGAGCTCAAGAAGAACTTTGCGAATTACAAGGTGCCGAAGCGGGTGTACGTCGTCGACGACCTGCCGCGCAATGCCATGGGCAAGGTGCAGAAGGCGCTGCTGCGCGAGCGCTACGGCAAAGAGTCGCAATAGGAGGCGGCCATGGACTGGGAAGGCGGCAGGCGCAGTGACAACGTCGAGGATCGCCGCGGCATCGGCATTCCCGGCGGCGTCGCGGGCGGCGGCATCGGGGTCGTGGTGCTCGCGCTGGTCGCGATGTTCTTCGGCGTTGATCCCCGCGTGGTCTTGCAGGAGGTCGGCCAGGACCAGGCGACGTCGGGCCAGCAGCAGGCCGTGCCGGTCGACCCGGCGCAGGACAAGCTCAAGGATTTCGTTTCCGTCGTGCTCGCCGATACCGAGGACACCTGGGGCGAGATCTTCCAGCGCGGTGGCGCGCAATACGAACGGCCGAAGCTCGTGCTGTTCACGGGCGCGGTGCGTTCGGCCTGCGGATTGGCGCGGTCCGCCGTCGGGCCGTTCTATTGTCCCGGCGACCACAAGGTCTATATAGACCTGGATTTTTACCGGATGCTGGAAAAGCGCTTCGGTGCACCTGGAGAATTCGCGAAGGCCTATGTCGTCGCGCACGAGGTCGGCCATCACGTCCAGAACCTGCTCGGCATATCCGGGAAGGTGCAGGCGGCGATGCAGCGGTCAAGCCAGGAACGCGCCAACCAGTTGTCGGTGCGCCAGGAGTTGCAGGCCGATTGCTACGCCGGCATCTGGGCCAACCACGCCAACCGGTCGCGGCATATCATCCAGTCCGGCGACATCGAATCGGCATTGAATGCCGCCGCCGCCATCGGCGACGACAAGCTGCAGATGCAAGCGCAGGGCTACGTGGCGCCGGAAAGTTTCACGCATGGCAGCTCGGCACAGCGCGTGCAATGGTTCAAGCGAGGCTGGGAATCCGGCGAGTTGTCGGCCTGCGATACCTTCCGCAGCAGTCACAACTGACGCGCGGTTCAGACCGGCGTCGAGAACAGCGACCAGAGCATTCGCGTCGCCAGGATGAACAGGATCACGGCGAAAATCCTTTTCAGCCGTATCACCGGGATGCTGTGCGCCATCCTGGCCCCGAGCGGCACGGTGATGAAGGTTCCGATCACGATTCCGGCAAGCGCGGGCAGGTACACGTAGCCCAGACTCATCGCCGGCATGTGATCCTTGTCCAGGCCGGTGGCGATGAAGCCGATGGCGCCCGCCAATGCGATCGGAAGCCCGATCGCCGCCGACGTGCCGATGGCATTGCGCATGGGCACGTTGCACATCGACATCATCGGGATCGAAAGCACCCCGCCGCCGACGCCGACCAGCGCCGAGACGATTCCCACGACGAGCCCGGCGATATGCATTCCCAGCTTGCCGGGCAGCTGCCTGGAAGGCTTCGGCTTGACGTCCGCGAACATCTGCACGGCGGAGACGTAAACGAATATCACGAAGAACACCGCAAGGTATTTCGACTTGAGGGAATCAGCCACGAGCACGCCCAGCAGCGTGCCCACGATCAGCGCGGGCGTGCAGGCACGCAGGATGTCCCAGCGCACGGCGCCGTGCTTGTGGTGGGCGCGCAGGCTGGAGATGGACGTGAAGACGATGCTGGTGATCGACGTGCCCAGCGCCATGTGCAGGATGCGATCGGCGGGAAAACCCTGCATCGTGAAAACGTAGACCATCAAGGTGACGAGGATGAGGCCGCCGCCTATGCCCAGCAGGCCGGCGAAAAAGCCGACGAACAGGCCCATCAACAGGTAAACGATCCACCACTCCATCTGCGCGCCTACAGGAGCTTCAGGATGAATTCCGCTTCCTGCGGCTCGACCGGCGTGATCGACAGCCGGTTGCCGCGCTGGAGCACGCGCATCGAAGCGAGCTCGGGATGGGTCTTCATTTCCGGGAGGCCGAGCACGCGCGTCTTTTTCACAAAAGTGACGTCGACGTTGAACCAGCGCGGATTGTCGCGCGATGCCTTGGGGTCGAAATACTCGCTCTTGCGGTCGAACTGCGTCTCGTCAGGATGCGCAAGCGCCGATACCTTCGCGATCCCGGCGATGCCGGGCTCCGGACAGCTCGAATGGTAGAAGAACACGCCGTCGCCGACCGCCATCTGGTCGCGCATGAAATTGCGTGCCTGGTAATTGCGAACACCCCACCATGGGGCGGTCTTGCGCGGCGCCTTGGCGAGATCGTCGATGCCGAAGACATCGGGCTCGGACTTCATCAACCAATAGCTCATGATCCCGCCGCGCAAAAAAAAGAGTCCCGGATCGCCGGAACTCTGTCGGACTTCTGGACGGCCGCTAAACGGAGGTCCATTTATCCGGTCCTTGCTTCAAGTTGTAGGGCGCCCCCCGCGATCTCCGTCAGACCGACATCTTGAACCTAGGGTTCAAGGCGGTCGCTTTCCGAGCACATCAGGCGCTTCCGCGAGGGACGCGCACAACAGCGCTACATTAGGCAGCAACCAAGGTATTTAACATTGGTTCAAAGAATTACAGCCTGACGAACAACGCAGGGGACATTGACTGGCGTCAGAACAACTCATCCTGACCGTTCATAGCCTGGTCGATGGCTGACTGCATGCTGAAGATTCTACGCTTAAACTCACCCACATCAAATCTGCCGTCCACGCGCGTTGACAGGAATTCGTGGGTGATGTTCAGCGCCGCCATGATGGCGATGCGCTCGACGCCGATGACTTTTCCCGCGTCGCGAATCTCGCGCATCTTGTTGTTCAGGTATTCCGTCGCCTTCAGCAGTTCCTTCTGCTCTTCCTCGGAGCAGGAGATGCGGAATTCGCGCCCCATGATGCTGACGTCGAGGCCGTTCTTGCCCTGGCTGCTCATTCCGTGCCTTCCGGCATCTGCGCCAGCAGGGCTTCCAGCCTGGCCTTCGCGGTATCCACCTTTTCCGAAAGGCGCCTGTTCTCGTTCTGCATGGATACCAGGTTCTGGCGCAACTGGGAGTTGTCCTTGCGGAGTTTCTGGGTCAACTGGATGAGCTGACCGATCTTGTCGTCGAGAGTGCTGAGCTCGGCTTCCATCGCAACACTATAGTTATGAAAAGCGTGAAAAGTCAACTGCTAACACATATTATTGAAAGTATTTTGGCATATGTTGCGGGGTAGCGGTACCGGCCGTCCAATCGGTGCAAAAACGCCCGCATTTCGCCCGCGAATCGAATTGCCGCGGCATTCCCATCGGTTAGAATCCATGCACGTTCTCGGGTGCCCCGCCTGAATTCCTTCGGGTGGGGTCAAACGGGAAACAGGTGCGCGCCGGTAGATTTTGATCCGCTGGCGCAATTCCTGTGCTGCCCCCGCAACGGTAAGCGACCACGGGGCCTGCCATGATGCCACTGAGTGTACCGCCCGGACCATCGGCGACACACTTGGGAAGGCGGCAGGTCCGAAAGCGCAAGCCCGGATACCGGCCTGTCGGACGCAAACGGAGATTCCGCGCGGGGCGGGCATCCGGTGCGGACGTCCTTCCTCACCCGGCCCTCACCCTTTCCGGAACTCCCTTTTCACAACTCGCGCATGCGGCGGGCTTGCGCTTCAAGGGGAGCAGCAATGAACAAGCAGTGGATATATGTTCTGGCATCCGTGTTGCCGGCGGGAATTGCGCACGCGCAGAAAACGGACGTGGTTGCGGATGAAGTCGTCGTGACGGCGACAAGGTTCGAAGACACGCAGGCGGACAAGCCTCTCAATATCACCGTCATCACTTCCGAGGAAATCCGCCAGTCGCCCGCGCGGACGGTACCGGAATTATTGTCATATCAGGCCGGCATCGGCGGTCGCGACCTGTTCGGCAACAACGCGTCGCAAGCAACGGTCGACATGCGTGGATTCGGCGCGACCGCCGCGCAAAATACGCTGGTATTGCTGGACGGCAGGAAGATGAACGACATCGACCTGTCCGGCGTGCAATGGTCCGCGCTGCCACTGGACTCGATCGAACGCATCGAAATCATTCGCGGCAGCGGTACGGTCCAATATGGCGACGGCGCGGTCGCCGGCGTGATCAACATCATTACGCGCAAACCCGGCAAGGACGGCCCCCAGGGCATGGTGGGCATCAGCGCGGGCAGCTTCGACACCTACCAGGCGCGCGCCAGCGGCGAATTGGGAAACGACACCGCGGGCCTGCGCGTGGGCGGCGCCTACTACGACTCGAAGGGCTATCGGGACAACAATCGCGACATCCAGTCGACTGCCTCTGCGGAAGGTCGCTGGAATGCGGCGATCGGCGACATCTCGCTGCGCTTTGCCGGTGCCAACGAGAATTTGCGACTGCCCGGTGCACGCACCGTCCAGCCGAGCATAGGGCTCAACGAGCTCGAGACCGACCGCAAGGGGACTTCCACGCCCAAGGACTATGCATTGAGGGACGACAACGTCGTCCAGTTCGACTGGTCGCGCACGGACGGAGCATTCTCGGAAGTCGTCGGTGTGTCATATAGAAACAAGGAGCAGAAATCGTATTTCGACTTCGGCGGATTTCCCGACTATCGTGAAATCAACCTGGATGTGCTCGCGGTCACGCCGCGCATGCGGTTCGATCACTCGCAGTTCGGCGTGAACGGAAATCTGGTGCTTGGCGTCGACTGGTATACGTGGGACTACGACCTCGCGCTGTCCGCGTCGCCGACCACCATCGCCCAACCCGTGCACAAGGTGAATGCCCAGCAGGAAAATCGCGCGCTCTATGTCCTGGAATCGCTGAAACCGCTGGAGGGGACCACCCTGACCGGCGGTGGCCGTGTCGAGTGGTTCCATATCGGCGCCAACGATCACTTCGATCCGACTGCGCCGAATCCGACCTTCATTAACGGCGGCTCGCCGAGCGGCGAGCAGAACGACCGGCAATTCGCGTGGGAACTCGGCCTGCGCCAGGCCCTGACGAAACAATGGTCGGCTTATGCGCGCGCGACGCGGGCCTATCGTTTCGCGACCGTGGACGAAACCTACGAGACGACCGCCCTTTTCGAGCAATCTTTCCAGTTCCTGGAGCCGCAAACGTCGATTACTTACGAAGTCGGCACCGACTGGCGGGGAACGGCGGCGGACGCGCGCATCGGCGTATTCCAGACGGATATCAAGGACGAGATCCACCTGGACGCGTTCACGTCCGGGGTCGGAAATACCAACCTGCCGCCTTCCCGGCGACGCGGCATCGAGTTCGACGCCGGCGTGCAACCCGCGGAGCGCCTGGATCTCCGGTTCACGTACACGTATACGGACCCGAAATTTCGCGACGGCGAGTTTCCCGGCGGCCCGTTTTCGACGACCAATGTCAACATTGCCGGCAAGACGGTTCCGCTCGTGCCGCGGCACAAGGCAACCTTCAACGCTAACTGGGGAATCACGCCGTCGACGAACCTGTCGGGAGCGGTTGTCTACGTGAGCGAGCAATTCATGGACAACGACGAAGCAAACGACCTCGGCGTAAAGATTCCGTCCTACACCGTGGTCGATTTAAAGCTCACGCAGCAGGTAGGTGCGGCGCGCTTCGGCGTGGCGATGAACAATGCGCTCAACGAGAAGTACTACAACTACGCCGTGCGATCGCAGTTCGTACCCGATCGCTACAATGCGTATCCGTTGCCGGAGCGCACGTTCATGGCATTCGTGGAATACCGGTTCGGCAAATAGCCGGAAGGGACGCTGAAACGAAAGGCCCGGTTTTGCCGGGCCTTTTGCATTCCCGATCCTGTCGAGTACACGCGAGTTTTGCTATTGTGCAGCCATGCAGCAAATGACCAGTTCCCAGCTCTATCTGCGCCTGCTTCACTACGTCAAGCCGTACTGGGGCGTGTTCTCGTTTTCCATCCTCGGCATGCTGATCACGGCCGCCACCGAAGTGGCGCTGCCGGTCGCAGTCAAACCCTTCCTCGACGGAACCTTCGTGCAGAAGGACCCGTTCCTGATCAAGTGGGTGCCTATCCTCATGGTGCTGCTGTACATCGTCCGTGGCGCCGGCTCCTATATGGGCAGCTACGCCAGTGCATGGGTCGGCAACAAGGTTGTCATGGACCTGCGCGACGGCATGTTCCGTCGCATGCTGGCGTTGCCGATGGGTTACTTCCACGACAATACCACCGGCAACATGATCTCGCGCTTCACCTTCGATGCCGCGCAGGTGACGGGAGCCGCCACCAATGTTGTGACGGTGCTGGTGAAGGACTCGCTCATCATCGTCGGCCTGCTCGCCTACCTGCTGTACATCGACTGGAAGCTCACCATGATCTCGCTGATCATGATTCCGCCGATCGCGGTCGTCGTCCGCTATTTCAACGTGCGCTTGCGCAACATGAGTCGCAAGACGCAGGACTCCATGGGCGAGATTACCCAGGTGCTGCAGGAAACCATAGACTGCAACAAGGTCGTGAAAATCTTCGGCGGCCAGGACTACGAAGCAAAGCGCTTCGCCGAGACCAGCAACCGCTTGCGCCGATTCAGCATGAAGCAGGTGGCCGCTGCTTCCGCGAATGTTCCCATCGTGCAGTTGGTGGCCGCCGTGGCGGTGTCGGTGGTGGTTTACTACGCAACGGTGCAGGCGCAATCCGATGCCACGACAGTCGGCGGCTTCGTGTCCTTCCTCGCGGCCATGCTGTTGCTGAACCCACCCCTCAAAAGGTTGACCGGCGTCGCGGAATACCTCCAGCGCGGCCTTGCGGCCGCGGAAAGCGTGTTCTCGCTGATCGACGAGAAGCCGGAAGTCGATTCCGGCACCGTGAGGATCGAGCGGGCTCGCGGCGAAATCGAATTCCGCAATGTCACGTTCCGCTATCCTCGCACCGAGCGACAGGCGCTCAGGAACGTCACGCTTTCGATACGCGCCGGCGAAACCATCGCATTGGTGGGATCATCCGGCGGCGGCAAGACGACGCTCGCCAACATGGTGCCGCGCTTCTATCACCCGGACAGCGGACAGATAGCCATCGACGGGCACAATCTCGAAAACCTGTCGCTCGCCAGCCTGCGCAGGAACATCGCGCTGGTCAGCCAGGAGGTCGCGCTGTTCAACGACACGGTTGCCGCCAACATCGCCTATGGCGAATCGGCCGGCGCCGCGCGCCGGCAGATCGAGGAAGCCGCGCAGGCGGCCCACGCTACCGAATTCATCCTCGCCATGCCAAAGGGGTTTGACACCCTGATCGGCGAAAACGGCGTGCGGCTCTCCGGCGGGCAGCGTCAGCGCCTGGCGATCGCACGCACGGTGCTCAAGAACGCGCCCATCCTGATTCTCGATGAAGCCACGTCCGCGCTCGACTCCGAATCCGAGAAGCACGTCCAGGCCGCACTGGAGGAACTCATGCGCGGGCGAACGACGCTGGTCATCGCCCATCGTCTGTCCACCATAGAAAACGCCGACCGGATCGTCGTGCTTGACAGGGGCGAAATCGCCGAAGTCGGCACGCACGAGGAATTGCTGGCGAAGCGCGGCATCTACGCAAACCTGCACGGCATCCAGTATTCGCTCGGCGGCGAATCCGGCAAGGCGCTGCAGGCCGTCGAATAAGGATCCCGCCATGCCGTCAGATGCGTTGGAAGCACCCGCAAAGGATTGCAAGCAGGACGCGGGCGTATTCGTGCCCGTCGTGGATCGCAATCGCTGCGAAGGCAAGAAGGATTGCGTGGCGATCTGTCCCTATGAAGTCTTCGCCATCCAGACCGTGCCGCCGGAAGCGCGCCGGGATTTAAGCCTGCGCGGAAAGCTGAAGGGCTTCGCGCATGGCTGGCAGCAGGCATTCGCGGTGAAGGCCGATGCCTGCCACGCCTGCGGCCTTTGCGTGGCCTCCTGTCCCGAAAAAGCCATCACGCTCACGCGCGCCTAGAGCAGCAACCTCAACGCAGAGGCGCAGAGAAGATCATGAGAACGGCGACGAGGGAAAATTCGGGGATCAGCGTAGGGAGTCTTGCTTTGCAGCGCGACTGACGCTCCGGAACAGATATCACGCTCCTCTGGTCTTGTCTGCGTCCTCTGCGCCTCTGTGTTGGGATTTGACCGGGAGCAACCTATTCGCTGACGTGGATCACGTCGCGCACGACCGGGTAGATGTTGTTGTTCCAGCGCTTGCCGCTGAATACGCCGTAATGCCCGACGCCCGCCTGGATGTAGTGGGTGCGCATGTACTGGCGCAGGCTTGCGCACAGGTCCTGCGCCGCCAGCGTCTGGCCCAGCGCGCAGATGTCGTCCTTCTCGCCTTCGACGGTCAATAGCGCCGTGCGCCTGATTGCGCGCGGATCGATGCGGCGGCCGCGCCACTCGAGCTGGCCCCGCGGCAGGGCATATTCCTGGAACACGAGGCTCACGGTCTCCAGGTAAAACTCCGCCGGCAGGTCGGCCACCGCGAAATATTCCTGGTAGAAGCGCCGTTTCGCGTTCGCCTTTTCGTCGTCGCCCTTGACAAGGTCGTCGTAGAACTCCCGAAACGAATTGACATGCCGCTCGAGGTTCATGTTCATGAACGCCATCAACTGCAGGAAACCCGGGGACACCTGGCGCAATGCACCGGGATATCGGGTCGGCACGATGCCGATGAGGTTATCCTCGAACCAGGCGATGGGCTTTGCCGTGGCAAGCTTGTTGACTTCCGTCGGGCTGACACGGCAGTCGATCGGCCCCGCCATCAGGGTCAGGCTGAGCGGCGCGGCCGCATGGCCGTCCTCCGCCATGATCGCCACGGCCGCCAACGCCGCGACGCACGGCTGGCAGATGGCCACCATGTGGGCGCCCGGCCCCATCACGCCGAGGAACGTGATCAGGTGTTCGACATACTCGTCGAGGCCGAAGCGGCCGTCCGCCAGCGGAATGTCCCTCGCGTTGTGCCAGTCGGTGATGTAGACGTCATGGTCCGCCAGCATGGTACGCACGGTTTCGCGCAGCAGCGTTGCGAAATGGCCCGACATCGGTGCAACCAGCAGGACGCGCGGCTGGGCGGAATCGACGTCTTTCCTGAAATGCAGCAGGGTACCGAACGGTGTCCGGTGCGCAGCCTCTTCGACGACCGGGACTTCCCGGCCGGCCACCGTCACGGAGTCGATGCCGAACGCCGGACGGCGATGCGTGACGTCTGCCAGGGTGAAGACCTCACAGGCGGCTGCGAGCTTGCGCATGGACGGAAATTCGCTCAAGCCCCAGCGCATGTCGCTCAGGACGGGGACAACGGCGCTGGCGGCAAAGCGCGTCAGCCACAAGGCATCCTGTTGCGATTGGTAGGCCTGGTAGAGCATCTGTTGTTGTCGTGTTTCGCGGTCCGGCTGCATCACGACGCAACTTCCGCGCCAGAGCTATGCCGTTGGCACGGGCTTTGCGAACGACGGGCACGTCGTGCCGGACGCCCTGCCCGGGCATCGCGCGGCCCATCGGGAGGAAGCCTTCATGGCGAAAGCCACGCTCAGCATCAGCAGCAAGAATTATTCGTCCTGGTCGCTGCGCGGCTGGCTGCTGGCCAGATTCTCCGGACTGGACTTCGAGGAAATGGCCGTGCCGCCCGACGATGCGAATGCCCGCAAGGAGCTGCTGCTGATGTCGCCGTCCATCCTCGTCCCCTGCCTGACCTACGAGGGTATCAAGGTCTGGGATACGCTGGCGATCGCCGAATTCCTGAACGAGATTTTCCCCGGCGCGGGATTATTGCCGCAGGACGTCGCCGCGCGTGCTCATTGCCGTGCCATCTGCGGCGAGATGCATTCCGGCTTCAGCAGCCTGCGTTCGGCCTTGCCGATGAACCTCAAGGCGCACTTTCCGGGGCACAAGGTATGGGCGCGCGCTGTCGGCGACATCGAACGCATCACGCAGATCTGGAACGAATGCCTGTCGACGTACAAGGGCCCGTTCCTGTTCGGCCGCCGCTCCATGGCCGACGCCATGTATGCGCCGGTGGTCACCCGATTCGCGACTTACGATGTTTCGCTCGATGAAGCGTGCAGCGCTTACTCGAAACGCATACTCGAGCTTCCAGAAATGATCGAGTGGACGAACGCCGCGCGCAGCGAAGCCGATGAGATAGACGAGCTGGACATGGATTTCTGATCCTCAGCGACGCGCGCGACCGCACTTCCCTGCCATCGTTCAATTTTTCTTTGCGCCTTCGCTTGCAGCGCTGGGCATGCCAATTGCACTTTTCTCCCTGACCGCATGACGCGCAGCCCGCTTCGTCAGCGGACGATTGCAATATTTTGAGGAGAAAATCATGGGTAAATATGTCTTGGCCTGGCTGCTGGGCGTGCCGTTCTTCGTGCTGGTGATCGTGTACCTGTTTTTCCACTGATCGGCGTTGTAGAAATCACAATGGTGTCGGGCTGCCGGAATTTTTCCGGGTAAAAATTGCAAGGCGCCTGTAAACCCTGCGGCAGGGAAGCATGACGATGCACCCGCATGCTTCCTCGCCGTGTTTCGATTCAACGTGATAGCGATGCGGGGCGGCGTGGCATAGCGATTGCAAAGCGATTCGTGCAGCGGTTTGTACGCGAAATGAACCCAATCGAACAATGCATCGCTCAAGGAGGAACCATGCAAGCACTCCATCGTGAAGCCCCGCCCGCCTTTCGTATCGTTCGCGGCACGTCCGGGCTTTGGGAAGTCGTGGAAGAAGGTTTTCGCGAAGCCCTCGCGCTGTTCAAGGCCCCCCAGGCTGCGTTATCTTATGCCTGCGACTTGGCCGCGAAACGCAAGGGCTCCCTCGTAGTCGTCTTCGATCGGATGCCCGATGCGCCGCGCGGCTTCCCGTCCATGGGATCGGGTTCACCCAGCCTGCAATAGCACGCAAGCGAGGAACGAAGCGTGAGGACATCGGCGGCATCTTGGTTAGGGTTGTGCGTCGTATCACTGGCGGGCTGTTCCAACGGGCCCACCGTGTACGATGATCCATCGGCGATGGCTGTGCTCTCGGCCACGCAAAACAATTCCGTACACGGCGTGGCGACCTTCGTTCGCAAGGATGGCGACGTGCTGGTCAGCGTGAACATGGCGGGCTTCAAGCCCAATACCATGCATGGCCTGCACATACACGACTCGGGAGACTGTTCCGCGCGCGATGGAGCCAGCGCGGGGGAACATTTCAATCCGGCGTCCTCCCAGCATGGCGGCGCGAGCGGATCACCGCGTCACAGCGGCGATCTGGGGAATGTCGCGTCCGATTCGAGCGGCAGGATTTTCACCTCGTTCACCGTAAAGGACCTGGCCTTCGGCAATGGCACGGACAGCATCATCGGGCGCGGACTCGTCGTTCACGCCGATCGCGACGACCTGTCGTCGCAACCGGCCGGCAATTCGGGAGCCCGGATTGCTTGCGGCGTCATTACGCGTAATCCCGACCGCATGACTTACGCCAAGGCGGGTTGAACTCCGGGGCACTTTGAATTCCTGGCGTGACGTTACGCCGGCTGGACGCGAAGACTCAGTGCGCCTTTTCCCAGTTGGGGCCGACGCCGACGTCGACGGCCAGCGGCACATCGAGTTGCGCGACGCTGTTCATGAGCGCGGGCAGCGCCGATTCGATCGCAGCGACTTCCGCCTCCGGAACCTCCAGCACGAGTTCGTCGTGCACCTGCATGACGAGCCGGCTTTGCCGGCCTGAATCGACGATCCATTTTTGCACGGCGATCATCGCGAGCTTGATGAGGTCGGCGGCCGTGCCTTGCATGGGCGCGTTGATCGCCGCCCGCTCCGCGCCCTGGCGCCGCGCCGGATTGGCCGCCTTGATGTCGTTCAAATACAACCGGCGTCCGAACACGGTCTCGACATACCCCTGGTTGCGCGCGGCTTCGCGCGTGCGCTCCATGTAGTCCTTCACGCCCGGGTAGCGCAGGAAATAGCGCTCCATGTACTGCTGCGCGGCCGAACGCTCGATGCCGAGCTGGGAGGCCAAGCCGAATGCGGACATGCCGTAGATCAGGCCGAAGTTGATCACTTTCGCGTAGCGCCGCTGTTCGCTCGATACCGCCGCGGCATCGACGGCGAAAATCTCGGAAGCGGTGTGCCGGTGCACGTCCTGCCCGGTCGCGAAGGCCTGCAGCAAACCCTTGTCCTGCGACAGGTGCGCCATGATGCGCAGCTCGATTTGCGAATAGTCGGCCGAAACGATGACCGAGCCCGGTGAAGCGATGAAGGCTTCACGGATGCGCCGGCCTTCCGCGGTACGCACGGGGATGTTCTGCAGGTTGGGATCGTTGCTCGACAAGCGCCCGGTCACGGCCACTGCCTGCGCGTAGTTGGTGTGCACGCGCCCGGTGTTTGCATTCACCATGCGCGGCAGCTTGTCGGTATACGTGGATTTGAGCTTGGACACGCCGCGGTATTCGAGGATCAGCTTCGGCAGCGGATGATCCAGCGCGAGCTCCTGCAGCACGTCCTCGTCCGTCGATGGCAGCCCGCCCGGCGTCTTCTTCTTCACCGGCAGCTTGTGCTTCTCGAACAGGATTTCCTGGAGCTGCTTGGGCGAATTGAGGTTGAAAGGCTGGCCGGCCTGCTGGTGCACGAGCTGTTCCAGTTCCAGCATGCGGGTCCCGAGCGCCCGGCTTTGCTGCTCGAGCAGCGCCACGTCCAGCAGCACGCCGTTGCGTTCCATCGTGAACAGGACTTCCATGACCGGCATCTCGATCTCGCGGTAGATGCGCGCGAGCTTCGCGTCCTGCTCCACCTGCGGATACAACACCCGGTGCAATTGCAGCGTGACGTCCGCGTCCTCCGCCGCATACTCCGTGGCGCGGGAAACCTCCACCTGCTCGAACGGGATGCGGCTCGCGCCCTTGCCGGTGACATCGTCGTACGTGATGGTGGTCACGCCGAGGTGGCGCGCCGCCAGATCGTCCATGTCGTGCGGGCGATGGCTCTCGAGCACGTAGGACTGCAGCAGCGTGTCGTGCGCGATGCCGGACAACCGGATGCCCGCACTCGCGAATACATGCTTGTCGTACTTGAGGTTCTGCCCCAGCTTGTGGCGCAAAGGATTTTCCAGCCAGGATTTCAGCTTGCCGAGGACATGGTCCCTGGCCAGTTGTGCAGGCGCGCCGGCATAGCCGTGCGCGAGCGGGATGTAGGCACCCTGATGGGGTTGCACCGACAGCGAGATCCCGACGAGCTGCGCCGTCATCGGGTCGAGCCCGGTCGTTTCGGTATCGACCGAAACGATGTCGGCGGCCTGGATGCGCTCGATCCACGTGTCGAGCTGGGCATCGGTCAGGACGGTTTCGTAGTCGCGCGGGACGGCAGGTGCGGCGGTTACGGCCGCCGCTACCTCAACGGGCGTTTCGCCGGATTCATCCGGTGCGCTTCCGCGCGCCTGCAGTTCGCGCAGCGAGCTCTTGAAGTCCAGCCTTTCATACAGGCGAATCAATTCCGGCACATTCTCGGCTTGCGGTGCGAGTTGTTCCAGGCCCGTCTCGAGCGGCACGTCGCAGCGAATGCTGAGCAGCTTTTTCGCGGTCGGCAGCCACGGCAGCGCCTTGCGCAGGTTTTCGCCGACCGCGCCCGTGATCTCGCCGGCGTGCGCGACGATCGCATCCAGGGTTTCGTACTGGGTCAGCCACTTGACGGCCGTTTTCGGACCGACTTTCTCCACCCCGGGGACGTTGTCCACCGAATCGCCGATCAGCGTGAGATAGTCGACGATCTGCGCCGGCTTCACGCCGAACTTCTGCAGCACGCCGGCCTCGTCGAGCGTTTCGTTGGACATGGTGTTGACCAGCTTCACCATCGGATTCACGAGCTGCGTGATGTCCTTGTCGCCGGTGGAGATGATGGTCTGCACCCCGAGCGCCTCGGCCTGCCTGGCCAGCGTGCCGATGACGTCGTCGGCCTCGACGTTGTCCACCATCAGCAGCGGCCAGCCCAGTGCCCGCACGCTTTCATGCAGGGGTTCGATCTGCCGCGTCAGGTCGTCCGGCATCGGCGGGCGGTTCGCCTTGTACTGCGGATACCAGTCGTCGCGGAACGTCTTTCCTTTTGCGTCGAATACGCAGGCGATATAATCCGGCGACGTTTCCTTGCGCAGCTTCTGCAGCATGCTGAGCACGCCCCTCACGGCGCCGGTCGGTTCGCCGTGCCTGTTGCGCAAGTCCGGCAGTGCGTGGAATGCGCGATACAGGTAGGAAGAGCCGTCCACCAGCACAAGCGTTTTCATTGACGATCAGCGCGGAAAATCCAACATGAGCGAAAAACAGAAGGTGCCGGTTCCGCTCGCCCCCGAATTTGTCGAGAAGACATGGTCGGCGCGGGAATCCTGGCGGGTCTTCGGGATTATGGCAGAGTTTGTCGAGGCAACCGAACGCCTCGCGCACATCCGGCCCGCCGTGAGCATCTTCGGCAGCGCGCGCACGCCGCCCGAGCATCCGTACTACAAGCTGGCGGAGAGCATCGGGCGCCAGCTTTCAGACGCCGGGTTCTCGGTCATCTCCGGCGGCGGCCCCGGCATCATGGAAGCGGTGAACAAGGGCGCCTATGCGGGCCGCTCGCTGTCCGTCGGCCTGAACATCCAGCTCCCGCACGAGCAGTACACCAACGCCTACCAGGATGTGAGCCAGACCTTCCGCCATTTCTTCGCGCGCAAGGTGATGTTCGCGAAATTCGCCTGCGCCTACGTCGTCCTGCCGGGCGGGTTCGGTACGCTGGACGAGCTCGGCGAAGTCCTCACCCTTGTGCAGACCGGGAAGATCCGGCGCATACCGATCGTGCTGGTACAGTCGAAATTCTGGAATGGGCTGCTCGACTGGATACGCGATCGCATGATTTCCGAGGGCATGATCAGCCCGGAGGACATGGACCTGATCAAGGTCATCGACGAGCCGAAGGAAGTCGCGGACGCGATATTCGACCACTACGAGAAACGCGGATTCGCCATGACCACCGCGGAGCGCGAAGCGCAACTGAACCTCTGACGACCCGATGTCCGTTTTCACGACCGTCACGCCGGCGCAGCTCGCGGCCTGGCTCAGGAACTACTCGATCGGGGTGCCCACGGCGCTGGAGGGCATCCTCTCGGGCATAGAAAACACCAATTACTTCGTCACCACGTCGCACGGGCGCTATGTCCTGACCCTGTTCGAGAAGCTCACGAGCAGGGAACTGCCCTTTTACCTGAACCTGATGGCGCACCTGTCGAGCCACGGCCTGCCGTGTCCCAAGCCGATCGCCAACCTGCAGAATCAATTGCTCGGCGAGCTGAACGGCAAGCCGGCCGCGATCGTGTCCTGCCTGGCGGGGCAGCCGGTGATGCAGCCGGAGCCCGTCCACTGCGCGCGCGTGGGCGAAGTCCTCGCGGAAATGCACATGGCCAGCCGCACCTATGGCGGACACCTGGACAATCTGCGCGGTGCGGCCTGGTGGACGGCGTGCGCGCCCGAGATCTATCCGTTCCTGAAGGCCGAGGACGCGCAGCTGCTGGAGTCAGAAATCCGCTTCCAGGGCGCCTGCCGGCGCGACAACCTGCCGCGCGGCGTGGTGCATGCCGACCTGTTTCGCGACAACGTGCTGTTCGACGGCGACCGCGTCGGCGGCTTCATCGACTTCTATTTCGCCTGCGTGGACAGCTTCGTCTACGACGTCGCGATCACGGTCAACGACTGGTGCGTGGATGCCGATGCGAAACTCGATGCAGCGCGCGCCGATGCGCTGCTGAAGGCGTACATGGCGGTGCGTCCCTTCACCGACGAGGAGCACGCCGCATGGCCGTGGATGCTGCGCGCCGGCGCGCTTCGTTTCTGGGTCTCGCGGCTGTACGATTTCCACCTGCCCCGGCCAGGGGAGCTCACGCACAAGCACGATCCGGAGCGTTTCCGCCGGATCCTCGCCAATCATCGCGCGGCGGCCCCGCAGCCGGCCGGCGCGTCCTAACCGGAGAGTCAAGGACATGGAAATCGCGAAAGTTCCGGCCTCGCACGGCCTCAGGTGGCTGATGCAGGGGTTCGTGCTGTTGCGCAGGAATTTCTTCATCTGGCTCGCCTTCGTGCTGCTGCTCTGGGCGCTGGTGTTCGTCGCCGCACGCATTCCGCTGGTGGGCCTGGCGCTGGCCTTGCTGACGCCGGTATTCCTGGGCGGATTGATGATAGGCGCGCGCGCCGTGGAAAAAGGCGAGGAGCTGGAAATCGCGCATTTCTTCGCGGGCTTTCGCACCAACACGATCAGCCTGGTGTCGCTCGGGGCGTTCTACCTGCTGGGCAACGTCGTCATCGCCGGATTGATGTACGCGATCGGCGGAGACGCCATCCAGAAGATCGTGGCAGGCCAGTCGCAAAACATGGACCCCGAGGTCCTGATGCAGGCCCTGGGCCCGGCGCTGCTGGCGCTGCTGGTCGCGATGGCGCTATCGATTCCCCTGACCATGGCACTCTGGTTTGCACCCTTGCTCGTGGTGTTCCGCAACCAGAAGCCGGCAACCGCGCTGCGCGACAGCTTCAAGGGCTGCCTGCGCAACATGCTGCCCTTCCTGGTCTATGGGCTGATCGTGATGGTGCCGCTTATTGCATTGATGACGCAGTTCGATCTCGCCAACATGGATCGCAATCCAGGCCTGTGGATCGTTGCCCTGTTCGTGCTGCCTTCGGTCTACACCAGTTACCGCGACATCTACGAGGGGCCGCCGCCGGCGCCGCCCGCGGCCGCGTAAATTCAGGCGGGGACGAGCTTGGCGAATTCCAGCGCCAGCCACTTCATGCCGGCATTGCGGAAGTTGACCTGCACGCGCGCATCCGCGCCGCGCCCTTCGGCGGCGACGATGACGCCGGTGCCGAACTTCGCGTGCACCACGTTCTGCCCGATTCGCCAGCCCGACACGGTGGTTTCCACGCGCGGGATCCTGGCCTCGTAGCCGGAATCGAAACCCTTGCTCGCCACGAATCCCGAGAATTTCGTGGTGTTCACGCGGCGGATCAGCTCTTCGGGAATTTCCTCGAGGAACCGCGACGCTACGTTGTAGCGGGTCTGCCCGTGCAGCATGCGCGTCTGCGCGAGCGTGAGATACAGGCGCCGGCGCGCGCGCGTAAGGGCGACGTACATCAGCCGCCTTTCCTCCTCCAGCCCCTCCTGCTCGCCGATGCTGTTCTCGTGCGGGAACAGGCCTTCTTCCAGGCCGGTGATGAAGACCGCGTGGAACTCCAGGCCCTTTGCCGAATGAACGGTCATGAGTTGCAGCGCGTCCGCCCCTGCGGCGGCCTGGTGCTCGCCTGCCTCGAGCGACGCGTGCGCCAGAAAGGCGGCGAGCGCCGGAAATCCTTCGCCGAGGATTTCACCCTCCTCGCTGATTTGCGCGAGCGGACCACCCGGAGCCGCGAACGCTGTCGCGGCGTTGGTCAGCTCGGCCAGGTTCTCCAGGCGGTCCTCGCCTTCGCGCTCGTTCTTGTAGAACGCAACAAGCCCGCTCAATTCGACGACGTGGTCGACGATCTCCGGCAGCGGCAGGTTCTCGCAGGCCGAGCGCATCGATTCGATCAATCGGACGAAGCCGGCGATGCTGGTCGCCGCCTTTCCGCCGAGCGTGTTGGCGCATGCCGCCTGCCAGAGCGAAATGCCGCGGCCGGCGGCGGCTTCCTGCACCTGCTCGATGCTGCGATTGCCGATGCCGCGCGTCGGAAAGTTCACCACCCGCAGGAAGGCACCGTCATCGTCCGCATTGGCGACCAGTCGCAGGTAGGCCAGCGCATGCTTGATTTCCTGGCGCTCGAAGAAACGCAGGCCGCCATATACGCGATATGCAATGCCGGCATTGAAGAGCGCATGCTCGAGCACGCGCGATTGCGCGTTCGAGCGGTACAGCAGCGCCATGTCGGAGAGTGCGACGCCTTCGTTCTTGAGTTGCCGGACCTCGTCGAGGACATAGCCCGCCTCCTCGATGTCCGTAACCGCCTCATACAGCCGCAGTGCTTCGCCGCTGCCCTCGGACGTCCACAGGTTCTTGCCGAGCCGCGCATGGTTGTGCTTGATCAGCGCGTTGGCGGCGTCGAGGATGTTGCCGTGGCTGCGATAGTTCTGCTCGAGCTTGATGACCTTCTCGACATGGAAATCCTTTTCGAAGTCGAGCATGTTGCCCGCGCGAGCGCCGCGGAAGGCGTAGATGGACTGGTCGTCGTCGCCGACGCCGAATATCGAATTTTCCGGTCCCGCCAGCAGCTTCAGCCAGAAATACTGCAGGCGGTTTGTATCCTGGAATTCGTCGACCAGGATGTGCCGGAACCGCGCCTGGTAGTGCCTGCGCAGGACCTCGTTCTTTTGCAGCAGCTCGAAGCAGCGCAGCAGCAGCTCCGCGAAATCGACCACGCCTTCCCGGTTGCACTGGGCCTCGTAGGCCTCGTATACCGTCACCATCTTGCGCGAGAAATCGTCGAAGGCCTCGACCTTCTGCGCGCGCAGGCCCTGCTCCTTCGCGCCGTTGATGAAGTACGTCGCCTGCTTGGGCGGGAATTTCTCGTCGTCGATGCTCATCGACTTCATGACGCGCTTGACCATCGCCAGCTGGTCGGCCGAGTCGAGGATCTGGAAGGTCTGCGGCAATCCGGCGTCGCGGAAATGCGCGCGCAGGATGCGGTTGCACAGGCCGTGGAAGGTGCCGACCCACATGCCGCGCGTGTTGATCGGCAGCATCGCCGAGATGCGCAGCAGCATTTCGCGCGCGGCCTTATTGGTAAACGTCACGGCGAGCAGTCCCTGCGGACCGACCTGCCCGGTCTGGATCAGCCAGGCGATGCGCGTCGTCAGCACGCGCGTCTTCCCGGAGCCGGCGCCGGCAAGGATCAGCGCCGATCGATGGGGAAGGGTGACGGCTTCGAGCTGCTGAGGATTGAGGCCTTCGAGGAGCGACATGCTGCGACCGGGGGATTCTGGAGTGCCGTTGCGATCCCGGATTATAAGGTGAGCGGACGGCGGCGCCAGCGGATTACGAAGCGATGGCCGTGCGCGCCTTCCTGCTTTCGTTGACCAGCTCGCGGATCATCGGCGTCAGGATGAGCTGCATCGCATATTCCATCCTGGTTCCCGGCACGACGATGGTGTCGGGCCGCGACAGGAAGGAATCCTCGATCATCGCCAGCAGGTAGGGCGCGTTCAGGCGCGTTGGGTCCGAAACGCGGATAACGACGAAGCTCTCTTCCTGCCTGGGCACCTCGCGCACGACGAAGGGGTTCGACGTGTCCACGGTGGGCACGCGCTGGAAATTGACGTGGGTGCGCGAGAACTGCGGCGTGATGTAGTGCACGTAGTCGTACATGCGCCGCAGGATGGTCTGCGTGACCACGTCGATCGAATAGCCGCGCGCCTGCATGTCGCGGTTGATCTTCTGTATCCATTCGAGGTTCACGGTCGGCGTCACGCCGATCAGCAAGTCCACGTGCCGCGCGACGTCGACCTTGTCGGTCACGATGCCGCCGTGCAGGCCCTCGTAGAACAGCAAATCCGTGTTTTCCGGCAGATGCGCCCAAGGCGTGAACGTGCCGGCTTTCTGGCCATATCGGGCAGCCCGCTCCTCGTTGTGCAGGTAAATGCGGGCCGTGCCGGCGCCATTCTGGCTGTATTCCGCGAACAAGGCCTCGAGCTCCTCGAACAGGTTCGCCTCCGGGCCGAAGTGGCTGATCGGCTGCCCGCCCATTTGCTCATACGCGGCGATCAGGCGGCGCATGTCATCGCGATCGTAGCGATGGTAGCTGTCGCCCTCGATCAGCGCGGCTTCGATGCGCTCCAGGCCGAAGATATTCTCGAACGTCTTGCGCACGGAGGTCGTGCCGGCGCCGGACGAGCCGGTGACGGCGATGATCGGGTACTTGCGAGACATGGAGGTGCCGGATGGAGGAACTCCGGGCGATGGTACAACGAATTCCGCGCCCGGCGGCGATTGCGGCGGGCGCGATTTCGCAGATGCGGCGGTCTACTGCAGGGATGCCATCGGCTCGAGCTTCGGGTTCTGTTCCTTCAGGCGCAGGCCCAGCGCATTGGCCTCCTGCTCGCTGGTGAAGCCGGCGAGGCGAACACGATAGAGCTGGCCGCCGTCGGCCTGCTGCGGAACGATGCGTACCGGATAACCGTCGCGCCGCAGGCTGTCGTAGAGGGAAAGCGCCTGCAATTGCTGCTGGTAGCTGCCGATGTACAGCTTCCAGCGTCCGTTCTTGCGCAGCGCGCCCTGGCCTTCGGCGATCTCGGTTTCGGCGGCCCAGGCCTTGAGCTGGTCCATCGGTACGGCGGAAACAGTTGCGTCGCCGGCGGAGGGCGCCTGCATGTAGGTCAGCGGATCCTTCATCTCGACGGCGGGTTTGCCGGCATGGGCAACGCTGATCTTGCCCTCGATGAGCACGAGTACTTCCTTGTCGCCCAGGTTCTTGCCCCAGATGTCGGTGCCGCGTATGCCGGCGGTCAGGGTCGAGAACTGCACGGAGATATTCCGACTCGTGCGCCGCTTTACCGCCGCCTCCGTCGTGAAGCGGAACGCGCCCTGCAGCACTTTCAGCGTGGCGGCGATGAATCCTTCGCTGCGTTTCTGCGCGAGGTCGGACAACAGCAACCGGCCGTTCTCGCCGAGTTTGACCATGCTGCCGTCGCCGAGGCGCAACAACAGGCGCGAGTTGCTCCCGGTCGCCACTTCATCCTGGCTCTTCAGCTCGGCGCCGATTGCGAGCGGCCTGCGAGTCCCGTCGCGCGTGACCCATGCCGGCAACTGCACGCCTTCGACGACGGCATCGGGTGCGGCCTGCAGGATGCCGGAAAAAACCAGCAGAGAAACGAACAGTCCCGTGCGCAGCAACGACATGGCGTGATCCCCCGGTTCGATGATGTCCCGTGCCGCAAGATACGTCCGCGAACGCCCGACGGATGCGCAAGTGCGACGGTATAATCGATTACTTTACAACGCTTTGCCGGAACATCCATGCAGCCGCAATACCAACCCGCCGGGATCGAGCAGCAAATACAAAAAGAGTGGGCGGACAAGCGAGCCTTTCGCGCGATCGACGTCTCGGACAAGCCCAAGTACTACTGCCTGTCGATGTTCCCCTATCCTTCCGGCAAGCTGCACATGGGGCACGTGCGCAATTACACGATAGGCGACGTGCTGTCGCGTTATCACCGCATGCGCGGTTTCAATGTCCTGCAGCCCATGGGGTGGGATGCCTTCGGCCTGCCGGCGGAGAACGCCGCGATGGCCAACAGCGTGCCGCCGGCGAAATGGACGTACGACAACATCGCGTACATGAAGAAGCAGCTCAAGTCGCTGGGGTTCGCCATCGACTGGGAGCGCGAGCTGGCGACCTGCACGCCGCAATACTATCGCTGGAACCAATGGCTATTCCTGCGCATGCTGGAGAAGGGCATCGCCTACAAGAAGACCGGCACGGTCAATTGGGACCCGGTCGACCAGACGGTGCTGGCGAACGAGCAGGTCATCGACGGGCGCGGCTGGCGCACCGGTGCGCTGGTCGAGAAGCGCGAGATTCCGATGTACTACCTCGCGATCACGAAATACTCCGAGGAATTGCTGGCCGCGCTCGACCGGCTTCCGGGATGGCCGGAACGCGTCAAGACCATGCAGGCCAACTGGATCGGCAAGAGCTTCGGCGTGAGGCTGGCCTTTCCCTTTGAGCTGAACGGCAAGGCCGACAAGCTCTGGGTCTTCACGACACGCGCGGACACCGTCATGGGCGTGACGTTCTGCGCGGTCGCGGCCGAACACCCTCTCGCGACGGAAGCGGCCAGGCGGGACACCAAGCTCGCCGCCTTCGTCGAGGAATGCAAGCACGGCAGCGTCATGGAAGCCGACCTGGCGACCATGGAGAAGAAGGGCATGCCGACCGGCCTGTTCGTCGATCATCCGTTGACCGGTGAAAAGATCGAGGTGTGGATCGGCAACTACGTGCTGATGAGCTACGGCGAGGGCGCGGTCATGGGCGTGCCCGGACATGACGAGCGCGATTTCGCCTTTGCCAGGAAATACGGCCTGAAGATCGAGCAGGTCATCGACGTCGAAGGCAAGCCGTATTCCCGCGACGCGTGGCAAGCCTGGTATGCGGACCGCGGCGTTTGCGTGAACTCCGGAAAGTACGACGGGCTGGACTTCGACGCTTCCGTCGATGCCATTGCCGCGGACCTGGCAGCGAAAGGGCTCGGCGAAAAGAAAGTCACCTGGCGCTTGCGCGACTGGGGCATTTCGCGACAGCGCTACTGGGGCTGCCCGATTCCCCTCGTCCATTGCCCGGCGTGCGGCGATGTGCCGGTGCCCGACAACCAGCTGCCCGTCGTCCTTCCCGAAGACTGCGTGCCGGACGGCAGCGGCAATCCGCTCAACAAGCGCGCGGATTTCCTGAATACGGATTGCCCGAAGTGCGGCGGTCCGGCGAAGCGCGAGACCGATACCATGGACACGTTCGTCGATTCGTCCTGGTATTTCCTGCGCTACGCCTGCGCCGACGATGACGCGAAAATGGTGGACGAGCGGGTGAACTACTGGCTGCCGGTGGACCAGTATATCGGCGGCATCGAGCACGCCATCCTGCATCTGCTGTATTCGCGGTTCTGGACCAAGGTCATGCGCGACGAACGCCTCGTCGGCATCGACGAACCGTTCACGCACCTGCTCACGCAAGGCATGGTGCTCAACGAGATATTCTCGCGCAAGGCGGACAGCGGGCGCATCCAGTATTTCAATCCGGCCGACGTCGAGCTCGAGTTCGACGCCGCGGGCAAGCGCACCGGCGCCAGGCTGAAGACCGACGGCAAGGCGGTCGAATCGGGCGGCATCCGCACCATGTCGAAATCGAAGAACAACGGCGTGGACCCGCAGGCGCTGATCGACAAGTACGGCGCCGATACGGCGCGCTTCTTCATGATGTTCGCGAGCCCGCCGGAAGACACGCTTGCGTGGAACGACGACGGCGTCGAAGGCGCCTATCGCTTCCTGCGCCGGTTGTGGAAATTCGCGCATGACCAGCAGGCGGTGGTTGCCGGCGCGACCGGATTGAAGGACGGCGTGAACAAGGGCGCGCGCCGGGAATTGCACGTGCTGCTGCAGCAGGCGAATTTCGACTACGAGCGCAAGCAGTTCAACACCGTCGCCTCGGCCGCGATGAAAGTGCTGAACCTGCTCGAGGACAATGCGAACGCCGCGCAGGCCGTGCTGTTGCGGGAAGGTACCAGCATCCTGCTCAGGATCCTCTCGCCGATAGCGCCGCACATCGCGCAGACGCTCTGGCGGGAATTCGGTTTCGGTGCGGACATCCTCGATGCGCCATGGCCGCAGGTGGACGAATCCGCGCTGGTGCAGGACCAGGTCGAGCTCGTGCTGCAGATCAACGGCAAGCATCGTGGCTCGATCGAGGTGCCCAGCGCTGCGGATAAGGCGCAGATCGAGCGCATCGTTCTCGCACACCCGAGCGCGCAGAAGCACATCGCCGGCCAGCCGGTCAAAAAGGTGATCGTCGTGCCGGGACGGCTGGTGAACATCGTCGTGTGAGGAGCGAGGAGGCAGGGGTGGGGAGTTTTCCTGAATTTCGGGCAAGGTCCAGGGCGGTTGCCTCGCGCCTGATCGCCATCGCCCTGCTCGCTACGATGCTCCTCTCGTGCGGCTTCCAGCTTCGCGGGCAGGCGGCGATTCCCTACAAGACCGTGTTCATCGAAACCACGGGATATTCGCAATTCGCGAACGACCTGGAACGCGCCATCCGCTCGGGCAGCGACACCCAGGTCGTTCACAACCGCGACGACGCGGATGCGGTGATCAAGATCGTGGGCGAATTGCAGGAAAAGCGCATCCTGTCGCTGTCTGTGGGTGGGCGCGTGCGCGAATACGACCTGCGCTACGTCGTGACCTATCGCCTGGTGGACAGGGCGAACGCGGACCTCGTCACTCCCGGTTCTATAGAACTGCATCGCGACATGACCTATGACGACACCGAGGTTCTCGCCAAGGAATCGGAAGAAATCCTGTTGTTCAAGGATATGAAGACGGACGCGGTCCAGCAGATGCTGAGGCGCCTGTCCGTGGCCAAGCCGGTCGCGTGAGTCCGTAGGCCGGACGATATAATCCGCGCAGACAGATCCGGATTTTCCCCATGCCACCCGAAGGTTCAATCGGCGTAGTCAGCCCGGGCATTGCCCTTTTCGAGGAGCCGATCGCACTCAAGAGCGGTGCCCGCCTCGAGCGCTACGAACTCGCTTACGAAACCTACGGCACGCTCAACGCCGCGCGGACCAATGCCGTGCTGGTCTGCCACGCGCTGAACGCCTCGCACCACGTCGCCGGCGTCTATGCAAACGACGCCGACAACGTCGGCTGGTGGGACAACCTGATCGGACCGGGCAAGCCGGTCGACACCAATCGTTTCTTTGTCGTGGGTATCAACAACATCGGCGGCTGCCACGGCTCGACCGGGCCGGCGTCGATCAATCCGGCGACGGGCAAACCCTGGGGCGCGGATTTTCCGGTGGTGACGGTGGAGGACTGGGTCGAGGCCCAGTCGCGCCTTGCCACGCGGCTGGGGATCGATCGTTTCGCCGCGGTCATGGGCGGCAGCCTGGGCGCGATGCAGGCCATGCAATGGGCGATCGACCAGCCCGCCCGCGTGGCCCATTCGATCGTCATCGCCGCCGCGCCGAAGCTCTCCGCGCAAAACATCGCCTTCAATGAGGTCGCGCGGCAGGCGATCACGACCGATCCGGATTTCCACGGCGGCAACTACTATTCCCAAGGCGTCGTGCCGAGGCGGGGCCTGCGCATCGCCCGCATGATCGGCCACATCACCTATTTGTCGGACGATGCCATGGCGGAGAAATTCGGCCGGGAATTGCGCGGCGGCGGCCTGAAATTCAATTTCGACGTGGAATTCCAGATCGAATCCTACCTGCGCCACCAGGCCGACAAATTCGCGGAGCGCTTCGACGCGAACACCTACCTGCGAATCACCAAGGCGCTCGACTACTTCGATCCGGCGGCTGCGCGCGGCGGAAATCTTTCCGCCGCCCTGGAGGGCGCCGGTGCCAAATTCCTGGTCGTGTCGTTCACTTCCGACTGGCGGTTCTCGCCCGCGCGCTCCCGCGAGATCGTGAAGGCGTTGCTCGACAACCGGCTGGACGTCAGCTACGCCGAGATCGACGCACCCCATGGACACGACGCGTTCCTGATGGAAGATCCGCGCTACCACAATCTCCTGCGGGCCTATTTCGACAACATCGCCCGCGAGGTGGCGGCATGACCAGGCTCGATACGCCGGCGTCGTTATCTGCCCGGCCGGATTTCCTGGCGATCGCGCGGTGGATTCGCCGCGATGCGAAAGTGCTCGACCTGGGTTGTGGCGACGGCTCGCTGCTGCGCCATTTGCGCGAGGCGCGCGGCGTCACCGGCTATGGCATGGAGATCGCCGACGCCAACGTGCTGGCCTGCGTCAAGGCGGGCGTGAACGTGCTGCAGAGCGACCTCGAGTCCGGGCTGTCCGGTTTCGAGGATGGCTCGTTCGACTACGTGATCCTGTCGCAGACGCTGCAGGCGATCCGGCATACCGAGCGCATCGTGCGCGAAATGCTCAGGGTCGGCAGGGAGGGCATCGTCACCTTCCCGAACTTCGGCTACTGGCGCCCGCGTCTGCAGGTGATGTTCGGCAACATGCCGGTGTCGAAGACGCTGCCCTACGAGTGGTACGACACGCCGAACATCCACCTGTTCACCATCGATGACTTCGAGAACTTTTGCGCGCGCCACGGCATTCGCATCCTCGAAAAGAACATCATGGTGGAGGGCCGGCCGGTCACCTGGATGCCAAACCTGCGCGGCTCGCTTGCCGTGTATCGGTTCGATCGGGCCTGATTGGCCGGCGCGCCGCAATCCTCGATGGTCTCGGCGCTGTTCACGCGCCGCATGCTGATCTGCGTGTTCACGGGGTTCAGCTCCGGTCTGCCGCTGTACCTGCTGATCAACCTGCTGCCCGCCTGGCTGCGCAGCGAAGGCATCGACCTGAAGGTCATCGGCCTGTTCGCGCTGATCCAGTTTCCCTATACCTGGAAGTTCCTGTGGGCGCCCGCGCTCGACCGCTATGTCCCGCGATTCCTCGGCCGGCGGCGCGGCTGGATGCTGGTCACGCAGGTTGCATTGATGGCGGTGATCGCATGGCTGGGCACCTTGTCGCCGCAGCACCAGCTGAGCTGGGTGGTCTACGCGGCCGCCGCGGTTGCATTTCTCAGCGCCTCGCAGGACATCGTGATCGACGCCTATCGCCGCGAGCTCCTGTCCGACGCGGAGCTCGGCCTCGGCAACGCGGTGCACATCAACGCGTATCGCATTGCCGGGCTGGTGCCGGGTTCGCTGGCGCTGATCCTCGCCGACCATCTGCCGTGGCAACTGGTCTTCGGCGTCACCGCCCTCTTCATGATTCCCGGCATGGCGATGACCTTGCTGGTTTCCGAGCCCGCCGCCGCGACCATCCCGAAAAGCCTGCGCCAGGCCGTCGTCGAACCCTTCCGAGAATTCTTCCATCGCGCCGGCATCGGCAGCGCACTGCTCGTGCTGGGATTCATCTTCCTGTACAAGCTCGGCGACAGCATGTGTACCGCGCTGGCCACGCCGTTCTACCTCGACATGGGCTATTCCAAGACCGACATCGGCGTGATCGCGAAGAACGCCGGACTTTGGCCCAGCGTCATCGGCGGCCTGCTCGGCGGCTTGTGGATGCTCAAGCTCGGGATCAACCGCGGGCTGTGGCTGTTCGGCATCGTGCAGGTCGTCTCCATCCTCGGATTCGCGTGGCTTGCGAGGATCGGTCCGTTTCCCGCGATCGGCGCGCCGGAGCTGACCTCGCTGGCCTTGGTCATCGGCTTCGAGGCCCTCGGCGTCGGCCTGGGTGCCGCCGCCTTCGTCGCCTACATCGCTCGTGCCACCCATCCGGCCTACACGGCCACGCAATTCGCGCTGTTTTCCAGCCTCGCCGCGGTGCCCCGCACTTTCCTGAATGCGACGACCGGATGGCTGGTCGAGATGTTCGGCTGGTTCGGCTTTTTCGTGCTTTGCGTGGCGCTGGCGATCCCGGGAATGCTGCTGCTGCTGAAGGTGGCCCCCTGGAACGGCGCGGAGCCGGCCAATGGCGCCGTTCAGAGCTCGTAGTCGTAATCGATGCTGAGCGGCGCGTGATCCGAGAAACGTTCTTCCTTGTAGATCGCGACGGCCTTTGCCTTGGAGGCGATGCCCGCGGTAGCCACCTGGTAATCGATTCGCCAGCCGACATTCTTGGCCCAGGCCTGGCCGCGATTGGACCACCAGGTGTATTGCTCGGCGCGGTCGTCGATCTTGCGGAACACGTCGACGTAGCCGAGATGGTCGATGACGCCGGAGAACCATTCGCGCTCCTCGGGCAGGAAGCCCGAGTTTTTGCGGTTGGAGCGCCAGTTCTTGAGGTCGATTTCCTTGTGCGCGACGTTCCAGTCGCCGCAAATGACGATCTCGCGGCCGGCATTGCCGAGGCGGTGGAGGGGGTCGATGCAGCGTTCCATGAAGCTGAACTTGATCGCCAGCCTTTCCGGGGAACTCGTGCCGGAGGGCACGTACATCGAAACCACGCTCAAATCGCCGAAGCGCGCCTCGATGTAGCGGCCTTCCGCGTCGATGTCGGGAATGCCGAGGCCGGAAATCACGCCGTCGGGCTGCTTGCGGCAGTAGATGCCGACGCCGCTGTAGCCGGGACGGTCCGCGCAATGGAAGTATCCGTGGAAGCCGTCGGGGTTGCGCATGGCGTCGGTCAAGTCCTTGTCCTGGGCCTTGAGTTCCTGCACGCACACGACATCGGCCTTCTGCTTCGCAAGCCAGGCGAGGAAGCCTTTGTTGACCGCCGAACGTATGCCGTTAAGATTGAGGGTGACGATGCGCATGGCCAGACATGAGTGATTTCAGGCAGGAGTTCATCCAGTTCGCGCTCGCCGGCGGCGTATTGAGCTTCGGCGAGTTCAAGACCAAGGCCGGCCGGCTCTCTCCGTACTTCTTCAACGCCGGACTGTTCAACGACGGACGCACGTTGCGCGAGCTCGGGCGATTCTACGCGAAAGCCCTCATGGCGGCCGATCCCGGGACGGACGTGCTGTTCGGACCGGCCTACAAGGGCATTCCGCTGGTCGCCGCCACCGCCACCGCGCTTGCCGAATTTGGGCGCAATCTGCCGTTCTGCTTCAACCGCAAGGAGGCGAAGGACCACGGCGAAGGCGGCGTGACGGTGGGCGCTCCGCTCAAGGGAAGGGTGCTGATCGTTGACGATGTCATATCCGCCGGCACCTCCGTGCGCGAATCGGTCGACATCATCCGCGCGGCCGGCGCTTCCCCGGCCGGGGTGCTGATCGCGCTGGATCGCATGGAGCGCGGCACGGGCGCGCTTTCCGCCGTCCAGGAAGTCCGCGAGCGCTTCGGCATTCCCGTGATCAGCATTGCCACGCTGGACGACCTGGTGGCTTTCCTGCGTGCACGGGGAGGGATGGCACAGCAGTTGCAGATGGTGGAGAGATACCGCCGGGAGTATGGAGTGACCGCATGAAACCGACCCTTGTTCTTGCCAGCCTGATGGCCGCCGCGCTGTGCGCATCCGCGCATGCCGAGGGGAAAATCCGCATGTACAAATGCGTGGACGGGACGGGAAAGGTGTACTACTCGGACAAGATGAATCCCGATTGCGGGCAAAGCTCCGAGATGAACCGGCAAGGCGTCGTCATGAAAAAGGAGACGCCGAAATCGGCCGGGGCCTCGGCACAGCAGCCAGCGCAGGCCAATGCGCCGACGGCACCCAGGAACGCCCAGGACCAGGAGCGCCGCGACCGCGCCCTGATGGCGACTTACACGAGCGAGGAAGAAATCGACGCCGCGCGCGACCGCAGCCTGGCGATTCCCGCGCAAGGCATCAAGACGAGCGAAGGCAAGTTGGAGAAGTCGAACCAGAGGCTTACCGAGCTGAAGAAGCAGGCGGACGGCCTGGCGGCCCAGAAAAAAACGCTGCCGCCGGTATTGCTCGAAGAGGTCGGCTCGACCCAGAAGGAAATAGCCGCGCTGGAAGCGGACCTGGTTCAGCGCAACAAGCAGTCCGAGGCGATACGCGCGAAATACGAGAGCGACAAGGCGCGCTTTCGCGAGCTCAAGGGCGTTTCGACCCAGGCAACCAAGTAACGCCCGGTTCCCGGCGGCTCAGCCGGGGCCCGGCCCGCCCAGCTTCCTTTTCAGAATCTCGTTGACCTGGGCGGGGTTTGCCTTGCCCTTGCTGGCCTTCATGACCTGGCCGACCAGCGAATTGAAAGCCTGCAGCTTGCCGCCGCGATAGTCGGCGACCTGCTGTGCGTTCGCTGCCATGACGTCGTCGACCATCTTCCCGATCGCGCCGGCGTCGGAAATCTGCTTCAGCCCCTTTTTTTCGATGATCGCATCGGCGCTGCCTTCGCCGGCCCACATCGCGTCGAAGACTTCCTTGGCGATCTTGCCCGAAATCGTGCCGTCGGCGAGGCGCTTTACGAGGCCGGCGAGCGAATCGGCGGCGATCGGCGAGGCGGCAATGTCGATTTCTTCACGGTTCAGGCGCGCCGAGAGTTCGCCCATGATCCAGTTCGCGGCGAGCTTGGCATGCGCACGACCGAGCCGTTTCGCGACGGTTTCGAAATAGGTCGCAGTTTCCAGGGATTGCGTCAGGAGCTTGGCGTCGTATTCCGTGACTTCGTATTCGGACGCGAACCGCGCGCGCATTTGCTCCGGGAGTTCCGGCAACCCGGAAGCGACTTCCTGTTTCCACTGTTCCGAAATTTCCAGCGGCAGCAAGTCGGGATCGGGGAAGTAGCGGTAATCGTGCGCATCCTCTTTCGTGCGCATCATGCGCGTCTCGCCCTTGTCCGGATCGAACAGCACCGTCGCCTGCTGGATCTTGCCGCCGTCCTCCAGCGCGTCGATCTGCCATTTCACTTCGTATTCGATCGCCTGCTGCAGGAAGCGGAAGGAGTTCAGGTTCTTGATCTCGCGACGCGTGCCCAGCGGCGCGCCCGGCCGCCGCACGGAGACGTTGGCGTCGCAGCGGAACGACCCTTCCTGCATGTTGCCGTCGCAAATGCCGATCCAGCGCACCAGCGAGTGCAGCGCCTTTGCATAGGCGACGGCTTCCTCGGCGGAGCGCATGTCGGGCTCGGAGACGATTTCCAGCAGCGGCGTGCCGGCGCGATTCAGGTCGATGCCGCTCATGCCGTGGAAATCCTCGTGCAGGGATTTGCCCGCGTCCTCCTCGAGGTGCGCGCGCGTGAGGCGAACGGTCTTTTCGCCATCCGCGGTGTGGATGGTCAGGCTGCCGCCCTGCACGACCGGCACCTCGAACTGGCTGATCTGGTAGCCCTTGGGAAGGTCGGGATAGAAATAATTCTTGCGCGCGAAAATCGAGCGCCGGTTGATCGTCGCGCCGATTGCCAATCCGAACTTGATGGCGCGCTCCACTGCACCCCGGTTCAATACCGGCAGCGAACCCGGCAACGCCACGTCCACCACGCTCGCCTGCGTGTTGGGCGAGGCACCGAACGCGGTGGGCGCGCTCGAAAAAATCTTGGACACGGTCGACAGCTGCGCGTGAGTCTCCAGCCCGATCACAATTTCCCAGGTCATGCGCCGAATCCTTTCGGGATCCGCTTGTGCCAGTCGGTCGCGAGTTGATACCGGTGCGCGACGCCAAGCAGCTTCGCTTCTTCGAAATAATTCGCCATGAGTTGCAAGCCGACGGGGCGACCCTTGGCGCCGAAGCCGCAGGGAATGCTCATGCCGGGAATGCCCGCGAGGCTGCCCGGGATCGTGTAGAGGTCGGACAGGTACATCGAAACCGGATCGGCCGCTTTTTCGCCGAAGCCGAAAGCCACGCTGGTCGTGACCGGGCCGGCGATGACGTCGCATTGTTGGAAGGCGCGCTGGAATTCATCGGCGATGATGCGGCGAACCTTTTGCGCCTGGATGTAATAGGCATCGTAGTAGCCGTGCGACAGCACGTAGGTTCCGATCAGGATGCGCCGGCGCGGCTCCGGGCCGAACCCCTCCGCGCGGGATTTCCGGATCATGTCGTCGATGTCGGCATAGTTCGCCGCGCGATGACCGTAACGCACGCCGTCGAACCGGCTCAGGTTCGAGGAGCATTCCGCCGGGGCGATGACGTAGTAGACCGGAATGCCGAGCGCTGCGTTCGGCAGCGAGATGTCGACCAGCTTGGCGCCCATCCGTGCGTACTCGGCAAGCGCCTCCCGCACGGCTTTCTCGACATCGGGCTGCAGGCCTTCTCCGAAAAATTCCTTCGGTACGCCGATGCGCAATCCCTTGACGTCGCTCGCCAGCTCGCGCGTGTAGTCTTCCTTCTGCCTGTCGACGCTGGTCGAATCCTTTTCGTCGAATCCGAGCATGGCGTTGAAGATCAGCGCCGCGTCCTGCGCCGACGCGGTCATGATCCCGGCCTGGTCGAGGCTGGACGCGAACGCGATCATGCCCCAGCGCGACGCGCGGCCGTAGGTCGGCTTGATGCCGGTGATGCCGGAAAACGCCGCGGGCTCGCGAATGGAACCGCCGGTGTCGGTGGCCGTGGCCGCGGGAGCGATGCGGGCCGCCACCGCCGCCGCGGACCCGCCCGAGCTGCCACCCGGAACGGCGCCCTTGTCCCACGGGTTGAGCACGTTGCCGTAATGGCTGTTCTCGTTGGACGAACCCATCGCGAACTCGTCGCAGTTCAGCTTGCCGAGCGCCACCATGCCGGCGTTCGCGAGGTTTTCGACCACGGTCGCGTCGAACGGGCTCATGTAACCCTTGAGCATGCGCGACGACGCGGTCGACGCGAAGTCGCGGGTCACGAATATGTCCTTGTGCGCGATCGGCACGCCGGTCAGCGGCGTGGCATCGCCGCGCGCGATGCGTTCGTCGGCCGCGCGCGCCTGCTTCAAGGTGATTTCCGGGCGCACGTCGAGGAAGGCGTTGAGTTCCCTGTGGCGCTCGATGCGTTCGAGGTATTGCCCGGCCAGCTCGACCGCCGAGATTTCCCGGGATGCCAGCGCGCAGCCGAGTTCGGCCACCGACTTTTCGAACACGCCGCCCCCTACTCGATGACGCGCGGAACGAGGAACAGCCCGTCCTGTGCGGCCGGCGCGTTTTTCATGAGCGCTTCGCGATCGGGGCCACCCTTCGCGGCGTCATCGCGAAGGCGCTGGCCGCCGCCGAGCGGATGCGACATCGGCTCGATGCCGGTGGTGTCGACGGATTGCAACTGCTCGATCATCCCGAAAATGTCGTTCAGCTGCGCGAGCGTGCGCTCCGACTCGGCCTCGGTGATCTCGATGCGCGCGAGGTGCGCGATGCGTGTGACGTCGCTTGGGGCAAGTGGCATTGGCGGAATTCTTTCGATCGGTCGCCGCGGCCGAAGTGGCCGGGAATCCTGGCCGTCGCCGATGCCGGACACCCGCCGGCTTCGACCCGTATTTTGTTAACCGCAGCAGGGCGATAGGGTATCATACGGCATTCTTTTTTCCGCACTGCCGCACACTTAAGAATCGCCGGCATTCGCCAAACCCCGGAAGCAAAGGACTCGGATCAATTCATGTTCGGATTTCTCAATGGCTACTTTTCCAACGACCTGGCGATCGACCTCGGGACCGCCAACACGCTGATCTACGTCCGCAGCAAGGGCATCGTCCTGAACGAACCTTCGGTGGTGGCGATTCGCCAGGAAGGCGGGCCGAACGGCAAGAAGGTCATCCAGGAAGTCGGCCTCGCCGCCAAGCAGATGCTCGGCCGCACGCCGGGCAACATCACGGCCATCCGGCCGATGAAGGACGGCGTGATCGCCGACTTCACCGTCACCGAGCAGATGCTCAAGCAGTTCATCAAGAAGGTCCACGACTCCCGCCTGTTTTCGCCCAGCCCGCGCATCGTCATCTGCGTGCCCTGCGGCTCCACCCAGGTCGAGCGCCGCGCGATCCGCGAATCGGCGTACGGCGCGGGCGCGCGCAAGGTCGAGCTGATCGAGGAGCCGATGGCCGCGGCCATCGGCGCCGGCCTGCCGGTCGAGGAAGCCACCGGCTCGATGGTGGTGGACATCGGCGGCGGCACCACCGAAGTCGGCGTCATCTCGCTGGGCGGCATCGTCTACTCCGGTTCGGTCCGCGTCGGCGGCGACAAGTTCGACGAGGCCATCATCAACTACATCCGCCGCAATTACGGCATGCTGATCGGCGAGACCACGGCCGAGGAAATCAAGAAGGAAATCGGCTCGGCCTTCCCGGGGTCGGAAGTGCGCGAGAAGGAAGTCAAGGGCCGCAACCTGGCCGAAGGCATTCCGCGCAGCTTCACCATCTCCAGCAACGAAATACTCGAAGCCCTGACCGATCCGCTGAACAGCATCGTCAGCGCGGTGAAATCGGCGCTCGAGCAGACGCCTCCCGAGCTCGGCGCGGACATCGCCGAGAAGGGCATGGTCCTGACCGGCGGCGGCGCGCTGTTGCGCGACATCGACCGGCTGCTGATGGAGGAAACCGGGTTGCCGGTCATCGTCGCCGACGATCCGCTGACCTGCGTGGTTCGCGGTTCCGGCCGGGCGCTCGAGAAAGTCGACAAACTGGCCACGATCTTCACGAACGACTGAGAAGAAACCCGTGAGGCGAAAGGGGTGAGGGGAGAGGGGTGAGCGTCAAGCGAGTTTCCCGCAAGCCGGTTCCGGTGTCAGGCATCGCCGTCCCCGCAGGGCTGTTTCTCTCCTTACTCCTCACTCCTCGCTCCTCACGCTGTTCGCGACAGCGCTGAATGGAATACACGCCGCCGCCATTCTTCAAACGGGGTCCCAGCCTTCTCGCCCGCCTCGGTTTCTTCGCCGTCCTGTCCCTGCTGCTGCTATACGCCGACGCTCGCTTCCACTACATGGAGTCGATGCGCAAGGTCATCGCCATCGTTCTCTATCCCTTCCAGGAGCTGGCGGACATGCCCGGGCAGGCGGCAACCCGGATCGGCAGCTTTTTTGTCTCGCAGTCTTACCTGCAGCGCGAGAATGACCGCCTGACGCATGAGAATTTCCTTCACGCGGGACAGCTGCAAGCGCAGCAGGCCTTGATGGCGGAAAACCAGCACCTGCGCCAGTTGCTGGAAATGCAGGAAAAAGCCGAGCAGACCTCGACCGTCGCGGAGATCCTGTACGTCGGTCGCGATCCGTTCGGCCGCAAGGTCATCATCGACAAGGGCTCCTCCCAGGGCATCGAAGACGGCTCGGCAGTGGTCGACGACACGGGCCTCATCGGCCAGGTGGTCAGGGCCTATCCCTGGACCGCCGAAGTCGCGCTGATCAGCGACCGCGAGCAGGTCGTTCCCGCCCAGGTCGTGCGCAACGGGCTGCGCGCCGCAGTGTTCGGGATCGGATTCGACGGCGCGCTCGACCTGCGCTTCATGCCCGTCAATGCCGACATCGAGAACGGTGACGTGCTGGTGACCTCGGGCATCGATGGCGTCTATCCGCCTGGCCTGCCGGTTGCCGTGGTCTCGAACATCGAGCGCAACGCCGCCTATCCGTTCGCCAAGATCACCTGCACGCCGTCGGCGGGCCCGAACCGCAACCGCCAGGTGCTGGTGATGTCGCGGCTGGCGCCCTTGCCCGATTATCCGGTCGCGCCCGAGGCCAGGAAGGCCAGGACGAAAAAGTCGAGGAAGGGCGGATGAGCAATTCCCCGCTGTTCGGCAGGATCAGCCCGAGCGAGGAAATCCTGCTGCCGGTCAAGCCGGCCTACATCGCGATCTCGCTGTTCGTGGCGATGATGATCAACCTGCTGCCGCTGACCGGCTGGATCCTGGCGGCGCGGCCGGACTTCGTGGCGCTGGTGCTGCTGTACTGGGGCGTGCACCAGCCGCGCAAGATCGGCTTCCTGCCGGCATTCCTGCTGGGACTGTTGATGGACGTGGCGGATGGCAGCCTGTTCGGACAGCACGCGCTTGCCTACACGGTCATGATGTACGCCGCCATCGCCCTGCATCGGCGCGTGTCGATGTTCGACGTGCGCCACCAGATCCTGCACGTGCTGCCCATCCTCGTGGTCATGCAGCTGATCGTGTTCGGCGTGCGCCATGCCGCCGGCGGCGTGTTTCCGGGCTGGTGGTACCTCATGCCCAGCATCACGGGCGCCGTGCTCTGGCCGGTCACCGACCTGCTGCTGAAGATTCCGCTGCGGCCGCGGACCGACCCGGACGAGGCGTGAGCAGAAAAATCGCGGATCTGGCGGCCTCCCGGCGATGAGTCGCGGCGTTGAGCAATGAATCGTAGCGTCGAGCTTCGCGACCACCAGCGCGAGCTGTACTACTTCCAGCTGCGGCTGGCCTTCGTCGGCAGCGCCGTGCTGTTCGCCTTCTTCGTGCTGCTGGTGCGCTTCTTCTACGTGCAGGTCATCCAGCACGACTACTACCACACGCTCGCCGAGCAGAACCGCATCTTCATCGTGCCGGTGGTGCCGAACCGCGGCCTCATCCTGGACCGAAACGGCGTGGTCATCGCGCACAACTTCTCGGCGTACACGCTGGAAATCACGCCCACGCTCGCGGGCGACCTCGAGCAGACCATCACCGACCTGTCGACGCTGGTCGAGATCACGCCCAAGGATCGCAAGCGCTTCCAGAAGCTGCTCGAGGAAGGACACGACTTCGCGAGCATCCCGATCCGCACGCGGCTGAACGACGAGGAAGTGGCGCGCTTCGCGGTCAACAATTTCCGGTTTCCCGGCGTCGAGATCAACGCCAGGCTGTTCCGCCACTATCCGAATGCGGAAGTCGCGTCGCACGTGGTCGGCTACATCGGCCGCATCAGCGACAACGACGTCGAGCAGCTCAGGAAGGAAGGCACCGCCGCGAACTACAGCGCGTCGGACTACATCGGCAAGGTCGGGCTCGAGCAGCGCTACGAAAAGGAATTGCGCGGCGTCACCGGCTACGAGCACGTGGAGACCGACGCCAACGGAAAATCCGTGCGCACGCTGCGCAGCATCCTGCCGGTGTCGGGCAATAACCTCACGCTCGCGCTCGACGCCAAGCTGCAGCAAGTGGCCGAGCAGGCCTTCGGCGAGCATCGCGGGTCGCTGGTCGCCATCGAGCCCAGGACCGGCGGCGTGCTGGCGCTGGTTTCGCGCCCCGGCTTCGACCCGAACCTGTTCGTCGAAGGCATCGACCCGCAGAACTGGGAGGCGCTGAACAATTCCCCGGACCACCCTCTCAACAACCGCGCGCTGCAGGGCGTTTATCCACCGGGGTCGACCTTCAAGCCTTTCATGGCGCTCGCCGGCCTGGAACTGGGCAAGCGCAAGCCGACGTTCACCATCAGCGATCCGGGCTACTTCGTGCTGAGCGGCGGCGGCGGCCACGTCTATCGCGACTGGAAGGCGGGCGGCCACGGCATGGTGGACCTGCACAAGGCGATCGTGCAGTCCTGCGATACCTATTTCTACGGCCTGGCGCAGGACCTCGGCATCGACGCCATCCACCAGTTCATCGGCCAGTTCGGGCTGGGACAGAAAACCGGCATCGACATCGACGGCGAGGTCAGTGGGCTGCTGCCCTCGCAGGAATGGAAGCAGAAGCGCTTCCAGCAAAAATGGTTCGTCGGCGACACCATCTCGGTGGGCATCGGCCAGGGCTACAACCTGGCAACACCGCTGCAACTCGCCTTCGCGACCGCCATCCTTGCCAATGACGGCCGCGTGTTCCGGCCGCACCTGGTCAAGCAGATCCAGGACAGCCAGACCGACGCCATCACGTTGATCGAACCGCAGCCGCGCGCGGAGATCCGGCTTTCCGACGAGAACGTGAAGCGCGTGCGCGACGCCATGATCGACGTAACGCGGCCCGGCGGCACGGCGGCCTACGCCGGACTGAACGCGAAATACCTGTTCGCCGGCAAGACCGGCACGGCGCAGGTGATCGGCATGAAGGGCCAGAAGTACGACGAAAAAAGCGTGAACGAGCGTCATCGCGACCACGCGCTGTTCATCGCCTACGCGCCGGCGGACGATCCGAAGATCGCGATGGCGATCCTCGTCGAGAACGGCGGCCACGGCGGCAGCACGGCCGCGCCGATCGCGCGGCAAGTGCTCGACTACTACCTGCTGGGCAAGGAGCCGGCGCCGCCGAAGCCCGTCGCCAAGCCGAAGGAAGAACCCGAGGAGGAACCGGAGAATGATTAACCGGCTGTGGGCTTATCTGGTCAAGCACATCGACCGCTATCTGATGGGCCTGGTGTCCATCCTGCTGGTCATGGGCCTGATCACGCTGTTCAGCGCGTCGGGCGAAAGCTTCGACCGGGTGCTGGGCCAGGTCATCAACATTTGCGCGGCGCTGACCGTCATGTGGATCGCCGCCAACGTGCCGCTGCATTATCTTTCGCGCATCGCATTGCCGTTGTACGTGGTCGGGCTGGTGCTGCTGGTCGGCGTGGCCGTGGCCGGCGAAGTCGTGAATGGCGCGCGGCGCTGGCTCAACCTCGGCTTCACGCGCATCCAGCCCTCCGAGCTCATGAAGATCGCGGTGCCGCTGCTGCTCGCCTGGTATTTCGATCGCTACGAGGCGATATTGAAGCCCCGCAACTTCGTCATCGGCGCGATACTCGTGGTGGTTCCGGTGCTGCTGATCGCCAGGCAACCGGACCTCGGCACCGCGTTGCTGGTCACGGCGGCGGGGTTCTACGTGCTGTTCCTCGCCGGGCTGTCGTGGAAAATCCTCGTGGGCCTGGGCGTGCTGGGCGGCGCCAGCCTGCCGTTCCTGTGGTCGATGCTGCACGACTACCAGCGCCAGCGCGTGCTCACCCTGCTCGATCCGTCGCAGGATCCGCTGGGCGCGGGTTATCACACGATCCAGTCGACCATCGCTTTGGGTTCCGGGGGATTCTTCGGCAAGGGCTGGCTGAACGGCACCCAGGCCCACCTGGATTTCCTGCCCGAGCGCACGACCGATTTCATCTTCGCCGTGTATGCCGAGGAATTCGGCATGATAGGCAACATCGTGCTGATGGTCATGTTCATGCTGGTGATCGGCCGCGGCCTGGTCATCGCCGCGAACGCGCCGACCTTGTTCACGCGCCTGCTCGCGGGCGCCGTCACGCTTACGTTCTTCACCTACGCCTTCGTCAACATGGGCATGGTCAGCGGCATCCTGCCGGTGGTGGGCGTGCCGCTGCCGCTGATCAGCTACGGCGGGACTTCGCTCGTGACCATATTGTTCGGCATGGGCTTGCTGATGAGCATCCACACGCACAGGCGCCTGGTCCAGACGTAGATGAGGCGAGAGGCGCGAGGCGTAAGGCGCGAGGCGAGAAGGGAAAGCTCTCGCTTTGCGGCATGCATCCTGGTGGCGGTCGCCGTCGTGGCCATCGCCGGCTGCTCCGGCGCGCCTTCGCGGTCTTCGAGCGGCAAACCGGGCGGCTATTACCTGGATGACGGCCCGGGCGCGAATCCGCCGGCGAACCTCGACTCCATTCCCGAGCCGACGCCGAAAATCGAACCGATCAACAAGTTCGCCAGTCGTCCGTACTCCGTGCTGGGCCACGCCTACACGCCCATGACGCAGCTCACGCCCTACAAGGCGCGCGGCATCGCAAGCTGGTACGGCAAGCGCTATCACGGGCAGAAGACTTCGACCGGCGAGGTCTACGACATGTACGCGATGAGCGCCGCGCACACCACGTTGCCGTTGCCGTGCTATGTGCGCGTGACCAACCTCGCCAACGGCAAGTCGGTGGTCGTGCGGGTCAACGATCGCGGCCCATTCCACGAAGACCGCCTGATCGATCTTTCCTGGCTGGCAGCGCAACGGCTTGGCTTGATCGGACGCGGCAGCGGCATGGTGGAAGTCGAGATGATCATTCCCGGCGATACGCCTTCGCCACCGCCTGTGGCTGCCGTCGCGACCAGCCCGCAACCTTCGGCGGAGCCACCGGCCTCGGTCCCGGAACCGGCCGCTCCGTCTGCCGCTGCCCCGACGTCGACTGCCGCCGCCGCGCCGCCGCCGGTCGTTGCATCGGCGCCCGCTCCAGATCCGCAGACACCCGCGGTCGCGGCAGAAACCGGCGGCATCTACGTGCAGCTCGGTGCTTTTTCAGTCGCGCAGAATGCCGAAGCCTTCCTGCGCAAGATGCGCCTGGACCTCGGCTGGTTGTCGTCGAACATGAATGTATACAAGAATGGCAAGCTGTACCGCGTGCACGCCGGTCCCTACGCCAGCCGCGAAGAGGCAAACGGCGTGGCGCAGCGCGTGCAGAAGGAACTCGGCTTCAAGGCACTCGTGCTCGACAAACCCTAAACGCTACGGAACCAGAACATGCGCACGCTGATCTGCGGATCCATCGCCTACGACACGATCATGGTGTTCGGCGACCGCTTCAAGAACCACATCCTGCCCGACCAGATCCACATCCTGAACGTGTCCTTCCTGGTGCCGGACATGCGCCGCGAGTTCGGCGGTTGCGCGGGCAACATCGCCTACTCGCTGAACATGCTCGGCGGCGAGCCGCTGATCATGGCGACCGTGGGCGAGGACTACCAGCCGTATGCCTATCGCCTGGACAAGCTCAGGCTGCCGGGCACGCACGTGCGCCAGGTGCCGAATGCGTTCACCGCGCAGGCCTTCATCACGACGGATCTGGACGACAACCAGATCACGGCCTTCCATCCAGGCGCCATGAATTACTCGCACGAGAACCACGTGGCGGACGCGAAGGACATCGGCCTCGGCATCGTTTCACCGGACGGGCGCGAAGGCATGCTGCAGCACGCGCGTGAATTCCACGAGGCCGGCATCCCGTACATTTTCGATCCCGGCCAGGGATTGCCGATGTTCAACGGCGAGGAACTGATGAATTTCATCCGGCACGCCGCCTATGTCGCCGCCAACGACTATGAAGCCAGGATGCTGCAGGAGCGCACCGGCAAATCCATCGAGGAATTGTCGAAGCTCGTGAAGGCGGTGATCGTCACGCAGGGCGGCGAAGGTTCGCAGATATTCGTCGGCGGCAAGGCGGAGGCGATTCCCTCGGTAAAGCCGGCCGCTGTGGTGGATCCGACCGGCTGCGGCGACGCCTACCGCGCCGGCATCCTCTACGGCATAGCGAACGGATTCGACTGGGCGACGACGGGCAGGCTCGCGTCGCTGATCGGCTCGCTGAAGATCGCGCAGCGCGGCGCGCAAAACCACCAGTTCACGCGCGACCAGATCGCGCAACGCTTCCGCGAAGCATTCAAGCGCGCTCCCTGGTAGGCGGCGCCCGGCCGTGAAGGGGCGCGATCCTGTCCGCTAGCCTGCCAACGCCGTGGCCGGTGCGGGTGATCCGCGCCGTGCTCACTGCACAGCACTTGCTGTCAGGCATGTTCGAGGTCGGCCTGCTGTTCCCTTTCTACGCCAAGCCGCGGCGCAATCGCGCGATCGCCGCCTGGTCGGCGCGCCTGCTCGCCATCCTGCATGTCCAGGCCAGCATCCGCGGCGAACTGCCGGTCGCGTCGATGCGACCTTGCGTGCTCGTGGGAAACCACGTTTCCTGGCTCGACATTCACCTGATCCACAGCTTCTGGCAGGTGCGCTTCGTCGCGAAATCCGAAGTCAGGCGCTGGCCGTTGATCGGCTGGCTGTCCGCACGGGTCGGAACGCTGTTCATCCAGCGCGGGCGCGGCCGCCATGCCGCCCGCATCAACGAATCCATTCATGAGGCTTTCCAGCAGGGCGACGCGATCGGCGTGTTTCCGGAGGGTACGACCTCCGATGGCACGGAATTGACGCGCTTCCATGCTTCGCTGCTGCAACCTGCGGTGGACGAACGCGCGCTCGTCTTTCCGGTCGCAGTGCGCTACCTGGACGAAGCCGGCAACGTCAACAAGGAAGCGAGCTACGTGGGCGACACGTCACTGCTGGAATCCATGCGCATGATTTTTCGCCAGCGCACGATCCATGCGGAATTGCATTTCCTTCCGGCCATCGACGCGACCGGCAAAACGAGGCGCGAACTGACAGCGCTCACGCAGTCGGCGATCGCCGCTGACCTCAATCTGCCAGTTTCGGACAAGAAACCTGGAACGTCCGGCGATCCTCCAGCCTGACCGCGCTCAGGCGCCGGCCCCACAGGCAGCCGGAATCCAGCGCGAGCAGGTTTTCCTGCACCAGAAGCCCAAGCGCCGACCAGTGGCCGCACACGATGGCGACATTTGCGCTCTTGCGTCCCGGCACGGTGAACCACGGCTGGTAGCCGGCGGGAATGTCCACGAGCGCGCCCTTGTGGCTGAACTCCATGCGACCGTCCGGCGAGCAAAGGCGAAGCCTTGTCATTGCATTGATGATCACGCGCAGCCGGTCGTAGCCGGCAAGCGAATCGTCCCAGCGATCAGGCTGGTTGCCGTACATGTTCGCCATCAGGTCGCGCCAGCCCGATCCCTGCAGCACGTGCTCGACCTCGCGAGCCAGGTCCAGTGCCTGGTCGACGGTCCATGACGGCAACAAACCCGCGTGCACCATCGCGTAGTCGCCTTCGGCATGCATCAATGGCTGGCCACGCAGCCAGGCCAGCAATTCCTCGCGATCGGGCGCGGCGAGGATTTCCGTCAACGTATCCTGCCGGCCCTGCTTCGAGCGGCCTTCCGAGACCATCAGCAAATGCAGGTCGTGGTTGCCCAGCACGCAAACCGCGCGATCGCCGAGCGATTTCACGTAGCGCAGGATCTCCAGCGACTGCGGGCCGCGATTGACGAGGTCGCCCACCAGCCAGAGCCGGTCGCGCGACTCACTGAAGCCGGCTTCGGCCAGCAACTCCTGCAGCGAGTCGAAGCAGCCTTGCAGATCGCCAATTGCGTAGGTGGCCATTGATCTGATGAGAGCGGCGCGATGCCGGATTGTTCATTCCTGAAAAATAAAAGGCGCAGCCGAAGCTGCGCCCCCACCATTGTCTTTGTGAATCGCGTGGGCGTTACTTCGCCATGCCCACCATGTAGTCCACGGCAGCCTTGACGTCGGCATCCGGCGCCTGCGAGCCGCCCTTCGGCGGCATGGCGTTCTTGCCGTGCAGGGCGCTGTTGTACAACGAGTCCTTGCCCTTCGCGATGCGCGGTCCCCAGGCGGCCTTGTCGCCGGCTTTCGGCGCGCCGGCGATGCCGGCGCCGTGACAGGCCGTGCAAACCGTGTCGTAGAGCTGCTTGCCGGCGCTGGCGCCGCCGGCAGCGGTCTTGACCGGCTGGCCGGTCGCCGTCTTGACGCCGGGCGCGGCGCTCGCTGCCTGCGGCTGTGCCGGCGGCTCGCCGATGACCAGCGAGCCGACGGGCTTCAGGCGCTCCGCCACCGCGGCGTCGGAATTGGAGGCCTTCTCGACCTTCATGCCGCCGGTCATGTAGCTGGCGATGCCGATGATGCCGATGACCGGGATCGCGAAGGCGAGCACCATCACGAGGATCAGCTGGTTCGGGGTCTTGATGAAGGAGTTGTGTTCTTCGATATGCGCGTCGGGCATGTACCAATCCTTTTACGGGGGGTGCGAGTGGAGGCCGGATTATAGGGCATCCCACCCTGCAGCCAACCCCCGAAATGGACTGAAAACGCCGTTCCCCGTACACTACGTACCAGTGCGCCCGTAGCTCAGCTGGATAGAGTACTGCCCTCCGAAGGCAGTGGTCGGACGTTCGAATCGTCTCGGGCGCGCCACTCTCCCTGCGTCATTTCCTCGCGGCAATCGTTTCGGCTTGAATGAGTCCCTCGGATTAGGCTCGCTGTTCCTGAGCAGCTTCCTCGCGGCAACGTTGTTGCCCGGCGGATCCGAGATCGTGTTCGCGGGATTGCTCGCCAGCAAGACCGTCGGGCTGTGGCCAGCGCTCGGCGTCGCGACCCTCGGCAATACGCTCGGGGGCCTGAGCTCCTACGTCATCGGCCGTGTCGTGCCGCAGAAGCACTTGCCCGAGCGTGCGCTTGCATGGGTCCGAAAGTGGGGGCCGGCGGTTTTGCTGCTGTCCTGGGTGCCGGTCATCGGCGATCCGCTTTGCCTTGTCGCCGGCTGGTTGAGGCTGAATCCCGTGCTGTCGACGCTGTTCATGGCGGCGGGCAAGTTTGCGCGGTATTGGGTGTTGGCAAAATTCGTGTCGTGATGTCACCATGCGGCGGCACATTCGCTTGGCATACGCACCAAGATGGCCGGCGAACCAGAAACCCGAGACATGCCACACATGACAGGCACAAACGAGATCTTTCCGCACGTCAAGATCGAAGCTCAACTTAGGGACGTTGTCCCATGAGTACGGATTGGGAAGATATCAAAGTACCTCCGAAACCTTCGACCGCTATTACGGCCGGACAGGTGGCGAATGGGCCAGTTATCCCGCCCCAGCAGCGACTCTTGACCTACTCGCCGGCCGAGTGGGAAGTTTTCGTTGAGGAATGGGCCTACTACTGTCTCAGGAAGGCTTATAAACATGTGCAGCGCTTTTCTGGCGCTGGCGATATGGGCGTGGATGTTGCTGGCTTCGTGGACGACAAACGCCTTCAAGGGGTGTGGGACAACTATCAGTGCAAGCATTACTACAACCATGCCCTGAAACCGGCCGATGTCTGGTTAGAGTTTGGCAAGGTGATTTGGTACTCGTTTAAAAAGGAATACACGGTTCCGCGTCGTTATTACTTCGTTGCTCCGTGGGGTGCTGGCACCAAACTAAGTCGCCTATTGACCAATGCCGTGAGGCTACGAGAAGAACTGATCGAGAACTGGGACAAGCATGTGAGAACAGCGGTCACCAAAACTCAAGAGGTACTGCTCGACGCAACTCTCCGTGCCTATGTTGATGCTTTTGACTTCTCAATCTTTGACGCCAAAACGGCACTTCAGCTTGTTGATGACCACCGCAGCACACCCGTACACGCGGCGCGCTTTGGGGGTGGACTACCGCCTCGTCCCGCTGCCGGAGCGCCTCCTGCAATAGTTGCGGCCGCCGAGAGCCACTATGTAACCCAATTACTGGGCGCATACGCCGAGCATACGGGCAAGGCAGTACCTGATCCATCTGCGTTGTCGCTACCGAAACTGCGAGAACACTTTCATCGCCAGCGCGAGGCGTTCTATGAAGCAGAGTCGCTACGCGTCTTCGCGCGCGACACGGTCCCGCCAGGAACATTTGAATCCTTGCAGGGTGACATATACGACGGTGTGATAGACACGCATGATGCCCTCCATCGTGACGGCTATGAGAAGGTATGCGCTGTTACCAAGGCAGCGCGAGAGGTACAGATCACGGCGAACGCCCTGATCTCATGCACGAGGCCAAAAGACCGCGACGGCATCTGCCATCAGCTTGTTAACGATGCGCTCCTATGGTGGAAAGATTGAAGGGCACGGAACGCCAGCCAGCAACTTTCAACGGTCCGCTTGAGGCCGGAATCCGTGCCGTTTCTATCCTTGGTGCGGCCTACCCGCAGTCCTATGATCTCCAAAGGTTGGTGGCCTTTGACTACCTTCTCGTGCATACAGCGGACGTTGGCGGTCCAGAGAGCCTGCATCCATCAACGCCCATTCACTCGGCTGAGCTGCTCGTGCGACGCAAGCTGGTCGAGCAGGCATTGCTCCTAATGATGACGCGTGATCTTGTTCACCGCGAAATCACGGCCGAAGGAATCAAATATAGCGCGGGTGAGAACGCCGCGACCTTCCTTGCCTCGGTGTCATCGATCTATCTGCGCGAACTCAAACATCGCGCCGATTGGTTGGTCGATGCGCTCGGCAATCACACTGATTTAGAGTTCAAGGGGGTCATGCGAAGGTTCTTCGACGATTGGGTCGAAGAATTCCAGCACGCCGAACGTAGCATGGGAGGTGATGCATGACAGCGGCGACGCCCGGCTTCCGGCTGCGCTTCCTCGGCTTCTTCGGTCCTCAAAAGCCGCCAGCCACCGTGACTTTCGGTTCCGGATTGAATGTCTTGTACGGCGCGTCCAATACGGGTAAGTCTTTCATTGTCGAAGCCATCGACTTCATGCTGGGCGGCAAGCCGCCCTTGCGAGACATCCCTGAGAGAGTTGGGTACGACGTCGTAATTTTGGGCATAGAGACTTTCGGAGGCGAAACCTTCACCATCACTCGAAGCATGGATGGCGGCGGCTTCAAGCTCTATGGGGGCCTGCAAGAAGCACCGCCTGCTGCTGAGGTAGTCGCAAAGACACTTGGCGAACAGCACAGTGACAAAAATGAAGCAAATCTGTCTTGGTTTCTTCTCGGACTATGCGGTCTTGCTGGCAAACGGGTCCGCAGGAATGTTCATGGCGACACCAACAGCCTGAGTTTCCGCAACATCGCCCGCCTGATGATTGTCAACGAGACAGAGATCACGCAGCAACGATCCCCTCTTTCGGATGGAAACTCGGTCTCAGACACTGCGAATCTTGCAACCTTCCGCTTGCTTCTGACCGGGACGGATGACTCGGCTCTAGTCGCGAGCGGCAAGCGTGAGCCGGAGGAGTTGTCCCGCGAGGCCCAACTACAGCTTCTTGATCAACTTCTCGATGATTACCGGGATCGTCTGAAAGAGTTGACCAAGAGTCCTAAGGAGCTAGAAGAGCAACTTGAGAAGATTGACACGTCCTTGCGTCAGCACACAGCGCAGGTCAACACGACTGAAGTCCAATTTCAGGAGGCTGCCGGGAAGCGGCGTGAGTTGCGTAGAAAGCTTGAGGAAAGCCGGGAGCGGCGTGCAGAAATCGCTGGGTTGCTTGAGCGATTTGGCCTCCTTGACCAGCACTACACTTCTGATATTGAGCGTCTGCGCGCCATTGAGGAAGGCGGCACACTGTTTAATGTTCTCGGTTCGACGACTTGCCCCCTCTGCGGTGCCGCGCCCGCTCACCATCGATCTAACATCGACTGCGACGGCAATATAGATGCTGTAGTCGACGCGGCGCGCAAGGAGATCGCCAAGATTGAGCTTCTACGAAGCGAGCTTGCTACCACTGTTCGCGAGCTTGATCGTGAAGGCGCGAGTCTCGACCGGAGGATGCCTGGAGTCGTCCAAGATTTGCACTCGATTTCCGAGACCGTGGATGAACTTATCGCACCCAAACTCTCCTCCCTTCGCAAGTCCTACTCCGACTTTGCCGATAAACGCGCAGAAGTGCGTGAGGCGTTGGCGCTCTACGCCACTGTGCAGGACATGGATCGACGACGTGTCGAGCTTGAGAAGGGCGTTGAGGCAGAGAAGGCCGGTGTTTCCGGTAGTGCGGACATTTCCACGACTGTTGCCCATAGCTTCGCTAAGACGGTGGAAACCATCCTAACGGGTTGGCACTTTCCCGAAGCTGGGGACGTGTACTTTGATTCCAAGGCTCGTGACATCGTTATCGGGGGAAAATCTCGCAACGCTTTCGGCAAAGGCCTTCGAGCTATTACACATGCGTCGTTTACACTCGGTTTGCTCGCGTTCTGCCGCGAACGTAAAACCCCGCATACCGGGTTTGTGGTTCTTGATTCGCCTTTACTGGCCTATCGCGAGCCCGACGGTACCGAGGATGATTTGCGTGGTACTGACCTGCAGGAGCAGTTTTACACTTACCTTCAGGCCCTTTCCGAAGACAGGCAGGTCATCGTCGTCGAGAACACTGATCCACCCGAAGCAATTAGAGCATTGAAGCAGGTGCTGATGTTTAGCAAGAACCCACACCATGGACGCTACGGGCTTTTCCCATTCCTAGGAGATCACGGAACGGGAATTGGTGATGGTTTGGCAGGAAACGCAAAGCCGGGCTAAAGCGATATCGTCGAAGTTATTATTTGTCGTAGTTGGCATCGACTTCGTGGGACTTCCTTTGAGCCTCACTTCTAGACCGACGGCTTCAAAGGGTTACCGATTTTAACGGTGACGTGAGGTGGGTAGTTTCTGTTGCGGCGCGGTAGAATTCTTCGTCCATGAACAAGTCCTAGAAACATGCAACCCGTCCCGCCTTTCGCGTCCACCGGCATCCGCCTGCGCGAAATCCCGTACAACTACACGTCGTTCTCGGATCGCGAAATCGTCATTCGCCTGCTGGGCGCGCCGATGTGGCAGTTGCTCGACGAGTTGCGCAGCCAGCGCCGCACCGGGCGCTCGGCGCGCATGCTCTACGAGGTGCTCGGCGACATCTGGGTCGTGCAGCGCAATCCCTACCTGCAGGACGACATGCTGGACAACCCACGTCGGCGCGACGCCCTCGTGGAGGCATTACGCCATCGATTGCACCAGATCGAGCTGCGTCGTGGCGACAGTGACGAAGCCGCGAGCGTCACGGAAAAAGTCGCGCAGTTGCTGGCAGCGGCGCATCGCGCCGTCGACGAGTTTGAACGCGACTTCGAGGAGACGGCGAAACTGCGGCGCAAGGCGCTGCGCCAGTTCTCGCGCGTCACGCGCAAGGACAACGTCGCCTTCGACGGGCTTGCCCGCGTCTCGCATGTGACCGATGCGACCGACTGGCGTGTCGAATACCCGTTCGTGGTACTGCATCCGGATACCGAAGAGGAAGTGCAACCGCTGGTGCAGGCGTGCATCGAGCTTGGGCTGACCATCATTCCGCGTGGTGGCGGGACCGGCTATACCGGGGGCGCGATTCCGCTGGATCGCCTGTCGGCTGTTATCAACACCGAAAAGCTCGACACGCTCGGCGCGGTGGAGACGATCCCCCTGCCGGGCGTGGCCGATACTGTCGCGACCATCCACTGCGGCGCGGGCGTGGTCACGCGTCGCGTCATGGAAGCGGCGGACGCGGCGGATCGCGTGTTCGCGGTGGATCCGACATCCGCGGATGCCTCGTGCATCGGCGGCAACGTGGCCATGAATGCGGGCGGCAAGAAGGCCGTGCTATGGGGAACCGCGATCGACAACCTCGCGTCCTGGAAAATGGTCACGCCGGACGCGGAATGGATGCTGGTCGAGCGCATCGATCACAACCTCGGCAAGATCCACGACGCCGAATTTGCGAGCTTTCGCGTCACGCGCTTCGGGCGCGATGGACGCATGCCGCAGGGGGAGCCCGAGATTCTCAGGATTCCGGGCCGGCAGTTTCGCAAGGAAGGCCTCGGCAAGGATGTCACCGACAAGTTCCTCGCGGGCCTGCCCGGCGTGCAGAAGGAAGGCTGCGACGGCATCATCACTTCGGCGCGCTTCATCCTGCACAAGATGCCGAAGCACACGCGCACGGTCTGCCTCGAGTTCTACGGCCAGGTCGCGCAGTCCGTGCCGTCGATCGTCGAGATCAGGGACTACCTAGACAAGCGGCCCGGCGGCGCGATCCTCGCAGGCCTCGAGCACCTGGACGAGCGTTACGTGAAGGCCGTGGGCTACGCGACGAAGGCCAAGCGCGGCGGCCGTCCGAAGATGGTGCTGCTCGCGGACATCGTCGGCGAAGACGACAAGGCCGTCGGCGAAGCCGCATCCGCGATCGTCCGCATTGCCAATGCACGCGGCGGCGAGGGTTTCATCGCCGTCTCCGCCGAAGCGCGCAAACAGTTCTGGCTGGACCGCTCGCGTACCGCGGCGATCGCGCGACACACCAATGCGTTCAAGATCAACGAAGACGTCGTGATTCCGCTGCCGCGTCTGGGCGATTACTCCGACGGCATCGAGCGCATCAACATCGAGCTGTCGCTGAAGAACAAGATCCGGCTCATGGACGCGCTGGAGGAATTCCTGCAGGGCGAGCTGCCGCTGCACCAGGAGGCGGACAAGGCGTCGGCAACGGAGTTGCTGGGCAATCGCCCGACTGCGGCACTTGAACTGGTGCGCGAAACGCGGGAACGCTGGGTGTGGATGCTCGAACATCTGGAGTCCGCATTTGCGGAACTCCAGATGCGAGAGGGGAAAGGAGTGAGGAGTGAGGAAAAATCACCCCTCACCCCTATCACCTCACCCCTAACGGTCTTCCAGGCTCTTCAGCGCTACACGCTTCGCGTGTCCTGGAAGACCGAGGCCTGTGCGCCGCTGATGCAGATTTTCGACGGTCGCGCCTTTGACCCGATCCGGGCGGAAATCAACGCGATCCACAAGCGCATCCTCAAGAGCCGCCTGTTCGTGGCCCTGCACATGCATGCCGGCGACGGCAACGTGCACACCAACATCCCGGTGAACTCCGACGACTACGCGATGCTGCAGGAGGCAAACATCGCGGTCGCGCGCATCATGAAGCTGGCGCGGTCGCTGGACGGCGTCATTTCCGGCGAGCACGGCATCGGCATCACCAAGCTCGATTACCTGGAGCCGCAGGAAATCTCGGGCTTCGCCGCATACAAGAAGCGCATCGATCCCGAGGGCCGCTTCAATCGCGGCAAGCTGCTCGCCGGTGGCAACCTCGACAAGGCGTACACGCCCAGCTTCAACCTGCTGGAGCTCGAGAGCCTGATCCTCGAGCAAAGCGCGATCGGCGGCATTTCCGATTCCATCAAGGACTGCCTGCGCTGCGGCAAGTGCAAGCCCGTGTGCTCGACGCACGTGCCGCGCGCGAACCTGCTGTACTCGCCCCGCAACAAGATCCTCGCGACCTCGCTGCTGATAGAGGCCTTCCTGTACGAGGAGCAGACGCGCCGCGGCGTGTCGCTGAAGCACTTCGACGAGTTTTCCGACGTGGCCGATCACTGCACGGTCTGCCACAAGTGCCTGAACCCCTGTCCGGTCGACATCGATTTCGGCGACGTGTCGATCGCGATGCGCAACTTCCTGCGCCAGCAGGGCAAGAAGAAATTCAATCCGGGCGCCTCGGCCGCGATGCTGTTCCTGAACGCGACCGACCCGAACACCATCAAGGTCACCAGGAAGGTCATGATCGAGTGGGGCTTCCGCGTGCAGCGGCTCGCGCACCGTGCTGGCAAGTCGCTCGGGCTCATCCAGGAGCAGGTGAAACATCCGCCTGCAACCCTCGGCAAGCCGCCGGTCAAGGCGCAGGTGATCCATTTCATCAACAAGCCGATGCCGGGCGGGCTACCGAAGAAAACCTCGCGCGCGTTGCTTGACATCGAAGACAACAGCATCGTGCCGGTGATCCGCGACCCGAAGAAGGTGAACGAGGATTCGGACGCCGTGTTTTATTTTCCCGGCTGCGGCAGCGAGCGGCTGTTCGGCCAGGTCGGGCTGGCCACGCAGGCCATGCTGTATGAAGTCGGCGCGATCACCGTGCTGCCGCCGGGCTATCTGTGCTGCGGCTATCCGCAGACCTCGGCCGGCGAGGAAGACAAGGGCCACAAGATCAGCACGGACAATCGCGTGCTGTTCCACCGCGTCGCGAATACGCTGAACTACCTCGACATCAAGACCGTGGTGGTTTCCTGCGGCACCTGCATGGACCAGTTGCAGAAATACGAATTCGACAAGATTTTTCCCGGCTGCCGGTTGCTCGACATCCACGAATACCTGCTGGAGAAGAACGTCAGGCTCGAAGGCGTGACCGGCGTGCGCTACATGTACCACGACCCCTGCCACACGCCGATGAAGACTTATCAGCCCATAAAAGTGGTCAACAAGCTGATGGGCTCGGAAGTGAAGCTCAACGATCGCTGCTGCGGCGAATCCGGCACTTTCGCGGCGACGCGCCCCGACATCTCCACGCAGGTGCGCTTTCGCAAGCAGGAGGAAATGCAGAAAGGCGCCGCCGCCATTCGCGCGCAAGGGCACGACGGTCCGGTCAAGGTGCTGACCTCCTGCCCGTCCTGCCTGCAAGGCCTGGCGCGTTATCGCAACGATGCCGACATCGACGCGGACTATATCGTGGTGGAAATCGCGCGCCATGTTCTCGGAGAGAACTGGATGGCTGATTACGTTGCCAAGGCAAATAGCGGCGGTATCGAACGCGTACTACTCTAGCTCCCAGTAGCCAACCTATGCGCGATTTCGCATCCGACGACACGCGTTATGCTTCGTCATGATCCAGTCGTCATGGGGCCGGCGGTCGACGCGACGCGATCCATTCCAGCAACAAGGTGCCGGGGGGGGCATATGCAAAGGCAGGCGAGAAGGCATAACGGAGAGTCCGGAGCGATGTTCCAATCGTGGGGCTGTCGCCTGGGGATGCGAGGAGTACTCGCGAGCGCAGTGGCGATGCAAGTCCTGGTGCTGTCGGCATGCGCAAGCGCGCCGGAGGCTTCGCGTTGCGCGAGATGGGAGCAGGGCGAAGCCATCGCGAACGGCAAAACCGTCCCGTACTGCGCCGAGATGGGTTGCGCAAAGGGCTATCGCGCGGTGCCGACGGGGAAGGAAACCGACAACGGCAATTTCGTGAGGAATGCGCCCCCCACGCCATTGGTTAGCTGCGAGAAAGAGTCGTCGTAAGCCTAAGGTCGCAGGGACGCGGCCCATCCTGACCGTAAATCCGCGGCGCTCATGATTGCCCCGGCGGCTTTGCCGGCGGGGCATGCCAGTTTTCCTTCGGCACCACCTGCGGCGATTCCGGATCCATCATGTAGTGCGGCGACATGATCTGCACGCCGTATTCATTGAAGACGTCCTGGATCTGGCCATGCAAGCGATTCAGCACGTCCGCGCGAGGCACAGGTTTTTCGAGCGGGGTGTAGGCGATCAGCCGGTACTCAACATAGTAGTCGGATAGCGAGGTCTGGCGCACGAAAGGCGGCGGTGTTTTCGCGATGTCGGCCGTGCGGGCGGCGGCTTCCTCCAGCATGGCGTGGACCTGGCGCCACGGCGTGGAATAGCCGATCGTCACCACCGTGTCGACGATATATCCGGTTCCCGGTACCGCCCTCGAATAATTCCTCGTCGTCTGCGTCATGATGGTGGCGTTCGGCAGCGTGACTTCCTCTCCGAGGCCGGTGCGGATGCGTGTCGCGAACATCCCGAGTTCCATCACCGTGCCTTCGGTATCGCCGATGCGCACGTAGTCCCCCTTGCGGAAGGCCCGCATGTACATCAGGCTCAATCCGCTGAATGCCTGGCCGATGATGCTGGCGCCGCCCAGCGAGATCATCACCCCGATGAGCACGGACAATCCCTTGAATGCGTCGGTATGGGCACCGGGCAAATAGGGATACGCCATTGCCAGCGCAAAGATCCAGACCACGATCGCGAAAATGCGCCGCGTCGGCCTGATGGTATCGGCGTCCAGCCAGGCGACGCGTATGTTGCCGGCTTCGACCCGGTCGAAGAACACCTTGGCAATGCCGATCAGCGTGCGGGCCAGCAGGATGATGATCGCGACGAGCAGCAGGCCGGGGACGGCGTTGGATATCGCCAGCGCAACGCGCTCGACGATATCGATCAGGTTTCCGGCGAGGTGTTCGCCCCAGGCGCGGGTGTAGGGGAAGCGCTTCAGCACGAATGCGATCCAGGCGCTGGTCATCACCACGGCGATGACCCATGCCACCAGAGCAATCAGGCGCTTCGTGACGCTGTAGACGTTGCCGATATGGAGCTTGCGCGCGCGCGACTGCGCCGCCATCGACGCGCGACGTCCGAGCCGCCGGCTCCCGCGATACAGCAGCCATACCGCGAGTCCGTATATCAGCGTGGCCGCGGCGGCGATGGAAGTGGCGATCGCAAGGTAACGGAACGAGCGTTGCTCGCGCCGTTCGCCGATCGCCATCGACAAGCGCTTGCCGGCCTCTTCCGCCACCAGTTGCGTGGTCTCGCCCGCCTGCTCGTCGATGTCGAGCCTGGTGACCAGGAACATGTGCTTGCCGCCGAGCAATACGCGGGTCGCCGTTTCGTGGTCGGCGAAGGAAATCGCCGGGTTGGGATCGGACTCGAGCGCTTCATCGATGCGTTGCATCGAATTGGCGGCCCGCTCCTCGGCCGTGTAACCCGCGATCGGGCCGCGCAGCACGATGATCGTGCGGTTGGCCACGATGAGTGGCGCGCTTTGCAGCGCCGACTCGCCTGAAGTGGCGCCGACGGCCAGCGAGGAGAGCGGGCAAAACAGGGCGAGCAATGCAACAAGAACGCGCAAGGGCCACGGCACGCCCGGCATATTCCCGAAACGGGTTCCGCCCATCCTTTCGCGATAGACTGACCTGTGCGTTGCGCCGGCCTCTTTCGGGCGGACGACCACAGGCGCACGGCCGATCGATTCAGTCCCTGCAGGTTGCACGGCGGTCGGGAGACGATGATCTGGAAGCAGGAATCATAGCAATCACGTGGCAAATCAAGAAAAGGTTTGTTGGCTTCCCCACGTCGCTCGCGTATGTGCAGGAAGCCGGATCCAGGCAAAAATCGGATCGAGTGGCGGTTCTCGTGCGACAAGCCAATGAGGAAGGGAAATCTCCGACTCAATCCCATACAATCCGCACATTACCGAGGCGTCGGGACGACGAGCCCATCCTTTACATGCGCGCTGCCGGTGCCGAAGACAGAAAATATTCAAGGGCAGGGGCCCATGCCTGAGGGGGAGTACAAATTGTCTTGCGAGAGTGGCAGCAAGCTTGCAATTTCCGCCGTGATCGCGGGATTGATTTTCCTGCCCGGCGTTTGCGCCGCCGAGGAGGGCGGCTCAGGCCACTACATGCCCGGCTCGATGTCGTCTTTCATCGATGCCGTTCCTTCGACCGAGACCTTCGTCGCCCGGTTGAATCTCGTCTACTACGATGCATCCGCGGATGCGCAGCGCAAGATCCCGATGGCGGGACTGGTCACTGCCGATGCCGCGGCGAAGTCCTGGGCCTACGGGCTCACCCTGCTGTGGCGGCCGTCGATCGAGCTGGGCGATCGCTGGAGTTATGCCATGAGTACGACCATTCCGTACGTGTCACTCGACGTCTCGGCAAACATCACGAGCCCCGTCGTGGGCTCCCAGACAAGCAAGGTCGACGCGCTCGGCGACGTTGTGCTCATCCCGATCATGCTCAACTACAACGTCAATCCCGACCTCAACGCCGAATTTCGCCTGGCTCTCTATGCGCCCACCGGAAGCTACGAAGTCGGTCGCCTTGCGAACACGGGCAAAAACTTCTGGACGGCGGAGCCGACCATCGGCGTGCGTTACTTCGGCCAGAAGAACGGCATCGAGGCGACGCTTTTGCTCGGTGCCGATTTCAACCAGGAAAACGACGACACGAGCTACAAATCCGGGACGCAGCTCCACCTCGACGGCACGCTTGCGCAGCACTTCCCGTTCCACGGCGGGCTCGCGGGCGCCGGGATCAGCGGCTACTACTACCAGCAGGTTGCCGGAGACAGCGGCACCGGCGCGACGCTGGGCGACTTCAAGGGTCGCACGGTCGGCATCGGCCCGGTGCTGTCCTATGTCACCAAGATCGGGGGCCACGACAACATCATCGAGGTCAAGTGGCTGCACGAGGTCGAGACCCAAAATCGACTCGAAGGCGACATCGCCTGGCTGAAGTGGGTCTTCAAGTTCTATTGACAGGGCTGGCGCCTTTGTCAAAACGGAGCAACGCATGAGAACGACGATCCTGGCGATGGCATCGACGGCGCTCCTGCTGTCAGCCTGCGACAAGACCGCGCCCAAGGTCGAAGCGCCGAAACCCGCCGTCACCTCGCCTTCGATCTCCAGCTTCCCGATGAAGGAAGCCTGGTTCGGCGAGCAGCACATGCATACCGCTTATTCGCTCGATGCCTACATCGGCGGCACGCGGTTGACGCCCTTCGAGGCCTACCAGTTTGCGCAGGGCGCGGAAGTCGAGGTCAACGGCGTCAAGCACAAGCTCGACCGGCCGCTCGACTGGGTCGCGGTGACCGACCACGCCGAATATATCGGCGAGATGTATTCCACAATGACGGAGGGCGTGCCGGGACATGACGATCCCACCATCGTCCAGTTGCGCGGGCTCACCGACATCAAGGAGCGCCAGGCGTGGTTCCTGAAATACATCATCGCCAACAACCGTGGCGCCAACCCGCAGCATCCGCCCTTCTACCGAGGGCCGGACACCACCCGCAGCGCATGGAAGGACATCATGGTGGCCGCCGCCGAGAAGAACAACCAGCCCGGAAAATTCACCGCATTCGTCGCCTTCGAGTGGACCGCCGCGCCAGGCGGCGCGAACCTGCACCGCAACGTCATCTTCCGCGACGCCAACGTGCCGGACCTGCCGGTGAGCTCCTATGAAGTGAAGCGCGAGGACGCGCTGTGGGACTGGCTCGAAGGCCTGGAGGCGAAAGGCATGAAGCCGCTTGCCATCCCGCACAACTCCAATGCCAGCAAGGGCATCATGTTCGGCGCCGTCGCCGATACCAACGGCAAGCCCTTCGACTCGGCCTATGCGAAGCGCCGCGCGCACATGGAGCCGCTGGTCGAGATCATGCAGGTCAAGGGCAATTCCGAAGTGCATCGCAATTTCTGGAAGTCCGACGAGTTCGCGAACTTCGAGAACGCTGATTCCATGCAGAAGTTCAGCGGACGCAAGCATGCGGCCAACAACTTCGTGCGATGGGCGCTGATCGAAGGGCTGGCCTGGGAGCAGAAGCTGGGCGAAAACCCGTTCCGGCTGGGATTCGTGGGCGGCACCGACAATCACAACGGCCTCACCGCCGAAGTCATGGAAGCGGGCCCATACGGAAAAGGCTGGAAGGGCGCCCACGGACCGGAAGACGGCGTTCTCGAAGGCAGGCGTACCGGCGAGGTCGGCGGCTGGATCGAGGGCAAGGACGAGAACCCGGGCGCGCTGACCGGCGTGTGGTCGCCCGAGAACACGCGTGGCGCGCTGTGGGATGCGATGCGCGCCCGCGAGACCTTCGCCACCAGTGGCACGCGCATGAAGCTGCGGTTCTTCGGCGGCAGCGGCCTCGACGAAAAACCCGCCGATGCGGTGGCGCTGGTGAAGGAAGGTTACGAGAAGGGCGTGCCGATGGGCGGCGTGCTTGCCGGGTTGAACGCCGCGCCGACATTCACGGTTCATGCGATCAAGGATCCGGAGGGCGCGAATCTCGATCGCGTGCAGATCGTCAAGGGCTGGGTGGACGGCAAGGGCGGACACCACGAACGCATCGTCGACGTGGCCTGGAGCGGCGAGCGCAAGCCGGGCAAGGACGGCAAGCTGCCTCATGTCGGCAATACGGTCGACCTCAAGTCCGCCGCCTACACGAACTCGATCGGCAGCGCCGAGCTGACGGGAAGCTGGACCGATCCTCATTTCGAGCCGAAGCAACTTGCCGTTTACTATGCGCGCGTGCTGGAAATCCCGACGCCGCGCTGGTCCACCATCGATGCCGTGCAGAACGACAAGCCCTTGCTCAAGGACGTCCCCGCGACCATCCAGGAACGTGCATGGTCGTCGCCGATCTGGACCAAGCCGTGACGGCGCCGCTGGAGAGGCTTTTCACATGAACCGCAATTCGATGCTCTGTCTCGTCCTGGCCGCATGCGCGTTGGCGGCGTGTTCGCGTTCGCCAACCGATGCCGGCACGACCAAGCCGCAGGCCGGTTCGACAGCCAAGCCGGCGCCTGCCGTCACGCAAAGCGCGCATCCCGAGCGGGTTTTCTGGGGCGACCAGCATGTGCATACCGCTTGGTCTGCCGATGCCGGCCTGGCTGGCGCCACGCTCGGACCCGAAGAAGCCGTGCGCTTCGCGCGCGGCGAGAAGGTGAAGTCCTCGACGGGTCTCGATGCGCAGCTGCACCGGCCGTTCGACTGGATCGCTGTGACCGATCACAGCGACGGCATGGGTACGATCAACGAGCTGCAGGCCGGCAATGCGGAATTCATGGCGGACGCGACCGCCAAGCGCTGGTCCGGGATGATGGCGAAGGGCGGGGACGAAGCGCTCAAGGCCAAAAAGGAGGCGGTAAGCGCGCAGGCGACCAAGTCGCTGCCCAAGGTATTCACCGATCCGAAGTGGATGGTGTCGGCGTGGGAGAAGACCGTCGACATCATGGAAAGGTACAACGAGCCGGGCAGGTTCACCGCGTTCATTGCGTACGAGTGGACGTCCAACGGCGAGAACGGGCAGAACCTGCATCGCAACGTGATTTTCCGCAACGGCAGCGACAAGACGCGCGCCACGCCGCCGCTCACGACTTTCCAGGCGATGGTGCCCGGACGTGCCGGCACCGACCCGGAGAGCTTGTGGAAATGGCTGACAGACTGGGAAGCGAAGACCGGCGGCCAGGCGCTGGCCATCCCGCACAACGCCAACATGTCCAACGGCTGGATGTTCCGCCAGGCACGCTACGACGGCACGCCGCTGACCCCTGAGTATGCGCAGGAGCGTTCCCGTTGGGAGCCGCTCGTCGAGATTTACCAGTTCAAGGGCCTGAGCGAAGCGCATCCGAAACTTTCGCCGACGGACGAGTTCGTCCGCGAGGGCATCTGGGATACCGCGGACCTCAACGGCAATGCCAAGAAGCCCGGCGACATCAATCACGAGTATGCGCGCGAGGCGCTGAAGAATGGCCTTGCGCTGCAGGACAAGCTCGGCAGCAACCCGTTCAAGTTCGGCATGGCCGGGGGCACCGACACGCACAATGCGCTCTCGACCGGCGCCGAAGAAAACAATTTCTTCGGCAAGTTCGCCACCGACGAGCCATCGGCGCATCGCTGGAAGGACATCTACAAGAAGGAGCAGGCCGGGCTTCGCAAGGGCTGGACCCTGACCGCGGCCGGCCTCACCGGCGTATGGGCCACCTCCAATACGCGCGAGGCGCTATGGGATGCCCTCAAGCGCAAGGAAGCCTATGCCTCGACTGGCCCGCGCATCACGGTGCGCTTCTTCGCCGGCTTCGATTTCACGGAAGCCGATGTGGCAGGCGATCTGGCGAATGCGGGATATTCAAAGGGTGTGCCGATGGGAGGCGACCTCAAGGCGGCACCCGCCGGCAGAGCGCCGATCTTCCTGATTGCCGCCGCCAAGGATCCCGAAGGCGCGAACCTGGACCGCGTGCAAATCATCAAGGGCTGGGTCGACGCGAGCGGCAAGACACACGAGAAGATCTACGACGTGCTTTGGTCGGACAATCGCAAGCCCGGTACTGATGGCAAATTGCCGCCGGTCGGCAATACGGTCAACCTCGACGGCCCGACCTACACGAATTCCATAGGCGCGGCCGAGTTCAAGGGCATCTTCAAGGACCCCGCGTTCAAGGCCGGCGAGCGCGCCTTCTACTACGCGCGCGTGATCGAGATTCCCACGCCGCGCTGGACCGCCTATGACGTGGCACGCTTCAAGGTGAAGATGGACAGCAAGGTGCCGATGGTCATCCAGGAGCGCGCGGTGACCTCGCCGGTCTGGTACGAGCCGGCGAAACCGTGAGCCTTCGCACCGATTCCCAGCTTTTCTCCTGAGCGCGCGCATGCGTCGATTGCTGCGCGAGCCGCTGCTGCATTTTCTTGTACTTGGCGCACTGCTGTTCGCGTTCTATGGCTGGTTGCATCGCGGCCTGCCCGGGGGCGCTGACGAGATCGTCGTCACGCGTGCACAGGTGCAGAACCTCGAAGCGCAGTTCGCGCGCACGTGGCAGAGGGCGCCCGCGCCCGATGAGCTCCGGGGCCTGATCGACAACTGGGTACGCGAGGAAATCTACTATCGCGAAGGCCTAGCCATGGGGCTGGAGCACGACGACGCGGTGATACGCCGTCGCGTTGCGCAGAAAGTCGAGTTCATGGGCGAGGCGCAGCCCGCGTCGCCGCCTTCCGATGCGGATTTGCGCTCCTGGCTGGAGGCCCATCCCGGGAAATATCGCGCCGCGCCCCGCTATTCGCTGCGCCAGGTGTATTTCGATCCGCAGCGTCACGGCAAGCGCCTCGATGCGGACATCGAAGCTGCCAGGACGGCCCTGCAAAAGGGCGCCGACGTCAGAGGGGACTCGACGATGCTGCCCGCGCAAATGGCTGACGCCGAGGAGTCCGATGTGGCTCGGCAGTTCGGAACGGCATTCGCGCAGGCGCTGGAAGGCCTGCCCATTGGCGCATGGCAGGGCCCGGTGAAATCGGGATTCGGTTTGCACTTCGTGCAGTTGCGCGCTCGTACCGAAGGCCGCGTCGCGACCCTGGACGAGGCGCGCGAAGTATTGCAGCGAGACCTGCTCTACTCGCGCTCCGAACAGGCCAAGGCAGCGTACTACGCGAAGCTCAGGGAAAAATACAAAGTCCGCGTCGACGATGTCGAACAGACGTCGCAAGCCCGATGAAGTCTCGCGCACGTATCCTGGTGCACATCGCGATGCTGCTGCTGGCATGCCTCGCATTCGAGGTTCGCGCCGACGTGTTCCGCCCGGCTTACCTCGAGATCCGGGAGACGGCGGCCGACCAATATGACGTGCTGTGGAAAGTTCCGGCGCAGGGTGAATTGCGGCTGGCTGCGCAGGTGGGTTTTCCCGAAGACGTCAGGCAGTTGACGCCGCCGGTCGGCATTTTCAGCGATGGCGCGTACGTGGAGCGCTGGCGCATCCAGCGAAACGGCGGCCTCGCCGGACAGGTGGTTCGCATTAAAGGCGTCGCGGCCGGCGTGACCGATGTCATCGCCCGGGTGGAACGCGAGGATGGCGGCAGCCAGCTCGAGCGATTGCCGCCCGAACGCCTGGAGTTCGTCATCAAGGGGCCGAGCAGCTCGACAGAGATTGCGCGTTCCTACCTCGTGCTCGGAGTGGGTCACATCCTCCACGGCATGGACCATCTGCTATTCGTGTTCGCGCTGTTGCTGATCGTGCGCGGCGGACGGCGCATCTTCTTCACCATCACCGCATTCACGCTCGCGCACAGCATCACGCTCGTCGCGGCGACCTTGGGCTGGATTCGCGTGCCGGGACCGCCGGTCGAAGCGGTCGTTGCGCTGAGCATCGTTTTCGTCGCGGCCGAAATCGTGTCGGGACTACGCGGCCATGCCGGGCTCACCGCGCGCGCGCCCTGGGCGGTGGCGTTCGGCTTCGGCCTGCTGCACGGGCTGGGATTCGCGAGTGCGCTGTCGCAGATCGGCCTGCCGCAACAATCCATCCCGCTGGCGCTTGCCATGTTCAACGTCGGCGTCGAAGTCGGCCAGTTGGTGTTCGTTGCCGCGGTGCTGCCCTTGCATGCGGTCGTTGCCCGCGCGACCTCGAACTGGCCAGGATGGACGCGATACCTCGCGCCTTACGCCATCGGCACGGTGGCGATGTTCTGGGTCATCGATCGCGTCGGCGCGTTCTGGATAGCGTGAACCCGGCGGGCCGCCCCCGCCAGGAGCTACAAGGTCTTGTCCGGCGGCAACATCATGTTCGCGTCGCGCACCAGGATCCAGCCGCCATCCGGCTGGCGCCGGAAGATCGATAGCGCTTCGCCCGAGCGTGCATGCGCCTTGCCGCCGGACAATGGAATGACGCGGACGGTGAGATGCGTGAGGCCGTAGGCGAGGTCACCCGACACGACGACTTCGCGCACATCGTCGGAGGATTCGATTCGATGCGTCTTCAGCAGCTCGCGCAATCCCGCTTCGAACAGGGCGCGACCCGTCATCGGCAGCTGTCCCGGCGTCAGGAACACGACGTCCTCCGCCATCAGGCCGAGGATGGTTTCGACGTCGCCGCGCGCCGTCGCTTCGTGCCAGTCGGAAACGACCTTGCGGATGGCCTGCTCATCCGCGCTTCTGGATGCCGCTGCTGCGGCAGGCTTTCTGGTTGTCATTGGATGTCCATGCGGTGTTGGCAATGCGGGGTTTCTTCTCGCTTGTTCGCCCCGTCGTATCTTTCGCGGTTTACGGATTCATGCGGCATCTGGAACCGGGGTCCTCCTCTGCTTTGCCCATGAAATTGACCGCGAATTCCGGCCCGTGTTCGCATTCGGGGCCGGGAATAGACCGCGCGCCCGCCGCCCCCGCGTGCTGGTAAAGTTTGATCATGCCTGGCTCGACCGCGAAATCCGTTTCACCCGCCGCCTGCGCGCTCTGCCTGGAGCCCGGCGGCGAAGTCCTGCGCGATGACGGTTTCGCGCGCATCGTGCTGGCCGGCGATGCCGACCATCCCGGCTTCTGTCGCGTGATCCTGAATGCGCACGTCAGGGAAATGACCGACCTGCCCGAGGCGGACCGGGCGCGGCTGATGGGCCTCGTGTTCGTCGTCGAAGGCTTGTTGCGCGAGCTGCTTTCGCCGGACAAGATCAACCTCGCCGAATTCGGCAACGTCGTGCCGCACCTGCACTGGCACGTCATTCCGCGATTCACCGATGATGCGCATTTCCCGAATGCGGTGTGGGGCGAGAAAAAGCGCGAAGGTGCGCGCCCGCTTCCGGCGGGATTCAACAGGTCGTTGCGCCAGCGCCTCGACGAAATGCTAGGGAGCGTCCGCTAGGCGGTGACACCCGCGGTCAGCGGGTGGGTCGCCGAGACGCGCCGCGTGTCGGGAAAAACAAACGCGAAGGTGCTGCCGCTGCCCGGCGTGCTCTGGATGTCCAGCCGCGCGTTGTGGCGGCTCAGCACGTGCTTGACGATGGCAAGACCCAGGCCGGTGCCGCCTGTCTCGCGCGAGCGGCTGCGATCGACGCGGTAAAAGCGCTCGGTCAACCGGTCGATGTGCTGGGGCTCGATGCCGATGCCGGTGTCCCGAACCGAAAAGGTCAGCTGGCCGTCGCGCTCGCCCCAGCGCAACTCGATTTCACCGTGCTCGGGCGTGTAGCGAACCGCGTTGCTGATGAGGTTGCCGAACGCGCTGCGCAATTCCTCGGTGCTGCCCTTCAACCATTGCGTGCTCTCGAGCGTCATGCGGATGCGATGCCGGCCGGCCGACAAGACCTGCGCGTCCTGATACAAGGCGCGCAGCATTTCCGGCACGTTCACATCTTCTTCGCGCAAAGGATTCTGCGTGCTTTCCAGGCGAGACAGGGTGAGCAGGTCCTCCACGAGCCGCGTCATGCGGCTCGTCTGCTGGCGCATGAGTTCTATCGCGCGCTTCGTCATGGCCGGATCGGGTGTATCCATGTCCTCGAGGGTCTCGAGGAAGCCGCCGACGACGGTCAGCGGCGTGCGCAGTTCATGCGAGACATTGGCGACGAAATCGCGCCGAGTCGTTTCGAGCCGCTCCCAGCGCGTGATGTCGCGTCCGAGCACGAGCTTGCGGCTGTCGCCATACGGAACCTGCTGGATCGCGAGCACCAGTTCGCCCGTTGGCCGCGACATCCGCAATACCAGCGGCTCGGCGGCAAGATCGGACGACACGTACTCGACGAAGTTCGGCTGGCGCACGATGTAGGTGATCTGCTGGCCGCGGTCGCGCTTGTCGTCGAGGCCGAGATAATCCTCCGCCTTCGGATTGCACCATTCGATGCGCCCGTTCTCGTCGAGGATCACGACCGCATCCGGCAATGCCGCGCCCGCGAGCTGGAAGCGCGTGAGTGCGTCCTTCAATTGCGCCTCTGTGGTCTGCTGGCGCTTGAGCATGCGCAGCATGTGGGACGACAGGTATTCCCACGCGCCCGAGCCGGTCGGCACGGTTTCGAGACGCGGATTTTGCAGCCAGCGGTACAGAAAGGACAGGTTGCGCAGGTGGTGAAACAGCAAACCCAGCAACATGAGGCTGAGGAACAACAATGCGTCCGTGGCACCGACCAGCGGCCATGACACGAGCGCGATGATGCCGATCACGACGACGGAGGAGAGGGGCCTGCCCCACAGGGATTTCAAGCGCTTCGTCCCGCGAATGGATCGGCGGAAATTATCGCAGAAATCCGCGACGCCCCGCCGATGGCCGGATGTTCAGTTTGCGGAGAAACGGTAGCCGGTACCGCGCACGGTTTGCACGAGGCCGTCGAGTTCGGTCGGCTCCAGCGCCTTGCGCAGGCGGCGGATGTGGACATCCACCGTGCGCTCCTCGACGAAGACATGGTCGCCCCACACCTGGTCGAGCAACTGCGTGCGCGAGTGCACGCGCTCGGCGTGCGTCATCAGGAAATGCAGAAGGCGAAATTCGGTCGGCCCGAGGTCCACGGGTTCGCCATTGCCGGTGACGCGATGGCTCGCCGGGTCGAGCTTCAGCCCGCCGAGCTGAACCATGTCGTCCGTCATTTCCGGCGCGCGCCGGCGCAATACCGCCTTGATGCGCGCATTGAGTTCGCGCGGCGAGAACGGCTTGGTGATGTAGTCGTCGGCGCCGGTCTCGAGACCCTGCAATTTGTCCTGCTCGTCGGAACGGGCGGTCAGCATGATGATGGGGATCGCGCGCGTGCGCTTGTCCGCGCGCAGGCGCCGCGCGAATTCGATTCCCGACAGGCCGGGCAGCATCCAGTCGAGCAGCACCAGGTCGGGCAGCGCATTGGCCACCAGGTTCGTGGCCTGCTCGGCATTGTCCGCGCGCAGCGGCTGGTGGCCGGCCTGCTTGAGGTTGTAGGCGATCAGCTCCTGGATCGCAGGCTCATCTTCGACGACGAGAATGGTTGCAGCCATGTAGTTTTCCGCTCGTTCTTTTTCGCGTTTGCAATACTATGAAGCAAATGTTACAAGCTCGTGACGGACAAACGAGTCCCGCCGCCGGTCACGCTATGATGGCGCTTCGCCTTCATTTCACCAGGATCCGCCGTGGCAGGACTTCAACCCGGAACGCCCCGTCCCACCGAGATCACCCTGCATCGGAAGTCGCGCGCCCTCGAGATCGGCTTCGACGACGGCAAGACATTCCGGCTCTCCTGCGAGTACCTGCGCGTCTATTCGCCGTCCGCGGAAGTGCGCGGCCACGGGCCGGGCCAGGAGGTGCTGCAGGCCGGGAAAAAAGACGTGGAGATCACCGCGGTGGAACCGGTCGGCAACTACGCGGTGAAGCTGGTGTTCAGCGACGGCCACGACACCGGCCTCTATTCCTGGGACTATCTCTACGAGCTCGGGGAAAACGAGAGCCGCATGTGGCAACACTATGTCGAGAAGCTCGCGGTGGCCGGCCTGTATCGCGATGCCGCGGGCAAGCCGGAAGCCGCCGCGAACAATGGCAAGGCGGGCTGGAAGAAAATCTGAACGCAATGTGGCTGCCATGAATCCGGACAAGACGACAGATTTCGGTTTCGAGAAAATTCCCGAGGGCGAGAAAGCCGGCAGGGTGGACGGCGTCTTCAGCTCGGTCGCCGCGCGCTACGACCTCATGAACGACCTGATGTCGGGCGGATTGCACCGGTTGTGGAAGCGCTTCGCCGTCGAGCTGAGCGGCGTGCGCAAAGGCGGCCGGATCCTCGACGTCGCCGGCGGAACCGGAGATATCGCATCGCTGTTCGCCTCGCGCGTCGGGCCGCAAGGCGAAGTGTGGCTGACGGACATCAATGCGGCGATGCTGGGACGCGGACGCGACCGGCTGCTCGACGAAGGCCGCATCGTGCCCGCGGTCAGGTGCGACGCGGAGCGCCTGCCGCTGCCCGCGAATTATTTCGATTGCGCGATCGTGGGCTTCGGCCTGCGCAACATGACCCACAAGGAAAAGGCACTGGCGGAAATGCATCGCGTGGTTCGCGCCGGCGGGCGCGTCCTCGTTCTGGAATTCTCGCGGGTGTGGAAGCCCCTGCGTCCGGCCTACGACGCGTATTCCTTCAAGCTCCTGCCCGCGCTCGGCAAGCTGGTGACCGGCGACGCGGACAGCTATCGCTACCTGGTCGAATCGATTCGCAAGCATCCGGACCAGGAGGACCTCAGGCGACTCATGGAAGAGGCAGGCTGCCAGCGCGTCGAATATTTCAATCTCGCGGCCGGTGTCGTGGCGCTGCACGTCGGCCATAAATTCTGAATCGCATGCTTTCCGCCGCCTTCTGCACCTTCGTCAATCACCTGCTGGCTTCGGCAGCCTGGGCGCGCAGTGAGTTGCGCGAACACGCTGCAAAGGCTGCGGTGTTCGAACTGTTTCCCGCGCGGGTGGCGGTTACCGTGAATGGCGAGGGCATGCTGGAACCGGCCGCACCGGATGCGCAGCCGGCCACTCTGATTCGCGTGACGCTCGCCACCTTGCCGCAACTCCTCGCGGAAGGCGAAAACGCCTGGCGCAAGGCGCAGGTCGAAGGCGACACCGGTTTCGCGGCGTCGATCTCGCGCGTTGCCGCAAACTTGCGCTGGGACGTGGAAGAAGACCTGAGCAAGGTCTTCGGCGACATCGCCGCACACCGCATGGCCGAAGCCGGCCGTTCGGCGGCGGCGTGGCCGAAGCAGGCGGCGAGCGGCCTGGCGGCAAACGTCGCGGAATACCTGAGCGAGGAAAAGCATGTACTGGTCACGCCGCTGCAGGCATCGGAATTCGTGCGCGAGGTCGACGAGTTGCGCGATGCCGTGGAGCGGCTCGACAAGCGCCTCGAGCGCCTGCGCCAGCAAGCGCGCCGCTGACCCGGTCGACACCGAATGCACCTGCTGCGGCTGCTGAAGATCCTGCGCGTGTCGTTTCGCTACGGGCTCGACGAGTTTTTCCTCGGGCACGAGCGCGTGCGCGCGCTGCATCCGTTGCTGAAAACCCTGCTGTTCTGGCGCAAGCTCGATCGCCCGCGTGGCGAACGCCTGCGCCTCGCGCTCGAAGCGCTCGGCCCGATCTTCGTGAAGTTCGGCCAGGTCCTGTCGACCCGGCGCGATCTCGTGCCTCTCGACATCGCCGACGAGCTTGCGAAGCTCCAGGACAGGGTGCCGCCTTTCCCGGTCGATATCGTCTATCGCACCCTCGAGCGGACCTATCGCCTGCCGGTGGCGCAAGTGTTCGAGCAATTCGATCCGGTGGCGATCGCCAGCGCCTCCGTGGCGCAGGTCCATTTCGCCGTCCTGCCCGGCGGCCGCGAAGTCGCGGTGAAGGTGCTCCGGCCGGGGATTGCGCCGGTCATCGTGGAGGACGTCGCCCTGCTCAATGCCGCCGCCGGCATCATGGAAAAGCTCTGGGCGGACGGACGCCGGCTCAAGCCGAGGGAAGTGGTCGCGGAATTCGAACGCCACCTCAAGGACGAGCTCGACCTGCTGCGCGAAGCGGCAAATGCCAGCCAGCTGCGCCGCAATTTCGACCAGTCGCCATTGCTCGTCGTGCCGGAAATCTTCTGGGACTACTGCGGCAACGAGGTCATGGTCATGGAGCGCATGACCGGCACGCCGATCAGCCAGGTCGCGAAATTGCGCGACCAGGGCATCGACATCCCGAAGCTCGCGCGCGCCGGCGTCGAGATCTTCTTCACGCAGGTGTTCCGCGACGGCTTCTTCCACGCCGACATGCACCCGGGAAACATCCTCGTCGCCGCCGACGGGCGCTACATCGCGCTGGACTTCGGCATCATGGGCACGCTGAGCGAGATCGACAAGAACTACCTCGCGCAGAACTTCCTGGCGTTCTTCCAGCGCGACTACCGGCGCGTGGCGCAGATCCACCTTGAGTCCGGATGGATTCCGGCGGATACGCGCATCGGCGAATTCGAGACCGCGATCCGCGCCGTCTGCGAACCGATCTTCGACAAGCCGCTGAAGGAGATTTCCTTCGGCAAGGTCCTGCTGAGATTGTTCCAGACCTCGCGCCGCTTCAACATCGAGATCCAGCCGCAGCTCGTGCTGCTGCAAAAGACGCTCCTCAATATAGAGGGACTGGGCCGGGACCTCGATCCCGACCTCGATCTCTGGGCCACCGCGAAGCCCTATCTCGAGCGCTGGATGTCGGAGCAGGTGGGTTGGCGTGGCGTGCTGCGCAATCTGCGCAAGGAAACGCCGCAATGGGCCACGCTGCTGCCGCAGCTTCCGCGCCTGCTGCATCGTGCGCTCTCGGAACGTTCCGACCCGATCCAGCAGGCGGCGCTCATGGCGCTCGTCAAAAGGCAGCGCCGCCATGACCGGCTGCTGGGATGGGTGCTTGCAGCCCTGCTGCTGAACTTGCTGGTACTCGCATCGCGCTGGTTCGCCTGATCCGGCCGTAGTACACGTCCCGGTCACGGCCGGGACATGCCCGTTTCATCTCTCTGTCACATTCGACCGCCAGAATCCGCTCCCATCACGCATCGGATCGCCGATGCCATTGGATTTTCATCAGGGAGAGTCACGAATGGAAGGTACGGGGAAAACGTTCAAGCGCCTGGTCCTGGCGGCTGGAGTTGCGGCCATCGGAGCGGTGTCCGCTCCCGCATCCGCCGACATGGAAACGCTGCTCGACAAGCTGCACGAGAAAGGCGTGCTGAGCGACGAGGATTACCAGCAGATGCGCACCGAGGCGCGCGCAGAGAGGCGCAGCCAGGCGCTGAAGGATGCCAAGGAAGAAGAGAAGAAGCAGCAGCCCGCACCCGACAGCACGCGCTTTCGCATGGCGGAGGCCATGAAAAGCGTCGAGCTCTATGGCGACATCAGGCTGCGCTATGAAGACCGCATCGCGACCTCCCCGTCGGACGTGAACTATGATCGCCAGCGCTGGCGCTACGCCTTGCGCATCGGCGTGCGCGGCGACCTGACCAGCGACTTTTTCTACGGCCTGCGGCTCGACACCAACACCTACGGCCGTTCCGCCTGGGTGACTTTCGCGGACGACAATGCGAACCAGGGCGGCAAGACTTCTCAGGCGAACAAGACCAACGACGTCGTCTCGGTCGGCCTGGTCTACCTCGGATGGAAGCCGACGAACTGGCTGCAGATCGTGGGTGGCCGCCAGCCCAACCCGATGTTCACCACGCCGATGGTCTGGGACCCGGACATCTCGCCCGAAGGGTTGTCCGAAAAGCTGAACTTCAACCTGACCGACAACTTCAGCCTGTTCGGCACCGGCGGCCAGTTCATCTACCAGGCCTTCGTCAGCCCGTCGACGCGCGACAGCGACCTGAGCGTCGGACGCCAGAACCTGATGCTCTATACCTTCGAGGCCGGTGCCAACTACAAGCTCAGCGAACTGAGTGCGGTGCGCGGCGCGGTGAACTACTACCGTTATGCGGGAGGCCAGGGCACTGCGGACTACCGCTCCACTTTCACGGGTACCGGCACGGGCTACGCCGGCAACATCGGCGTCAACGACCTCGAGATCATCGAGGTGCCGATCGAGTTCCGCTTTCCGGTCGGCAGCCTGTCCACTGCCGTGTACGGCAATTTCGCCAAGAACCTGCAAGGCTCCGATCGCGCGGCCCGCGCGGGCTTCTCCAGTTACGGCGGCCAGGACAAGGCCTACCAGCTTGGCCTCTCGCTCGGCAGCCAGGGCATCCCGCAAGGCGCGGCGGCGGGCGCGACATACGGCAGCTCGGCGAAGAAGGGCACCTGGGAAACTCGCGTGTACTACCAGCGAATCGACCAGTTCGCGCTCGACCCGAACATGATCGATTCCGACTTCTTCGAGCGCACGAACATGGAAGGCTGGTTCGCGGCGCTGGCCTACAGTCCCGCGGATGCCATCATCACGACGCTGCGCTACGGCAACGCGAAACGCGCGAACGATAACCTCGGTACCGGCGGTTTCAACGACGATTCATCGGGCGCGAACGCCTCCATCGACAAGTACAAACTGCTGCAGCTGGACGTCACCTTGCGATTCTAGAGGCGGCGCATCGGCGACAAAAAAGCCAGGCGTAAGCCTGGCTTTTCATTTGTCGATGGCTTGCGCGGGTCAGGGCGGATTGCCGTAAGCGTCATACGACATCTCGCGCTTTACGATCGCGAGGTGGCGCGCCGAGATTTCCTGCTCGCGAGCATCGATCAGCGCCTGCGCCTCGTTGAGCGGCATCTTGCCCTGCTCGACCGAAGACATGAGCTTCACGGAGTAGGCATAGAAGCCGTTCATGTTGGGATCTTCGCCGAACAGTTCGCGATACTTCGACCAGAGGTCAACTTGCGCCTGTACCGGCGTGATCTTTCCCGCATCGCGCTGCGCGATTATGTCGGACTGAAATTTCTCGAACGCCGCATTCGTCGACCGTTGCGGACCGCCCGCGCATGCGCTCAATGACACGAACGCGAGCAGGACGGCGAGTCTCAAGCTGGTTTTCATTTCCACCCTTTCATGACCTAAGTGGTCGATTCGTTGAGCCTTTCGCGGGACCGACTAACCGCCAGAGGGGCCGGCTGCGCGCATCGCCGCGATCGATTAATCAAGCTGCAACCCGACCGTAATGAAACCGCAAGCCGTTTGCCATGAATTTTTTATGACAAAAACTTCAAATAAATCAATTATTTCCATTCGACATTTATATTTCAGGCCGACACATTGCAGCCACCCGCCATTATGACAGCGGCGCGTTGCCAGGCGTGCACAGGGAAGACCTACTTCGGGACGTCCGGATTCAACAGGCGGCGAAAGGCCGCGACTACGGCCGGCTGCGGCTGGCGGATCGCCGGTATGGACTGGTATTGCTCCCAGCCGCCGCCGAGGCTCTTGTAGAGCGCGACGAACTGGTCGCCGACGGCAATCTGCGCCGTCGCGTATTGCTCTTCGAGATCGTATTGCGCGCGCTCTGCGTCGACGACGTTCAAAAAATCCGTCAGTCCGCGGTCATAGCGCTGCGTGGCAAGGCTTAGTGCGCGCTGGCTCGCTTCCAGTGCTTCGCCGAGGTTGCGCATTCGATCCTGCTGCCCCGCATAGCCGGCCATCGCGGTATCGACTTCCTGCACCGAGCGCAGGATCGCCTGCTTGTACGCGACCAGGGCTTCGTGCGTGCGCAAGTCGGCGATGCTGGCGAGCGCGTCGAGCGTGCCGAAATCCAGCAGCGGGAACAACGCGCCGCCGCCGGCCGACCAGATGAATTTATCCATGCGCGGCGTGACGCCGAGACCTTGCGCCTGCTGGCCCGCGCCCGCGGTCAACACGATCGTGGGAAGCAGCCGTGCGGTTGCAACGCCGACTCGCGCCGTCGCGCCCGCCAGCACGCGCTCGGCCTCTACTACGTCCGGGCGCCGGCGCACCAGGTCGAGCGGCAGGCCTGCATTCACCCGATCGGGAATCTGCGGCATCAACTGCGGCGCGGCCAGTTCCTGTACAACGTCTTCCGGAAACTGGCCGACGAGCACGGCGATCGCGTATTGCAACGCACTCACCTGCGCAGCGAGCGGCGCGGTCTTCGCCCGCAAGGTGGCCAACTGGCGGCGGGCGAGCGTGACGTCGAGTTCGTTGGTGATTCCACGCTCGTAGCGAGCCTGCGCCAGTTCCAGAAGTTTTCCGGCACTCGCGAGGTTGCGCTGCAGGATCAGCTGCTGCGTCTGCAGGCCGCGCATGTCGATATAGGCGCGCACGACGTCTGCCACCACCGTGATCAGCACGGCATTGCGTTCGGCGGCGAAGGCGCCGGTATCGTATCGGGCGGCTTCGATCTCGCGTCGCGCACGGCCGAACAAGTCGATTTCCCAGGCCGCGTCGAACCCGGCCACGCTGGTGATGTGTTGCACGCCTGCCGTGTTCGTCGCCGCCGTCAGAGGCGAGGTCACCTTGCCGCGCGTGAGATCGCTGCCGGTGCCGCGCCCGGCCCCTGCCACGGCCTCGACCGCGGGCAATGCCCTGCCAGTGATGGCGGTTTCGAATGTTCGCGCTTGCTGCAGGCGATCGAGCGCGATCTCCAGGCTGGTGTTGGACCGGATGGCGCGCTCGACCAGCGACTGGAGTTGCGCGTCATCAAGCGCGCCCCACCATTTTGCCGGGTCGATATCCCCGGCGGCGGATGGCTCCGGCGGCGCGGCGGCGAACTTCTCGGGCAGCGTCGTCCTGGGCGCGCGGTAATCCGGACCGACCGCGCATCCCGCGAGCATCGCCACGGTTGCGCAGGCGAGCGAAAGCGCGCGCAAGCTCATTGCGCCTTGGCCGGCGCGGCAGCCGCAACGGCGCGGTCGCCGGAAGCAGCGACGGCAACGATGTCGCCTTCGGCCACGCGGCTGCTGATGTTGAGCGCGACCTTCTCGCCCGGCGCCAGCCCGGAGCCGAGTTCGACCATGTTGCCGTCGTCGCGCGCGATGACGACGCCGCGGAAGCTCACGCGACCGCTGGCGTCCACGACCGCAACCTGCGGCCCGCTGGACCGGAACACCAGTGCCGCAGCCGGCACCTGCACGTGGTCGCTGCCCGGCAGCGAGAACGTGACGTCCACGTACATGCCGGGCACCAGCGACTGGTCGGCGTTCGGGATGTCCACCTCCACGCGAAGCGTGCGCGCCCGCACGTCGATCGCCTTCGCCGTGCGTGATACCTGTCCCGCTATTGCCGCATTGCCGGCCTTTATCTGCACCGCGACGCCGGGCTTGAGCAAATCCGCGGAGACGCTTTGCGGCGCATCCACGAACACGCGCATGGGCGTTTCCTGGCTGATGCGGTAGAGCAGCGTATTGCCGCTGGTGCTGCCGGCCGTCACGAGATTGCCGACATCGACGCGCCGTTCCGTGACCGTGCCGTCGAAGGGCGCCACGACCTGCTTGAACTGCTGCAAGGCGGCGAAGCGCTCGACCTTCGCGCGGTCGAGCTGGACCTGCGCGTGCGCGGCGTTGAGCCTGGCGATCGAGCCGTCGTAGTCGGAGCGCTTGGCTTCGCGCTCCTGGTCGGAAACCACGCCCTTGGGCGAGTCGCGCCAGCGTTCGTTGGTCGTCTTGGCGAACTCCGCCTCCGCCGCGCGCACCGTGACCTGCGCCTGTGCCGCGACCAGCTCGGCGCGCGCTGCCACGAGATCGGCGTCGAGCTCGGGTGTCTCGATCAGGGCGAGCACCTGGCCCTTGCCGACGTGCTCGCCGATGTCGACGGTCCATTTCGCCACATAGCCGTTGACGCGCGAATACAACGTGCTCTCGTACCAGGCGGCGGTTTCGCCAGGCAGGGTCAGCGGCCGGGCGCCGCCGGGGTTTTGCACCGTGACGACATTCACCATCGGCCGCTGGGTTGCCTCGACCTTCGTCGCGTCCTGCAGGCGGCTCTCGCCGGATGCCTTGATGAAATGCACGGACAGGAACCCGGCGACGAGCAGGACGGCGAGCGTGATCGCGGAGAGCTTCATGCGCCGGCCGGTGCCGGATGAGAACCCGGTCTGGACGTGCGTGTGGTCCGGCTCGGCGCCGGCGTGATCAGGTTTATCCGTGTGCACGGGCTTCCCTCGTCGAAAAAGTTTCCGGCGCGGGCGCGCGGCGCAGCAGCCGGTACATGATGGGTACGAAAACCAGGGTGGCGAGCGTCGCGAACAGCAGGCCGCCGATCACGGCGCGGGCGAGCGGCGCGTTCTGCTCGCCGCCTTCGCCCACGCCCAGCGCCATCGGGATCATGCCGAGGATCATGGCCCCGGCGGTCATCAGCACCGGCCGCAGGCGCGTGTATCCCGCCGTCAGCGCGGCGACCAGCGCGTCGTCCCCGGCGTCCATGCGCTGGTTCGCGAACGTCACCACCAGGATGCTGTTGGCGGTCGTCAGGCCGATGCACATCAGCGTGCCCATCAGCGCCGGCACGCTCAGGTGGGTCTGCGACAGGAACAGCATCCACAGGATGCCGGCGAGCGCGAAGGGCACCGCGAGCAGCACGATCAGCGGATCGATCCAGCTCTGGAAGTTGATCACCAGGAACAGGTAGACCAGTACCACCGCCAGCGCGATGCCGGTGAAGAGGCCGGCATAGCTTTCGCGCATGGTCTCGACCTGGCCGGTCAGCCTGACCTTGATGGCCTTGGCCGGGTCGGGGCGGTTGGCCGCGATCACCTCGTCGATCGCCTTCGCGGCCGAATCGAGGTCGCGGCCCTGCACGTCGGCATGCACGTCGAACACGGGCCGGATGTTCAGCTGGGACGTCACCAGCGGAACCTTCGCGCGCCCGAACTTCGAGATGTTCATCAGCATCTGGCGCTGGTCGGCGCCGGCCTGCGCGTTGACCGGCATGGTCCACAGATCCTGGGCCGATTCGATTCGGTAGGTCGGCAGCTGCACCACCAGCGGATAGCTCACGCCGTTGCGCGGATCGACCCAGAAGTTCGGCGAGGTCTGCGCGCTCGAGTTGATGGCGGTCAGCACGTTGGCAGCCGTGCCCTGCTGCGTCGCGCCGACGCCGGTGGCCATCGTGCGGTCGACGTCCACCGTCAGCGCCGGCGCGTCCGGCACCTGGAAGACGTGTGAATCGACGATGCCGGGAACCCCCTTCAGCGCGCGGGCGAGCTTCGCGGCCACCGCATAGGCTTCGTCGTTGTTCGGCCCGGACACGCGAATGTCGATCGGCGCCGGCTGACCGAAGTTGAGCACCTGGTCGACGATGTCCGCGGGCTGGAAGAAGAACTGCATCTCGGGAAAGCGCCGCGGCAGCTCGACGCGAAGCTTCGCCACCAGGTCGGCGGTCGGCGCGTGCTCCTTGGTGAGCGAAACCAGGATTTCCCCGTCCATCGGTCCCACCGTGGTGGTGTCGGACAGCGCCATGTTGATGCCGCTGTAGGGCAGGCCGATGTTGTCGAGCACGACGTCGATCTGGCGGTTGCCGACGATCTCGCGGATGGCGGCCTCGACACGCGCGAAATCCTCCTGCGTGCGCTCCAGGCGCGTGCCGGTGGGCGAGCGCACGTGCAGGCGCATCTGGCCGGCGTCGACCTGCGGGAAGAAGTCGCGTCCGAGGAAGGGGAACAGCGCGAGCGAGACGGCCATCAGCGCAAGGAAGAACGCCGACGTCAGCATCGGCTGCGACAGGCCCCACGCGAGCGCGTTGCGGTAGGCCTCGCGCAAGCCGGAGAAGCCGCGCTCGAAGCCGGCGTGGATCGCGGTGAACGGCGCCTTCCAGCGGCCGCCGGGGGTCACGCCATGGTGGGCGACGATGCGCGCGGCCGACGGGCGCATGAGGTACTTGAACAACACCGGCACCAGCGTGAAGGACAGCGCGAGGCTCGCGATCAGCGACACGCAGACGGCGATGGACAACGGCGAGAACAGGTATTTGGCGGTGCCTTCCAGCAGGAATACCGGCACGAACACGATGCATATGCAGAGTGTCGAGAGCACGGTGGGGAGGCCGACTTCTCCCGCGCCGTGCACGATGGCGGTTTCCAGCGGCTCGTCGAGCCTAAGGTGGCGCTCGATGTTCTCGATCACGACCGTGCCGTTGTCCACGAGGATGCCCACCGCCAGCGCGAAGCCGCCTAGGGTCATGGTGTTCAGAGTCTGCCCCCCCGTGTACATGGCCAGGATCGCGCTGATGATCGACAGCGGAATGGCGGCGAGGATGATCAGCGTGAGCCGCCAGTTGCCGAGGAACAGCAGGATCATCAGCGCGGTCAGTCCCGCCGCCATCGCCCCCCCCATTACGACGCTGTTGAGCGCGGCCTCGACGAACACGGACTGGTCGAAGATCGCCTTGATCGACACGCCTTTGGGCAGCACGCGCTCGATGTCGGGAAGTGCGGCGCGCACGCCGTCGATGACCGCCAGCGTGGAGACGCCGCCGGCCTTGCGGATCAGCATCAGCGCGCCCGGCGTGCCGTTGACCGAGACGGAGTTGGTCTGGACCTGGAAGCCGTCGTGCACGTAGGCGACGTCGCGCATGAACACGGTCTTGCCGTCCACCTGCCTGATCGGAAAGCCGTTGAGCGTTTCCAGCAGATCGGGGCTGTTGTTCATCGTCAGCGCGTAGTCCTTGGCTCCGATCTTGACGTCCCCAGCGGGCAGGATGACGTTCTGGCGCTCGAGCGCCTGGCTCACGTCCGAGGCGGACAGCCCGCGCGACTGCATCGCGCGCTGGTCGAGGTCCGCCATGATCACGCGCGGCTTGCCGCCGTATGGATAGGGCACCTCGGCACCGTGCACGATGGCGAGGCTGGGGCGGATGATGTTCTGACCGAGGTCGTTCAGCTTGGTGTCGGGCAGCGTGTCGCTTGAGAGGCTGAGTTGGATGACCGGCACGTCGGTGGCGCTGTAACGCAGCACCAGCGGCGGCGTGATGTTGCGCGGCATGTACTTCAGCACGACCAGCGCGCTGCTGGCGAGCTGCGACACCGCGCGCGTCACGTCCGCGCCCTCGTGCAGGTAGATCTTCTCCACGCCCACGCCCGTGTAGCTGGTGGCCTCGATGCGCGAGATGTCGTCGACCAGAGAGGCGAGCTGGCGCTGGTGCAACGTGAGAATCCGGTTCTGGATGTCGCGGGCGCTCATGCCGTTGTACGTCCACACGACGCTGACCACCGGGATATTGATTTCCGGGAAGATGTCGATCGGCATGCGCAACGCCGCGCCCGCGCCGAGCAGGCAGATGAGGATCAGCACCGATACGACGGTGTAGGGCTTGCGCAGGACGGTCTGGACGACGGACATCGGGCTCGCGCGCTGCCGCGCGCATGGATGGCAAACAGCGCATGCATTGCATGAGGCGTGCCGCGCCCGACAAGTGGCTGATTCTGAAAGCCCGGACCTGGCTTTCCGGCGCCTGTCGCCGGATCCCTCGGTGGATATCAACCAGGCCGGCCGCGAACATGGTGGATATGAGCCGCGAGAAACGCGGTCCGTGTCGCGCGAAGGAATCCGCGCGCTGCCGAATGCGCATGGAAAGTCAGGGCCTTCCCAAGCTTCCCCATCCCGCGATTGCGCATGGCACGGAGCCTGCAGATTCGCCGGGATGCCGCCCAGCCTGCCAGCACCGGAAAGTCAGCATAGAATGCCTCAAGGCAGACCCTCCGGTGCAGTACCGATGAAGTCCATCCTCCTGCGCCCGACGCGCCTGGTCGGCGTCGCGGCGGCGCTCGCGCTGACGATCGCGCTCGGCGCGTTGTCACTGCTGACCTGGCTCGACTACAAGCGCATCGTATCGATCCGCGCCCACGTCAACCGCACTTCCCTGCTCGAAGACAGCGTGGTCGTGCTGAAGGATGTCCACCTGCGCGTCGCGACCACCGGCACGCCTCCCGCGGCCGCCGACCTCGCGCGCGTGCGCGCCGACCTTGAGCAGATCCCGGTCCGCGGCGGGCCCGCCGGCAGCTACATGCAGCAGCGCCTTGCGCAATTGAACGCCTTGCTCGAGCAGGCGCAATCCAGTCCCGGCATCGCCCTGCCCGGCGCGATGTCCATGCTCGGCGAGATGCTCGAGCGCGAGAACCGCATCCAGCTCGATCAGCTCGATACGATGTATGAATACACCAAGCTCGACCTGCAGCTTGCCGTCGTGGCGCTGGTCGGCTTCCCGTGCCTCGTGCTGCTGATGCTCTGGGCCGTGCGCGAGCGCGTGCTGCGGCCGATCGGCGACCTGCGCAGCTTCCTCTCGCGCCTGTCCGAAGGCGATTTCGCGCCGGTGTCGCTGAATCGCATCGACCCGATGCTGCTGCCGCTGTTCGAGAACTACAACCAGCTGGTGAACCGCCTGGCGCAGCTGGAGCAGGCCAATCGCCAGCGCACGCTGTCGCTCGAGGACGAGGTGCGTTCGGCCACCCAGGTGCTGCTGCAGCAGCAGCAAAGCCTGGCGCGCTCGGAGCGGCTGGCTGCCGCTGGCGAAGTGTCGGCCACGCTTGCGCACGAGTTGCGCAATCCGATCGCCGGCATCCAGGTCACGCTTGCCAACCTGAGGCGCGAGCTGGACGACCCCGCGCTGGGCGAGCGCATGGACCTGGTGATCGCCGAGCTGACGCGCGTGACCCGGCTGCTGAACACCTTGCTGCAGCAGTCGCGGCACGCGCCGGAAGCGGCGCGCGCGGTCGATGTCGACCACCTGTTTCGCGACCTGGCGAACCTGATCCGCTACCAGTTGCCGCCGAACATCGAGCTCGTCGCTGAAGCGCCGGAAGGCTTGCGCTGCCGGCTTCCCGAGGATGCGGTGCGCCAGGCCGTGCTCAACCTCGTGCTGAATTCGGTGGCCGCCATCGGCGAGGGGCGCGGCCGGGTAGCGATCCGGGTCGCGCATCGCGACGGCCGCCTTGGCATCGAAGTCGCGGACGATGGCCCGGGCTTTCCCGACCTGGTGCTGAACGGCGGCGTGCGGCCCTTCGTGACTTCGCGCGAATCCGGCACCGGACTCGGGCTCGCCATCGTCAGGCGCTTAGTCCACGACCTCGGCGGCGAATTCGCGCTGGCGAACGCGTCGCCGCGCGGCGCGCGCGTCATCCTGACCCTTCCGGTGGCACGCGAAGATGTCCGACACGCTGTTGCTCATTGAGGACGAGCCGCTGCTGAGCGCCGAGCTGGTGCGCCATTTCCGGCGCGGCG
>DASZTG010000097.1:0-80371 GCA_035548375.1 Burkholderiales bacterium
ATGTGTAAAGCATGCCGCCAGCGTTCAATCTGAGCCAGGATCAAACTCTTCAGTTCAATCCATCTTTGCAGCCCTTCCGAAGAAGGACCACTACTCACTCAAAGCAATTTCCAAAGAAATTACCTACGCGTGAGCACTTCAACTCTTGAGTCTTCATGATGCAGGTAAGACCGTCCCCTAAAGAACAATCCGGGCGATGACCCTTTCCCCACACCACGCAAGCGCCCCAAACTCGAAGCACCCACACGCATCGGCTGTTTGATTTTTTAAAGAGCGAATTGGTTGCGGGAGCAGGATTTGAACCTGCGACCTTCGGGTTATGAGCCCGACGAGCTGCCAGACTGCTCCATCCCGCGACCGATTCGAAATCCGGCGATAGCCCGATTTCGAAGAGGCGGGATTATAGCAACGACGCGAAAACGCAGTCAACCAAGCGTGCGGCAGCGGTCGAAATGCCGAGGCGATTCAACCCTTTTCGACCCAATCCAGGACGGGCCGCCATTGCTCGAGGTCGCGGGCGCTCAGGTATTCGGGCAAATCGAAAAGACTCAGGCCGTTGAAGGCCGCATTCACATAGATCTGCGTATCGCGCAAATAGGTCAACACCGGCAACTTGAACTGATCGAGGAAAGCCTCCAGTGTCACCGCCGCCCGCGTACGCGGATTGACCCGCATGCCGATGATTCCCACCTCGACCTTGTGCTTGCGCACCGTCTTCTCGTCCATCAAGGCCTGCAGGAATGCGCTGGTTGCCGCCATGTCGAATAGCGAAGGCTGAACGGGAACGACGATCTTGTCGGCGATCCTCAGCGCATGCGCCAGGTTCTTGCCGTGCAGACCCGCCGCCGAATCGAGTACGAGCCAGCTCGATCCCGCCGGCAGCTTCGCGTCCTCGTCGTCCTTTGCATCGAGCCTGTGAATCTGGGGTCGGCCAGGTGGCCTGATCGAAAGCCAGTTGAGCGAAGATTGCTGCCTGTCCAGGTCCCAGAGGAACACCTTGCGCTTTGCAGATGCAAGCGCCGCCGCAAGATTCGTGGCGACGGTCGTTTTCCCCGATCCCCCCTTGGGATTGGCGACAAGGATGGCCTTCATGATTTTTCTTCTCCGCTATCAGCCACGCCCTGGCATTGCGAAACGGCCGCCAGGAGCCGTCAGACAGTCATGCCATGCCGGCTCGCGTCTCCGGCGGAACTTCTTGAATCTCGTTGCCATCAACCTTTTCCGGTTCGGCAACAACCGTTGGTTCCAGGTGCTCGATCTGGTCGGTGACTGCCTCGGCCTCGACCAGTGCGCCCAGATCCTCCAAGGGTGGCAACTCGGCCAGCGAACGCAGATTCAGATCATCGAGAAAAGCCCTGGTCGTCGAATAGAGCGCCGGGCGCCCAGGCACTTCCCGGTGCCCGACTTCATCGATCCAGCCGCGCGCCTCGAGCGCCTTCAGGATGCCGCTGGAAACCACGACACCGCGGATCTCCTCGATATCCCCTCTCGTCACCGGTTGACGATAGGCAATGATCGCCAGGGTTTCAAGCACGGCCCGCGAATATTTCGGCGGACGCTGCGGATTCAGCCTGTCGAGGAATTTCTGGTACTCGGGGCGCACCTGGAAACGCCAGCCGCTCGCGACGTTGGCGAGCTCGACGCCTTTTTCCGCCCAGTCGCTGCGCAATTCCTCGAGGACGCGACGCAATACGTCCGCGGCAATCTCCTCGTCGAAAAGCTTCTTCAGGTCGGCAAGGGGCAACGGCTCCGTGCTGCTCAGGAGCGCGGCTTCCAGCACGCGCTTGACATGATTTGGATCAGACAGCGGCAAGTCCATGGTTCAGCTTCACATAAATTGGCGAAAAGGCGCCTTGCTGCGTGACTTGCACGAGGGTCTCGCGGGCAAGTTCGAGAATGGCCAGGAAAGTGACGACGAGCACGGGAACGCCCACGTTACTGTCGAACAAATCCTCGAAACGCACGAATTTGAGGTTCTGGATGCTGCGCAGGATCCGGCTCATGTGCTCGCGCACCGAGAGTTGTTCCCGAGTGATTCTGTGATGGCGATGTACACGCGCGCGCGCAACGAGTCCGAGCCATGCATTGCGCAGATCCTGCGGATCGACGTCGGGCAAGCGTTCCTCCGCCGCCTTGTCGAGCCAGACCTGCACGAGCGCGAAGTCGCGGCCAACCTGCGGCAGCGCATTGATGCCCTGGGCAGCGGCCTTCATACGCTCGTATTCGAGGAGCCGCCTCACCAGTTCCGCCCGCGGGTCTTCTTCCTCCATCCCGGCCTGCGCCGGACGCGGCAGCAGCATCCTCGACTTGATCTCGATCAGCAGCGCCGCCATCAACAGGTACTCCGCCGCAAGTTCGAGCTGGTTCGCCCGCATCGCATCGACATAGTCCATGTACTGGCGCGTCAGGCTGGACATCGGGATATCCAGGACGTCGAGGTTGTGCTTGCGAATCAGGTACAGCAACAGGTCGAGCGGCCCCTCGAAAGTGTCGAGCAGCACGCGCAACGCGTCGGGCGGGATATAGAGATCGCCCGGCATCTCCAGTACCGGTTCCCCCCGGACTACCGCAAGCGGTTCAGTGGCAGATTCGACGGCCATGTGTTTGTTTCTGGAAGCCCGCCAGGCCGGGGACGTTTGAAGCCCCGGGCCATTCACGGCGATTGAAGGCGCCGATTATCGGTTAAAAGAGGCGTGCTAGCCAGCCGGCCCTTGCTCCAGCCGGCCGGCTGACGAATCAACCCTTCTTGAATCCCAGCTTGGCGCCGCTGAGGAACACCTTGATCGTGTCCTTGGCCTGGAAACGCCCTTCCAGAATTTCCTTCGACAACGGATTCTCGATCGCCTGCTGGATTGCGCGCTTCAGCGGACGCGCTCCGAACAGGGGATCGAAGCCCACCTTCGCAATCTCGCCGAGCACGGCATCATCGACCTCGAGTTTCATGTCCATCGCCGCCAGGCGCTTTTCCAGGTAACCAAGCTGGATCTTGGCGATCGACTTGATGTTCTTCTCGTCGAGCGCATGGAACACCACCAGCTCGTCGATGCGATTGATGAATTCGGGCTTGAAATACGCCTTCACTTCGCCCATGACAGCCAGCTTGATGACCTGGTAGTCGTCGCCGGCCATCTGCTGGATCATTTGGCTGCCGAGATTCGAGGTCATGACCACCACCGTGTTCTTGAAGTCGACCGTCCGGCCCTGGCCGTCGGTCATGCGACCGTCGTCGAGCACCTGCAGCAGGACATTGAAAACGTCCGGATGGGCCTTCTCGACTTCATCGAGCAGGATCACCGAGTAGGGCTTGCGCCGCACCGCTTCGGTCAGGTAGCCGCCTTCCTCGTATCCCACGTAGCCGGGGGGTGCCCCGATCAGGCGCGCGACCGAATGCTTCTCCATGAATTCGCTCATGTCGATGCGGATGAGATGCTCTTCCGAATCGAACAGGAAGGCCGCCAGTGCCTTGCACAGCTCGGTCTTGCCGACACCCGTCGGCCCCAGGAACAGGAAGGAACCATAGGGTTTATTCGGATCCGATAGCCCTGCTCGCGAACGCCGTATCGCGTCCGACACCAGGCGCACGGCCTCGTCCTGGCCAACGACGCGTTCATGCAGCTTCTGCTCCATCAGAAGAAGCTTCTCGCGCTCGCCCTGCATCATCTTCGAAACCGAAATCCCGGTCGCGCGCGACACGACTTCCGCGATCTCCTCGGCCCCTACCTGCGTGCGCACGAGCTTGTGTTGCGGTTGCCCCGCGGCGGTCTCCGCTTTCTTCAATTGCGATTCAAGCTGGGGCACGCGCCCGTACTGAAGTTCGGACACCTTCTGCCAGTCGCCCTTGCGCTTGGCCGCCTCCATGTCGAGCTTGACCTTTTCGAGTTCTTCCTTGATGTGCTGCGAGCCCTGCACCTGGGCCTTCTCGGCCTTCCAGATTTCCTCGAGGTCGGAGTATTCCTTCTCCAGGCGCTTGATTTCCTCCTCGATCAGCGCGAGCCGCTTGCGCGATCCCTCGTCCTTTTCGCGTTTCACCGCCTCCCGCTCGATCTTCAACTGGATCAGGCGTCGGTCGAGCTTGTCCATCTGCTCGGGCTTGGAATCGATTTCCATCTTGATGCGTGCGGCGGCTTCGTCGATCAGGTCGATGGCCTTGTCGGGCAGGAAGCGATCGGTGATGTAGCGATGCGAGAGTTCGGCGGCGGCGACGATGGCGGGATCCGTGATCTCTACGCCGTGGTGGACTTCGTATTTCTCCTGAAGGCCGCGCAGGATCGCGATCGTGCTCTCCACCGAGGGTTCGCCTACGATGACTTTCTGGAAACGGCGCTCGAGCGCCGCGTCCTTCTCGATGTATTTGCGGTACTCGTCGAGCGTGGTCGCGCCCACGCAATGCAGTTCCCCGCGTGCAAGCGCCGGCTTGAGCATGTTGCCCGCGTCCATGGCGCCTTCGGCCTTGCCCGCGCCGACCATGGTGTGGATCTCATCGATGAAGACGATGGTGCGGCCTTCGTCCTTTGCCAGATCCTTGAGGACGGCCTTGAGCCTTTCCTCGAATTCGCCGCGGTATTTCGCGCCGGCGAGCAAGGCGGCCATGTCGAGGCTCAGCACGCGCTTGCCCTTCAGCGTCTCCGGCACCTCTTCGTTCACGATGCGCTGGGCGAGGCCCTCGACGATCGCCGTCTTGCCCACGCCCGGCTCACCGATCAGGACCGGATTGTTCTTGGTTCGACGCTGCAGGATCTGGATCACGCGGCGGATCTCGTCGTCCCTTCCGATGACGGGATCGAGCTTGCCTATGCGCGCACGTTCGGTGAGGTCGAGCGTGTATTTCTTGAGGGATTCACGCTGGTCTTCGGCCTCGGCGCTTTCCACCCCCTGGCCGCCGCGAACGGCTTCCACTGCCTGTTCCAGCGATTTCCTGTTGACACCGTTGCTGCGCAGGATCTTGCCGGTTTCGCCCTTGTCGTCCGCGGCCGCCAGCAGAAACAATTCGGACGCGATGAACTGGTCGCCGCGTTTCTGGGCTTCCTTGTCCGTGAGGTTAAGCAGGTTGCCGAGTTCCCGCGACACGGAGATCTCGCCACCCTGGCCTTCCACTTTGGGGAGTCGGCCGAGTGAGGCACGCAGTGCCTCCTTGAGTGGAGCGACATTGGCACCTGAACGCGCCAGCAGGGCGGCGGTACCGCTGTCGTCCTGGTCGAGCAATGCAAGCAGCAAGTGCACCGGCTCGATGTAGGGATTGTCCTGTCCCACCGCCAGGCTTTGGGCATCGGCGAAAGCCTGCTGGAAACGCGTGGTGAATTTTTCGAATCGCATGTCTGTTCCTTGCCGTCCTTGGATTGACCGGTTGCAGCCTAGGTTGGGGAATTCAGCCGGATTTCAACGGCCTGAATGCGACCGATTGCCGATCTCGCGGAAAAATGGCAGATTGCCCGATCATCGTCGGGGAGGTGTCGTGCAGCGTTTTTTCGTTCTTGCGTTTCTCCTGGCCTGTGTGTTCCCTTCCGTCACGAACGCGGACGAGTTGGCGGACGCCAGGACGCTCTCCTCGCAGCTGGTGCAGGAACTGGGCGCGGCTCTGAAAAAGGAAATGTCCGCCGGCGGGCCGGCACAGGCAGTCACCGTATGCCGCGACCTCGCGCCTTCGATCGCCGGCGAACTCTCGCGCTCATCCGGCGCCAGGGTCTCGCGCGTGAGCCTGAAGATCCGCAACCCCGCGCTCGGAACCCCGGATGCATGGGAGCAGGCAGTGCTGCTGGAATTCGAGCGCAGGCTGGCGGCGGGAGAAAAGGCCGAATCCCTGGAATATTCCGAGACCACGACCGAACCTGCCGGCCAATATTTTCGCTACATGAAGGCGCTCGCGATCCAGCCGCTTTGCCTGTCGTGCCACGGTTCGGTCGAATCCATTCCTGAAGGCGTGAAGGCCGAGCTGGCAGCCCATTACCCCCGGGACCAGGCGACGGGTTACCTGCCCGGAGCGATCCGCGGCGCGGTAACCATCAAGGCGCCGGCCGCTGGTAAACCGTGATTTTCCGCCAACTCCAGGACCCGGCGTCGTGCACGTACACCTACGTGCTCGGCGACGAGTCCGCGTCCCTGGCCGTGATCGTGGATCCGGTGCGCGAGCAGGCGGGGCGCGACCTGCGATTGCTCTCCAGGCTGGGCCTCAAGCTGGCGTACATCCTGGAAACCCACGTCCATGCCGACCATGTGACCGGGGCGAACGCGCTGAAAACCGCCACCGGCGCGCAAACCGGCGTTAGCCTGCATTGCGGCGCCAGCGGGTTCGACCGGCTGCTGGACGACGGCATGGTCATCGATTTCGGCAAGGAGTCATTGACCGTGATAGCAACGCCCGGCCATACCCCGGGCAGCAGTTGCTTCCTCTGGCGGGACCGCTTGCTCACCGGCGACACCTTGCTCATCGGCGGCTGCGGTCGCACGGACTTCCAGCAAGGTGACGCGGGCACTCTCTATGACAGCATCACGCAGCGCCTGTTCACGCTCCCGGACGACACGCTTGTATACCCGGGTCACGACTACAAGGGCCGCTACGTCAGCACGATCAGGGAAGAACGGCTGGGCAATCCCCGGCTGGCCGGGAAGTCCCGGGACGAGTTCATCGAGATCATGCAGCACCTCGAACTTCCCGCGCCGGCCCGGATGCACGAGGCCGTGCCGGCGAACCTGCGCGGCGGCATGGATGGCTGAAGCGATCAAGACGCGCGCGCTGATTTTCGACGCGTTCGGTACGCTGTTCGATGTCCGCTCCATCGAGGCGGCGTGTGAATCGCTATTTCCCGGGAAGTCGATCGAGCTGTCCAGGGTCTGGCGCAGCAAGCAGCTCGAATACTCATGGCTGCGAAGCCTGATGGGCCGATACGCCGATTTCGAAAGCATTACCGCCGATGCGCTCCGGTATTCATGCCGGAGCATGGGATTGTCGCTCAGCGACTCCAATGCAACGGCCCTGGTGCCGCAATTCCGGCGCCTGGCGCCTTTCGCGGAAGTGCCCGTTGCCTTGCGAGCCTTGAGCGGCTACAAACGGGCCGTTTTGACGAATGGCTCGCCGGCCATGATCGACGCGCTCGTAGCCAACGCCGGACTATCGGATCAGTTCGACGCCCTCATCAGCGTCGACGAGCTCAGGATTTTCAAACCCTCTCAGGTAGTCTATGAACTGGCCACGCGCAAGCTTGGCGTTGTCGCAAGCGAAGTCGGGTTTGTCTCGTCCAACTTCTGGGACATCGCCGGCGCCACGGCGTTTGGATTCCGCACGTTCTGGGTGAACCGCGCCGGCGCCATGGAAGACGAACTCGGGCTGCATCCGCACCGGGTCATAAGCGGATTGGATCAGCTCGCCCAGGCGCTGAAATAGCGCGCGACACTGGTCAGGCGTTCACCGCCTGCTTTCCCTCGGCTCGTGTCTTCGGATACGGGTAGAGCATGTTGAAAGCGATACTGCGATTCGCCGATTCGACAATCCGCACGTGCTCGCGACGCAATTCGCGCGCGTGCCTGCAACCGCAGGAGTGCGCGATCATGTCGATCTCCTTGTTCATGTTGGCGACGTAGTTTGCTACCCGCAGGTATTTTTCCTCGACGACAAGCCCGCGCTGCAATCGCTTGTTGTGCGTCGTGATGCCGGTCGGACAGGTATTGGTATGGCAGCGCAGGGCCTGGATGCAGCCCAGCGCGAACATGAATCCGCGCGCGGTGTTGACGAAGTCGGCGCCGGCGCAAAGCGCCCAGGCTGCCTTGGCGGAGGTCACCAGCTTGCCCGCCGCGACGACGCGGATCCTCTGCTTCAATCCGGCCTCGATCAATGCGTCCACGACGCGCGGCAAACCTTCGGCGATCGGCAGGCTCATGTGGTCGGCCAGCGCCTGCGGCGTCGCGCCGCTGCCGCCCTCCCCGCCGTCGATGACCAGGAAGTCGGGCGCGCACTGCAGTCCGCGGCGCAGGATGGCGTTGCACATGTCGTTGACGAATTCCCAGCCGCCGATGGCCGTCTTCACGCCCACGGGCCGCCCCGTCAGGTCGCGGATTATCTGTATGCGATCGAGCAGGTCGTCGACGCTGGCGATGTCGTGATGCCGGTTCGGGCTGATGGAATCGACGCCCACGGGAATGCCGCGGATTGCCGCGATCTCGGGCGTGACCTTCGAGGCCGGCAACACGCCTCCCTTGCCGGGTTTGGCACCCTGCGACAGCTTGATCTCGAATGCCTTGACGCTGTGTCCCAGCTCGCGCGCGCGGTCGAGCGAAAACGTTCCGTCGGGATTGCGGATGCCGTAGTTCGCGGTGCCGATTTGCATGATCACGTCGGCATTGCCTTCCAGGTGAAACGGCGACAGGCCGCCTTCGCCCGTGTCTAGCCAGCATCCCGACACTTCAGCGCCACGGGACAAAGCCCTCACGGCCGGCTGGGAAATTGCGCCGAAGCTCATGCCGCTGATGTTGACGATCGAGCGCGCCTCGAACGGCAGCCTGCAATAACCCTCGCCGATCTTGAGCGGTGGCGTGGGCAAACGGTCTTCCTCGAGCACTGGGAAAGGCGCATTCACGAATATGATCGAGCCCGGCTCACGCAAGTCGAACGTGGAGCCGAATCCGATGATGCCGCCCTCGTCTTTCGCCAGGCGATAGACCCAGCCGCGCGTCGCGCGATTGAACGGCATCTCGTCGCGGTCGCCCGCGAAAAAATACTGTCGAAAATATTCGCCCTGCTTTTCGAAGAAATATCGCAGGCGCCCGATGACGGGATAGTTGCGAAGAACGGTGTGCTTCTTCTGCGTGATGTCCTGCACGAACCAGAACACCATGAGGGCAACCAGGCCGACGCCGAGGATGGTGCCGACGCCGTAGGACAGTATTCCCATGTAGCCCGACATCAACGCCTCCCCGCCGTGTCAGAGTAGAATCGCACGTCCATCATAGGGGAATCGTTTGGAATTGGCATCCGAAATCCGGGCAGACGTTGCCCGCGCGCTGGCGGAGGATATCGGAACCGGCGACGTCACGGCGAGACTCGTACCTGAGAATGAAATTGCGCACGCGCGAGTGATCACACGCGAAGATGCGGTCTTGTGCGGCTCGGCCTGGTTCGAGGAATGCCACAAGCAGGTCGATCGCAACATTGCCGTCACATGGCAGGCGCGTGACGGGGAAAAGCTGCGCGCGAACCAGTTGATCTGCGAGCTGCGCGGCAGCGCGCGCGGCATGTTGACCGCGGAACGCTGCAGCCTGAATTTCCTGCAGACGCTGTCCGCGGTCGCCACGAAAACCCGCCTGTTCGCCGATGCCGTGAAGGGTACCGGAGCGGCGATCCTCGATACCCGCAAGACCCTTCCCGGCTTGCGCACCGCGCTCAAATACGCCGTGCGCTGCGGTGGCGGCACCAACCATCGCATGGGGCTTTACGACGGCGTGCTCATCAAGGAGAACCACATTGCCGCGGCGGGCGGCGTCGGCCCGGTGCTACGCAAGGCGTCCGCGCAGGCACCCGGCATTCCGGTCGAAATCGAGGTCGAAAACCTGGATCAGTTGCGCGATGCCCTGGCGAACGGCGCAAAGCTCATCCTGCTGGACAACTTCGACCTGGACTTGCTCAGGCAAGCGGTGGCGATCAACTCGGGACGCGCCGCCCTCGAAGCCTCGGGCGGGATAAATCTGGATACCGTGCGAGCCATTGCAGAAACGGGTGTGGATCGCATTTCCATAGGATCGCTGACCAAGGACGTGCGCGCAGTCGATCTTTCGATGCGCTTCCAGCCGTCCTAGGCCGGCTTGCGTGCCACGAGATCGACGAGCGCCGCCATGCCGCGGTGCTTCGGTCCTTCGTCCAACTCCACCTTGCGCTCGCGCAAATGCAGAATTTCCCAGTCGGCAAAGGCATCACGGAGCAATTCCAGCGTGTAGAGGTTTTCGGGTTCCTTGGGTCCGCCCGAGGAATATTGCAGTTGCTCGAGTCCGTATCCTTCGAGGATGACGATGCCGCCCGGGCGCAAGGCCCGGTGAAAACCGCCGAACAGCTTGGCGCGCATGCGCGGCGTCGCGAACTGGATGAAGATGCAGACGACGGCATCATAGACGGCTTCCGGCGAGTTCCACCGCATCAGGTCTGCGACGAAAAACTCGATATCCACCGCGCGTTCGCGCGCGAGCGCCTTTGCCTTCTCGATGGCTATTGGGGAAAGGTCCATTGAAGTGACCCGGCAACCGCGCTCGGCAAGCCAGACGCCGTTCCTGCCTTCTCCGTCCGCGACCGCGAGTACGCGAGCACCTTGCGGGAGTAGCCTGGCCTGCGATACCAGGAATTCATTGGGCTGCTTCCCGAAAATGTACCCGGGATCGCGGTAGCGCTGGTCCCAGAACGCCTGGGCGTCGTCGACTTCTGCCATGCCTGCCCTACTTCGGCATGTTGTCGCCGATGACTTTCTCTATGGCGGCCCGCGTCGCGTCGACGACGAACGGCTTCGTGCTTTGCGCGATCGCGGTGTCTGGATCCTTCAGGCCGTGGCCGGTCAGGGTACAGACGATCGTCGAGCCGTCTCCCACCACGCTGCGCTCGAGGTCCTTGATGAGCCCGGCCACGGACGTGGCGGAAGCCGGCTCGCAGAAAATACCTTCGGTATCGGCAAGCAGCTTTTGCGCGCGCAGGATTTCCTCGTCGGTGCACTCATTGAACCAGCCGCCCGATTCATTCTTCGCCGCCCAGGCGAGCTTCCACGAGACGGGGTGCCCGATGCGGATCGCGGTGGCCACGGTCTCGGGCTGGTCGACCATTGCTCCGCGCAGGAAAGGCGCGGCGCCCGCGGCCTGGTAACCGAGCATTATCGGGCGTTTCTTCGAAAGACCGCCGGTCTTGTAGATCGAGGAATCGATGCCGGAGAGGCTTTCGGTCTTGATGCCGGCCGCTTCGCTGTAACCGATCCAGTGGCCGGAAATGTTCCCCGCATTGCCCACCGGCAGCGAGTGATAGTCCGGGCATTCGCCGAGCGCCTCGATGATCTCGAAGGCAATGGTCTTCTGTCCCTGCAGCCGGTACGGGTTGATGGAATTGACGATGTTGACCGGAACGGTCTGCGCGACTTCCTGCACCAGCCTCATGCCGTCGTCGAAGTTGCCGCGGATCTGGATCACGACCGAGCCGTGCATCATCGCCTGCGAGAGCTTGCCGAGCGCGATCTTTCCCTCGGGTATCAGCACGAAGCAGGCGATCCCCGCGCGGGCGGCATACGCCGCGGCCGCAGCGGAGGTATTGCCGGTGGACGCGCAAATGATCGCGCGCGCGCCGGCCTCGACCGCCTTCGTCACGGCCATGGTCATGCCGCGGTCCTTGAAGGAGCCGGTCGGATTCAGGCCCTCGAACTTGGCGAGGATGCGCACTTTCCGGCGCAGCTTCTTCGGAAGGTTGGCGAGTTCGATGAGCGGCGTATTGCCCTCGTTCAGCGTGATCACGGGCGTGCCGGCGCTGACGGGCAGGCGCTCGCGGTATCGATTGATAAGGCCGGTGTAGTGGCTGTTCATGATTGGCTTCTAGTTTCTTCCAAGCTCTTCGAGGCGAATGCGGGTGACCTTGCCGGAAACGACCGGCAGCGATTCGATGCGCTGGATTGCATCGTTGACGTTCTTTTCCAGTGTCAGGTGAGTCAGCATGATGATGTCGACCTTGTCCTCGCCTTCGCCCGGCTCCTTCTGCACCATCGCATCGATGGAAATGGACTGATCGGCGAGGATGCGGGTAATGTCCGCCAGCACGCCGGGACGATCCAGCACGCGAAGCCGCAGGTAATAGGACGTCTCGACTTCCTCCATGCCGAGGATGCGAAGGTCGGACATGCGGTCGGGCTGGAAGGCCAGATGCGGCACGCGCTGCTCCGGATCCGCCGTGTGCATGCGCGTGACGTCCACGAGGTCGGCGACGACTGCCGAAGCCGTGGGCTCGGCTCCCGCGCCTGCGCCGTAATAGAGCGTCGGTCCCACGGCATCGCCTTTGACGAGTATCGCATTCATGACGCCCTCCACGTTCGCGATCAGCCGCTTGGCCGGGATCAAGGTCGGATGCACGCGCAGCTCCACGCCAGCCGGCGTGCGCCTCGTGATGCCGAGCAGCTTGATGCGATAGCCGAGTTCCTCGGCATAGCGGATGTCCTCCTTCGTCAGCTTCGAGATGCCTTCCGTGTAGGCTTTGTCGAACTGCATCGGGATGCCATAGGCAATCGCCGCCATGATGGTCAGCTTGTGCGCGGCGTCGATCCCCTCGATGTCGAAGGTCGGGTCGGCTTCCGCATAGCCGAGCTTCTGGGCCTGCGCGAGCACTTCCGCGAACGGGGAACCCTTCTCCCGCATTTCGGAAAGAATGAAATTGGACGTGCCGTTGATGATGCCGGCGATCCACTCGATGCGATTGGCCGTCAATCCTTCGCGCAATGCCTTGATGATCGGCACGCCGCCGGCGACCGCGCCTTCGAACGCGACCATCACGCCTTTCTTCTGCGCGGCCAGGAAAATTTCGTTGCCATGCGTCGCCAGCAGCGCCTTGTTGGCGGTCACGACATGCTTGCCGTGGTCGATGGCGGCAATCATGAGATCCTTCGCGACCTTTGTCCCACCGATCAGCTCGACGACGATATCGATGTCGGCACGCCTCACCAGCGCGAAGGCGTCGTCGGTGAGCTCCGCGTGCCCTCCCACCAGTTGCCGAGCGCGCGCAAGGTCCTTGTCCGCGACGGCCTTCACCAGGATGCCGCGTCCCGCCCGGCGGGTGATCTCTTCCTGGTTGCGCATCAGCACCGAAAACGTGCCGCCGCCCACCGTGCCGATTCCCAGGAGGCCGACGTGAATGGGCTTCATTGCTTGAATTCTTTCCTGAACGAGAACGCGGTGATGAAAAAACCTTCCCGGAAATAAAATCGATGCGCCCGGGTTCTATGCGTTCCCGATTCGAGGTCCATGCCCGGGCATCCGCGATCGCGCGCCAGGATTTCCAGGTATTCGACGAGAGCGCGACCCGCGCCCGTCGAGCGACGCGATTCGTCGGTCACGAGATCGTCCACGTAGAGCCTGCGGCCGATGTGCGTGTTCTCGAACTCGCGATACACGGCCAACCCGGCGACAGTGGCGCCCGCCACGGCGACGCACATCTCGCCGCCACCAACGAACACCTTGCGCATTTTCTCCACGTAGGCGGCGGGCAGTTGCGGGCGCAACTGGCGATGCACGGTTTCCGCCTTCGCCAGCCACTCCGGCTCCAGCACGTCACCACTGGCTCCCGTGATCTGCACTATCCGATATGACGCCATGGCTGCCGTCAGCTCAACAAGGTTTGTCGGGCGTGGGCCGCCCGCGATCGGTTCGCACCTGCGTCGTTCAGCCGGCAGCGCGAAGCTGGACCGGGGCGCGCAGCAGGCCGTCCTTGCGGAACATTTCCTTGATGCCGCGGATGGCCTGGCGCGTGCGCGATTCGTTTTCGATCAAGGCGAAGCGAACATACTCGTCGCCGTACTCGCCGAATCCGATGCCGGGAGACACGGCGACCCTGGCTTCCGCAAGGATTTTCTTCGCGAATTCGAGCGAGCCCAGCTTCTTGTAGGGCCCGGGAATTTCCGCCCAGATGTACATGGATGCCTTGGGCACCTGGACCATCCAGCCGGCTTCGTGCAGGCCTCGCACCAGGACGTCGCGGCGCTTCTGGTACTTTTCACAGATCTCTTGCACGCAATCCTGCGGGCCTTCCAGCGCCGCGATCGACGCCACCTGAATCGGCGTGAAGGTTCCGTAGTCGTGGTAGCTCTTGATGCGCGCCAATGCCGACACCAGCTCCTTGTTTCCCACCATGAAGCCGATTCTCCATCCAGCCATGTTGTAGCTCTTGCTCATGGTGAAGAATTCGACCGCGACGTCGCGGGCGCCCGGCACCTGCATGATCGACGGGGCCTTCCAGCCGTCGAAGCAAATGTCCGCGTACGCCAGGTCGTGCACGACCAGTATTGAATGTTCCCTGGCGAGTGCCACCACTCTCTCGAAGAATTCCAGCTCGACGCACTGCGCGGTGGGATTGCTCGGAAATCCCAGGATCATCATCTTCGGCTTGGGGATCGATTCCCGGATCGCGCGCTGCAATTCTTCGATGAAATCGACGCCCGGCGTCATGCGCACGGAACGAATGTCCGCGCCGGCAATGACCGCCCCGTAGATATGTATGGGATAGCTCGGGTTCGGCACCAGCACCGTGTCGCCGTGATCCAGCGTGGCGAGCATCAGGTGGGCAAGCCCCTCCTTCGAGCCTATGGTCACGATGGCTTCGCTGTCGGGATCCAGCGCGACGCCGAAGCGGGATTGGTACCAGTTGCAGATCGCGCGCCGCAGCCTCGGTATGCCCTTGGACATCGAATAGCCGTGCGTGTCGTTGCGCTGGGACGCCTCAATCAGCTTGTCGACGATATGCTGAGGGGTGACCCCGTCGGGGTTGCCCATGCTCATGTCTATGATATCTTCGCCACGGCGACGCGCTTCCGCCTTGAGTTCACCCGTGATGTTGAACACGTAAGGCGGGAGTCGCTTGATGCGGGAAAATTCGGCCATGTATTCCTGGTCGGCTCGGGATTTCCTAACCGACTGTTCATTCAATATAAAGTCGCAATGCTACCGGATAGCGACGAGTGCGGCAAAGCGCCCCGGGAATGAAGCTCCATCCATCGCAGGCATCGACGCGCAACACCTTCACCGGCTACGGGCCCGGTTACGTTTCCGTGAATGGCGTGCGACATGAAGCCAGCCTCGCGGTCATGCCCGGGAAAATCGTCGAGGGCTGGAACGTCGCGAACGTCGATTTCCTCACGGCGCGCGACCTCACGGACTTGGCTGCATTGAATCCGGAAATGATTTTGCTCGGCACCGGAGAGACCTTGCGATTCCCGGCCACCCACGTGCTCGCGGAGCTGGCGGCCGCCGGCATCGGCGTCGAAATCATGGATACCAGAGCTGCCTGCCGTACCTACAACATCCTCTCGGAAGAAGGCAGGAATGTGGCGGCGTGCCTGATCCTGGAAAAACCCTGACACTGCGTCGGCTGGTCCAGCCGTAGCCGGCCACTTTTCTCGCAATCAAACCGCAAACCCCGTAAAACAAAAGCCCGCCATGCATGACGGGCCTCGGCGCGAATCCGCTCGCGGGAAGATTCTTCAGAGCGAATCGATGACCCCGCAGATGACCGTCGTGAAGTCGGTCTTGGAAACGAATCCATCCAGGGCCAGCGAATTGGCCAGATCGCGATATTCCCTGCCATTGTTCAGCGTGAGAATCACGATCTTGATGCCGCCGTCGGCTTCCTTGATTCGACGACCGGCCTCTATGCCGTTGATGCCCCCCATGGCAAGGTCCATCAACACGACCTCGGGGCGCAGGCGCAGCGCCATTTCGACGGCAGCTTCGCCGGAATCCGCCTGACCGACGACATTGGCTCCGCACACTTCGGTCATGAATTGCTCTGCGGCCGTCCGAAACGATGCACTATCGTCGACCAGCATCACATTGACCATTCCCCGACCTCCGATTCCGGATTAGAAATTCGGGAATTCGCGGACGCGGCAATCGTTCGGCTTCCAGCATTTTCCCGTGCCGGCACTATCCGGGAGAGGGGGAAGTGGAACTATCGGGTACAACGGAACTGTCGTTTCGAAAAACCTGAGACTCACACTGGCAGGAAAACTTTCTTGCGCAGTCTCACTATCGCAGATTCTTAATCTAAACTATTAGATATATTATATAATATGTTGATATTTATTATTAATCGTGTGCGCTTATCAGCCCAATGCGGATCGAAAAACGCACCAGGCCGGCGACATCGTGGATGTTTAGGCGTTCCATGATCTGTGCACGATGGGTTTCGATGGTCTTGATGCTTAGTCCAAGGTCGTAGGCGATTTGCTTGGTGGTCCTGCCACCCGCGATCGCCTTCAGGATTTCACGCTGCCGGGGACTCAGGGCGTCGAGTCCGGGTTCCGCATCGGCGGGCTGCACGTAGGATTTGACGACCTGCCTCGACACCCGGGGACTTAAATAGGTTTCTCCGCCGGTCACCGCCTGCAGCGCGAATTCGAGCTCGAGGGGTGCCGCATCCTTCAGCACATACCCGCTGGCGCCCGCCTTCAGCGCCTGGGAGACGAAGTCCTGCGTGTCGTACATCGAAAGAATGATGACTCGGACCGACGGGCTGTCGCGAGCAATGATCGCCGCGGCCTCGATTCCGTTGAGTTCCTTCATGCCGATGTCCATCAGGACCACGTCCGGATTCAGGGACGAAGCGAGGCTCACCGCCTCCCTGCCGTTGGTGGCTTCCGCCACGACGTCCACCCCCTGCATGCCCAGGAGCAGGGATTTCACTCCCGACCTGACAAGGTTATGGTCGTCCGCCAGCACGATTCTGATCGGCTTCATATTCCTCCGTTGACTGGAGCCGCACTCGACCTTGACGGCGATCTCCGCGAATTCGGCAATCACGTCATGAAGTGCAAAACTGCCTGATGTGGGCTTCCGCGCTTCTTGCAAGCGAAGGCAGATCGTATCCTCCTTCGAGCACGGACACGATTCGACCGCTGGCGCTCCGGGATGCCACTTCCATGATCCGCTCCGTCACCCAGGCATAGTCTTCCTCGACCAGGCCCAGGCCCGCCATGTCGTCATCACGATGCGCATCGAATCCGGACGAAATAAAAATCATCTGTGGCGCGAAATCGTGGAGCGCGGGCAGCCAGAAACCCTCGACGGCCGCGCGAAATTCCGCCCCCCGGCTATGGGCAGCAAGCGGGATGTTGATCATCCGGTCGGAGCGACCTTCGGTGCCACTGTAAGGATAGAACGGGTGCTGGAACGTGGAAACCATCATCACGCGCGGATCGCCGGCGAATATGTCCTCGGTGCCGTTGCCGTGATGCACGTCGAAATCCACGATCGCGACACGCTCCAGGCCATGCTCATCCAGCGCATGGGCCGCCGCGACCGCGACATTGTTGAACAGGCAGAATCCCATGGCGCGCGCGCGGCAGGCGTGATGGCCCGGTGGCCGGATGTTGCAAAACGCATTCCCCGCCCCGCCCCCGATGACAAGATCGGTCGCGCGAACAGCCGCGCCGGAAGCATGCAACGCTGCAGAGAACGAATGGGGATTCATGGACGTATCGGCGTCCAGGTATGCGAGCCCACGATCCGGCGAGATTTCGGAAATCAGGTCCAGGTAGGCTTCATCATGCACGCGCGCCAGTTGCTCGCGAGTTGCCGCCGGCGCCACCTCCACCTTGAGTGCTTGCATCATTCCGCTGGCGACCAGCCTGTCCTCGATGGCACGCAGCCGGCCGGGAGATTCCGGGTGGTGGCCGCCCATGTCGTGCAGCAAGCAGGCCGGATGATGAAGGAAGGCGGTTGCCATAGCGTTCAGAAAATATTCTCAGGACCCATGGCCCGTGTGAAGCCGCAACAATCTTATGCATCGGCGCTCGCGCTGTCCATGATTGCAGCCTGGCTTGCATCGACCTGGCGTTCCCGGAGCCGCTCGCCAGTTCTGCCAGCGCGGGCCGTGTAAGACAAACACCGACCCCATCGCTTCAACTTCGCCCGCCGGTCTGCCGTAATGCCTTGCGCGGGTATCGACGCATGCCCGCGGCCCTTGCCTGCCGGTGTAACATTGAAGCGTGACGGTTCACGGGAAGATCCTTGCCGGCTGCGCGGGGGACGCGGGGTCGCCGGCGGGCATTGGCGACCTGGACGAGGCCCGGTGTCAATGTTCTGGGAACGTGCAATACTTCGGGACGTCATGGTGCTTCCAGTTCGCCGTCCGGCATTCGACTCGCGAACGACAAAAACATAACAAAGGGAGACGGGTATTCACGCCGATGATAAGGCCGCATGGTCGTTGTTCAGCCGATTGCATTCGCGCCAATGCGCACCACCGCTGCGATACATCGCGCAGATCATGTGCCCGCCGCCCCTCACCCTTCCGGCCGGTCGCGCGACTTTCGGTGACTCGGTTTCGATGATTCGCGGCATTCGGGTTCCGACAAGTGATGCAGGCGCCCGGTTCGCGCCGCAGGAGCCGCCGCGCGTCGCGCTCAGGCTCGCCTCCGCCCAAAGTCGATCGCAGTCTGGTCACGCCAGCCGAACGCGTGGCTCCCCCGACATTGCCCGGCTCCCACCCATCCTTTCTCGCCACGGCAATCGCATGGCCGTGCAATACGTTGTCCGGACCTGAGGAGAAATAGCACGATGTGGACGTTCGGAAGGAGGATCGCAGTCGGTTTCACCGTGTCGACGGCCCTGTTGCTGCTGATAGGCGTCGTTGCCCATCGCAGCATCGGTGTACTGGTGGATACCGGGCAGTGGGTTGCCCATACCCATTCTGTCCTGGAGGCGCTTGGCAGCGTTTCCGGGTCCATGTCCGAAATCGAGAGCTCGCAACGCGGTTTCGTCATTGCCGGTTCTGAGCCCTTCCTCGTCCCCTACCAGCAAGCCCTGGATTCGGTTCCCCTCGAGATGAAGCGGCTGCGCGAACTGACCTCCGACAATCCAGCCCATCAAAGAAGCCTGGACCAGGCGCAATCGCTGATTGCCGAAAAGCTCGCGGTGCTCGCAAAGGGAATCGAGATACGCCGCGAGAAGGGGGCGCAGGCCGCGATGAACTTCATCGCCGCCGGCGAGGGTCGCGAATTGATGGCCCGCCTGCAGGAAACATTCGCGCAAATGGAGCGAGCGGAACGCGATCTGCTGAAGACGCGGACCGAGAACGCGCAGGCAACCGTCGCCGCGACCAGGCAGACGATCGTATTCGGTACCTTGATTTGCGTGATATTCGCGATCGGGGCGGGAACGATCCTGACGCGTTCTTTGTCGGCCCGGATAGGAGGCGCCGTCGCGAACATGCGCAGCTCGTCCACCGAGCTCCAGGCAGCGGCCACCCAGCAGGCCACGGGCACGAAGGAGCAGGCCAGCGCGATGACCGAGATTTCCACGACGATCAGCGAGCTGTTGCTGACATCGCGGCAGATCGCCGAGAGCGCGCAGCGCGTCGCGCAAATCGCGGCGCAGACGGCAGGCGCCGCGCAATCCGGCGACAGCACCGTCGCATCGGCGCAGGAATCCATTGCGGCCATTCGCCGCCAGGTCGACCTGATCGTTTCGCACATGCTGGAGCTCGGCAAGAAGTCGCAGCAGATCGGCGCCGTCCTCGACATCGTGTCCGAGCTCTCGGAGCAGACGAACATCCTTGCCATCAACGCCACCATCGAAGCCGCGGGCGCCGGCGAGGGCGGACGCCGCTTCGCGGTGGTGGCGGACGAGATTCGCAAGCTGGCCGACCGCGTCGGCGGCTCGACCAAGCAGATCCGCGCCCTGATCGACGACGTGCGCAGCGCCGTGAACACAACGGTCATGACGACTGAAAGCGGGTCCAAGACGGTGGACGCCGGCTCGCGCCGGTTTGCGGAAGTCACGCTCGCGCTCGAGCAGATTGCCTCGCTGGTTTCCACCACCACGGAAGCCGCGCGAGAGATAGAGCTATCGACCAAGCAGCAATCCACCGCGGTCGAGCAGGTCAACTTCGCCATTCGCAACGTCGCGCAGGCAACGAAGGAAACGGAGGTGAGCTCGGGCCAAACGCTGCTGACCGCCTCGCAGCTCTCGACGCTTTCCGGCGAATTGCTCAGGCTCATCAGGCCGCAGCAAATGGCTGCCTAGCCCATGACGCGGGATTTCGACAAATGCTTGCGCATCGAAGCCCCACGGTTGGCGCAGCCAGTCGCGCGCGGCATGACCGGGCTCGAAGAACGCATCGCATGTCGTCAGCGGCGAATTCAGTCGCATGATCGCGCCGACCGCGCTCGCGAGGCCATGACATGATCGGGCAAAGAATCCGGGTACTCGTGGCGGACGATTCCCTGACCGTGCGCAGGCGCCTTTGCGCAGTCCTCGAGGAAGATCCCGGCATCGACGTCGTCGGCGAGGCCGAGAACGGCAGCCAGGTGATCGACCTGTGCCGGCAGTTCCGCCCGGACGTGATCACCATGGACATGATGATGCCGGTGATGTCGGGCCTGGCGGCGACGGAATACATCATGGCGCACTTCCCCACGCCTATCCTGATCGTGTCTTCGTCCACCAACCGCGGCGAGCTGTTCAAGACCTATGAGGCGCTCGCCGCCGGCGCGATCGACGTGCTGGAGAAACCGGATGGCGACGCCGACGACTGGGACCAGCGCTTCAGGTCGACGGTCAAGCTGGTTTCGCGCATCAAGGTCATTACGCATCCGCGCGCGCGCCTCGGGAACCTCAGCCCCCCGCAACCGACCGCCGCGCCGGTGTACAAAGGCACTGCCCAGCCCTGCCGCGTGGTTGGCATCGGCGCTTCCACCGGAGGACCCGCCGCGATCGTCGACGTCCTTCGCGGGTTGCCGACGAGCTTCTCCCTGCCCATCCTCTTGGTGCTGCACATCGGCAATCCGTTCGCGGCGGCGTTTGCCGAGTGGCTGGACGGGCAGACGCCTCGCCACGTCTCCTACGCGCGTGGCGGCGAAGCCGTGGCGTCAGCTGCCGGCCGCGTGCTCATGGCGCCGCCGGACCGGCACATGGAAGTCGCCGGCGGGCACATTCGCCTGACCTCCGCGCCGGAACGCCATTCCTGCCGACCGTCCGTGGATGTGCTGTTCGAATCGATGGCCCGCGACTATGGCAGCGCGGCGGCCGCCTGCCTGCTCACCGGCATGGGACGTGACGGCGCCAGCGGACTGCTCGAGATCCGGCGCGCGGGCGGACACACCGTCGCTCAGGACGAAGCCACGTCGGTCATCTTCGGCATGCCGCGCGAGGCGGTCGCCATGGGCGCCGCCCAGCGCGTGCTGCCCATCGCGGAGATCGGTCCCGCGCTGGCCGCACTGGCGCCGTCCAGGAACGCCGAGCCCGGAAAAACATGAACCCGACCGTCCTGATCGTCGATGACAGCCTGACCGTGCGCATGGACCTGGTCAGCGCATTCGAAACCGCCGGGTTCCGCTGCCTGCCCTGTGCCACCTTGGCCAATGCGCGCGCCGCGATGGCGGCCTCGCGGGTCGACCTCATCGTGCTGGACATGCTGCTGCCCGACGGCGACGGCACGGAACTGCTTTCGGAGGTTCGCGGCAACGAAAATTTTGCCCGCATGCCCATCCTCATGCTCTCCAGCGAGGCCGAGGTGAAGGACCGGATCCTGGGGCTGCAGACCGGCGCGGATGAATACGTCGGCAAGCCTTACGAGACGAGCTATGTGCTCTCGCGCGCGCGTGAGCTCATGCGCCAGGACGGCGGCGGCGCCTCGCACAAGGCAACCGTATTGATCATCGACGACAGCGTGACGTTTCGCGAGACGCTGCGCGAAGCGCTGGAGGACGACGGCTACCAGACGCTCGTCGCCGGCACGGGCGAAGCCGGATTGCGCATCGCCGCGGACCATCGGCCCGGCGCCATCCTGGTCGATGGCGAGCTACCCGGCATCGACGGCCCGACGGTCATACGGCATGTGCGCATCGATACCGCGCTGCGCCACATCCCTTGCCTGCTGCTGACGGCCAGCGAGGATCGCGGAGCCGAACTGAAGGCGCTGGACGCCGGCGCGGACGCATTCGTCCACAAGGGGGACGAAGTCGAAGTCATCCTCGCGCGGCTCGCTGCGGTGTTGCGTGCCTCCACCCTCAGCGTCACCAATGACGCAACTTCCAGCCTGCTGGGGCCGAAGAAGGTGCTGGCCGTCGACGACAGCCTGACCTACCTGCACGGCCTCGCAGACGCGTTGCGCTCGGAAGGCTACGACGTCGTGCTGGCACGTTCCGGCGAGGAAGCGCTGGAAATGCTGGCGGTGCAGGCGGTCGACTGCATACTTCTGGACCTGCTGATGCCGGGAATCGGCGGCAAGGAAACCTGCCTGCGCATCAAGTCGGCGCCCGTGGTGAGGGACATTCCGCTGATCATGCTGACCGCGCTGGAAGACCGGTCGGCGATGATCGAGGGCCTGACCGCCGGAGCGGACGACTACATCTCCAAATCCAGCGAAGTCGAAGTGCTGAAGGCACGCGTGCGCGCGCAGATACGCCGCAAGCAGTTCGAGGACGAAAACCGGCGCATCCGCGAGGAGCTGCTCACCAAGGAGCTCGAAGCCACGGAAGCGCGCGCCGCGCGCGAGCTTGCCGAGACACGGGCGCAGCTCGTGAACGAGCTCGAGCGCAAGAACAAGGAGCTCGAAGCGTTCAGCTACTCCGTTTCGCACGACCTGCGCGCGCCGCTGCGGACCATCAACGGCTTCAGCAAGATCCTGCTCGAGGACTTCGGCGGCGAGCTCGCCGGCAAGGCCAAGGAATACCTGAACAACGTCTGCCTGTCCGCGCAACGCATGAACGAGCTGATCGACGGCATGCTCGACCTGTCTCGCGTCGGTCGCGCCGAGCTGATCCGCACCACCGTCGACCTGTCGAAGCTCGCCCGCGTGGTCGTCGATGAGCTCGGCAGGAACGATCCCGCCCGCAAGGTCGAGATCGGGATAACGAACGACCTGGTCGTCGAGGCCGACACCCGACTCATGCGCATCGCGCTCGACAATCTGCTCGGCAATGCCTGGAAGTTCACTTCGAAGACCGCGTCACCGCGCATCGAATTTTCCAGCGAGCGCCAGGGCGAAGAGACCGTTTTCTACGTCCGCGACAACGGTTCCGGCTTCGACATGAAGTATGCGAGCAACCTGTTCAGCCCGTTCCGCAGGCTGCACAGCGAAGCCGAATTCTCCGGCACCGGCGTGGGGCTGGCCACCGTCCATCGGGTCGTGGACCGCCATGGCGGCCGCATCTGGGCAACCGGGGAAATCGACAAGGGCGCGACCATGTTTTTCACGCTGCCCGCCTGGTCGGAGAAGTTCTAGGCAAGCTCGGGGAAAGCGGGCACGACAAGGACGCCGCGTCACCCGGCTCGAAATAACCGCGCTGCCGCCGGTCGCGTCCCTCAACCCGCGGCCCCGGCAGCCGCTAAGGTAAACTAGCCCCGACTTTCGCGGTTCGCTGCTTGCCTCGCGCGAAGACCTCCATCCAGCCTTCAGTCACTGCATGCCCAATCCCCTGTCCCCGGTCGTTGCCCAGGTCGGCCGCGTCGTTCTTGGCAAGGAACATCAGATCAGGTTGACGGTGGCGTGCCTGCTGGCGCGCGGCCATTTGCTGATCGAAGACTTGCCGGGTGTGGGCAAGACCACGCTCGCGCACGCGCTTGCCAGGACGATGGGCCTCGATTTCCAGCGCATCCAGTTCACCAGCGACCTGCTGCCGGCGGATATCCTGGGCGTATCGGTATTCGACCGCGACAGTTCCACCTTCAAGTTCCATCCCGGCCCGGTGTTCTCCCAGGTCATCCTCGCCGACGAGGTGAATCGCGCGACACCGAAGGCGCAAAGCGCGCTGCTCGAGGCGATGGAGGAGCACCAGGTCACCACGGAAGGCCAGACCCGTCCGCTGCCCGAGCCGTTCTTCGTCATTGCCACGCAAAATCCCTCTCACCAGGTCGGCACGTTCGCGCTGCCCGAGTCCCAGCTCGATCGCTTTCTCATGCGCATCCATCTTGGCTATCCCGATGCGGCCGCCGAGCGCGCGCTGCTGGAAGGCCGGGAACGCCGGGACATGATTTCCGACCTTGCGCCGGCGCTGGGCACCGCCCAGCTTCTGGATCTGCAGGCGAAGGCACGCGACGTTTTCACCTCGTCCGCGCTGCTGGATTACGTCCAGGCGCTGGTGGGCCACACGCGCCAATCCGCCGATTTCGTCAACGGCCTGTCGCCACGCGCCGGCCTCGCGCTGGTCAACGCGGCGCGCGCATGGGCATTCATGGACGATCGCAAGGAAGTCATTCCCGAGGACGTGCAGGCGATATTGCCCAGCGTGGCGGGACACCGCCTCTATCCGGTCGCCGGCCACGTCTCTCCCGGCAGCAACCAGATGGCCGAGCGCCTGATCGCGGAAGTCCGCATTCCCTGAAATCACGCGCGATCGCCGGCAACCCACCGAAGGCAGGGACAACCCATTGAAGGCCGCGCCGGCCAATCTGGAAATTCCGCGGAATTCGTCTTCGATTCGGGACCGGGTCGGCGACTGGATCTTTCCGCCGAAGGGCCCGGAGGCAGGCCCGGTGGTGCTGGGCCAGCGCCGCGTCTACATCCTGCCCACGAGCGGCGGCTTGATGTACGGCCTGACCGTGCTGCTGATGCTGGTCGGATCCATCAACTACAACCTGAGCCTGGGCTACGTGCTGGTGTTCCTGCTCGCGGGCAACGGCATGGTGTCGATGCTGCACACCTGGCGCAACCTCGCGCGCATCTCCGTCGAACCGGGCAAGTCTGCGCCGGTGTTCTCGGGAGAACTGGCGGGCTTTCGCGTGCGCGTGGGAAACGGCGGCACCTTGCCGAGGATGAGCCTCGCGGCGCAGCTCGCAGGCAGGCCCGCGGAATATTTCGACGTCGCCGCGAACGCAATCGGGGAGGTCGAAGTGCGGCTACCAACGCATGCACGCGGCCTGCTCCATCCGGGGCGCTTGCGAATCTTCACCACCTACCCGCTGGGCCTGTTCCACGCGTGGGCCCTCGTCGACCTCGACATGCACTGCCTCGTGTATCCAAAGCCCGAAGCCGGCCCCGCGATGCTTCCGGCGGCGCAGTCGGCCGATGGCGAAGGGCCTGCCACCAGTTCCGGCGAAGAAGATTTCGCGGGGCTGCGCACCTACCACCCCGGGGATTCGCCGCGGCGCATCGCCTGGAAAGTATTTGCGCGCAACGAGGTTTTCCTGTCCAAGCAATTTTCCGGCGGCACCGCTGCGCAATTGTGGTTCGACCTCGCTGAGACGCCCGTCATGCTGGGCCTCGAAGGCAGGCTTTCGCGCCTCACGCGCTGGGTGCTGGAAGCCGAGGCCGCCGGCCTGCGCTATGGCCTGCGCCTGCCGACCGTCGAACTCGAGCCCGAGTCGGGCTCGCTGCATCGCGATCGCTGCCTGCAGGCGCTCGCGCTCTACAAATGACGACTTCGCGCGAGCTGGGTTTCAGCAGCCTCGCTGCGATCCTGCTGTCCTTCGCGATGGTGATCGCGCCGCACGCCACCCACCTGCCGACCTGGATACCGTCCGTCGTCACGATCATCCTGATCGGAAGGCTCTACTACGGATGGCAGCGCCGCCGCCTGCCGAACAAGCTGCTGCTGCTTGCCGTCGCATTCGCCTGCATCGCCGGCATCGCGTTTTCCTATCGGACGTTGTACGGCCGCGACGTCGGCGTCGCCCTGCTCGTGATCATGATGAGCCTGAAGGTCATGGAAATGAGCAGCCCGCGCGACACCATGGTCGCCGTGCTGCTCGCCTATTTCGTCGTCGTCACCAACTTCTTCTATTCGCAGTCGATCCCCACCGCCCTGTACATGTTGCTCGTCGTCTGGATCATCACCGCGACGATGATCGGCCTGCAGTACCGGGTGGGGCGGCCACCCTTGTCCACAACCCTGCGCCAGGCCGCGCTGATGCTCCTGCAAGGCATCCCGATCATGCTCGCCCTGTTCCTGTTGTTTCCGCGCGTGCAGGGGCCGTTGTGGGGACTGCCACAGATCAACTACTCCGCCAAGAGCGGATTGTCGGAAAGCATGGCGCCCGGCGACGTTAGCGCGCTGAGCTTGTCCGATGAAGTCGCGTTTCGGGTTGCCTTCGAGCACAGGCCGGACAAGCCGTCCGAATTGTACTGGCGCGGTCCGGTGCTCTGGAATTTCGACGGCCGCACCTGGCGGCCGGGGCTCAACCTGACCTCCCGCGGGCAGGACGTGGAAGGCTTGTCGGCGCCATTGCGCTACACGGTGACCCTGGAAGCGCACGACCGCTACTGGATGTTCGCCATAGACATGCCGCTGCTCGTGCCGCAGGGCGCGTATCTCACGACCGACCACCAGCTGCTGGCCCGACGGATCGTGCGCGAGCGCCTGCGATACGACATGCAGTCGGCGCTGCAATACCGCATCAACCCGGATGAGTCGAGCAGCAATCTGCAACTCGCGCGCCGGCTGCCCGGCGGCGCGGCACCCCGCGCACGCGCACTCGCCGCGCAGTGGCGCGCGGAATCCGCGAGCGACCGGGAAATCGCCGCAAAGGCCTTGCGCATGTTCCGCGAGCAGCCCTTCCTGTACACGCTCGAGCCGCCGAAGCTGGACTCCGATCCCGTCGACCAGTTCCTGTTCGAGACCCGCAGCGGCTTCTGCGAACACTACGCTTCCGCGTTCACGTTCCTGATGCGGGCCGCCGGCGTTCCGGCGCGGGTGGTGACGGGCTATCTCGGCGGAGACGTCAATCCGGTCGACGGCTATGTCGTCGTGCGCCAGTCCGACGCGCACGCGTGGTCGGAAATCTGGCTGCAAGGCGAAGGCTGGATCCGGATGGACCCGACCGCCGCCGTCTCGCCGCTGCGAATCCAGCGCGGATTGTCCGCTGCCGTGCCGGAAGCCGAACGTCCATTGCTCGAGCGCCGCAACCTGGACTGGTTGCGCCAGGCGCGATACGCCTGGGACGCGGTGGCGAACTCCTGGAACCAGTGGGTGCTCGGCTACAACACCGAGCGCCAGGGCCGCTTCCTGTCCCAGTTCGGATTGTCGGACGTTTCCTGGCAGGACCTTGTCATCATTCTGGCCGTGGTCTGCGGCAGCATTCTCCTCGGATTGTCCCTCGCCCTGCTGTATCGCATGACCGCGCGGCGGGTCGACCCGGTGCAGCGAACCTACCTGGCCTTCTGCGCAGCGATGGCGAAGCGCGGTGCGGAACGCAGGCCCAGCGAAGGGCCGCGCGATTTCGCGGCGAGGATCGCAAGGCAATTCCCCGAATTGAAGGACGCCGCGCAGGACATCAGCGCGCTGTACATCTCGCTGCGCTACGGACAACCAGGGCAGGCGGGCAAGCTCGACACGCTACGCCGGGCCGTGCGCGCGCTGGGTTGAACCTGGAGTCGGACTTTTCCGAAGACCTTCGACATTCGCATCGACTGCTGATCCGCAATCGACGGCGGCTTTGCGCGCATGCATACGCGCGCGTTTCACGAGTGTTCGGGGAGGAACTGCAGCGGATCGACCGGCTTGCCGAGCTTGCGGATCTCGAAATGCAACGCGACCCGGTCGCTGTCTGTATCGCCGACCTCGGCGATCTTCTGCCCCTTCGCCACCGTCTGCCCTTCCTTCACCAGCACGCGGCTGTTGTGCGCGTAAACGCTGAGGAAGGACGTGTTGTGCTTGACGATGATCAGTTTCCCGTAGCCGCGCAGTCCGCTGCCGCTGTAGACCACCTTGCCCGGCGCCGCCGCGAGCACGGCCTGCCCGCTCTTGCCTTCGATGCCGATGCCCTTCTGGATCGACCCCTGGCCGAAGCCATAGATCACCTTGCCCTGCGTGGGCCACTCCCAGTTTATTTTTCCATCGGCGGGCGGCGCTTCTTTCTGCACGTGGGCCGGCGGCAACGAAGGAACGGGTTCCGCCGCCTGCGGCTTGGGCACCGGCTTGGTGGTCGTCACGGTACTCGTGGTCGCGGCCGTGCCTGCGGTCACCGCCACGGGCATTTTCAATTGCGCGAGAGCCTGCTCGGAATACGGCAGCTTGCGCGCCTTGGGCTCGGACAGGACCGGCGCAGCCGCCGCTACTGACGCCGGCACGGCAGCCACCGCTGGCGCCTCGCTCACGCCGTCGGGCGGAAACAGGCGCAGGCGCTGGTCGATCTTGATCAGTCCCGGATCTTCCAGGTTGTTCCATGCGGCCAGTTCACGATAATCCTGGCCGTAGTCGAGCGCGATGCTGTAGAGCGTGTCGCCCTTCTTCACGACGTGATATTCCGGTCGCCAGTCGCCTTCGCGATAAGGCTTGGCCGCCGGTTCTTCCGCCGCGACGGCCGGCAAAGGTGCAACGACCGGCGGCTTTTCCTGCTTTGCCGGGGCCACGATGACGGGCGGCGCGGCAGCGGCGGTGTTGGCTGGGGGCACGGCGGTAGCCGACGATTGCGGTGTGGCGGCAGCCGGTGCAGCGGCGGTTGACGTCTGCGGTGCCGCCGCCGGTGCCCTGGATGCCGCGGCGGGCGCCGTTGCCGCGCTCGAAGCCGCCGCCGTTGACGCTGCCGGCGAGCTCGAAGGGCTGGACGGTGCCGCAGCCTTCGGGGAAGGCGTCGCGGCAGGCTTGGTCACGGCGGCATTCGGCGAGCGCTCGATGACTGGCGCCGCAGTGGGCGCGGACCCGCAAGACGCCAGCAGCAGTGCCGCGAAAATTGCTGGCGTCGCCTCAATACCTACCTTCAAAGCACTCATGCCGATACCCCCGCGATGAGCGGCACGAACTTGACCTCGTCGAGAACGGATTGCGTGAATCCTTCGGCCGTGCGCTCGACCAGGATGAGCCGTTGCTCGCGCGTTCCCAGCGGCAGGACGAGGCGCCCGCCCTCGCCGAGCTGATCGGCGAGCTTTTCGGGCAGGTGCGTCGCCGCGGCCGCCATCACGATCGCATCGAACGGGCCCTGATCCTTCAATCCCGCATGTCCGTCGCCGTGCTTCAGCTTGATATTGCGCATGCCCAGCTCGCGTAGCCGTATCCTCGCCTTGGACAGCAGGCCTGCCAATCGTTCGAGCGAATAGACTTCCCGCGCGACCCGTGACAGAACGGCCGCCTGGTAGCCGCAACCGGTGCCGATCTCGAGGACCTTCTGCAGCGGCCGGCCGCCACGCGCGAGCTCGACCATGCGCGCGACGGTAAAGGGATTGGAAATCGTCTGCCCGAAGCCGATCGGCAACGACACGTCGTCATAGGCCCGGCTTGCCAGCGCCTCGTCGACGAAAATGTGCCGCGGCACCTCCGACATCGCGTTGAGGACGACCTCGTCCTTGACCCCCTGGTCGCGCAGGCGCTCGACCATGCGCATGCGCGTGCGCTGCGAGGTCATGCCTATGCCGGCTATGCGAGTGTTCATAAGACCGGTGCGGCCTCGCGGATTTCATCGCTTCGCAGGCTCACGTCAGCACCGGTTCCTTGAGCCAGCTACGCACCGCATCGAGATTCGCGTACTGGGTCAGGTCGATCTGCAGCGGCGTGATCGATACGCGCCCCTGCGCGACCGCGTGAAAATCCGTTCCGACGCCGGCGTCTTGTGCGTCGCCCGCGGCACCGACCCAGTAGACCGTTTCACCGCGCGGATTGGTCGATTTCACGACGCCTTCCGCCTTGTGGCGCCGCCCGAGCCGGGTGACTTCCATTCCGGCCAGGTGCGAGTAAGGGACGTCGGGAACGTTCACGTTCAGGAGCATAGGCGCCGGCACGGGACGATCGCGCAAATGCGCGAACAGCTCGCAGGCGACCCGCGCTGCCGTCGCGTAGTTGCCCGCGGACTTGCTGGCGAGCGACACGGCCATCGACGGGATTCCCAGCAGGAAGCCTTCGGTGGCCGCGGCGACGGTCCCGGAATAAATCGTGTCATCTCCCATGTTCGCGCCATGATTGATCCCGGAGATCACCATGTCGGGCATCGTCTCGATCAGCCCGGTCACCGCGAGATGCACGCAATCCGTCGGCGTGCCGTTGACATACTGGAAGCCGTTGTGGGATCTGCGCACGATCAGCGGGCGGTCCAGCGTGAGGGAGTTGCTGGCGCCGCTGCGATCGCGCTCGGGGGCCACGACCACGACTTCCGCGAGCTTGGCCAACGCTTCGGCGAGCGCGGCGAGGCCCGGGGCGAAGTACCCGTCGTCGTTGCTCAGCAGGATGCGCATCGTTCGGATCGGCCGGCGCCGGCCCCGTTCCGGTGATCGAGGGAACTGGAAATGCTCGACTTCCGTCCGATCATTCTTCTCGAACCTGCCGGCCAGCGGTTGTTGACGCGAAAGAAACTGGTCGGGGCGAGAGGATTTGAACCTCCGACCACCTGCACCCCATGCAGGTACGCTACCAGGCTGCGCTACGCCCCGAATCCGCGGCCGATTATAGCAGCCCGATGCGGTCGACGTTACTCTTGCAGGAAGTCGAGCAGGCTCTGGAGTTCCTTGCGCATGAGCGCAGGATTGAATTTCGAGGACGCGGCCGGCTTCAGCTGCACCGCCGACTCGTCCAGCCGCGCGCGCGCACCGCTGATGGTGAAGCCCTGCTCGTACAGCAGTTCGCGGATGCGCCGGATCAGCAGGACTTCGTGGTGCTGGTAGTAACGGCGGTTGCCGCGCCGCTTGACGGGCTTCAACTGCGTGAATTCCTGCTCCCAGTAGCGCAGCACGTGGGGCTTGACGCCGCAAAGCTCGCTGACCTCACCGATGGTGAAGTAGCGCTTCGCGGGGATTGGGGGGAGCGGCGCCCTAAGGCTGCTGCTGTGGTTGCTGCTGTCCACCGTAGTTCTTCTCGACCATGGCCTTCAGTTTCTGGCTGGCATGAAACGTCACGACACGGCGGGCCGTGATCGGAATCTCTTCCCCGGTCTTGGGATTGCGGCCCGGCCGCTGGGGCTTGTCCCGCAATTGAAAATTGCCGAACCCGGAAAGCTTCACGCCATCGCCGTTTTCGAGGGCCATGCGGACTTCCTCGAAAAACGATTCCACCATGTCCTTGGCTTCCCGCTTGTTCAGTCCGACTTTCTCGAACAGCAGGTCGGCCAAGTCGGCCTTGGTCAGTGTCATCGATTCCACCTTATTGTCGCCGCTTGCCACTGAATTTTTTCTCCAGAACGTCAAGCAGCACCGCCATGGCGGCATCCACTTCGGCGTCAGTTAGAGTTTTTTGAGTATCTTGTAATAACACTCGGAATGCAAGACCTTTTTTGCCTTTTTCAATGCCCTTGCCCCGGTATACGTCGAAGACCGAAATCGCATCCACGATAGCCGGCCGTGTCGCCATCATCGTATCCAGCAAGGTCTGCGCCGGGATCTCGTCGTCAAGCGTGACCGCCAGGTCGCGGCGGACGGCGGGAAACTTCGACACTTCCTCGAACCTCGGCAGTTCACGCGCCAGCAATGGCTCAGCCTCCAGCTCGAACAGCACCATTGGTGCCGGCAGCTCGTATTTTCTTTGCAGGGCCGGATGCAGCTCGCCCACCCAGCCGATCTCCCGGTTATCCAGGATGACCCGGGCGCTGCGGCCCGGATGCAACGAGGGATGCGCGGACGGCTCGAAACGCGGCACCGCGGGCGCCAGCAAGGCTTCGACGTCGCCCTTGACGTCGTAGAAATCGACGCCGCGGGCGGCCACGCTCCATTGCTCTTCGTCCGCCGACCCGAACGCCGCGGCGGACACGCGAGTGGGCTGCAGTATCCCGGCAACGGACAACTCGCCGTCGACTATCGCGGTGTCGCGCAGGAACGCGCGGCCGATTTCGAAAACCCGGACACGATCCAGCTTCCGGTTCAGGTTGTAGCGCACATTCGCGACCAGGCCGCCGATGAGGCTCGATCGCATGACCGCGAGCTGGCTGGCGATCGGATTCAGCAAACGCAGCGGCTTGTCGTTGCCGGCAAAGTCCTTCTCCCACGCCTCTTCGACGAAGCTGTAGTTGACGACCTCCTGGTAGTCGGCGGAGGCCAATCTTTCGCGCAGTTGATGCAACGTGCGCCTGCCCTCGGGCAGCGCTTTCATCACAGCCAGGGCCGAGGGCGGGTTGGCAGGAATGCGCTCGAAGCCGTGCATGCGCGCGACTTCCTCGATCAAATCCTCTTCGATCTGGATGTCGAAGCGGAAGCTCGGCGGCGTGACCACGAAGGCTTCGCTCGCACCGGTGCCCTCGCGGCGCGACTGGAATCCCAAGCGGGAGAAATGGTCCGCCATCTCATTTGCCTCAACCGGGACGCCGATGATGCGCTGCGCACGCGCGACCCTGACGCGCACCGGCGGCCTCTCGGGCAGCTTCGCCACCGTATCGGCGACAGGTCCCGCTTCGCCGCCGCAGATTTCCAGGATCAGCGCGGTGGCGCGCTCGATGCCGGCGACGTTGTTGTCGAAATCGACGCCGCGCTCGAATCGATGCGAGGCGTCGCTGCTGAAGTTGAATCGCCGAGCGCGCCCGGCGATAGCATCCGGGAAAAAGAACGCCGCCTCGAGGAAAACGTTGCGGGTTTCGAGATCGGCCTTGGTGCTGTCGCCGCCCATGATGCCGGCAAGGCCGATCGGGCCGCTCGCGTCGGTGATGGCCAGCACGCTTTCGTCCAGCTCCACCGTTTGCTCGTTCAGCAGCTTCAGCGTCTCGCCCTTGCGGCCGAAGCGCACGTCGATGCCGCCTTTAAGCTTGTCGAGATCGTAAACATGCAGCGGGCGACCGAGCTCGAGCATCACGTAGTTGGTGACGTCGACCAGTGCTGAGATGGAACGCTGTCCGGCCCGCTCCAGCCGCTGCTTCATCCACGCCGGCGTCGGCGCTTTGGCGTCGACGTGGCGAATGACGCGCCCGGTGAAGCGCCCGCAGCCGTCCGGCGCAGATATCCTGACCGGAAACGTCTCCCTGCCGGCATCGCGTACCGCGGGAATGTCCGGGAGCTTTAGTGTTGCGCCGGTCAAGGCGCGAACTTCGCGTGCGATGCCGAGCACCGACAGGCAATCGGCGCGATTCGGCGTGAGCTTGACCAAGAATATGTGATCGTCGAGCGCCAGCACTTCGCTCACGCTGGCGCCGACGGGCGCGTCTTGCCCGAGGTCGAGCAAACCGCTGTGATCGTCGGACAGGCCGAGTTCCCGCGCGGAACACAACATGCCCGCGCTCTCGACGCCACGCATCGTCGCCGCCTTGATCTCGAGCGGTGCCGCAGCACCGGTCGGAGCCGGCAACCTGGCGCCGACCAGCGCGCACGGAACCCGCATGCCTTGCACGACGTTAGGCGCACCGCAAACGATGCCGAGCGCAGCACCCTGCCCCACATCGACCTGGCAGACCTTGAGCCTGTCCGCGTTAGGATGCTTTTCGAAGGACAGGATCTTGCCCACGACCACGCCCGCCAGTGGCGGGCCGACCTCGCGGCATTCCTCGACCTCGAGGCCGGACATGGTCAGCAGGTGTGACAATTCCTGCGTAGATAAGTCCGGATCGACGAGTGTGCGCAACCAGCTTTCGGAGAATTGCATGCGCGCCGCCCCTAGTTGAACTGTCTGAGGAAGCGCAAGTCGCCGTCGTAGAACAGGCGCAGGTCGTCGATGCCGTAGCGAAGCATGGTCAGCCGCTCCAGGCCGCTGCCGAAGGCGAAGCCGGTGTACTTCTCCGGATCGAGCCCGAAGTTGCGGACCACCTGCGGATGCACCTGGCCCGCGCCGGAAATTTCCAGCCAGCGGCCCTTGTGCGGGCCGCTCGCAAAGGCCATGTCGATTTCGGCCGACGGTTCGGTGAAGGGAAAAAACGACGGCCGGAACCGCACCTGCAGTTCATCCGTCTCGAAGAAGCGCCGCAGGAAATCCGTGTACACGCCCTTCAAGTCGGCGAAGCTGATGTTCTCGTCCAGCCACAACCCTTCGACCTGGTGGAACATCGGCGAATGCGTTGCGTCCGAATCCACGCGATACGTCCGTCCTGGCGCGATGACCTTGATCGGCGGTCTATGCATGCGCGCGTAACGCACCTGCATCGGACTCGTGTGCGTGCGCAGGAGACGATCCCCTTCCACGTAGAAGGTATCGTGCATCGAGCGCGCTGGATGATTTTCCGGCTGGTTCAGGGCGGTGAAGTTGTACCAGTCGGTCTCGATTTCCGGGCCGTCGGCGACGTCGAAGCCCACCGACCGGAAGATCTCTTCGATGCGCTGCCATGTGCGTATGACCGGATGCACGCCGCCACTGCCGCGTTTGCGGCCGGGCAAGGTCACATCGAGGGCTTCCTCGGAAAGGCGCGCATCGAGCGAAGCGTTCTGGATCGCTTCGCGCCTCGCCTGGAGCAACGATTCGACCTGCTCCTTGGCCTTGTTGATCAGCGCACCCGCCGCCGGGCGCTCCGCCGCGGACAGCTTGCCCAGCCCCTTGAGCAGCTCGGTCAGCGCGCCGCTCTTGCCGAGGAACTTCGCCTTGGCCTGCTCGAGCAGGGCGAGGTCGCCGATGCTCTCGAAGGTCGATTTCGCGTCGGCAATGATGCCGTCGAGGTTGTCCATCACGTCACGTTCGATCAAACATCCCGTTGGAATGCGGGCAGCCGAATAAAAAAAGGAGGCCTCGCAGCCTCCTTTTCGCTACTTGTTCCCGAATCAGGCGCCGAGGCCGGCCTTGGCCTGACTCGCGATCTTCTCGAATGCAGACTTGTCGAACACCGCGATGTCCGCGAGCACCTTGCGGTCCACCTCGATGGCGGCCTTCTTCAGCCCGTTGATGAGCGTGCTGTAGGTCATGCCGAATTCACGCGCGGCGGCGTTGATGCGCACGATCCACAGCGCGCGGAAATCGCGCTTCTTGCGACGGCGATCGCGATACGAATACTGGCCGGCGCGCATGACCGCCTGCTTGGCGATCCGGTATACATTGCCGCGGCGGCCGCGATACCCCTTCGATTTCTCGAGGACCTTCTTGTGCCGCGCACGCGCGGTTACACCACGTTTGACTCTTGGCATGGTGGTCTCCGGTTACGCGTAGGGAAGCATCGAACGGATGTGCGCGTGGTCGGACGCGTTCACGGCCGTATTCCCGCGCAGGTGGCGCTTGCGCTTGGTCGATTTCTTCGTGAGGATGTGGCGCAGGTTCGCCTGCGTCCGCTTGAACTTGCCGCTGCCGAGCGCCTTGAAACGCTTGGCGGCGCCGCTCTTGGATTTCATCTTGGGCACTGTCTACTCCTTCATGCTCGTTTTAGCCTGACTCCAGGCGTCCCCGCGAAGGGCCCTTTGCTGCCTGGGAATCACTTGTTTTGAGCGTTTCACTCGGATGCCGCGGGTGGCTGGCCTGCCCCCGTCATGCAACATCCGGCTATCGCTTCACCTGCTTCACTGCGGCCAGCCGAAATTTTTCCAGCTAGGACTTCTTCTTCGGGCTCATCACCATGACCATCTGGCGGCCTTCCATCTTCGGAAACTGCTCCACCACGCCAAACGGCTCCAGATCCGCCTTCACCCTCTCCAGAAGCTTGAAGCCGAATTCCTGGTGCGCCATTTCACGCCCGCGGAACCGCAAGGTAATCTTGGTCTTGTCGCCTTCCGTCAAAAAGCGCGTCAGATTGCGCAGCTTGATCTGGTAATCGCCGTCGTCCGTGCCCGGCCGGAACTTCACTTCCTTGACCTGGATCTGTTTCTGCTTGAGCTTGGCCTCGTGCTTCTTCTTGGCCTCGCTGTACTTGAACTTGCCGAAATCCATCAGCCGCGCAACGGGCGGCTGGGCGGTCGGTGCAATTTCAACCAGGTCGATTTCCAGTTCCTCTGCCATGGCATTCGCCTGGGCAAGACTGACAATCCCGATTGGCTCACCCTTGGTGCCGATGAGCCGGAGCTCCGGCGCGGTAATCTCGCCGTTGATCCTGACATCCCTGTCCTGAGCTATAAGTACGCCTCCATCAAAAAAATTAAGCCGCGCTTCCCGCCTGTGGCATCTCGGAAACCAGCCGCCCGATGAATGCATCCAGCGGCATCTGGCCGAGATCGCTACCACCCCGGGTACGCACGGCAACGACGTTTGCGGCGACCTCTTTATCACCAACGACGAGTTGGTAAGGCAGCTTCTGCAAACTATGTTCCCGAATCTTATAGGTTATTTTCTCGTTTCTCAAGTCCGCGAAGGCCCGGAAGCCCTTTTCCGCAAGTTTCCGGGCAACTTCGGCCGCATAGCCGGCCTGGTGCTCGGAAATATTCATGACCACCACCTGCTCCGGCGCCAGCCAGAGCGGCATGGCACCCGCATAGTGCTCGACCAGGATGCCGATGAAGCGCTCCATCGAGCCGAGGATGGCCCGGTGCAGCATGACCGGGATGCGGCGGCTGTTGTCCTCGGCGATGTACTCGGCACCGAGGCGCCCCGGCAACGCGAAATCCAGCTGCAGGGTTCCGCACTGCCAGACCCGGCCGATCGAATCCTTCAGTGAAAACTCGATCTTGGGCCCATAGAACGCCCCCTCGCCGGGATTGACGTCCCATTTGAGGCTCTTGGCGTCCAGTGCGGACTTCAGCGCGCCTTCCGCCCTGTCCCAGGTTTCGTCAGAGCCGATGCGCTTCACCGGCCGGGTGGACAGCTTGATCAGGATCTCCGTGAAGCCGAAGTCCTCGTAGACCTTGCGCAGCAGATCGATGAACGCGGCCGCCTCATCCTGAATCTGGCCCTCGGTACAGAAAATGTGCGCGTCGTCCTGCGTGAACCCGCGCACCCGCATGATCCCGTGCAAGGCGCCGGACGGCTCGTTGCGGTGACAGGCACCGAATTCCGCAAGCCGCAAAGGCAGGTCGCGATAGCTCTTGAGCCCCTGGTTGAAAATCTGCACGTGGCCCGGGCAATTCATCGGCTTGACCGCGTAGTCGCGTTTCTCCGACTCGGTCGTGAACATCAGCTCGCGATAATTTTCCCAGTGGCCGGAGCGCTCCCACAGCGCGCGATCCATGACCTGCGGCGTGCGCACTTCCTGGTAGCCGTGGCGTGACAAGGTCCTGCGCATGTACTGCTCGACCTGCTGCCAGATCGCCCAGCCCTTCGGGTGCCAGAACACCATGCCCGGCGCTTCTTCCTGCGTGTGGAAGAGGTCGAGCTGCTTGCCGAGCTTGCGATGGTCGCGCTTCTCGGCTTCCTCGATGCGGAACAGGTAGGCGTCGAGGTCTTCCTTCTTCGCCCAGGCGGTGCCGTAGACCCGCTGCAGCATCTCGTTCTTCGAGTCCCCGCGCCAGTACGCGCCGGCGACCTTCAGCAGCTTGAAGACCTTGAGCTTGCCGGTGGACGGCACGTGCGGCCCGCGGCACAAGTCGGTGAAGTTGCCCTGCGAATAGAGCGAAATCTGCTCGTTCCCGGGGATGGACGCGATGATCTGCGCCTTGTATTCCTCGCCCTGCTTGCGGAAGAAGTCGACCGCCTTGTCGCGATCCCACACCTCCCGCTCGACCTTGATGTCGCGCTTCGCGATTTCCGCCATGCGTTTCTCGATGGCGGCAAGATCCTCGGGCGTAAACGGGCGCTTGTAGGAAAAATCGTAGTAGAAGCCGTCCTCGATGACCGGCCCGATGGTCACCTGCGCGTCCGGATACAGCTCCTTGACGGCATGGGCCAGCAGGTGGGCGGTGGAATGGCGCAGGATGTCGACGCCGTCGGCATCCTTGTCCGTCACCACGGAGAGCGCGGCATCGTGGTCGATCACGAAGGACGTATCGACGAGCTTGCCGTCGACCTTGCCGGCAAGCGCCGCCCGCGCCAGGCCGGCGCCGATGGACGCCGCCACGTCGGCGACGCTGACCGCCTTGTCGAAGGCTCTTGTCGATCCGTCAGGCAATCGTATGGACGGCATGGTTACGGGTTCCCAAAATAAAAAAGTGCGGCGAACCGCACTTTTTCCAAGACCGGACTGCAAAAGGGGTTCAGGGGCGCTGCATTGCCACCGTCGTGCAAGTTCGCAAACCCATTTGAAGTCCGTCCTTAGGAAGTTGGTAGGCGCGATTGGATTCGAACCAACGACCCCCACCATGTCAAGGTGATGCTCTAACCAACTGAGCTACGCGCCTGCCGAGCGCCGGATTCTAAACGAAACCCAAACACCGTTCAAACTGCTATTTCCTGCGGGCGGATTCCACGCCGGGGACGTCGCGGACGGCCGCCAGCAGCCGGGTGAGCTGCGCCAGGTTGTCCACTTCCAGCGTGAAGGTCATCTTCGAGCCCAAGTCTTCGCTATGCGAGGCGCTCGACACGACCCTCACCTTCTCGCGCGTAAAGACGTCCAGCACGTCCCGCATCAACGCCGGGTGGTTGCCGGCGACCAGCTCGACGTCGACCGGGAATTTCGACGCGCCGGTGTCGCCCCAGTCGGACGCGATCAGGCGTTCCTGCGGCAGGCGGGCGACGTTGCGGCAATCGGCGCGGTGGATGGTGACGCCGCGGCCGCGCGACACGAAACCGATGATGGCGTCCGGCGGCGCCGGCTTGCAGCAGCGCGCCAGCACGGTCAGCAGCTTGTCGACGCCTACGATCAGGATGCCGCTGGGCGCGGCCGCCGGCCTCGCATGAACCGGCGCGACCGGCTGCTTTTCCTCGACGACCTCGTCGCCCAGGACGGCTGCCTGCAACTGGCGCGGCGTCACCTCGCTGCGCCCTATTGCGGCGAACAAGTCGTTCACGCTGGCGAATTCCAGCCGCGAAGCCAGCTCCTCGAGGTTCTGGCCAGTCTTGCCCAGCCGCTGCAGATCCTTTTCGAGGATGGTCCGCCCCTGGATCACGGCCTCTTCCAACTGGCGGTTGTTGAACCATTGGCGCACCTTCGTGCGCGCGCGATTGCTCTTGATGTAGCCCAGCGCCGGGTTCAGCCAGTCGCGCGAAGGCCCGCCCTCCTTCGCCGCGATGATCTCCACGCTCTGGCCGTTGGAGAGCACGTAGGTCAGCGGCACGATCTGGCCGTTGACCTTGGCGCCGCGGCAGCGATGGCCGAGTTCGGAATGCAGGTGATAGGCGAAATCGATGGGCGTGGATCCGCGCGGCAGGTCGACGACCCTGCCCTGCGGCGTAACGACATAGACCATGTCCTGGAACAGGTCGGTCCTGAAGTGCTCCGCCAGCTCGCTCGCGTCGGCGAGCTGGTCTTTCCACTCGAGCACGCCGCGCAACCACGACAGCTTCTCGTCGAGCGCCGAATCCGCCCTGGCCGATTCCTTGTAACGCCAGTGCGCGGCCACGCCGAGCTCCGCATGCCGGTGCATCTCGTGCGTACGAATCTGGATCTCCAGGATCTTCTCGCCCGGTCCGACCACGGCCGTGTGCAGCGAGCGGTAGTCGTTCGCCTTCGGTCTGGCGATGTAATCGTCGAACTCGCGCGGGATCGGCGTCCACAGGTTGTGGGCCACGCCGAGCGCGGCATAGCAATCCTTGACGTCATCGACCAGCACGCGCACCGCGCGCACGTCCGAAAGCTCTCCCAGCGCCACGTTCTTGCGCTGGAGCTTGCGCCAGATGCTGTAGATGTGCTTCGGCCGGCCGGTCACCTCGGCCCTGATGCCGGCGGATTGCAGCTCGGCGCCGAGCATGCGAATGACTTCCGCTATGTAGGTTTCGCGATCCCTGCGCTTCTCGTCGAGCTGGCCGGCGATGCTCTTGTAGGTCTGCGACTCCAGGCAGCGGAAAGCCAGGTCCTCCAGTTCCCATTTGAGCTGCCACACGCCCAGGCGATTGCCGAGCGGGGCAAATAATTCCAGCGTTTCGCGCGCGGCCTCCTCGCGTGCGTCCGATTCCTGACGGGATGCCAATTCACGCAGCCGCTGGACCTGGTCGGCGAGCTTGATGAGCACGACGCGCACGTCCTGAGCCATCGCCAGGAACATCTTGCGCAACGCCTCGAGTTGCGACGCACGGTCTGCGCTTCTCGCAGCGGCATTCCTGGACCGCAGCGCCTGGACCTGCGCCATGCTCGCGACACCTTCGACGAGCGTGAGCACGCCCGGCCCGAATGCGGTCCGGAATTCTTCGCGCGCTTTGCCGTCGGCGGGAACCGCGCCGAGCAGCAGCATCGCGGAGATGGCTTCGCCGCCCACGCCGAGGCCGGCGACGATCCGAGCCGCGGCCCGCGCATGCTCCAGCCAGGGTTCGCCGGTGGCATGCAGGCGCCCTTCATAGGCCAGTGCGGCACGCTCATCTGCGCGGCGAACGAGATCGGCCTCCGCCGGCGGCAGGCGCGCGACCACCGGCGCAAGCCATTGCCCCGACGAGGTGTCCGCTTCGAATGACGTGACCTTTACCATCTGCCCTGCCCGCTCATCGACCTGTCCAGTATCTCCGTCCGGCTTCCCGCCATTTCGTGATTTTCATGCCCGCGGGACCGAAGTCGACAATGATGGCGCCGGAAACATCCGTTCTCAAGGTGTCGCTGCCGGCTTGCCGGTAGCGCCCCGCCACCAGCGGATGCGGGTGGCCGAAGCGGTTGCGGTAGCCGACCGAGAAAACCGTCAGTGCCGGTGCAACCGCTTCGACGAACCCCGGCGTCGAAGACGTGCGGCTGCCATGGTGGGGGGCGAGCAGGACATCGGCGCGCAGGTTCGCGGATGCCTTGAGCATCGCCGCCTCGGCGCGCTTCTCGACATCGCCCGGCAGCAGAGCGCTGCCGTACGGCGACACGATCTTCAGCACGCAACTGCGATCGTTGTCCTTCTCGTGCTGGTCCCGGTATTCCGCGAGGTCGGGATGCAGCATCTCGAAGGAAACGCCGTCCCATTCCCACTTTTCCCCGGTTACGCAGAGCCGGCTGCGGGTCGCGGCAACGGCGATCGCATCGTCCTGCGGCAACGAGGAGAACACCCAGGCCACCGGCATGGACCGCAATATCGTCAAGGCGCCGCCGCTGTGATCGCTGTCGCCGTGGCTAATGACCATGCCGTCGAGCCGGTCTATGCCGGCCGCGCGCAGGTAAGGCACGACGACGCGCCCGCCGGCGTCGATTTGCTCGGTGAATGCCGGTCCCGTGTCGAACAGCAGCGCGTGGTCGCGCGTGCGCACCGCGACGGCGAGGCCTTGCCCGACATCCAGCGCGGTCAAGCGCACTTGTCCCTCCGGGATTGGCGCGGGAAACACCAGGAACAAGGGCAATAGCAGCGGCGCACCGGTCCAGCGCGCCGGGAATCCCCTGGGCAACAGCATCCAGAGCGCGCCGGCCACCGCGAGGGGAATCGTCCACATCGGCGGTGCGTGCTGCTGCCAGACGGCGTCCGGCAAATCGCTCAGCATGCGCAGCGGAACCATGCAGCCCGCCATGACCAGGTGCGCGGCCTGCGCCGCCCACGCCAGCGGCAGGACGGACGCCACCAGCGCCAGCGGCACGACGACCAGGCTCACGAGCGGGATCGCGAAAGCGTTGGCCACCGGCGAGACCAGCGACACCTGCTGGAACATGGCGAGCAGGAAGGGCACGAAGGCGATCGTGACGGCCCACTGGGTCTGCATCCAGGCGCGCAGCCAGCCCGGCTTGCCGATGCGCGAGTACGCCGCAAACATGATTACCGCCACCGCGCCGAACGAAAGCCAGAACCCCGGCGCGATGGTCGCCATCGGATCGAGCACGATGACGAAGGCCGCGGCCGTCGCCAGCACCGCGATCGGGCTGGCATTCCATCCGGACCACAGCGCAAAGGCGACCACGGCAAGCATGTAGACCGTGCGCTGGGCGGGCACGGCGAAGCCGGACAACAACGCATAAGCCAGCGCCACGAGCAATCCACAGAAGGCCGCCGCGCGCATGGCAGGCAGACCCAGCACCAGCTTCTCGGAACGTCGCCACAACCGCGACACCACCAGCACGACCAGGCTGGCGACCATGGTGATGTGCAGGCCCGAAATGCTCATGAGGTGGTTTACACCTGTGCGGGTAAAAACCTGCCACTGGTCGGGCGGGATCGATTGCTGGTCGCCCACGGCGAGTGCGACGATCACGCCGGCGTACGGTCGCTCGCCGAGTGCGTCGAGCAGGCGGCTGCGAACGGATTCGCGCAGGCGCTCGATCAGGTAACCCGGCCGCGGCACCAACGGATCGGTCATCGCCGGTGCCGGCTCCGGGCGCACGTAACCCACCGCGCGAATGCCACGCTCCAGCATCCAGGCTTCGAAGTCGAAACCGTCCGGGTTTGAGTTTCCGTGCGGCCTGTGCAGGCGCACGGTCATGCGCCATCGCTGCCCCGCCCTGAGCTCGGGGAGCGTTTGCTTTTCGTTCGCGTACCACATGACCGAAATGTGCGAAGGCACGCGGGCGTTCGGCACGAACGTGCGCTCCACGTCGAACGCGAACCGCACGCCGCGCTCCGTCGGCTGCACCATCTCCGCGATCACGCCGGAGACCTCGACATCGCGCCCCTCCCAGGCTTCCGGCAACTCGTCCGCCAGTTTCCACTGCGCAACCGCGGCCGCCCAGAAAAATCCGGCGATGGCAAACGCGAGGATTGCAATTACGTGACCGAAGACGCGGGCCGCCGCACCGGGATGGCGCAAGAGGACGACGCGCAGGAGCACGAGCGGAACCAATGCCACGGCACCGGTCCAACCAGGCAGCACCGGCTGCTGTTGCAGCAGCCAGGCGCCACCCACCAACGCGAACAGGTACAGGCTCGTCACGCCGCACCGGATAACGTAGTCTTCATGTCATGCCGCGCCGATTCATACGCCGATACCTCCCCACGCCCCAGAGCATCCAGGGAAATCGCTGGCTGAAAGGCTTCGGCTCCGCCCTGCACCACCCGAACCTCTGGCACCTGCACCGCCGGTCGGTCGCCGGCGGCGTTGCAGCCGGCCTTTTCTGCGGCCTCGTGCCCGGACCGGTGCAAATGCTTTCCGCCGCGCTTTGCGCCGTCGTATTCCGCGTCAACCTGCCGGTCGCCGTCATCGTGACCTGGTACACGAATCCCCTGACGATCCTGCCGCTGTATTTCATCGCCTACAAGCTCGGGATGCTGGTCACCGGGTCTGAGGCGGCCGAACCCGTGCCCTTCGACATGCAGGTCTTCGAGCTGCCGATGGCGCAATGGCTTCCGGCCGCCTTGCACTGGTTCGCCGCGATGGGCAAGCCGTTTGCCGCGGGACTGATCTTGCTGGCATGCATCCTCGCGGTGTCGGGATATTTTTTCGTGATCGGCGCCTGGCGTGCCCATGTCATGCTTGCATGGCGCAAACGCCGGCGCTCGCGCGCCGACGACCCGGACGATCTCGCCTGACGCTAGGCTGCGTCCAGTCCCAGCCTGCCGTCTTCCAGCCGCAGCGTGCGCTGCATGCGGCCCGCAATCCGCGGGTCGTGCGTGACGATGACGAAGCTGGTCGAGAATTCCCGGTTGAGTTCGAGCATGAGGTCGAGCACGCCTTCCGCCGTATGGCGGTCGAGGTTTCCGGTCGGCTCGTCCGCCAGCACGCAGGCGGGCTCGGTCACGAGCGCGCGCGCCAAGGCTGCGCGCTGGCGCTCGCCGCCGGACAATTCCCCCGGCGTGTGCGTGACCCGCGCCTTAAGCCCGACGCGCTCGAGCACGCGCAGCGCCTGGGCCTGCGCCGCTTCCGGCGCCGTCCGCCGGATCAAGAGCGGCATCGCAACGTTTTCCAGCGCGGTGAATTCGGGCAGCAGGTGATGGAACTGGTAGACGAAACCCAGCCCGCGGTTGCGCAGGCGGCCCTTCTCCTTCTCGCCCAGCTCGTCGAGCCGGCGGCCGAGGATCACGATTTCGCCCGAGGTGGCCGCGTCGAGCCCGCCCAGCAGGTGCAGCAGCGTGCTTTTGCCCGAACCCGACGCACCGACGATGGCGACGGTTTCCCCGCGTCTCACCTCGAAGTCGACGCCATCGAGCACCGGCACCGAGTATTCGCCCTGCCGGAAGATCTTCTGCAGGCCGCGGCAGGCCAGCACGACATTCAGGTTCGATTCACTCATAGCGCAGCGCCTCGGCCGGATTGATGCGTGCCGCGCGATAACTCGGATACAGGGTGGCCAGCAACGTCAGCGCAAAAGACGTCAAGGCGATCACGACCACGTCCTGCCAGTGGGGATCGGACGGCAGGTCGCTGATGTAGTACACGTCCTTCGCCAGGAATTGCACGCCGAACAGGTGCTCGATCGCGGGCACCACGACGTCGATGTTCCAGGCGATGAGCATGCCTGCAATCACCCCCGCCAGGGTGCCGATCACGCCGATCAGCGCACCCTGGATGATGAAGATCTTCATGATCTCGCCGGGCGCCGCACCCAGCGTGCGCAGGATGGCGATGTCCGCGCGCTTGTCCGTGACGGCCATGACCAGGGTCGACACGATGTTGAACGCCGCCACCGCCACGATCAGCAGCAGGATGATGAACATCACGCGCTTCTCGATCTGCACGGCGCGGAAGAAGTTCGCGTGGCTGCGCGTCCAGTCGGCGACGTAGACATCCGCATCCAGCGTATGGGTCAACTCGCGCGCGATGCGCGGCGCCGCGAACAAGTCCTTGAGCTTCAGCCGCACGCCGGAAACCCGGTCTTCCATGCGATAGAGCTTCTGCGCGTCGTCGAGGTTGATGAGCGCCAGGCCAGCGTCGTATTCGTACATGCCGACCTCGAAAATGCCGACCACGTCGAACTGCTTCAACCGCGGCATGATGCCGGCCGGCGTCACCTGGCCCTGGGGCGCGATCACCACGATCTTGTCGCCCACCCGCGCGCCGATGGCGAGTGCCAATTCGCTGCCCAGGACGATCCCGAACTTGCCCGCTTGCAGCGCCGACAGGCTGCCTGCCTTCATGTGCATGCCGATGTCGGCCACCTTGTCTTCGTCGGCTGGCAGGATGCCGCGCACGATGCTCCCCTGCACCGTCTGGTGGTTCGAGATCAAACCCTGCGCCATCACGTAAGGCGCCGCGGCAACGACCTCGCCGTTGTGCATGGACTCCCGGGCGACCTGCTGCCAGTCCTTCAAGCCGCCCGACATCCCGGTGATCTGGACATGGGAAGCGACGCCAAGGATGCGCGCGCGCAATTCTTTCTGGAAGCCGTTCATGACCGACAGCACGATGATCAGCGCAGCCACGCCCAGCACGATGCCGAGCATGGACGTGACCGAAATGAACGAGATGAAATGGTTCCGCCGCTTGGCCCGCGTGTAGCGCAGGCCGACGAACAACTCATACGGCGTGATCATGGATGATGGGCGGAATGGGTTTGCGGCAGCGACGCGAAGTCTGCCACATTCCGGTTGCGCTGAGTATGTCCGCACGGCTGGCGATCACGCGTGTCTTGCGCGCAAAACCCGCGTGCTAGACTCGCGGCGATCCGGCCCTGCTCTCGTGCAAACCGCAACCCTGTTCATTCCCTCGCTGTTCTGGCCTGCGACCGCCGCGGCGGCAGACTCGCCCGGGGTGCCTGCGCTGCAATTGCTGATCGGCCGCGGCAATGCGCTTGAAAGCCTTCCTTGCGAAGACGAAGCGGCCTGGCTCTGCAACCGCTTCGGTGTCGCGCGCCAGGCCGATTGGCCCAGCGCACCGGTTTCCGCGCTGGGTACGGGCATCGCACCGGAAAACGCATTCTGGCTGCACGCCGATCCGGTGCATTTGCGGGTCCAGCGCGACCAGCTGGTGCTGATTGCGCCGGAAGCGCTTGCGATCGGGGAAGCCGAGGCAGCTTCGATGTGCGCCACGCTGAACCGCCATTTCGAATCGGACGGATTGTCTTTTGCCGCGCCGCATCCGCTGCGCTGGTTCGTGCGCAGCGCAAAGCCAGCCCGCATGCAGACCAACGGCCTGACGACGATGGCCGGCCGCGACATCGATCGCCTATTGCCGAAAGGCGAGGACGCCATGGCCTGGCACAAGATGTTCAATGAAGTCCAGATGCTGCTGCACGAGCACCCGGTCAACGAGGAACGCGAGCGCCGCGGCGTTTTGCCGGTCAACAGCCTCTGGTTTTCCGGCGGCGGCAGCTTGCCGCAGGCGCGGTCACCGTACCAAGCCGTCGTCGGCAGCAGCGCGCTGGCCCGGGGGCTGGCGAAGCTGACGCAAACGCCGTTCATCTCTTCGACTTCAGGTGTCGACACGCTCGAATCCGGGAACCTGCAGGCGCAGGACGTTCTGATCGAACTCGGCGACGCCGCCGAACCGTGGCTGCGGCACGACCACGATGCGTGGAAATCCGCGCTCGAGTCCCTCGACCAGCGCTGGTTCGCGCCCCTTGTGCGCCTGCTCAAGATCGGACGCTTGCGCCGGCTCGACATTGCGACCGTGGCGGGTGGCCAGGCGCGCCAATGGTCGGTCACGCGCGCCCACCTGTGGCGCTGGTGGCGCGGCGCGGTTCCGCTCACCGAGGCGGCCCAGACATCGTGACGAACACCGCGCGCATCCAGGAACGCGAGGTTCCCGCGACTGCATACGACAGCCTGCGCGCCGCGGGGCTGCATCCCGTGCTTGCACGCATCTATGCGGCCCGCGGGATCTCCGGCGCCGCGCAACTGGACACCTCGCTCGACGGCCTGCTGCCAGGCGACACCCTGCTCCATTGCGCGGACATGGCTCGCCTGCTCGCCGATGCAATCGCCGCAGGAAAACGCCTGCTGATCGTGGCGGACTACGACGCGGACGGAGCGACGGCCTGCGCCGTCGGCATGCGCGGACTGCGCGCGCTCGGCGCGAAAGTCGAATACCTCGTGCCGAACCGTTTCGAGTTCGGCTACGGGCTCACGCCGGAGATCGTGAAGCTGGCCGCGCAAAGGCGCCCGGACTTCCTCATCACGGTGGACAACGGCATTGCCAGCGTGGACGGCGTCGACGAAGCCGCGAAGCTCGGCATCGCCGTCCTCGTCACCGACCATCATCTCCCCGGCCCCGTGCTGCCCGCCGCGGCCTGCATCGTGAACCCGAACCAGCAGGGCTGCGGATTTCCCAGCAAGCACCTGGCCGGCGTGGGCGTGATGTTCTACGTGCTGGTGGCCTTGCGCGCCGAACTGCGAAAACGCAACGCGTTCGCGGGCCGCAGCGAACCGAACCTCGCCGAGTTGCTGGACCTCGTCGCGCTGGGCACCGTGGCGGACGTCGTGCGCCTCGACGACAACAATCGCATCCTCGTGCACCAGGGATTGCGCCGCATTCGCGCCGGGCGCACTTGCGCCGGCATCGGCGCGTTGCTGCGCATCGCGGGCCGCGATCCTTCGCGCATTTCGACTTACGACCTGGGCTTCGCGGTCGGGCCGCGCCTGAACGCCGCCGGCCGCCTGACCGACATGTCGGTCGGTATCGAATGCTTGCTGACGGACGACCCGCTGCGCGCGACGGAGCTGGCAAAGCAGCTGGACGCGCTAAACCGCGAACGGCGTGAAATCGAATCCGGCATGCAGGACACGGCGCTCGCGCAGATGGACGCGATCGACGTCACGGATACCTGGAGCCTGTGCCTTTACGACGAAACCTGGCACCAGGGCGTCATCGGCATCCTCGCCGCGCGCCTGCGCGAACGGTTTCACCGGCCGGCCATTGCCTTCGCCCCTGCCGATAACGGCGAAGCCAAGGGCTCGGGCCGCTCGATTCCCGGCCTGCACCTGCGCGACGCGCTGGACCTCGTGACCAAGCGCCATCCCGGCCTGGTGCTGCGCTTCGGCGGCCATGCCGCCGCCGCGGGGCTTTCAGTCCGCAGCGCTGACGTCGCCGCGTTCGCCGCCGCCTTCGAGGAAGTCGTGCGCGGCCTCGTCGGCCCGGCCGACCTGGAGCGCATCGTCGAGGTCGACGGCAGCCTGCGCGAGTTCGAGATCGACCTGTCGCTGGCCGAGGCGCTGGACGCGGGCATCTGGGGACAGGGCTTCATGGCGCCGGCGTTTTGCGACGAGGTGGAAATCGTCGACCAGCGCGTCGTGGGCGGCCGTCACCTGAAGCTCAGGCTGCGCCCGCCCGGCGCCGCCCGCGCCCTCGACGGCATCCTGTTCGGCCAGGAAGAACCTTTGCCGGCCCGCGTGCAAGCCGTCTATCGCGTGCAGGTCAACGAGTTCAACGGCAACCGGTCGGCGCAATTGCTGATGCAGCACTGGCAACCGCTGATCTGATTGGAGCCAGGCCCTGAATTCGTACGGAAACCCGCGGTTTGCCAGTCGGCATCGGTTAGAATGCCGTGCTTTGAAAGACTGGAAAATCCATGGAAGCCGAACGCCTCAATGCACTCACCAACAAGCTCGACGACCTCGACGCACGGGGCAAAGAGCTGCGGAGGTATCTTTGACTTCGAGGCCAAGCGCAATCGCCTGACCGAAGTCATCCAGATCTCGGAGGATCCGGCGATCTGGAACGACGCCAAGCGCGCCCAGGACATTGGCCGCGAACGCAAGCAGCTCGAAGCCGTCGTCTCCACGCTGGAAAAGCTCGACCAGGGCCTGCGCGACTCGCGCGACCTGTTCGAAATGGCGCGCTCCGAAAACGACGAGAGCGCCGTGAGCGCGATCGAAGGCGACGTCGCCGAGATGGAGAAAATCGTGGCCGGGATGGAATTCCGGCGCATGTTCTCCAACCCGATGGACCCGAACAACTGCTTCCTCGACATCCAGTCCGGCTCCGGCGGCACCGAGGCGCAGGACTGGGCCGCCATGCTCGAGCGCATGTACCTGAAGTTCTGCGACCGCCGCGGCTTCACGGTCGAGATCCTCGAGGAATCCTCCGGCGACGTGGCCGGGCTCAAAAGCGCGGCGCTGAAGATATCCGGCGACTACGCCTTCGGCACCTTGCGCACCGAGAGCGGCGTGCATCGGCTGGTGCGCAAATCGCCCTTCGACTCGAACGCGCGGCGGCACACTTCTTTCGCGAGCGTGTTCGTCTACCCGGAAGTCGACGACACCATCGAGATCGAGATCAACCCGGCGGACCTGCGCGTGGATACCTTCCGCGCCAGCGGTGCCGGCGGCCAGCACATCAACAAGACGGATTCCGCGATCCGCATCACGCATGTGCCCACCGGCATCGTCGTGCAATGCCAGAATGACCGTTCACAGCATCGCAACCGCGCGGAAGCCATGGCGATGCTGAAGGCGCGCCTTTACGAGCTGGAAATGCGCAAGCGCAACGAGGAAAAGCAGGCGATGGAGGACTCCAAGACCGACATTGCCTGGGGCCATCAGATCCGCTCGTACGTACTCGACCAGTCGCGCATCAAGGATTTGCGAACCAACGTGGAAAAAGGCGACACCCAGTCCGTCCTCGACGGCGACCTCGACGATTTCATCAGCGCCTCCCTCAAGCAGGGCGTCTAAATCATGGCTGACAAAAAAGAACCCCCGAACAATCCGCCGGGCGAACCGCCGAAGGACGAAAACCAGATCATCTCGGAGCGGCGCGCGAAACTGCAGGACCTGCGCAGCGCGGGCCATGCCTTCCCAAACGATTTCCGCCGGACCCATCTTGCAGCGGATTTGCATGCCGCATACGACGGCAAGGCAAACGAAGAACTCGAACCGGCGGGCATAAAAGCATCGGTCGCCGGCCGCATGATGCTGAAGCGCGTCATGGGCAAGGCCAGCTTCGCCACGTTGCAGGACATGTCCGGCCGCATCCAGCTCTACATCTCCAACGACGTCACCGGCGAAGCCGTCCACGGCGCCTTCAAGCATTGGGACCTGGGCGACATCTTGGGCGCCGAAGGCTCGCTGTTCAAGACGCGCACCGGCGAATTGAGCATCAAGGTCACGTCACTGCGCCTGCTGTCGAAGTCCCTGCGGCCCCTGCCCGAGAAATTCCACGGCCTGGCCGACCAGGAGCAGAAATACCGCCAGCGCTATCTCGATCTGATCACGAACGCCGAATCCCTCGCCGTGTTCAAGGCGCGCTCGGCGATGATCCAGGCGATTCGCGAATTCTTCACCGGACGCGGTTATCTGGAAGTCGAGACGCCGATGATGCAGCCGATTCCCGGCGGCGCGGCGGCCAAGCCCTTCGTCACGCACCACAATGCGCTGGACATGCAACTCTACCTGCGCATCGCGCCCGAGCTCTACCTCAAGCGCCTGGTGGTCGGCGGCCTGGAGAAGGTGTTCGAGATCAATCGCAACTTCCGCAACGAAGGCATGTCGACCCGGCACAACCCCGAGTTCACCATGCTGGAGTTCTACGAGGCCTATCGGGACTACCGTTACCTGATGGACCTGACGGAGGAATTGCTGCGCGGCCTCGCGCAGAAGGTGCACGGCTCGACGACCCTGACCTACCAGGGCCAGGCCATCGACCTCGGCAAGCCCTTCGACCGCCTGACCATGGCGCAGGCCATCGCCAAGTACAACCCGAAGCACGCCCTCGCGGACCTCGGCAACATCGAGTACCTGCGCAAGGTGCTTGCCGCGTTCGAGATCGAGGTGTTTCCGACCGACGGCCTCGGCCTGCTGCAATTGAAGCTGTTCGAGCAGACCACCGAGGACAAGCTCATCCAGCCGACCTTCATCGTCGCCCACCCCACCGATGTTTCGCCTCTCGCGCGCAGCAACGATTCGGACCCGGCCGTCACCGACCGCTTCGAGCTATTCATCACCGGGCGCGAGTTGGCCAACGGCTTCTCCGAGCTGAACGACCCCGAGGACCAGGCAGCACGGTTCATGCTTCAGGCCAAGGCCAAGGAAGCCGGCGACGAGGAAGCCATGTACTACGACGCGGATTACGTGCGCGCGCTGGAATACGGTTTGCCGCCCACCGCCGGCGAAGGCATCGGCATCGACCGGCTGATCATGCTGTTCACCGACAGTCCGTCGATACGCGACGTGATCCTGTTTCCGCAGATGCGGCCTGAGTAAACACTATCTACACCCAACGCAAAGACGCAAAGAACGCAAAGATCGCAAAGGAAGGCCGGTAAGAATCGAAAATCGCGTCGTCGCATCGATGGCGATCAGCGCAAAAGTGACCCAGTTGGCACCAGACATTGGAACATCTATGACTGTTTTTCTTTGCGCCCCTTTGCGTTCTTTGCGCCTTTGCGTTGAGATTGAACCTGAGAAACCATGATCACACCCCCCATCCTCTGGCAACCGTCGAAAGAGCGCATCGCGCGCTCCAACATCGCGGCCTTCATCAAGCAGGTCAACAAGCAGCACAAGGCCGGCCTGACCGATTCGGATTCGCTCTACGCCTGGTCGGTGAAGGAACCGGAGAAATTCTGGGTGGCGGTCTGGGATTTCTGCGGCGTGATCGCGCAGACGCGCGGCGAGCGCGTGCTGGTCGACGGCGACAAGATGCCGGGCGCGAAGTGGTTCCCCGATGCGAAGCTGAACTTCGCCGAGAACCTTCTAAGGCGCCGCGACGACGCCGACGCCTTCGTGTTCTGGGGCGAGGACAAGGTCAAGCGGCGCATGAGCTTCGCCGAGGTGCATGACGCCGTCTCGCGCACCGTGCAGGCGATGGCAGCCGCCGGCGTCAAGGAAGGCGACCGCATCGCCGCCTTCATGCCCAACCTGCCCGAGACCATCATCTTCATGCTGGCCACGGCCAGCCTTGGCGCGATCTGGTCCTCCTGCTCGCCGGACTTCGGCGTGCAGGGCGTGATCGATCGTTTCGGACAGATCGAGCCGAAGCTGTTTTTTGCGGTCGAGGGCTATCACTACAACGGCAAGGCGCACGACACCCTGCCCCGCATCGCCGAGATCGCGTCGCGCCTGCCGTCGGTCGAGCACACGATCATCGTTTCGTACACGCGCGAGCAGCCGGATATCTCGGCCGTGCCGAAAGGGGTTCACCTCGCCGCCTTCGTGAAGCCCTACAAGGGCAAGGCCATCCCGTTCCGGCGGCTGCCCTTCAACCACCCGCTCTATATTCTTTATTCGTCCGGCACCACCGGCGTGCCCAAGTGCATCGTGCACGGCGCCGGTGGCACCTTGCTGCAGCACCTGAAGGAACACCGGCTGCACACGGACCTGAAGCGCGACGACCGGTTGTTCTACTTCACGACCTGCGGCTGGATGATGTGGAACTGGCTGGCCTCGGGCCTCGCATCGGAAGCAACGCTATTGCTGTACGACGGCTCGCCCTTTTATCCCGGGCCGAACATCCTGTTCGACTTCGCCGACGCGGAGCGCATGGCCGTGTTCGGCACCTCGGCCAAGTACATCGACTCGCTGAACAAGGCGGGCGCTGCGCCGATGAAGACGCACAAGCTCAAAGCGCTGCAGGCGATGACCTCGACGGGCTCGCCGCTGGTGCCCGAAGGCTTCGACTACGTTTACCGCGCGATCAAGACAGACCTGTTGCTGTCGTCCATCTCCGGCGGCACCGACATCGTCTCCTGCTTCGTGCTCGGCAATCCGACCTTGCCGGTGTATCGCGGCGAAATCCAGTGCCGCGGCTTCGGCCTCGACGTGCAGGTGTTCGATGACGACGGCAAGCCGGTCATCGGCGAGAAAGGCGAGCTGGTTTGCGCCTCGCCCTTCCCTTCCATGCCGGTGCGCTTCTGGAACGACGCCGACGGCGCCAAGTATCGCGCCGCGTATTTCCAGCGCTTCCCCGGCATCTGGTGCCACGGCGACTACATGGAACTCTCCGATCGCGGCACGTCCGTGATCTACGGCCGTTCGGACGCCACGCTCAATCCCGGCGGCGTACGAATCGGCACGGCGGAAATCTACCGCCAGGTCGAGCAGCTCGAAGAAGTCGTGGAAAGCCTGGTCATCGGCCAGGACTGGGACAACGACGTGCGCGTAGTGCTGTTCGTGCGCCTGCGCGAGAGCGCCAAATTGGATGACGCGCTCATCGCGCGCATCAAGGACCAGATCCGCTGCAACACCACCCCGCGCCATGTTCCCGCGCGCATCCTCCAGGTCGCCGACATCCCGCGCACCAAAAGCGGCAAAATCGTCGAACTTGCCGTGCGCAATATCGTGCATGGCCGGCCGGTGAAGAACGTCGAGGCGCTGGCGAATCCGGAGGCGTTGGAGCATTACCGGGATCGGGCGGAACTGCAAAGCTAGTTTGGTTGGCCTGCCTCGCAGGCCTTAGCACCTGCCCCCAAAATCCACAGGTTTCTCAGACCCGGCGGCGGCAATTTCTTCGACGAGCACTAATTCTCCCTAACCCGAGGCCAGAATATTCGAGAATCTCTTGAAGAATATTTTAATTCCATTAGCATTTGTACGGTGAATTTCCATTGATGACTCTATGCGAGGTCAACTAGTAACTTCAATGGACATTGCCGAATCGCCAAAGGTGTCGCGGAATCAATAACATTATCTTGTCATGGCTCTACGTCAATGAATTCGAGTTCCGTTATAACAATCGCATGAATGCATATCTTCGGTGCGGCGATACGCACATGTTAGGGCGCATAGAGCCACGACTGGCGTTCATACTATTTGCGCTGGCAATCTTTATTGTTGCGCCGAATTTATTTTTAGCGTGCGAACAACATTCCCAAGCTTATCGCGCAGGGACAAACGCCGAGGAAAAGACAAATTCAGAAAATATCCTTCCTGCCACTTCTCCCGCCGTAGAAAATAGTCAGCCACGATCCGATGAAAGCGAAGGGCCACCAAAAGGGCAGAAACACATAGTTTTCTGTGGATTCGTTTTTACCTCTGCTGAATTCTTTCTCGCAGCGTTCACTCTTTTGCTGGTCATCGTCACTGCTTTCCTTGTTATTTATACCGCCAATCTTTGGAAGTCCACGAAAGAGTTGGTAAAAAGGTCCGAACGAACCGCCAAAACCATCGAGCGCGCTTACGTAAAAATGTCCCCGGTCGACCCAGGGATTACGATGAATGCCGATACTGGAAGAGTTGATGTCAAAATTGAAGTGAAGAATTGGGGCAATACCCCGGCAGACATCAAAGACGTGGTTATAAGCATGAGTCGCCTCAAGAAGGACAATCCACTTCCACTCACTCCTCAATATGAACGGCAATCGCACATGCCCCCAATTGAGGCAGTTCTTGTTAAGAATGAAAGCTTCTTCGCTTCCTATGATGGTTTTACATTCAGCAAACCTGCGGCTGGAATTGCGGAAGTTGAAGAGGGGCGAAGCATGATTTACGTATTCGGATACGTCGACTATATCGATAGATTTAACATGCGGCATAGATCTGGATTCGCTAGGTACTATATGCTTGGCGCGAAACCGAACAACCTCATGGTCCTCACTCAGCCCGGCTACAACTATGACCGGGAACGCCAGCATGGCGAAGGCAACGATTGGGACGAAAAATCCCATCTTAGAAAGCCAGCCTATCGTTTCACACCCTGAGGAATCATACGACTCCGTCAAGTAGAAGATAACCGCCCCATGATCGGTTCCAGAACTCGCTACTCGCTTGCACAGTTTCTAGGAATTTTCGAGTCAGATTTTGTTGCGGTCTTGCTAGGCAAACACCAACTGTACAGTTCGGTTAATGTCGATCAGTTTCTGACCGATGTTCTCCGATCCATTCGAAATGCAGCAGACGATAAAGTTCTATCTCTTCTCGAAGAAGTGGCGCGAACCAGCGGAGATCTTCGATCCAGAATCACCCCGAAATATCGCTACGACGAACGATTCGCTGATCTCAGTCGCTGCCTTCAACTCGATGGATATGTCCTCGAGGATAAGAAGCTCAGGCAGACTGATCCATCGGTCCGTGACGCCCCGCCGCTTGAGGATGATCTTATTGAAGCATTGAAGGCCTCAGGTCTGTCCGCGTCCGACACCATTGCCAAGAAAATCAACGACTCTTCAGAGTCCTTCCGTTCGTCACCGCCAAATTACAATGCCTGCCTCAATGACATTCGCGTTGCATTGGAGACACTGGCTCGTGCAATCGCAGTAACGCACCAATCTGATGACACGCCGCCATACGACCATACCAAGTGGGGATCGATAGTTGCTTTCTTGAGGCAAATGGAATTCATCACCAACGAGGAAGAGAAAGGCCTCGTCGGTGTATACGGCTTCATCAGCCCTGGTTCGCACCGACCACTCGGAATTCCAGAGGAGCAAATGGCTCGTCTGGGAAGATCACTCGCTCTTGGTATGTGTTGGTTTCTCGTAAAGAGCTATCAGACCGCCGGGTAAATCGACGCTCAATCCGGTAGTCGAGCAGATTTATTCGAAAAATCGCGTGGGCCGTTTGGACAATTCGGCCCTTATTCTCCTTACTGATGCCAGCCCTGAGAAATTCAACTAAAGGGCAAAATACCGTCACAAATATGAGCAGCCCATTGGTATACCTAGACCAGAACATAGTTAGCCTACATGCAGGTAGGAAAATAGACCTTTCACGACTAGGGGGAGTTCACTGGGTGTACTCGAAGGAGCATTTCGCAGAGATTCGTCGCTCGAAAAACCCACGTGTTTTTCTGGATACCCTAGACGATATTGGCGCGAAACGATTAGAAATTGATCTAACCAACTGGAGGTTTTCCGGGACGGCAACATTGACTGAAGGAGTTTCTGCGAAGGCGGCATACGAACAGTATCTCGCCGCAGTTGACGAAGTGCCCATTAGTACTGAAGCACTTCAAATTCTAATGGCTTGGCTCAATGGCGGCGCAAGTGAAGATGCTGTGCTGCGCCTCCCCTATGCCTTTGATGAGCAAATTAAGCAGTTGGTTTCCCGTCTTCCTCCTGAGCTTGTTCCCAATAACCCTCGAGAGGTCTTCGAAGAATTGGCTCTGACGATATCGAAAATGACCGTCCAAGGAAACAGTATTGAAAAGACTAGGGAGGCACTCGGCGTAGAGAAAGGCGCTGCCGGTAGTGTTACTGGCGATGATCCAATACGGCAAATCTGGAAAATAGTCGCCCCAAATGTTGCCGGACTGACGTGCGATCAATTTTTTGGGTTCGAACCTCTAGAAGCCTTGGATCAAAGTCCATGGACAGCCTACGAAGGCATCATTAGATGCTGTGCCGTGTTAGATATCGTTGGCTATCAAGCCGAAAAGAAATCCCGAGACCTGGAGAAAATTGACAACGTGATGAGCGATGCAGCACATATTGCTGCTGCCGCATACTGCAGCGCTGTCATTTCGGCTGATCGCCGTTTCTCTCGCCGTGCAAAGGCAATATATGAGTTCAAAAAGTTAAGTACTGCGTCGCTGATTCTCAGTGATATTAGCTAACTACTAGTTCGGTTGTAGTCGTGGATCTGAGAAGTGTAAAAATCTCAACTAATCCCCGCGGTACTACAGAATGATCCAGAGCCCTGCTGCGCCAACGGCCACCAGAGCAGTGTCTCACCAGAATCAGGCTTCGCGTCTTTCAACTCTCGCGCTTCGCGCTTAGCGCCTCGCTCCGACCACGCCTAAGGTAACCGCAAATGAATTCCGTGGCCTTAGCTCTTGAACTGCTCAAATCGTCCCTCTGTCCACGTGTTGACCTCGGAGGGCTGTGGGCTAGAAACAAGGTTGCTCACAAGTGGAAGGCAACCTACAGAAGTCTCGTTCTACGAGAAGGGCTAGCTTGGAGAATTCAGGATCTGCTCGCACAGTCACTTGCCCTCCACGATTCTCAGCACATGCTAGGGTCTCGAATTATTCTGCGGAGCGCATTCGAATCTTTGGCAGTCTTGATTTATTTAAATCAGCTCACGAGAAAAGTCTTGTCTGGCGATCTGACTTTTCATACATACGCAGATAAGACGGCGACCTTGCTCATGGGCTCACGAGATAAATCTACCGCGCATGAAGCGATCAACATCATCACAGTGCTGCAGAAGGCAGATTCTCGCTATCCCGGTATTGAATCGCTGTACGCCTCTCTCTCCGAGAGCTCCCATCCCAACTACGAAGGTGTTTCCATTGGATACTCGGACATAGATCGCGAAAACTTTGTCACGATATTCTCGAACAAGTGGATGAACATGTATGGAAAAGATCACATCGACTTGATCGTACTGTGTCTCGAGATTTTTACTTCCGAATACAACGACGAATGGACGCAGTCTTTCGAACTTCTCGAACAATGGCTGGTTAAGAACGATGAGTTTCTTGAAACTACTAAACGCTCATGACCGAACTCGTGGGCGCTATCTACAAGGTAGTCTATAGCAACTATCTGAGACGACCCGAGCTTCGCCAATATCGGAGCGGAGCAATGATCCCAAGATGGGGTCATGCGGTGCATCGTCCTTCCCGCGGTTAGTTGCAGCCTCAGTGACTGATCATCCACGGCCTCTTGCTTGGAAACGCCTTCGACCCGTCCAACGCCTTCACCGTCTTGCTCGCCCCGATCGACTTGCTCCAATATCCTTCGCCGTGACGTGCTCTTTGCTGCGCCTGGGCGCAAAAGCTTGGCTGACCCGGACAGTTCAAATTACGTACGCTGGAGAGGAACATCTGGCCAGCAGTCCTTTCCAGGAGCAAGCTAGATCTCATGTTTTGTGTGCGGCTCTTCATTGAAGATGACAGGCAAGCCCTGGAAACCATCTACCAAACCTGCCGCGCCGAAGCGACCTGGCTACCCACAGCCGCGAAGCAGAACTCCGACTTTGCGCGAGATACCGCCGGCGAAAAGTTGCTTGTCGCGGTCGGAAGCGATGAGATGCCGCTCGGGTTCCTCTCGGTCTGGGAACCCGATCGGTTTATTCATCATTTATACGTGCGCAGCGACATGCGGGGACGGGGCGTTGGCAAGGCGCTGCTCGAGGCGCTGGGCAACCATGTACCCGCGCCGTGGACGCTGAAGTGCTTGACCGCGAATGACCAGGCGCTTGCTTTTTACGCGAGCCAGGGCTGGAGGAAAGTCTCGTCAGAGGTGGGTGAAGAAGGGCCTTATTTCGTCCTCGAGAAGAAAGAGTCCTGACGGCATCCCCCCTCTCCCCTCACACCTCGCTCCTCACTCCTCTCGCCTTTTTACTTGTGACGCTCGCTCGGCGGGCTCGGGCCTTTACATGACATTGATATGCAGAGGAAACAGTCGCACAATCGATCCGCATTTGACCTTGGAACCGCTTTTTCGCACTGAAAATCGAGCCGCCAAGTATCAATCCATCCTGGCACAGACCAGCGGCGGCATATTGGAGAAAACATGTCGACCAATCGCCCATCCTCTGTGGCACCCGTTTGCCTCGTCCTCGGTGCGCTTCTTGGGCTGGCCGGCAGCTTCGCTCCAACAGACTCCCTCCGCGGCATAGCCTGGGGTCTGGATGGCACACTCCTCGTCGTGGCCGCGGCGCTGTTGGCCGTCTACTGCTTGCGCCGGAACCTGGAGCTCCTTGCAGCGGGATTCCTGGTCTTCATTGCCGGTCAGGCATTGGTTGTGTCCGGGTCAGCCATGTCGCTTGAAGCGAGCAGCCCTCTCTTCGCGGCCGGTGCGGCGTTGTGGGCTGCGTCCCTGGTCCTGATCAGTATTCCGCGAGTCATGCCGATGCTTGGTCGAGCCTCGGGCGCCGTCGCCGCTGTCCTGTTCGCGGCCACCTCACTGCAAATCTTCTTTGGACGCAGCCTGACACCGCTGTCAGAGCCGCTGCCGTTTTTTGCGTACCCTGTCTTCGTGCTCACTTTGTTCACGTGGGCGTGGTGGTGCAGGAAACCGGGGCGCCAGGAAGGTAGCACGATGGAGAATGCCGCCTGACATGGCGCTCCCCGACGATCGTCGGACCAAGATATTGCATCAATAGGGAGCAGCTCAGGCCACGTTTTCCTGCCAGGCCATGGACGCTTTTTTTATCCGGGGACGTCACACTGGAAGACACGGGGCCCCTGCTTCCTGCTCATGCCGCTCCTCCCACCTGTCGCCTCGCGGCTAATGACTGATCATCCACGGCCGCTTGCTTGGGAAAGCCTTCGACCCGTCCGGCGCCTTCACCGTCTTGCTCGCGCCGATCGACTTGCTCCCGCATCCGCAACCCGAGCCGTGCACATGTTCCTTGCTGCTTTTGGGCGCGTGCGCGCTCTTCTCGTTGATCGCGTACGCCTTCCGCATTTCTCCCGGCATGCCGGCATAGGCTGGCGCACTTAGCAACGCACGCGCTGATGGCTGTCCACATCCCGGGCAGTCCGCCGGTTCCTGGTACTGCGCCAGCGGACGGCTCGCGCTGAAGCCGCCGCAGTCGGGGCATGAGTATTCGTATAAAGGCATCTGAAACTCCGTTTCAGGGTGAGGAGTCAGGAGTAAGGAGAGAGGGGTAAGTTTGAAAGGCAGTTACCTTAAAGCATTTACCCCTAACCCCTCACTCCTCTCCCCTCGCGCATTTCTTCATTTGTCAGGCGAGATGGGCATATCCATCCCCGGCGTGACCATCTTCTTCGGTCCGCTCGCGTTCGGACTGATGTCGAAGTCGAAGATCTGGGTGGGCAGCCACAAGGTAGCGCAGGCATTGGGGATGTCCACCACCCCGCTGATGTGGCCCTGCACCGGCGCCGTTCCCAGGATCGAATGCGCCTGGGCCTTGGAGTAGCCGAACTTGGTCATGTACTCGATGGCGTTCAGGCACGCCTGGCGGTAGGCGACATGGACATCCAGGTAATACTGCTTGCCCCATTCATCGACCGAGATGCCTTCGAAGATCAGGTAATCATTGTAGGTTGGCGTGATCGGGCTGGGCTTGAAGATCGGGTTCTTGATCCCGTACTTGGCCATGCCGCCCTTGATGAGGTCGACTTTCAGGTGCGTCCAGCCGGCCATCTCGATGGCCCCGCAGAAGGTGATTTCGCCGTCCCCCTGGCTGAAGTGCAGGTCGCCCATGGACAGTCCTGCTCCCTTCACATACACCGGGAAGAAGATCTTCGATCCGCGCGAGAGGTCCTTGATGTCGCAGTTGCCGCCGTGCTCCCGCGGCGGCACGGTGCGCGCGCCTTCGGCATCGATCTTGGCCTTGGTGGCCCCAGTGGCTTTCCCGGCGTGGGAAGTCTTGGCGAACGGGGCATTGGCCAGCGGCGGCACCCGGCTAGGGTTGGTGCCGATGAAGTCCACCTCGCGCTTGTTCCACATCTCCAGCATCTTCTGGTCGGGCAGGCAGCCGATCAGGCCCGGATGGATCAGGCCGGCGAACTTGACGTTCGGCACGTGCCGGGAATGCGTATAGAGGCCGCTGATGTCCCAGATGGATTTCTGGGCCAGCGGGAAATGCTCGGTCAGGAACCCGCCGCCGTTCTTCTTGGAGAAGAAACCGTTGAAGCCCCACAAGCTATCGGGCAGTGCGCCGATGTCCAGCAAGTCGACCACCAGCAAGTCGCCCGGCTCCGCGCCTTCCACGCCGATCGGACCGGAAAGAAAGTGCACGGTGGTCAGGTCCACATCGCGCACGTCATCCGCCGAGTCGTTGTTCTGGATGTAGCCCCCGGTCCAGTCGTAGGTCTCCAGGATGAAATCGTCCCCGGGTTTCACCCACGCCGCCATCGGCACGTCCGGATGCCACCGATTGTGGATCATCTCGTTCTTGTACGGCGATTGCTTCAGGTCGATCTTGACCAGTGTTTCAGGCATGGCTTCCTCTTCGTTGTCGGGTTGGCAAAAGTGCTTTCAGACGGACAGGTAACGGGAAATCTTCGCGGTGTCGACGTTCTCGCGGCGGTCTTCATGGATGAAGCTGCCCTTGTCGATCACCAGCAGGCGGTCCGCGATCTCCAGCGCGAAGCTCAGCACCTGCTCGGAGACGATGATGGTGATGTCGCGCATCTTGCGGATCTCGTTGAGGATGCGCGCGATGTCCTTGATCACGGAGGGCTGGATGCCTTCGGTCGGCTCGTCGAGCAGCAGCACCTTCGGGTTGGTGACCAGCGCACGCGCGATGGCAAGCTGCTGCTGCTGGCCGCCCGAGAGATTGCCGCCCTTGCGCTTGCGCATCTCGAACAGCACCGGGAACAGCGCGTAGATGTCGTCGGGCACCGTCTTCTCCCCCTTGCGCATGCCCGTGCGAATGTTCTCCACCACAGATAGCGTCGGGAAAATCATGCGGCCCTGCGGCACGTAGGCCAGGCCGCTGCGCACGCGCTGGAAGCTTTCCAGCGGACCGAGTTCCTTTTCGCCCAGCGTGATGTTGCCGCCGCGCGAGGGCAGCACGCCCATGAGCGACTTGAACAAGGTGGTCTTGCCCATGCCGTTGCGCCCCATGATCGCCAGCACCTCGTTGGCGCCGACGTTGAAGCTCATGTCGCGGATCACCGCGCTCTGGCCGTAGCTCACGCTCAGGTTCCTGACTTGCAGCATCGCGGCGCCCCCCTCAATGACCCAGATAGACTTCGATCACGCGCGGATCGGCCTGCACCTTGTCCATGCTGCCCTCGGCCAGGATCTTGCCCTGATGCAGCACGGTCACGCGATGCGCGATGTTCTTGACGAACTCCATGTCGTGCTCGATCACGATCACCGCGCGGTTGTCGCTGATCTTGTTGAGCAGGTCGGCCGTCTGCTTGCGCTCGGCCACGCTCATGCCGGCCACCGGTTCGTCGAGCATCAGCAGCTCCGGGTCCTGCATCAGCAGCATGCCGATCTCCAGCCACTGCTTCTGCCCGTGCGAAAGAAGGTCGGCCTGATCGCCGAGGCGATCCTCGAGGAAAATCATCTTGGCGATCTCGTGCACGCGATTCTCGACGTCCGGCGTGAGCTTGAACGCGACGCAGCCGAACACGCCGCGGCCGCGCGGGAACGACAGCTCCAGGTTCTGGAACACGGTCAGGTTTTCGTAGATCGAAGGCGTCTGGAACTTGCGCCCGACGCCGGCGCGCACGATCTGGTGCTCGGCCATGCGCGTGAGTTCGCGGTTCTTGAACTTGATGGTGCCGGCGGTGGCGCGGGTTCGCCCGCAAATGAGATCGAGCAAGGTGGTCTTGCCGGCGCCGTTCGGCCCGATCACCACGCGCAGCTCGTTCGCCTCGACGTAAAGGTTCAGGGCATCGACCGCCTTGAAACCGTCGAAGGAAACGGTCAGGTCTTCGATGGCGAGTACGGGATTGGCCAAGTCGGTCTCCTTTGTCAGGTCTGCTGGGGCGCGGGCCGCGGCGCGGCGCCGCGATTGCGCCAGGCGCCGATGCGCTTCTCGATCCAGGCCTTGCCGTATTTTTCGTACAAGCCGGCGAGCCCGTTGGGAAAGAACATCACCACCGAGATGAACAGCGCGCTCATCAGGAACAGCCACAACTGCGGGAAGCTTTCGGAAAAGTAGGTCTTGCCGAAGTTCACCAGCAAGGTGCCGTACACCGCGCCGATCAGCGACATGCGCCCGCCGACCGCCGCGAAAATCACCATCTCGATCGAAGGAATGATGCCCACCAGCGAAGGCGACATGAAGCCGACCTGCAGCACGAACATGGCGCCGCCGATCGCCGAGATCATCGCGGCATTCACGAAGACGAAGATCTTGAAGTTCGACACGTCGTAGCCGGAAAATCGCACGCGCTCTTCCTTGTCGCGCATTGCGAGCAGCAAAAGCCCGAGCTTGCCGCTCAGGATGTAGCGCGACACCAGGATCGCGCCGACCAGCAGCACGCAATTCACGAAGTACAGGATGTACTTGGCCGAGTCCGTGCGGATGTCCCAGCCGTGCAGGGTCTTCAGGTCGGTCATGCCGTTCACACCGCCGGTCAGGCCCTGCTGGCCGATGATCAGGATCGTCAGGATGGCCGCGACCGCCTGCGTGATGATGGCGAAGTAGACGCCGCCGACGCGCCGCTTGAACATCGCGACCGCGAGGATGAAGGCCACCAGCGCCGGCACGGCCAGCATCGCGAACATCGTGAACGTGAAGCTGTGGAATGGCTCCCAGAACTTCGGCAGCGCGGTGAGCTGGTTCCAGTCCATGAAGTCGGGAATGCCCGGCGTCGACTGGATCTTGGTGCTCTCGGGGTCGGAGGCTTCGAGCTTCAGGAACATCGCCATGCAGTAGCCGCCGAGCCCGAAGAACACGCCCTGCCCCAGGCTCAGGATCCCGCCGTAGCCCCAGCACAGCACCAGGCCCACCGCGACGAAAGCGTAGGAAAGATACTTGCCGATGAGGTTGAGCCGGAACAGGTCGAACGTCAGCGGCAGCACGACGAAGAGCAGCGCGCACAGCACCACCAGCCCCATCATCCCCTGCTTCCCGCCCAGAATTCGCTCGTACATGAGTTTCATGAAGGTTCCCTTGTGTTCAGCGACGTACCTTGACCCGGAGCAAGCCCTCGGGGCGGATCAGCAGGATCAGGATCACGGCCGCGAGTGTCAGCACTTTGGCCATGGAGCTGGTCATGAAGAATTCCGAGATCGATTGCGCCTGGGCGATGCCGAAGGCCGAGGCCACGGTGCCGAGCAGGCTTTGCGCGCCGCCGAACACCACCACCAGGAAGGTGTCGACGATGTAGAGCGAGCCGCTCGTGGGGCCGGTCGATCCGATGGTGGTGAAGGCCGCGCCGGCGATGCCGGCGATGCCGCAGCCCAGTGCGAACGTGATGCGGTCGACCAGCTTGGTATTGATGCCCACGGCGTTGGCCATCGTGCGGTTCTGTACTGTGGCGCGCACCTGCAGGCCAAAGTCGGAGCGGAACAGCAAGAGAAGAATCCCGCCGGTCAGCACGATGGTCAGCGCCATCACGAACAAGCCGTTCAGCGGAATGTCCACGCCCGCGGTCGGCTGCCAGGAACCCATGAGCCAGTCCGGCAGGGTCGCGCTGACTTCCTTGGCGCCAAAGGTCGAGCGAAACGCCTGCTGCATGCCCAGGGAGAGGCCCCAGGTCGCCAGCAAGGTGTCGAGCGGTCGCCGGTACAAGTGCCGGATCATCAGGTACTCGACCAGGTAGCCGAGCCCGAACGCGATGATGAAACTGGCGACGATCGCCAGCAGGAAGTAGCTGCTCGCGAGCGCCGGGAAATAATTCGAGGCAACGTGGGAAGACAGGAATGTCGTGTAGGCGCCGATGGTCATGAATTCGCCATGCGCCATGTTGATCACGCCCATCTGGCCGAAAATGATGGCCAGGCCCAGCGCCATCAGCAGCAGCACGCAGAACAGCGAGAGGCCGTTGAAGCCCTGCATCGCCAGAATGCCGCCGATGTCGGAAAGACTCATGCCGTCCATTGCATCCCCTTGTCGTTGCGTGCGCGTATTCGGGTTAGGTGGCCGGGAGCGGCATTCACTCCACCCCCGGCCGGTGCCGCCCCGTCAAACGATTGCCAACCCGATCACTGATAGCGCCGGATCATTGATAACCCTTGGGGAAAGGGTTCGGCTCGATCAGGCCGGACTCGTAGATCACCTTGTATTGGCCGTCTGCAAGCGCCTGGCCGATGCGCAGCTTGCTCCACAGGTGATGGTTCTCGTGCACCTTCACGTAGCCCTCCGGTGCGGTCTTCAGCTCGATGCCCGGTGATGCCGCGGCGATCTTGTCGATGTCGAAGCTGCCGGCCTTTTCCACCGCGGCCTTCCACAGCCACGGGCCAAGGTAAGCGGCCTGCGTCACGTCGCCGATCACGGCGTTGGCGCCGTACTTGGCCTTGAAGGCCTCGACGAATTTCTTGTTGTTCGGGTTATCGAGGCTCTGGAAGTACTTCATCGCCGCGTAGAAACCGACCATGTTCTCGCCGCCGATGCCGAGGATTTCGTCTTCCGTCACCGAGATCGTCAGCAAGGTCTGCTTGTCGGAGGTCACGCCGGCCGCTTTCAGTTGCTTGTAGAACGAGACGTTGCTGCCGCCGACGACGATGGCGTAGATCACGTCCGGCTTCTTCAGCTTCATCTTGTTGATGATCGAGCCGAACTGCGTGTGGCCGAGCGGCGTGTACTCTTCCGCGACGACCGTGCCGCCCATTTTCTCGATGTGCTTGCGGGCGATCTTGTTCGAGGTGCGCGGCCAGATGTAGTCCGAGCCGAGCAGGTAGAAGGTCTTGGCCTTTTTCTCCTTCATGACCCAGTCGATGCCGGCGATGATCTGCTGCGTGGCTTCCTGGCCGGTGTAGATCACGTTCTTGGATTGCTCCAGGCCTTCATAGAAGGTCGGGTAGTAGAGCATCCCGTTTTCCTTCTCGAACACCGGCAGCACCGCCTTGCGCGAGGCCGAGGTCCAGCAGCCGAACACCGACGCGACCTTGTCGTTGACCAGCAGCTTGCGGGCCTTTTCCGCGAAGGTCGGCCAGTCGCTCGCGCCGTCTTCCTGGATCACCTTGATCTGGCGCCCGAGCACGCCGCCCATCGCGTTGATCTGCTCGATCGCCAGGCGCTCGGCCTGGATCGATCCGGTTTCGCTGATCGCCATCGTGCCGGTGGCTGAATGCAACTGGCCGACCGTCACTTCCTTGTCGGTGACCGCGAGTCCGGTCGTGTTGACTTTCGCGGTCGGGAAATCCGCCGCGGAAGCGCCAGCCGAAATCGCCAGCAGCGGTAGTGCCGCAACAGCGAGCGCCAACCGGCGCCGCATCGAAGAAATCGGGGAATGCAAAGTTCGGTGAATCATCGGCTGCTCCTTGTGTACCTGCGGTTCGTGGGTCGGATCCGTCGCTGCAGCGCGCGATGCGCGTTGTTCGCTGAAGACGGCGCCAAGGTAGCGAGCGCTGTGCGAGCGCAGCAATACGCAGTTCTACGTAGCACTGCGCGCGTGACTGCACATCGTGAAAAGCGTGTGCACCACCGGCGCCCATCGGCTCTCGCGATGCGTCATTTTTCGCACCGGCGGTGTGCGGCCGCGGTTCATCGCGGTCGCCGCGCGGGACGCATACGTCAAACGACGTAGGGAGCAATCGTCCTGACTGCACGAACATTTCCGTGGGCGAACGCGCGCATGGCTTGGTTGTTGCAAAAGACAATGCGCGAAACATCGCGAACGTATCGGAATCCGGAAGAAGCCAGACTTGGATGCACCCGCCACACAACGGATCGTCAAGATCCGTCGCGACTACAACACCTGGGTCGCGAACGAAACCATGGAGGACTACTCGCTGCGGTTCACGCCGCGCTCGTTCCGCAAGTGGTCGGAGTTCAAGGTCGCGAACACTGCGCTGGGCGCGGTGTCCTTCCTGGCGCTGGAGGCGATCGGCGGCTCGATCACGCTGAACTATGGTTTCATCAACGCCTTCTGGGCGATCCTGGCCGTCGGCCTCGTGATCTTCCTGACCGGGCTGCCGATCAGCTACTACGCCGCCAAGTACGGCGTCGACATGGACCTGCTCACGCGCGGCGCGGGCTTCGGCTACATCGGCTCGACCATCACGTCGCTGATCTACGCCTCGTTCACCTTCATTTTCTTTGCGCTGGAAGCCGCCATCATGGCGCTGGCGCTCGAGCTGTATTTCCGGATTCCGCTGTCGATCGGCTACCTGCTGAGCTCGCTGGTCATCATCCCGCTGGTGATGTACGGCATCACGCTGATCAGCAGGCTGCAATCCTGGACGCAGCCGCTCTGGCTGGTGCTGCTCGTGCTGCCTTATGCGGTCATCCTGTTCAAGGATCCCGATGCGATCCGCAACTTCACGACGTTCGCGGGCCGCGCCGAGAACGGGGGATCCTTCGACTGGCTGTTGTTCGGCGCCGCGGCGGCGGTTGCCTTTTCGCTGGTCGCGCAGATCGGCGAACAGGTCGACTTCCTGCGCTTCCTGCCGGAGCGCACGCGTACCAATCGCCGGCGCTGGTGGATGGCCATGTTGAGCGCGGGACCGGGATGGATCCTGCCGGGAGTGGCCAAGATGCTCGGCGGCGCCTTCCTCGGCTTCCTCGCCCTGCAGCACGAGGTCAGCCTCGGCAAGGCGATCGAACCCACGCAGATGTACCTCATCGGCTTCCAATACGTATTCACGCCGGAGTTCGCGCTCGCCGCCACCGCGCTGTTCGTCATCGTCTCGCAGGTCAAGATCAACGTCACCAATGCCTACGCCGGATCGCTGGCCTGGTCGAATTTCTTCGCGCGGCTGACGCACAACCATCCGGGCCGGGTGGTATGGCTGGTGTTCAACGTGCTGATCGCGGTCGTGCTCATGGAGCTCGGCGTGTTCAAGGCGCTGGAGCATGTGCTGGGGCTTTATTCCAACGTCGCCATCGCCTGGGTCGGCGCCGTCGTTGCCGACCTGGTCGTCAACAAGCCGCTCGGGCTGTCGCCGCGGCACATCGAGTTCAAGCGTGCCCACCTGTTCGACGTGAATCCGGTCGGCGTCGGGGCGATGCTGATTGCCTCGGCGCTCTCCATCAGCGCCTTTGCAGGATTGCTCGGTATCCATGCGCAGGCTTTCGCGCCGTTCATCGCGCTCGCGGCTGCATTCGTGTCGGCGCCGCTGATCGCCTGGTGGACGCGCGGGCGCTATTACATAGCACGCAGCGATACCGGCCTCCCCCACTCGACTGGCTTGCACCGCTGCTGCATTTGCCACAACAAGTTCGAACGCGAAGACATGGCGTTCTGCCCCGCGTATGCGGAGCCGATCTGCTCGCTGTGCTGCTCGCTCGACGCACGCTGCCAGGATCGCTGCAAGAGTGGTGCGCCCTATTCCGGCAAGGTCCTGTCGGCGATGCAGCGTGTTTTGCCCGCGCACCTGCCGTTTCCCGTCCCGGCCCGCATCGGCAACTATCTCGCGGTCCTGACGCTCGTCACCGTGTTGCTGGCGGCCATCCTGACGATGGTCTACTACCAGGAATCGCTGGTGCTCGCCGACGCCGCATCCGAACTCGGGCCGGATCTTGCGGCGGCCTTCGTCAAGCTGTTCGCCGTGCTGATGCTGGTCGCCGCGGTGGGATCGTGGTGGATCGTGCTGGCCAAGGAGACGCGCCAGGTCGCGCAGGAGGAATCGAACCGGCAAACGCACCTGCTCATGCGCGAAATCGAGGCCCACCGCCTGACCGACGCGAAACTGCAGCAGGCCAAGGAAGCGGCAGAAGCCGCCAACCTCGCCAAGAGCCGCTACGTCACCGGCATGAGCCACGAATTGCGCACGCCGCTCAACAGCATCTTGGGCTACGCGCAAATCCTGCAGAAAGATGCTTCCATCCCGGACAGCCGCCGCGACGCCATCGCCGTCATCCGCCGCAGCGGCGAGCACCTGGTGAGCCTGATCGACGGCCTGCTCGACATCGCGCGCATCGAGGCGGGCAAGCTCAGGCTGGACCACGGCGAGCTGAGGCTGGAGGAATTCCTCGAGCAGATCGTCAAGATGTTTCGCCCGCAGGCCGCCGAGAAAGGCATCGAGTTCCAGTTCGAGATATTGGGCCGGCTGCCGGAAGTCGTGCACGCGGACGAGCGCCGGCTGCGCCAGATCCTGATCAACTTGCTGGGCAACGCCGTGAAATTCACGGATCGGGGTCGCGTGACCCTGCGCGCGAGCCACTTGCGCGAGATGGCGCGCTTCGAAATCGAGGACACCGGCGTGGGCATCGCCGAGGCCGACCTCGGCCGCATCTTCATGCCCTTCGAGCGCAGCGACCAGGCGGACAGGCTCAACAAGGCCGGCACTGGCCTGGGCCTCGCCATCTCGCGCATGCTCACCGAGCTCATGGGCGGCGAGATGCACGTACGCAGCGAGCTCGGCAAGGGCAGCGTCTTCGAGGTCAGGATCTACCTGCCGGGCGTGGCGGCGCCCAAGGCGCTGGCCCGCGCCGAGAGCGACATCACCGGCTACGCCGGCACGCGGCGTCGCGTGCTCGTGGTCGACGACCAGGCGTCGCAGCGCCAACCCTTGAGCGGCTTGCTCGACATGCTCGGCTTCACGACGCGGGAGGCCGCCAGCGGCGAGCAATGCATGCGCGAGGTCGTCGTGTTCGAGCCCGACATCATCCTGCTCGACATCACCATGCCCGGGCTGGACGGCTGGGAAGTCAGCCGCCTGATCCGCGCGAGCAATCCCTCGCGCATTCCGATCGTGATGGTTTCGGCCAACGCGCACGACAACGATCCCGAGAAACGCATGCGCGCCGGTTGCGACGATTTCCTGGTCAAGCCGGTCATCGCCACCGAGCTGCTGAACAAGCTGCAAGCGCACCTCGGGCTGGAATGGATCTACCGCGAGGCGCCCGTCGAGTCAAAGGCGCCGGCGCCCGAGCCGGAAGTCGCGACGGTATTGCCCTCCGACGACCAGATCCGCGACCTGCAGGCGCTGGGCGCCATCGGCTACGTGAAAGGCATCCTCGACAAGCTCGACGAAATCGAGCGCGCGGACAGCCGGCATTCCACCTTCGTGCGTCACTTGCGCGAGCGCGTGAAGGGATTTCGCATCGAAGAATATTCGCGCCTGCTCAACCGGATCGTGAACCATGATGCAAGCAAGCACTGAACGCGAGATCGTCCTGATCGTGGACGACGTGCCCGAGAACCTTGCCGTCCTCTCGGATGCGCTGGACGGCGCCGGCTACATGGTGCTGGTCGCGGAAGACGGCAAGCGCGCGATCGAGCGCCTGGAGCTGATCACGCCGGGCATCATCCTGCTCGATGCGGTCATGCCGGGCATCGACGGTTTCGAAACGTGCCGGCGCATCAAGGCGGCCGATGCCACGCGCAACATTCCCGTGGTCTTCATGACGAGCCTGAGCGAAACCGAGCACGTCGTGCGCGGCTTCGCGGCCGGCGGCATCGATTACGTGACCAAGCCGATCAATCCCGAGGAAGTGCTTGCGCGCATCGCCTCTCACCTGCGCAATGCGCGGCTGGTCGTGCAGGCGCAGGAAGCCATCGATGCCGCGGGCCTTGCCGTTGCCGTGGTCAGCCGCGAGGGACGCTACCTCTGGCTGACGCCCAAGGCGAGGCACGCGCTGGAAGGCCGCTTCAAGCTCTCGGCCCAGCCCGGCGAACCGTTGCCCGAGCGCCTGCGCGCGTGGTTTCGCGAAAACATCGTTGCCGATCCGGCGCCCGAGCGCGAATCGACACCCTGCACCCTGGCCGGCGACGACGCGCAACTGCTCGTCCATAACCTGGGCGGCATGTCCGGCGGGCAATACCTGCTGCTCGTCGAGGAAGACCGCAGCGGACGGGGCCGCACTTTGGCGGCGACCTACCACCTGACCGGCCGCGAAATCGAGGTATTGCTCTGGGTGGCCAAGGGCAAGACCAACCGCGACATCGGCGACATCCTCGGCATGAGCCCGCGCACGGTGAACAAGCACCTCGAGCACATCTATGTGAAGCTCGGCGTGGAAACCCGCACCGCCGCGGCGGCAATGGCGATGGGGATCGACGCGGCGCGCTGAAAGACATACCCTACCCCGGTACTTGACGATACCCCACCCCGGTACTATCTTGGTGGGGTGGACGCACCCGATTCCGTCGTTTCCCGCGCGGTTACTGCCGATCTGGCCATCGACGGCATGACCTGCGCGGCCTGCGCGCGCCGCATCGAAAAAGCGCTGTCACGGCTGCCCGGCGTGGAGGCCTCGGTGAATCTTGCGACCGATCGCGCCCGCGTGCGCCTGGCGCCCGGCGCGACCGACCTGGCCACCGTCATGCAGGCCGTGCGCAAGGCCGGCTACGGCGCGCGCGAACTGTCGCGCACGTCGCGGGAATCCGAAAAGGCGCTGCGCGCCGCGCAGTATCGTCGCGACCTTCATTGGTTCTGGTTGTCCGCGGCGCTGTCTGTGCCGTTGCTGCTGGAGATGGCTGCCATGTCCGCCGGCGGCCATGCCGAGCTGCTGCCGCGCTGGTTGCAATTCCTGCTTGCGACGCCGGTGCAGTTCCTGGTGGGCCGGCGTTTTTACGCGGGCGCATGGAATGCGCTTCGCGGCGGCAGCGCCAACATGGATGTGCTCGTCGCGCTGGGCACCAGCATGGCCTACTTCTATAGCGCGGCAGTCACCGTCCTTAGCCTGCACGGACAGCATGTCTATTTCGAGGCGAGTGCCGCGATCATCACGCTGGTGCTCATGGGCAAGCTGCTCGAATCACGCGCTCGCCACAGGACGTCGGCCGCGATCGAAGGCCTGCTCAAACTGCAGCCCAGGCAGGCGCGCGTCGAGCGCAACGGCCAGCTCATCGACGCCGACGTCGGCACGATCGCCGCCGGCGAGATCGTGGTCGCGCGGCCCGGCGAGCGCATCGCCGTGGACGGAGAAGTCGTCGACGGCCGATCCAGCGTGGACGAAAGCATGCTCACCGGGGAAAGCATGCCGCTCGCGAAGGCGGCGGGCGACCGCGTCTTCGCCTCGACAATGAACGGCGAAGGCGCGCTTCGCATCCGCGCAACGGGTGTCGGCTCGCACACGCAACTCGCGGAAATCATCCGGCTGGTCGAGCAGGCCCAGGGCAGCAAGGCGGCGGTCCAGCAACTGGCCGATCGCGTGTCCGGCGTTTTCGTGCCGGCCGTCCTCGCCGTCAGCCTCGTCACCTTCCTCGGCTGGTGGCTGGTCGATGGCTCGCTGACGACGGCCTTGGTCAACGCCGTCGCGGTGCTGGTCATCGCCTGCCCTTGCGCATTGGGGCTGGCCACGCCGACCGCCATCGCAGTCGGGACCGGGCGCGGCGCCCAGGCCGGCATCCTGATTCGCGGTGCCGACGCCCTCGAGCGTGCCGGGAAGATTCGCGTGATGGTGGTCGACAAGACCGGCACCCTGACCGAAGGCCGGCCGGGAGTCGTGGCGATTCACACCGTGCCGGGACTGGATGCAAAGGACATCCTGCAACTCGCGATCTCGCTGGAACAATATTCGGAGCATCCGTTCGCCCGCGCCATGCTCGCGCGCGGCCGCGAGGAAGGACTGAATGCGCTGCCGGCGACGGATTTCGAAGCTTCGCCCGGCCTTGGCGTGCGCGCGCGAGTCGCGGGACGCGGCCTGGCGCTGGGCTCACGCCGCTTCGCGGCCGGCCTTGGCATCGCGCTCGACGAGGACTTGCTCGCGCGTGCCGGCACGGCCGGACAGACGCCGGTCGTGATCGCCGACGACCAGCGCATGCTCGGCGTGTTCATGCTCGGCGATGCCATCCGGCGCGATTCCGCGACGGCAGTCGCGCGGCTCGAAGCGCTTGGCGTCGAGATCCACATGCTCACCGGAGATGGCAAGGCCGCCGCCGAAGCCGTCGCCGGCAAGCTCGGCATCCGCAATTTCCACGCGGAAGTGCTGCCCGGCGAAAAAGCCGCGGAGGTGGAGCGCCTTCGCGCCACCGGACGCGTGGTTGCGATGGCGGGCGACGGCATCAACGATGCGCCGGCGCTGGCCGCGGCGGACGTGAGCTTCGCGATCGGCGCGGGATCCGACATCGCCATCGAGGCCGCCGACGTCACGCTCATGCGCAACGATCTCACCGGCATCGCGGACGCCATCGGGCTTTCGCGCGCCACCCTGCGCAAGATTCGCCAGAACCTGTTCTTCGCGTTCGTCTATAACGTGATCGGCATCCCGCTCGCCGCGCTCGGCCTGCTGAATCCGGTGATCGCGGGCGCCGCAATGGCGTTGTCGTCGGTGTCCGTCGTGACCAATTCCCTGTTGCTGAAAAAATGGAAATCCCTGAAAACCTGATCGGAGCGTGACCATAATGGAAACCGCAATACTCAAAATCGCCGGCATGACTTGCGGCGGCTGCGTGCGCAGCGTGACGAATGTCCTGAAAGCCCAGCCCGGCGTGAACGATGCGCAGGTATCGCTGGAGAAAGCCGAAGCGAAAATCGAATTCGATCCGGCGCTGGCCAGCATGGCGGGCATTCGCGCCGCCGTGGAGGATGCGGGCTATGAAGCGCGCTGAAGCAACCGCCGGCGTGCACGTGCATCGCGCCGACAAGGGCGCGCTGCTCAAACGGCTGAACCGGGTCGAAGGCCAGGTTCGGGGCATCGCCAAAATGATCGATGAAGATCGCTATTGCGTGGATGTCCTGACCCAGGTCGCCGCCGTGCGCTCCGCCCTGGACGCCATGGCCCTGCAGATGCTGCGCGACCATACCCACGGTTGCGTGCAAGGCGCCGTGCGTTCCGGGCGCGGCGATGCGGCCATCGACGAACTCATGGCCGTGGTCGAAAAATTCGCGCGCTGACTCAACAACGCAGGCACGTTGCCGTTAGATTGCACTGACGCCCCCGGCAAGCCCACGAGACGGTCAGCGCCTGCGCTACGATTCCCCGACCATGGCCAGCATGTCCTTTGTTGCGCTGCAAAGCCTGCGCAAGGCGAAGCGCTTCGCCTGCATCGCCAGCCTGGCGGCCATCGGCCTGTGCGCCCTGGTCCTGCTGGGCTGGTTCCTCGAGGTGACGACCCTCAAAGCCCTGGCGCCCGCGTTGCCGCCGACGAAAGCCAATACCGCGGTATGCCTGGCGCTGTTAGCGACAGGTATCGCGATCGCCTCGCGTCGCGATCCACCGCCAAGCTGGACTGCCGCCCTGCCGCTGCTTGCCGCCGCGATTGCCGGGCTTACGGTTGCCGAAGCGCTTTTCTCCACGAATTTCGGCATCGACCTGCTGTTGTTCGCCGATCCGCTCTCGCCGGCGGCGGTAAGCCCCGGCCGGATGGCGCCGCTCACGGCGCTATGCATCGTCTCGCTGGCGGTGGCGACGTTGCGCCACGGGCGATACGCGTTGCGGCTGGAATTGCGCCAGGCGGCCCTGCTGCCGCCCTTCGCATTCGGCATGCTTGCGCTGATCGGCCACGCCTACGGCGTGCACTACATGCCGAAGGCCACGTTCCCGTTCGCGACCATGGCCGTGCCGACCGCGCTATGCCTGGTGCTGCTCGCACTCGCGACCCTGGCGCTCGATCCCGACGCCGGCATCCTGCGCATCCTGCTGGCGAACCGCGCCGGCGGCCGTTTTGCCCGGCGCATGCTGCCGGTGGCGATCCTGTTTCCCGTCGTGGTCGGCTGGCTGCGCCTGTACGGCGAGAGAATCGGCTACTACGACGCGAAGTTCGGCGTCCTCATCATGGTGCTCTCGGCGCTGACGGTGTTTTCGGCCATCGCGATTTTCAGCGCGCGCCGCCTGAACAGCTACGAGGACCAGTTGCTCGAGGCCCAGCACCTGCTCGAGCGGCGCGTGCAGGAGCGCACCACCGAGCTCGAAGCGAGCGTGCTCAAGCTGCGTGCGGAAATGGTGCTGCGCGAAGCGGCGGAAGGCGCGCACGCCGAAAGCCAGGCGCTGTTCCAGAACGCACTCGAGTCGGCGCCCATCGGCATGAGCGTCGTCGGCCTGGACGGAAGCTGGCTGCGCTTCAACCGGGCGATCTGCAAGATCGTCGGCTACGACGAGCGCGAACTCTCGCGCCTGACCTTCCAGGACATCACCCATCCGGACGACTTGAACGCCGACCTCGACCTCGTCCGCCAGCTTCTCGACGGCAAGATCAATTCCTACCAGATGGAGAAGCGCTACCTGCGCAAGGACGGCGCCGTGGTCTGGGTCATGCTGTCCGCCTCGCTGGTGCGCGACGGCAACGGCCGGCCGCTTTATTTCGTCGCGCAGATCGAGGACATCTCCGGGCGCCGCAAGGTCATGCAGGAGCTCGAAGCCAGCCGCAAGTTGCTGACCGAGGTCGTGGCGGCACTGCCCGTGCCGTTCGCGCTCAAGGGCGAGGACGGGCGCTGGATGATCGCCAACGAGGCGCTGTCGCACCTGAACGGCAGGCCGGTCGCGGACCTGGTGGGACGCACGGACCTCGAGCTGTTCGGGCCCGAGCTGGCGGCGATTTATCGCAACGAAGATTCAAAGGCGCTGGCGGCCTCGGGACCCATCGTCATCGAGGGCGACCACGTCACCGCTTCCGGCGAGAAACGCTGGGTGCTCAAGTACAAGCGCGGCATCATCCTGCCCGACGGCCGGCGGCTGGTCGCCGTGGCGTTTTCCGACATCTCGCAACGGCGCGAAATCGAGGAGCGGCTGCGCAAGAGCGAGGAGCGCTTCCGCAGCCTGACCGACCTGTCGGCCGACTGGTATTGGGAGCAGGACGAAAACTATCGCTTCACCATGCAATCCGGCGGCACGCTGGCCGCCATCGGCCTGGCGCCGGAGGACTACATCGGGCGCACGCGCTGGGAGCTTTCCTACGGCAACATGACGGCGCAGGACTGGGCCGCGCACCGGGCGAAGCTGGACGCGCGCGAGCCCTACCGCGACCTCATGCTGGCGCGCAAGGTCGACGACGGCACGATGCGCTACATCGTCGTGAGCGGGCAGCCGATGTTCGACGCCCAGGGACGCTTCACCGGCTACCAGGGCGTCGGCAAGGACATCACCGAGCGCAAGCGCGCCGAGGTCGCCGTCGAGCGCAGCCGGACCTTCCTCGAGGCATTCATCGAAGCCATCCCGCAGCCGGTCTTCATGAAGGATGCCGAACACCGCTGGATCCTGTTCAACACGGCGTTCAGCGACATGCTCGGCAAGTCGCGCGAGGAACTGCTGGGGCGCAGCGACCCCGACCTCTACCCGCCCGAAGTGGTCAGGCGCGCCTGGGCCGAAGACGACGAAGTGCTGTCCGGCAGCGGCTCGGTGGTGCGCGAGAACTCGATGCCGAGCAAGGACGGCGGCGTGCGCTGGCAGCTCACCACCAAGCGGCGCGTAGATTTGCCCGACGGCAGCGTGGGCATCGTCGGCGTCGCCGCGGACGTCACCAGCCTCAAGCAGACGCAGGAAGCCCTGCGCACGAGCGAAACCCTGCACCGGCTGCTGTCGGAAAACTCGATCGACATGATCACGCTGCTCACGCCTGAAGGCATCATCGAGTACGCCTCGCCGGCGAGCTCCATGCTGCTCGGCTACTCGCCGCAGGAAATCGGCGGCGTGTCCTTCATGGAATTCCTGCACCCGGACGACATCGCGCCGATGCAGGCGATATTCACGGCGGTGGAGCCGAACCAGGCGAGCGTGCTGACCTCGCGGCTGCGGCGCGCCTCAGGCGGCTGGATGTGGATCGAGACGACTTTCCGCACGGCGCACCGCGACGGCAGCTCGGGCCTGCAAATCGTCGCGGTGTCGCGCGACGTCGACGATCGCGTGCGCACCGGCGAGGCGCTGAACCGCTTCAAGTACGTGCTCGACCACACGCTGGACATGATCTTCATCTACGACGCGGACACGCTGCATTTCAACTACGTCAACGACGGCGCGGTGAAGACGCTGGGCTACCCGAAGGAGAAGCTGCTGGGCATGGCGCCATGGGAGTTGCGCGGCGACATCTCGGTGTCGGATTACTACAAGTCGATCGAGCCCTTCCTGCGCGGGGATATCCAGTCGCGCCAGGTCGAGACCGTGCACCGCCGCGCCGACGGGACGCTCATTCCGGTCGACGTCACCATGCAGATCGTGCGCAGGCCGGACGAACCGGGCACGTTCATCTCCGTCGCGCGCGACGCCACCGAGCGCAAGAAGGTCGACCAGCTCAAGAACGAATTCGTCTCCACCGTCAGCCACGAGCTGCGCACGCCGCTGACGTCCATCCGCGGTTCGCTCGGGTTGCTGGCGGGCGGCGTCGTGGGCGAGCTGCCGGCGCAGGCGCGCGAGCTGGTCGACGTCGCCAACGCGAACGCCGAGCGCCTGATCCGCCTGATCAACGACATCCTGGACATCGAGAAGATCGAATCGGGCAAGATGCGCTTCGTCATGCAGCCGCTCGCGCTGGCGCAGCTCATGAAGACGGTGCTCGCGGAAAATCGCGGGTACGGAGAACAGTTCGGCGTGCGCTTCGTCCTGCGCGATCCCGTCCCGGACGTTCGCATCCGCGCCGACTCCGACCGCATCCTGCAGGTCATGGCCAACCTGCTGTCGAACGCGGCCAAGTTCTCTCCGCGCAACGCCGAGGTCGAGATCGGCATCCTCGTCACCAGCGGCAGCGTGCGCATCTCGGTCAGGGACCACGGCGGCGGCATCCCCGAGGAATTCCGCGAGCGCATCTTCGCCAAGTTTTCCCAGGCCGATGCGAGCGACAACCGCAAGCTCGGCGGCACCGGCCTGGGCCTGTCCATCGCCAAGGCGATCATAGAAAAGCATAGTGGTAACATCGGCTTCACTTCGGGAACCGACGGCACGGTCTTCCATTTCGACCTGCCGCTGGCCTTCTCCGGCCTGCCGGCCGAGAACGACAGCTTGTCCGGCGTGTCGGATACCGCGTGATGCGCCGTCGAGTGATTTGCCATCGGGTTATTTGCCAGAGCGGAGCACCATCGTGACATCGCATGCAAGCTTGCAGAAAATCCTCTACGTCGACGACGAGCGCGACATCCGCACGGTCGCGCGCATGGCGCTCGAGATGGTCGGCAAGTTCACGGTGAAGGCCTGCAGCTCAGGCGGCGAGGCGCTCGACGAATTTCCGGCCTTCCAGCCGGATCTGGTGCTGCTGGACGTGATGATGCCGGAGATGGACGGACCGACGACGCTGGAACGCATCCGCGGCCTGTCGGGCGGCGCGCAGGTGCCCGTCGTGTTCATGACGGCGAAGGTGCAGCCTCACGAGGTCGCCGAATTGAAGAAACTCGGCGCGCTCGACGTCATCCCGAAACCCTTCGATCCCATGACCTTGTCCAGCGCGATCCGGACGATCTGGGACGGGGCCGCGGGCTAGGACCGGGGGCAGGATGGCGGGCGATCGCGATTCTCCGACCGATTCCAGCTTCGAAGCGACGCTGCGCGCGCTCGCCGCGAACTATGCCGCGGAATTGCCGGCCAAGCTCGCGGAAATCGGCTCGATGCTGGACGCGGCATGCACCGGCGCCGCCAGCGCGGCCGACCTGCAGCTCCTGCACCGCCAGATCCACAGCCTGAACGGCTCCGCGAAGACCTTCGGCTTTCCTTCCGTCTCGGATGCCGCGCGCAAGCTGGAGCTGGCGCTGGTGCCCTACCGTGACGCGCCGGCGACGCTCGATCGCGAAGCCGGCACCGCGCTCCTCGCCCTGCTGGAAAGCCTGATGGTCGCCGCCGAGCGCCCGCAGGAGTCGGCCATGGCCGGCGCGCCGAAAGCGGCACCCGCCGCCTCGCAGCAGCCGGTGTCGCGGTTGATCTTCTTGCTGGACAAGGACGACAAGGAGGCGGCTTCGCTGACATCGCAACTGACCAGCTTCGCCTACGCGGTGCGCCACTTCCGGGAAGCGCAGGAACTGGTCGCCGCGCTGGGAGCGGAAACGCCCGCGGCGATCATCGCCGACATCGATTCCATCGAGGAGCAATTCAGCGGCGAGACCGTGACCGAGCTGCGCCAGGGCAATTCCTCGGTGCCCATGATCTTCCTGTCCGGGCGCGGCGAACTGGGCGCCCGGCTGCGCGCCGCGCGCGCCGGCGGCGACGCCTACTTCACGAAGCCGGTCAAGACCGGCCAGCTCGTCGATCGCCTCGATTCGCTGGTCAACCGGATCAAGCCCGAGCCCTATCGCGTGCTGGTGGTCGAAGACGCGCCCGCTCAGGCGGAATATTTCGCCACCGTGCTGACGCAGTCGGGCATCCGCTCTAGCGTGGTGGCCGGCCCGGAGACGCTGCTCGAGGCGCTGAACGATTTCAATCCCGAGCTGATCCTGATGGACATGTACCTGCCGGGTTGCACGGGCGACGAGCTCGCCAGGGTGATCCGGCAGACCGACGCGTTCATGAGCGTGCCCATCGTCTTCCTGTCGGTGGAGCGCGATTTCGACCGGCAGCTCACCGCGATGTTCAAGGGCGGCGACGAGTTCCTCACCAAGCCCATCCTGCCGGCACAACTGGTTTCGGTGGTGACCACGCGCGTCGAGCGCTACCGGGAACTGCGCACGCTCATGCTGCACGACAGCCTGACGGGACTGGTGAACCACTCGCGCCTGCAGCAGCAGATGGAGATCGAAACGGCGCGCGCGCTGCGCCAGCGGCACCCGATGTCGCTGGCGATGATAGACATCGACCACTTCAAGCAGGTCAACGACCGCTACGGGCATCCGGTCGGCGATCGCGTGCTCAAAAACCTGTCGCGCTTCCTGCGCCAGCGCCTGCGCACGAGCGACGTGGTGGGGCGCTACGGCGGCGAGGAATTCGCGGTCATCCTGTCGGATGCCGACCAGAATACGGCACGCACGGTCATGGACACGCTGCGAACCGACTTTGCATCTATCCCGCACGAGGCCGACGGCGACAGCCTGAAGGTCACGTTCAGCGTCGGCATCGCGTCGGTTCCGCAGCACGCCAGCGTGCGCGAATTGCTCGTGGCCGCCGACCAGGCCTTGTACAAGGCCAAGCGAGAAGGCAGGAACCGCGTGGTGGTCGACGGCGGCTAGCGCGCCGCGCTATCGAGGTTTACCAGAATTTCCACCAGTGGCCGTGGTCTCCGACCTTCACCACGGACGCCGGGAAATTTTCCGACAGCGTCCGGTTCGCGTCGTCGCGAAGATCGGTCAGGCCCATCGCATCGTAGGCCTTCACCAGCACCTTCATCGCGCGCTCGATGGCCGGCGCGCGCGGGTAGTTGACCAGCGTGTATTGGGCGCGGTTCACCGCCGCGACATAGGCGCCCCGGCGCAGGTAGTACTCCGCGACGTTCGCTTCGGCCGATGCCAGCGCGTCGACGAGATAAGTCATGCGCGCGCGCGCGTCCGGCGCGTACCGGCTCTGCGGGAAGCGCGTCACCAGCTCGCGAAATGCGTCGAAGGCATCCTGCGCCGCGCGCGGGTCGCGCTCGGTCATGTCCTTGACCGAGATGTAGCCCATGACCCCCATGTCGTCGTTGAAGTTGATGCGCCCCTTCAGGTAGTAGGCGTAGTCGACGTTGGGATGGTCGGGGTGCATCTTGATGAAGCGGTCGCAGGCGGCGAGCGCCTGGGCGTTCTCGCTGTCCTTCCAGTAGGCGTAGGCGCTTTCGATCTGCGCCATCTGCGCGTAGCGCCCGTACGGATAGCGCGACTCGAGCTTCTCGTAGTAGCCGACCGCCTTCTGGTAGTTCTTGTTGTCGAGCTCGTCGCGCGCGGCCGCGTAGATGCGCTCGGGACTCCAGTTCTTCGTCTCGTCGAAGTTGGTGGCGCACCCGGCGACCAGCAGGAACAGCAGAGCCGCTACACTACGTTTCATGTCAGGTTCCGCAAAAATATTGCCGGATTATAGCGAAAAGCCCCCGTCCGACCGGCAGCATCGCGTGAACATCCCGGCCGATTGCGCGGGCATGCGGCTGGACCTCGCCCTCACGCGCCTGCTCCCGGAGTATTCGCGCAATCGCCTGCAGGAGTGGATGCGCAGCGGTCACGTCACGATCGACGGCAGCCCGGCGTCGGCCAAGTCGAAAGTCTGGGGAGGCGAGCAGGTGCTGGTCGCGCCCCAGGCCATGCCGTCGACCACGATCCACGATGCCGAGGACATTCCGCTCGAAGTGCGGCACGAGGACGCCGACATCCTGGTCATCGACAAGCCGGCGGGGCTGGTCGTGCATCCCGGCAGCGGCAACTGGACCGGCACCCTGCTGAATGCGCTGCTGCGCCATGCGCCGGACCTCGCGAACGTTCCGCGCGCGGGCATCGTGCACCGGCTCGACAAGGACACCAGCGGTCTGCTGGTCGTTGCGAAGACGATCCCGTCGCAGGTCGACCTCGTGCGCCAGCTGCAGGCGCGAACCGTGACGCGCGAATACGTCGCGGTCGTGCATGGTTCATTGGCCACCGCCGGAGAAGTCGAGGCACCGATCGGCCGCCATCCGGTGAACCGCACGCGCATGGCGGTGGTGGCGCGCGGCAAGCCCGCGCGGACGCTGTATTTCCCGATCGAATCCGGCGCCGGCTGGACGCTGCTGCGCTGCCGGCTGGATACGGGACGCACGCACCAGATCCGCGTGCACCTGGGCTCGATCGGCCACCCGCTGATCGGCGATCCGACATACGGCGGCGGGCAGCGCAGCGCCCCGTTGCCGGAAGCCGCGGCCAGATTTCATCGGCAGGCGCTGCATGCGGCGAAGCTTGCGCTCATCCATCCCGGCTCCGGGCAGGAAATGCATTGGGAGTCGCCCTTGCCGCCGGATGTGGCCGGATTGATAGACACGTTGAGGCGCGATGCGGCCGGGTGAAGGCAAGCTCGCGGCGGACTGGATCGTGCCGGACTGGCCCG
>DASZTG010000098.1:0-38913 GCA_035548375.1 Burkholderiales bacterium
GCCCCGCGGCAAGGAAATCATGCTCGACATTCAACTGCTCAGGAACGATCTCGACACAGTGGCCGCCGGCTTGAAGCGGCGCGGCGTGACCATCGACGAAGAGTCTTTTCGTGCGCTGGAAGAGCAGCGCAAGAAATCGCAGGTGCGCACGCAGGAATTGCAGTCAAAACGCAATGCGGCATCGAAGCAGATCGGCGAACTGAAACGCAAGGGCGGGGATGCGTCCGCGCTGATGGCGGAAATGGGCGCGGTCGGTGACGAGCTGAAGTCCATCGAAGCCGAGCTCGATGCCAGCCAGGCAAAGCTGACCGACATCCTGCTGACGATCCCCAACATTCCGCACGCCAGCGTCCCCGACGGCAAATCGGCCGAGGACAACGTCGAGGTGCGACGCGTTGGCGAGCCGCGCAGATTCGACTTTGCGGTCAAGGACCATGTGGACATCGGCGCGGGATTGGGCATGCTGGATTTCGACGCCGCGGCAAAGATCAGCGGCGCGCGATTCACGCTGATGAAGGGAACGCTCGCCCGCCTGCACCGCGCCATCGCGCAATTCATGCTCGATGTACACAGCGGAGAGCACGGCTACACCGAGGTGTACGCGCCTTACCTCGTAAACGCCGACAGCATGCGCGGTACCGGCCAGCTGCCGAAATTCGAGGAGGACCTGTTCGCCGTGCCGCGCGCGGAGGGCGAGAAGCTCTACCTGATTCCTACCGCGGAAGTGCCGGTCACGAACATCGTGCGTGACGAAATTATCGCCGCGGAGAAGCTGCCGCTGAAATTCGTCTGCCACACGCCTTGCTTTCGTTCCGAGGCGGGCTCCTACGGCAAGGACACGCGCGGCATGATCCGGCAGCACCAGTTCGACAAGGTCGAGCTCGTGCAGATCGTACAGCCGGAAAATTCCTATGAAGCGCTGGAACAATTGACGGCGCATGCCGAGACCATCCTCAAGAGGCTGGAACTGCCTTACCGGACCATGGCGCTGTGTGCCGGCGACATGGGATTCTCTGCGGCGAAAACCTACGATCTCGAAGTCTGGTTGCCTGGACAGAATGCCTATCGCGAGATTTCTTCCTGCAGCAACTTCGAAGCTTTCCAGGCGAGGCGCATGCAGGCGCGCTACAAGGGCGACAAGGGCAAGAACGAACTGGTGCACACCCTGAACGGCTCCGGCCTTGCGGTAGGTCGCACGCTCGTCGCGATTTTGGAAAATTATCAGGATGCAGACGGGAGCGTTGTCATCCCGTCTGTGCTTCGCCCATACATGGGCGAAGCAAGCCGCATTGCGGCATCCTGATCATTTCAGTGCAGGCTAACCTGATTCCGGGGTCAGGTTAAGCGAAGCGGCCGGAGCTAAAATTATCAAAATGCAGACGGGAGCGTTGTCATCCCGTCTGTGCTTCGCCCATACATGGGCGAAGCAAGCCGCATTGCGGCATCCTGATCATTTCAGTGCAGGCTAACCTGATTCCAGGATCAGGTTAAGCGAAGCGGCCGGAGCTGGAATTACCAGCAGAGGGATGGCGGCGTTTTGGTGCCCGCCGCATTGCAGCCCCATATGGGAAATATCGAGGTCATCCAGCCTGGTTAGGATCGGCTACGGTGCGACGTGGCTTTCGACGTCGGGAACGTTGGCGAACAGCGGCCGGTAGGGTTCCTCGTAGCGCACGAGGATGTCGAAGTAATTGCGGATGTTCTCGGTGAGGATCACCGCCTCGCCGCCGCGCGCGAAGCCGCGCTTCAGCGTTCCGTAGAAATCCGAGCGGGTCAGCAGCGGCAGCGTCTTCTTCACGTCCACCCAGGAGTCGGGATTGAGCCCATGCCGCTGCGTGAGGACGCGCGCGTCCTCCAGGTGGCCGTATCCGACGTTGTACGACGCGAGCGCAAACCAGGTCCGGTCCGGTTCCGTAATGCGCTCGGGCAGCGTGTCCTTGAGGATGCGCAGGTAGCGCGCACCCGCGATGATGTTCTGCCGCGGATCCAGCCGGTCGCTCACGCCCAGCCGGTCCGCCGTTTCCGAGGTGAGCATCATCAACCCGCGCACGCCGGTCGGGCTGGTGGCAAGCGGGTTCCAGTGCGATTCCTGGAATCCCAATGCCGCGAGCAACCGCCAATCGATGCCGGTCAACTCCTGCGCCTCCTCGAAAATGCCGCGGAACTGCGGCAGGATCGACAGCCGCCGTTCCAGGAATGCCATGACATCGGCCTGGTTCAGGCGCTGGATGTGCCCGTAGTAGCGATCGAGCAGCGCGCGCAAGGTGCCATTGGCGTTGATGCGCGCGAAGAACTCCCTGACACGCTCCACCAGCACCGGCGAAGCATCCTTGGGCAGCGCCCACGACAGGGATTCGGGCTCCCCGAGATTGAATGCGCGGCCGATGTTCGGGGAAAAATTCTGCGCGAGCTCGACCAGGTTCGAATCCGTCACGACGTAATCCACCTCGTCGGCAGAAAGCTTGTCGAGCAATTCCATGCTGTCGGCCGCCGGAATTTCCTCCCAGGTCAGGCGCGGTTCCTCCAGCACCTCTCCCCGCAGCAACTCCGCGCTGCTCGAGCCGGCCAGCACGGCGACGCGCTTGCCGATCAGGTTGCGAATGTCGCGGGGGCGCGAATGGTCGGTGTTGTACGCGACGACCGTGTGCACGGACAGGTAGGCGGGGCCGAAGATGAAGTCCTTGCGCCGTTCTTCAGTGGCCGAGAGGCCCGCGGCAGCAAGGTGCGCGAGATGGCGGCGCAGCGACGGCAGGATGTCGCTGAAATTCGTTCGCTCCACCAGGCGCAGTCGCATGCCGATGTCCTTGGCGAACATGTCGAGCATGTCCTGCTCGATGCCGCTGAACTTGCCGTCGGCGCCCAGGAAACGCGTGGTCGGGCCGTTGCGCACGAGCACAACCAGCTCGTCCGTCTCGCCGAAAGCCGGTACCGGCCGCTCGAACAGGGAATCCGGATCGCAGGAACCGAGCAGGAGCACGGCTGCGGCAGCGGCGGCGAATCCGAATGCGGGGCGGGGACCCCGCACGCGTGCCTGCGTGGCGTGCCGTTTCAAGGCCGATACCCGGAAACGCGAGAGTCGAGATTCGCAATGAACAGCATCGCTGGTAAAATAACACACGATTCAGGAGAGGTACCGAAGTGGCCATAACGGCGCTGACTCGAAATCAGATGGTCAGGGATACCTGGCACGTGGGTTCGAATCCCACCCTCTCCGCCAAGTGAAAATGCCCCCTCGCGGGGCATTTACGTTTGGCGCGGGGGCGTGTGGACGGGACCACGAGTCCGACCAAAACGCACTGCGTTTTGGGACGCCCTTCGGGCGGTCCTGCGCTTCGCGCGGGATGGACGGATCGCCACAAGGCGAGACGGCCACAATCCCACCCCCTCCGTCAAATGAAAATGCGCCCCTCGCAGGGCGATTTCATTTTTCGCCACCACCACTGTCTCCACTACTTCGCTGCGCGCACCAATCCCCGTGTACGCAGCGGCGATCCGGTACCGTATAGCTAACGCGCTGGTTACGGATACTCCAGGTCGTGGGCCTGTTGCTGCGTGCGAAAAAGCTTACGCAAAGCGTCAATTTGTGGCTTTTCGCGCGCGAGTCTGCCGTACGTTGTGCGCTAAAGGGGGGGCCAGTGAATGCCGTTATGGTGCATAGGCGGCACACGTCCGCAAAAGGCTCGCTTGAACAAGAATATGCACCAATCGGCAATGCGTCTCCTGATCGTCGACGATTCCCCCGAGGACGTCGATCTCCTGAAGCTGGAATTCGAGCGAGAGGGCTATCGTCCCGTATCGCGTCGTGTCGACACGGAGAGCGAATTACGCGAGGCCCTGCACACGGCGGAATGGGACATGGTGATCGCGGACGATTCCATGCCGCGGCTGAATTCCCTGCAGGCGCTCAGCGTGCTGAAGAAATCAGGCCGCGACATTCCGTTCATCATCTACTCGGGCACGATGAGCCACCGATCGGCGGCGCTGGCGATGCGCGAGGGCGTGCACGATTACGTCGGCAAGGGCGACATCGCGCGGCTCATCCCGTCGGTCGAGCGCGAACTCAAGAACGCCGCCATGCGCAAGGCGATGAAGCGCGCCGAGTCGCACGTGCATCGGCTGGCGTACTACGACCAGCTCACCGGATTGCCGAACCGGAACTATTTTTGCGAACGCCTGACCGAGCAGTTCGCCGCCCGCCCCGACCAGAAGGGGGCGGTCATTTTCGTGGACATCGACAGCTTCATGCGGCTGAACAACAGCTTCGGCTATGCGATCGGCGACGTCCTCATGCGCAAGATCGCGCGCCGCCTGGAGGAGTGCACCAACGGAAAAGTGCTGCTGTCGCGCCTGCGTGGCGACGAGTTCGCCATGTACGCATCCGGGATTTCGGAGAAGGCCGAAATCGAGTCGCTGATGGCGGGCATCAGCCAGGGTTTCGCGCGCCCGTTTTCCCACGACTCCCTGGAATTCGATCTCGCGCTGAGCATGGGCATCTGCATTTACCCGGAAGACGGGCGGGACGCCACCACGCTGATCGCGAACGCGGAAATCGCGATGTCGCAGGCGAAAGGCGAGCCCGGCACGTCGTGGAGGTACCACGACAAGAAGGCGGTCGAGGTCGCCGCCCACCGCGTGTCGCTGGAGGGCGCGCTGCGCCGGGCGATCGAGCGAGGCGAGCTGTTCCTGCAGTACCAGCCCATTGCCGACGTGCGCACCGGCGGCATCCTGGCCATGGAAGCGCTGGTGCGCTGGAAGCATCCGGAATTCGGGTTGATGTCGCCGGACAAGTTCATCCCGATCGCCGACGAAACGGGGCTCATCATCTCGATCGGCGAGTGGGTGCTGCGCGAGGCATGCCGCCAAACGCGCGCATGGCAGGAGCAGGGATTCCGCGATCTCGGTATTTCCGTGAACGTCTCGGCAGTGCAGTTCGCGCAAACCCGGCTGCTCACGCAGATCAAGGACACGCTGGAATACAGTGGACTCGCGCCGCAGTTCCTGGAGGTCGAAATCACGGAAACGGTCCTCATGCGCGATGCGGAAGCGACCGCGTCGACGTTGAAGGCCTTGAAGGACATGGGTGTCTGCATCGCGATGGACGACTTCGGCACGGGCTACTCCTCCCTGTCCTACCTCAAGCGCTTCCCGATCGACACCTTGAAAATCGACAAGTCTTTCACGCAGGACATCTCAACGGATCATGATGGCTCCAGTATCGTGTCGGCCATTGCGGCGCTGGGCCGCAGCCTCGACCTGAGCCTGGTGGCGGAAGGTGTGGAAACCCCGGAGCAGCGCGATTTCCTGCAAAGGCAGCAGTGCGATCGCATGCAAGGGTATCTCTTGAGCAGGCCGCTGGCCGTGGAGCAGGTTGCGAGATTCCTGAGCGGCGTTACCCTGGGGAAGGTCGCCTGAAGTAGGAATCTGTCCTACGTTCCTTGGGGCTATGTAAGGAAAACCTTACATCCTTGCTAGTCGCGTCCGTACAGAAGAATTGGCCGGCGGCCGATTTTGCTGATCCCTTGTTTCGCGTTCAATGTCGCCCAAGAGAGACACCGTCGTTAGCTACAGACAGGCCTTTTCAAGGCTTCGTGGCCGTGTCGCCTCACAACAGGGAGCGAATAATGAGCAAGGACAGGCTGTTCGACGAAATCCGCGATGCCAACCTTAATTACCTATTGCTCGCCCAGACCCTCATTCGCGAAGATCGCGAGGCCGCGATCTACCGGCTGGGTATTAGCGAAGAACTTGCAGAACTCCTCGATGCGCTGAGTCCGGCGCAGTTGATGAAGATTTCCTCGTCGACGACCCTGCTGTGCCGTCTGCGCTATGACGACCGGCTGATCCTCGACATGCTCGTCAGCCATACCAAGGACAAGCCGATGGCGCGCGCGCACGCCGCCATCCTCGGCGCAAGCCGGCCGGTCGAAGTCCTGGCCTGATCCTTCCCGACAGATTTACCCGATCCAAAGAACCCAAAGGTCGCTGCCATGGCCGGGAAAAGCATCGTCGACGAAGCAAACCAGATTGCGACCGCGATCGAGCTCATCGAGCTCGGGGCGAGGCTGCAAGTCCTCGAGGTCGAGACGTCGCTCAGTCGCGAACGCCTGCTGCGGCTCTACAAGGAGGTCAAGGGCGTGTCGCCTCCCAAGGGCATGCTGCCGTTCTCGACCGACTGGTTCGTCACGTGGCAGCCCAACATCCACGCGTCCCTGTTCATCGAGATCCACCGCTTCCTGACGGCCAATACGCGCACGCGCGGCGTGGCGGCCACCGTCAAGGCATACAAGCTTTACCTCGAACATGCGTCGCTCGACGGCATCGAACCAATCCTGACGTTCACGCGCGCGTGGACGCTGCTGCGCTATTTCGAATCCAGGCTGTTGACGCTGTCGGCTTGCAACAAATGCTCGGGGCATTTCGTCGTCAATCCTCTCGACCTGCACAAAAATTTCATTTGCGGCCTTTGCGCGCCGCCGTCCAGGGCGGGGAAAACCCGCAAGGCCGCCTTGACGCAAGTGGCCATCCCGGCTGCCTGAGGGCATCGCCGTGCCGGCGATAAGCCGGGAAAATTCATCGCTTTTCCGGGCATTGACGGTGGTTTGCCGCTGATAGTCTGCCTGCAATCTCCATCCTCAGTTTGCGTGGCGGGCGTTCCCGATGCTGGTCATAGTTGGCTACCTGGTCGTTTGTGCGTCCGTCTTCGGCGGATTCGTGATTGCCGGCGGGCATCTCGCCGCGCTGCTGCAGCCGGTCGAACTGTTGATGATCGGCGGCGCGGCGACGGGTGCCTTCTTCGTCGGCAACTCGGTCAAGGGCATCAAGGCCACCCTGCGCAGCGTCCCGACGCTGTTCAAGGGTTCCCGCTACAACAAGCCGCTCTACATGGAATTGATGGGCCTGCTCTATGAAATCCTCGCGAAGGTGCGCAAGGAAGGGCTGATGTCCATCGAGTCCGACGTGGAAAAGCCCGAAGAAAGTCCGATTTTTTCGAAGTATCCGAAAATCCTGGGCGACCACCACGCGGTCGAGTTCCTCACGGATTATCTGCGGCTCATGGTCAGCGGCAACCTGAACGCCTTCGAGATCGAGAACCTGATGGACAACGAAATCGAAACCCATCATCGCGAAGGCGAAATGCCGGTCCACATCATCGCGAAGCTGGGCGACGGCCTGCCGGCATTCGGCATCGTCGCCGCGGTCATGGGCGTGGTCCATACGATGGAGTCCGTCGGCATCCCGCCGGCCGAGCTGGGCATGCTGATCGCCCACGCCCTGGTCGGCACGTTCCTGGGCATCTTGCTGGCGTACGGTTTCATCGGCCCCTTGTCCAGCCTGCTCGAGCAGAAGCTGCACGAGTCGAGCAAGCCGCTCGAATGCATCAAGGTCACGTTGCTCGCCAGCCTGAACGGCTATGCGCCGGCGCTCGCCGTCGAGTTCGGTCGCAAGGTCCTGTTCTCCACCGAGCGCCCCTCGTTCGCCGAACTCGAAGACCACGTCAAGCAAGCCAAGAAGAAGTAGCACCTCCGCCAGCAACGCCCACGAACGGGAGCACCGAACGTGCAAGACGAAAGCCAGAGACCCATCATCGTCAAGCGCCGCAAGGTCGTGCAGGGCGGCGCGCACGGCGGCGCCTGGAAGATCGCCTATGCCGACTTCGTGACGGCGATGATGGCGTTCTTCCTGCTCATGTGGCTGCTCGGCTCGACCACCAAGGGCGACCTGCAGGGGATCGCCGATTACTTCAAGAATCCGCTGCGCATTTCCATGCAGGGCGGGTCGGGAGCGGGCGATTCCTCCAGCGTCCTGAAGGGTGGCGGCAAGGACCTGACGCGCCGCTCGGGCGAGGTCAACCGCGGCGACATCCGCGATCGCAGGCGGCCGATGGATTTGAAGGCGGCCGAGGCGGAGCTGGAGAAAATGGAGCTCAAGCGCCTCGAGCAATTGAAGAGCAAGCTGGACGCGGTCATCGACGCCAGCGCCATGCTGAAGCTCTACCGCAGGCAACTGCTGATAGACATCACCAGCGAAGGCCTGCGCATCCAGATCGTCGACGAGAAGAACCGGCCGATGTTCGAGCTGGGTCGTGCCGACCTGCTGCCGCATACCCGCGACATCCTGCACGAGATCGGCAAGGTGCTGAACGACGTGCCGAATCGGGTCAGCCTGTCCGGGCACACCGATGCGACGCCGTATTACGGCGGCGAGCGCGGCTACAGCAACTGGGAATTGTCGGCGGACCGGGCCAATGCCTCGCGCCGCGAGCTCGTGGCCGGGGGCATGCGCGAGGACAAGGTCATGCGCGTCGTCGGACTATCCTCCGCGGTGTTGTTCGACAAGAAGGATCCGCTGAACCCGATCAACCGCAGGATCAGCATCATCGTCATGAAAAAACACGTCGAGGAATCGGTGAGCAGCGACGGGCCGCAAGTCGACGTGGGCCAGGAAACGGCCCCCGACGCGGCGGCGCTTTCGCCGCCATCCAACACCGCGCCGGAGACACCGGCGCCGGCGCCGCAGAAGCGATAGGCGCGCGCATGCTCGCGGCGGGACATTCGATCCGGACGATGCGCCAAAGTTATCCGTCTCCGCTTTGGCGCGCACTGGCCGCACAGGCCGCGGGTGCGCTGGGCGCGACAGGCGTTGCCGCGGCCTGGTCCATGCTGGCCGGAACCGACGTATCGACCTGGCAGTGGATCTGGCTGCAAGCGATGGCAGCATCCGCGACCGCTGCGTTGCTGCGCATGCAATGGTGGTGGATCGTGCTGAACCTCACGTTTGCGCCGGCGCTCGCGGCCGGCCTGGGCGCGTCGCTGTCCCCGTACTGGTCCGCGGCTGCGCTCATCGCATTGCTTCTGGTGTACGGCGGAACGCAGCGCACGCGCGTGCCCCTGTACCTGTCCAGCAAGGAGGCGGTGGGCATCCTGCGCGAGCTCCTCCCGGCCGATCGCCCGGTCCGCTTTCTCGACATCGGGGCCGGCACCGGCAGCGTGCTATCGTCCATCGCATGCAGCCATCCGCATGCCGAAGTCAGCGGCATCGAGCGTGCGCCGGTCCCGTTTCTGATCGCGCGCTTGCGTGCAGCCATCGGCAACCGGAACTATCGCGTCACCTGGGGCGACTTCTGGTCCGCCGACTTGTCCGGGTATGACGTGGTCTACGCCTACCTCTCGCCCGCGCCGATGGCGGCGCTCTGGGAAAAGGCGCGCCGCGAGATGCGCCCAGGCTCGCTGCTCGTGAGTTTCAGCTTTGTCGTCCCCGGCGTGGCGCCGTCGCGCATGATCCCGGCAGGCCGGGACTGGATCCATGTCTGGAAGATGCCGTGAACCTGGATTCGCCGGGACGCCATCCGATAGAGCGCTGGATAGAAGTCATCAGCGCGGCGCAACTGCCCGTGCTCGGCCAGACGCTGCGGCAGATCTCAAAGATGCGCGCGGACGAGGAGAACGTGCGCCCGCGCGACATTTCCCAGCTCGTCCTGCACGATCCGCTGATGGCGCTGCGGGTGCTGCGATTCCTGAAGACCAGGCAGAGCGCGCGTAACCTCACGGAGATCACGACGGTCGAGCACGCGATCATGATGCTCGGCGTCTCGCCGTTTTTCCGGACTTTCGCGAACCTGCGCTCGCTGGACGCCGAGCTGGCATCGCAAAAAGTGGCGTTGCTCGGCCTGATCGCCGTGGTGGGCCGTGCGCGTCACGCCGCCTTGCATGCCCGCGAGTGGGCGCAATTGCGCCACGACATCGAATCCGACGAGGTCGTGATCGCCACGCTGCTGCACGACATGGCCGAAATGCTGCTCTGGTATTTCGCGCCGTCGCGCGCCGAGGACATCGAGGCGCGCCTGGCAAACGATTCGGCCCAGCGCAGCGTCGACGTGCAGCGGGCGGTGCTGGGTTTCGGGCTCAACGAATTGCAGGTCGCGCTTGCCGCAGCATGGGGCTTGCCGCCGCTCATCACGTCCCTGATGGACGACTATCGCGCGGAACGTCCGCGGGCGCGCAATGTCCTGCTCGCGGTCAACCTGACACGCCACTCGAACAATGGCTGGGAAGACCCCGCATTGCCCGACGACATCGATGCGATCCGGCGCCTGATCGGCAAGCCCCTGCTGGAGGTCAAGCAGAGGATATTCCACACGGCGCTCGAAGCGGGGCGGGATCACGAATGGTACGGCGATCGTGCGCCGGCGATGTGGCTGCCGCCGTTTCCGCTGGACATCGACAGCGGCGACGCCATTCCCGGACCGAGGACATCGACGACGATCGTCAACCGCGTGCGGCGGCTCCTGGCCGCGGACGCCGGAAACGAGCTGGTGAACTGGTCCGCATCCGGGGCACCCAGCATGGCTTCCACGGGACCAAGCATCGCGTCCCTGGTGGCGTTGACTTTCCACGGGCTCTACAAAGGCGTGGGCATCGCCCGCCAGGTCTATTTCAGCCTCGACGAGACCGGCACGCTCGCGCGTGCCCGCTACCTTGGCGGCGTGCGCGACAGCAGCAAGCTCTCCCGGCACGTGCTGCCGCTGGGCATGGCCAATCCGCTCACGCGCAAGCTGGCCGAGGAGGGCGTGGTCTGGTGGAAGGGCATCGGCGACGAGATTGCGTTGACGGACCTGACCCGCGAGTGGCGCATCGCCGGAAACGGCGAAGGTTTCCTGGCCGGCATGGTAAGAACGGCGGACGGGCGCGGCGCGCTGCTTTATTGCGACACCAACAGCGGATCGATGCCGCTCAACGACGAGCGCTTCCAGCAATTTCGCGATCTATGCGACCTGCTCAGCACGAAGATCGCGGGGCCCCTGCCCGAACCCGGGGAGCCCGCGTCCTAAATTTGCGGCGACGGGATGCCGTTAGACGAACGAGCGCCAGTGAGATCCGGAGACAGCGATGCCTGACAAGAACATGAAATTCCTCGTCGTGGACGACTTTTCCACGATGCGCCGGATCGTGCGCAACCTGCTCAAGGAGCTCGGGTTCGGCAACGTCGACGAAGCCGAAGACGGCGCCGTGGCGCTGCAGAAGCTCAAGACGGGGGGATTCGACTTCGTGATCTCGGACTGGAACATGCCGAACATGGACGGCCTGACCTTGCTGCAAACCATGCGTGCCGATGAGAGGTTCAAGAAAATCCCGGTGCTGATGGTCACGGCCGAGGCGAAGAAGGAGAACATCGTCGCCGCGGCGCAGGCTGGCGCGAACGGGTACGTCGTCAAGCCCTTCACGGCGGCCACGCTGGACGAGAAGCTGAACAAGATTTTCCAGGCGATCGCCGCCCAGACCGCCTGAGGCGATCCGGAAAACCATTTCGACCGGATATCGAATTTACATGAACGAGCCTTCCGCCTTCGTTTCGCGCGCGGATCCCGGTGCAGCCGCGCAGATCGCGTCGGAGGAGGCCTATCCGGGCGAGCGCCTGCTGTCGAAAGTCGGCCAGATGACGCGCACGCTGCACGACAGCCTGCGCGAGCTCGGCTATGACAAGGCGATCGAGAAGGCGGCGGCCCAGATTCCCGACGCGCGCGACCGCATGTCGTACATCGCGAGCATGACGGAGAAGGCCGCCGAGCGCTCGCTGACGGCCACCGAGATCGCCAGGCCCATCCAGGATGCCCTCGCCGCCGATGCGGCCGCGCTGGACGCGCGCTGGCAATCGTTGTTCGAACGCAAGCTCACGCTCGAGCAGTTTCGCGATCTGGTCGGCGATACCCGCAGCTATCTCGCGCAGGTTCCGCAACGCACCGGCGCCACCAATGCGCAGCTCACGGAAATCATGATGGCGCAGGATTTCCAGGACCTCACGGGCCAGGTCATCAAGCGCGTCACCGCCGTGACCAACGACCTGGAATCCCAGCTCGTGCAATTGCTGGTGGAAAACGTGCCGCCCGAGCATCGCCAGGACGTGCAAAACTCCGGACTCATGAACGGTCCCGTCATCCGCAGCGATGGCCGCGCCGACGTGGTCACGGACCAGAAGCAGGTGGACGACCTGCTCGAAAGTCTGGGCTTCTAGCCGTTGCTCGTGGCAATTCCTGCCGCATGGCGGGATGAATGCCATCCCCCTGGCGACCCATCATCCCGAGGCCTGTTTGTTGCCTCGCTTGCACGCGCGCGGCCGCGTCGCGAATTGGGGCGCAAACGCCCTCCTGTTTACCCGATTGAGCTGACCGCCACGCACCAATAATTCAGCCATAGGAAATGGGCTTTCCCCTTGGCTGAAGAAAACGATTTCGAACGCACGGAACCTGCATCGCCCCGGCGGCTGGAGCAAGCCCGCGAGGAAGGGCAGGTTGCGCGTTCGCAGGAACTCAACACCTTCGCGCTGCTGGCGACGGTCGGCCTGTCCATCTGGCTGCTGGGCGGCAAGCTGCTCGCCGGCATGACGGACCTCATGCGCAGCGGCCTCACGCTCGAGGCAGATGACGGCTTCCGTTCGGAGCAGATGCTGAACCTGCTCGGTCGCCACGGCGCCAGCGGCTTTATGACGATCGCGCCCGTGCTTGCCGCGGGCTTCCTCGCCGCGCTGGTGGCGCCGCTGCTGCTGAACGGCTGGCTGTTCACGCTCAAGCCGCTGCAGCCGAATTTTTCCCGCCTGAATCCGCTGAACGGATTCGGCCGCATTTTTTCCGTGCAAGGCCTGATCGAGCTGGTGAAGGCGATCGCCAAGGTCGTTCTGGTCGGCGGCGTCGCGAGCCTGGTCATCTGGAGCAGCCTGGACTCGGTCATGGCGCTGCTGGCCGAGCCCACGGGCAGCGCCGCCGTGCACGCCGGCCACCTGGTGGGCTGGACGCTGCTGCTGACCGTCGGCGGCATGGCACTCATCGTCGCGCTCGACGTGCCCTACCAGCTCTGGAACCACTATCGCAAGCTGCGGATGTCGCGCGCCGAGTTGAAGCGCGAGGCGAAGGAAACCGAAGGCGATCCCCACGTCAAGGCGCGCATTCGCAGCCTGCAACGCGAAGCGGCACGCAAGCGCATGATGGCCGAGGTGCCGAAGGCGGACGTGGTCGTGACCAACCCGACGCACTATGCGGTCGCGCTCTCCTACAAGGAAAACGCCATGCGCGCGCCGCGCGTGGTCGCCAGGGGCCAGGACCTCACCGCGCTGCGCATACGCGAGATCGCCGGCGAGCACCGGGTGCCGGTGGTGGAAATGCCGCCGCTGGCGCGCGCACTGTATCGCCATGCCGACCTCGGCGACGAGATACCGGAAACGCTGTACACGGCCGTCGCGGAAGTGCTGGCCTACGTGTTCCAGTTGCGCCGCTTCCAGGCGAGCGGCGGGCGCATGCCGGAGCTGCCGTCGCAAATCGACATTCCGGCCGGCCTCGATCCGCAGGACCTTGTCCACCGGGGTGAAGCGTAATGGCCGCCGCAGCCGCAACCAGCCGCCTGCCGATCTCGACGCGCCACCTGAACGTCGCGGCCGGACCCGTCCTGATCATCATGATCATGGCGATGATGGTCTTGCCGCTGCCGCCGTTCGCGCTCGACGTGCTGTTCACGTTCAACATCGCGCTTTCGATCATGGTCATGCTGGTCGCGCTCTACACGGTGCGACCGCTGGATTTCTCGATCTTCCCGACCGTGCTGCTGATCACCACCTTGCTGCGGCTGTCGCTGAACGTCGCTTCCACGCGCGTGGTGCTGCTGCAGGGCCATACCGGCGGCGATGCCGCGGGCAAGGTGATCGAGGCATTCGGCCATTTCATGATCGGCGGCAACTACGCCGTTGGCCTCGTGGTATTCATCATCCTGGTCGTGATCAACTTCGTCGTGGTGACGAAAGGCGCGGGCCGCATTGCCGAAGTCGGCGCGCGCTTCACCCTCGATGCGATGCCGGGCAAGCAGATGGCCATCGACGCCGACCTCAATGCCGGCCTGATCGGCGAAGACGTCGCGCGCAAGCGCCGCGCCGAGATCGCCCAGGAGGCCGATTTCTATGGCGCCATGGACGGCGCGAGCAAGTTCGTCCGCGGTGATGCCATCGCCGGCATCCTGGTGATGCTCATCAACGTGGTCGGCGGGCTGGTGGTCGGCATCATCCAGCACGACATGTCGATCGGCGACGCGGCCCGCAACTACATCCTGCTCGCGATCGGCGACGGGCTCGTGGCGCAGATTCCCGCCCTCGTGATCTCGGTCGCGGCGGGCATCGTGGTCAGCCGCGTCGGTTCGGAGGAGCCGGTCGGCGAACAATTCGTGGGACAGTTGCTGCGCAAGCCCGAGGCACTGGCGATCACGGCCGGCATCATCGGCGTGCTCGGCATCGTGCCGGGCATGCCGCACGTGGCCTTCCTGCTGCTCGCGGCGATCATGGGCGCGATTGCCTACACGGTCCGTTCGGCACTGGCCAAGCAGGCCGACGCGCCGCCGCCTCCTCCTCCGGCCGAGGCGAAGGTGCTGGAAGCGCAGGATGCGTCGTGGAGCGACGTGACGCCGGTCGATACGCTCGGACTGGAAGTCGGCTACCGGCTGATCCCGCTGGTGGACCAGGGCCAGGACGGCGAGCTGCTGCGCCGGATCAAGGGCATCCGCCGCAAGTTCGCCCAGGAAATCGGCTTCCTGCCGCCGTCCGTGCACATTCGCGACAACCTGGAACTCAAGCCCGGTGCCTACCGCATCGCGCTCAAGGGCGTGGAAGTCGGCCGCGGCGAGGCCATGCCGGGGCATTTCCTCGCGATCAACCCCGGTCGCGTCAGCGGCACGCTGCAAGGTACCGTGACCACCGATCCGGCGTTCGGCCTGCCGGCGGTGTGGATCGAATCGGGCCAGCGCGAGCATGCGCAGGTGATGGGTTATACCGTCGTCGATGCCAGCACGGTGGTGGCCACGCACCTGAATCACGTTGTGCAGCAGCATGCCGCCGAATTGCTCGGACGCCAGGAAGTCCAGCAGTTGCTGGACCACCTGGCCAAGGATGCGCCCAAGCTCGTCGAAGACCTGGTGCCGAAGACCGTTTCGCTCGCCGTGCTGCAAAAGACCCTGCAGTCGCTGCTGGAGGAGGGCGTGCACATCCGCGACATGCGTTCCATCCTCGAGACGATCGCGGAGCACGGCACGCGCACGCAGGATCCCCACGAACTCGCCGCGCAGGTACGCATCGCGCTCGGACGCGCGATCGCCCAGCAGGTCGCGCCGGCCGGGAACGAGGTCCAGGTGGTTGCACTCTCGCCGGATCTCGAGCGGCTGCTCGTCCAGGCGATGCAGGTGGGCGGCTCGCCGGGCATCGAACCGGGACTGGCCGATGCGCTCGCCACCGAGGCCGCCGCGGCCTCGACGCGGCTCGAGCAGCTCGGGCATTCGCCGGTATTGCTGGTCGCGCCGCAGCTGCGCTCGCCGCTGTCGCGCTTCCTGCGCCGCACGATCCCGCAGTTGCGCGTGCTCGCGCACACCGAAATCCCGGACAACCGCAAGATCCGCGTGGCATCGATTCTCGGAGGTAAGTCATGAACGTCAAACAATTCTTTGCCCCCCATGCGCGCGACGCATTGCGCGAAGTCAAGCGCGAGCTCGGCGCCGACGCCGTGATCCTCTCGAACCGTCGTGTCGACGGGGGCGTGGAAATCCTCGCCATCGCGCATGCTGACGCGCGCGCGCTCGAGACGGCGGACCGCGAGCCGGTGCTGGCGAAAGCGCCCGCCGTGCGCACGGCCACGAACAACCCGGCCATGCCGGCAGCGCGCACGGTGAAAATGAAAATGCCCGCGCAAGGCCCGCTCCCACGCATGAAGGAGGCGTCAGCGAGCACGCTCGTCGCGGCAAAGCTGACCCAGGATCCGGTTGCGCCCGTCGCGCAAGCCGCGGCCCCGGCGCAGGGTGATCACATCGCGCGCGCGGTGATCCGCGAGATCCAGTCCATGCGCGGCCTGATCAGCGAACAGTTGTCCGGCCTCGTGTTCGGCGACATGCAGCGGCGCGAGCCCGACAAGCTGCGGCTGATGTCGACCTTGCTCGCGGGAGGATTCAGCCCCGCGCTGTCCCGTCGCATGCTGGAAAAGGCGCCCGCCGGTGACGGCGTCGCGGACCTGAAGAACTGGATCAAGCGCGCGCTGGACAAGAACCTGATAACGAGCACGGCAGACGACATCGTGGCCAAGGGCGGCGTCTATGCGCTGCTTGGCCCGACCGGCGTGGGCAAGACCACCACGACGGCGAAGCTCGCGGCGCGCTGCGTGGTGCGCCATGGTGCCGACAAGCTTGCGCTGCTGACGACGGACAACTATCGCGTGGGCGCGCACGAGCACCTGCGCATCTACGGACGCATACTCGGCGTCTCCGTCCACGCGGTGCGCGACGCGGCCGACCTCGAGATCGCGCTGTCCGAGCTGCGCAACAAGCACATGGTGCTCATCGACACCGTCGGCATGAGCCAGAAGGACCAGCAGGTGGCCGAGCAGGTCGCCATGTTCGGGGCGCGCGGCGACGGCATCCGGCGGCTGCTGCTGCTCAATGCCACCTGCCAGGGCGACACGCTCGAAGACGTCGTGAACGCCTACAAGGGTGGCGGCCTGGCGGGATGCGTGATCACGAAGACTGACGAGGCGGCGAGCCTGGGGGCCGTGCTCGACGCGGTCATTCGCCATCGCCTGCCGGTGCACTACGTCACCAACGGCCAGCGCGTGCCCGAGGACATCCATCCGGTGAATCGGGAGTACCTGCTGCATCGCGCGTTGTCCGCGGCCAGGGAGAACCCGGTTCGCGCGCTGCTCGACCAGGACCTCCCCGCCGCCATGATGGGCGCGGAGTTCGCCGCCTGAGGATGCCCATGAACCTGCAAGCATCCGATCAGGCCGAAGGATTGCGCCGCCTGCTGGGCAAGCAGACGCCCAGGATCGTCACGCTGCTTTCCGGCAGCGCCCGCACGGGCAAGACCACGGCCGCCATCAACCTCGCGGTTGCCATCGCGCAGTCCGGGCGCAGCGTCATGCTGCTGGATGAAAACAGCGGGCCGCGAAACGTCACGGGCGCGCTGGGCATCGATACCGTCGCCGACATGGCCGATGCGATCCGCGGCGATCGCCCGCTCGAGCAGACCCTGGTGCCCGGCCCGGAGGGACTGGTCATCCTTCCCGCGGGCAGGGGCGTGCAGGCGCTGTCGGCAATGGACGAGCGCGGGCGTGACCGGCTCGTGGAAGGCTTTGCGCGCATCGGCGGCGCGCTCGATTTCATCCTCGTGGACACCGCGGCCGGTGCATCGAGCCGGCTGTTGCCGCTCGCGCATTCCGAGCAGGAATGCGTCCTGATCGCCAATTGCAGCGGCAGCGGCCAGGCCAACGCGCTCGGCATGGTCAAGCTCATGCATCGCGACCTGGGCGTGCCGGGCCTGCATGTCCTGGTGACGATGGCGCGCTCGGAAGCCGAAGGCGAGGCGACGTACTTCAACCTGGCGAACGTCGCGAATCGCCATTTCGGCGCGCACCTGGAGTTGCTCGGCGTGGTGCCCGTCGACGAGCGCGTCGCGCGGTCGACGAGCGCGCACCGCAGCGCGATGGAGATGTTCCCGCATGCGCCGGGTTCGACGCAGTGGCGCAGGCAGGCCGGGGAAATCATGCAGTGGCCGCTGCCGCGGGACGCGGTCGAAGGCATGGACCGTTTCGTCCAGCGCCTGATCCTGGGCAGCCGCGTGCAAATAGGAGCAGCCGCGCTTTCCGCGGCGTAATTGCCCGGCGCCGCCGCGGATGGCGGGCGCCAGGCCGGAGAAATCGGATGTACACAGCAACCGGAACACGCGACAGGCAGGAATGGATCCAGCAGTACGCACCGCTGGTGAAGCGCATCGCGCATCACATCATGGCCAAGCTGCCGGCGAGCGTCGAGGTGGACGACATCATCCAGGCCGGCATGATGGGGTTGATGGACGCGGTGGGCCGCTACGAAGAGACGCAGGGCGCGCAGTTCGAAACCTACGCCGCGCAGCGGATCCGCGGCGCGATGCTCGACGAGCTGCGCAGCTGCGACTGGCTTCCGCGCGGCATCCGCAAGAACATGCGCACCATCGAGAAGGCCATGCACTCGCTGGAGCAGACGCTGGGGCGCCAGCCTTCCGAGCAGGAAATCGCCAAAAAGATGGAGCTGTCGCTGGCAAACTACCAGCAGATGCTGCAGGAGGCGCGCGGCCATCAGCTGGTCTATTACGAGGACTATAGCGAGGGCGACGACGAGCACTTCCTCGACCGGCACGCCGGGCACGCGCATCCGAGCCCGCTGGAAAACCTGGTCGAAGAGGACATGCGTGAGCGCCTGATCGACGCGATCGAGGACCTGCCCGAGCGCGAGAAAATGATGATGGGCCTTTACTACGAACAGGACCTCAACCTGCGCGAAATCGGCGAAGTCATGGGCGTGAGCGAATCGCGCGTCTGCCAGATCCATACGCAGGCGATCGCCAGGCTGCGCTCGATGCTGCGCGACGAACCCTGATGGCGGGACCAGCCGCCCGGGCCGGCACATTGCGCGAGTTCCCGAATGCCGGCGTTGCCGGCATTCGCGTTTGCGCGGACGACGAATCGCCGGTGGCCCAAGCTGGTATCCTGCTGCCAGGCCAACTGGAGAGCCGCGCTTCGCCGGAAATCCCGCGAGCGACCGCGGTGTGGATCATGTACCTGCCCGCCCATTTCGAAGAGACACGCGGCGAAGTCCTGCACGAACTCGTGCGCACCCATCCGCTCGGCGCGCTGGTGACCGTGGAGGACGGTGGCGGACTGACCGCGAACCACGTGCCGTTCCTGCTCGATCCCGACCCCGGCCCGCCTGGCACGCTGCGCGCGCACGTCGCGCGTGCCAACCCGGTGTGGCGGAATTTTTCGAGGGACGTCGAATGCCTGGTCATATTCCAGGGGCCGCAGACCTATGTCACGCCGTCCTGGTACGAGACGAAAAAGCAATCAGGCAAGGTCGTGCCGACCTACAACTACATGGTGGTGCATGCGCACGGCGTCCTGCGTGCCGTGGACGACGCGGCGTGGCTGCGGACTTTTGTCGGGCGCTTGACTGACCGGTTCGAAGCGCCGCGTTCCCGGCCGTGGGCGGTGACCGATGCGCCGGAGGATTTCATCGCCATGCAGTTGCGCGCGATCGTCGGCATCGAGATCCGCCTGAGCAGGCTGGTCGGGAAGTGGAAGACCAGCCAGAACCGCAACGCGGCCGATCGCGCGGGCGTGGTCGCCGGACTGCGCGAGGCCGGCGATGACGATTCGCGCAAGATGGCCGACGCGGTGGGGAAACTCGACAAGGCCGGTTGAGCCTGTCGCGGCGCGGGGGACTTGAAAGCAAAACGCCGGCAATCGCCGGCGTTTTCATTTATGGAGAACCTTGCTCAGCCCTGGGCAAGGCTGCGGGATGCCGGCGCCCGCTGTTCCGACGCGAACCCGTCGGTGCTGTAGAAGCCGTTTCGCGAGGCGCCGATGACGCCCATTGCGCGATCCACGCGCGCGAGTTGCTGGTTGACAAGATAGCTGTTGCCGGAATTCAGTTCTTCCGCGCGCCGCGCCACTTCCAGCAGGTTCGTCCAGATTTGCTGTGCGTCGGGATCGGCTTCGATCAGGTAGCGCACGCCCGCGGCGCTGTTCGGCACGCAGGCTTCGCCCAGCAGGCGGGCACGCTGTTCCGCGCAACGCGAAAGAATGTCCATCAGCCCGGTTTTCTCGACGGTCAGCGCGGTCAGCGAATCGGCCTTGCCCGCGCCCAGCGCGCTGCGCTCCTGCTCCAGCAGCGCCACGAAGGACTGCATGGCGACGAGTTCTTCCGCGGCGGCGCGGGCGAAATGGCCTGCGCCATCGGACCTGCGGTTTTGGGCCCGCATCATGGAAGGGTCAGCGCTTGTAGGCCGTGATCAGTTCGTGCACGGTCTGCAGCAGGCGATCCGCCACGACGTCCGGGTTCACCTGGAAGCGGCCCTCGGAGATGGCCTGCTTGATTTCCGATACCCGGGCCGCGTCCACGACCTCGCTGCCGGAACCCTGCGCACCGAGGGCTTGCAGTTGCGAGGAAACGCCGCTGATGTCGACGCTGACGCCCGACTGGGGCTTGGCGGTTTCCGCCTTGCCGTTTTTTGCGGACGCGGCCTCGCCGGGGAGGTTGCCGACCGATTTGAGCGAATTGTCGATTTTCATGATGGCTATCCTTGCTATCCCAAACTTCCTGTCAGCATTATCGGCCGGATTTCCGGCAGCTTTAATCCAGGCGGGCGCCGAAGTCGCGCGCCGGCGCGCATCGGGCCCTCAAACTATCTTACGACTTCCACCACCGATCCTGATCTTACAATGCCGGTCACGATGCCGCCGCCGTTGGTGCGAACCTGCACGCTTTCGCCTTCCGGCGCCTTGCCGAGCGTGCGGCCTTCGGAGCTGACCTTGAAGCCGTTGCCGTTCAGTACCAGCGAAACGAGCTGCCCCGAAAGCACCGCGGGCGGCGCGCGGACGGCGTCGCGCCGCAATGGTTGGCCGGCCTGCACGCTGTTCGCCAGCTTGCGACCCACGGCCTGGGATGCGTCGGTGAGGACCCCGGCCGGCAATTGGGTGAGCTCGCCGTGCCGCACGACCAGATCTGCAGCTTCGATGTCCTGGCCCAGTGCCAGCGGTTTTGCCGCGACCAGGTAGTCGGCGGATACCCGCACGGTTGCCGGGACGTACATCGTCCACGCGGCAGGCTCGGCGCAGCGCACGCCGACGCTGGTTTGCCCCCACGCGCGGCTGCCCGGCGGGAAAAACGTTTGCAGCCGCGAACAAGCGGCCAACGCCACGCGGGTATCCACCTTGCCGATTTCGATGGCAACTTCTCCAGGCAGGCCCTTGGTTTCCCGCTGCAGAAAGATCTCCACGGCGCGATTGATGTGCTCGGGATCCTGGCGCGGCTGCGCCGCGTGCGAAGTCGCATCGGTGATCGATGCCGCAGCAATGATGAGTGTCGCCAGGAATATTGCCCGCCCCATGCCGTCTCCGTGCTGAAAATGGTTTCCGGCAATACTTGCCGCGGAAGCCATCATCCGCCCAATCAGCCCGGAGCCGTGTACGGAATTGAAGGGACTTTCGGTCCCTATTCGCAAATTTGCCGTTGCAGGCCGCGGCCTAGCATGGGCTCCGTGAAAAAGCGGCCAAAGGCCCCACGGAACCTCAAGAGATGAACAAGCTCGACGAGTTGCTGAACTTCAATCACCAGGCGCTGAACCTGCGCGCGTACCGGCAGCAGGTGCTGGCGTCGAACATCGCGAACGCGGACACGCCGGGATACAAGGCACGCGACATCGACTTCAAGTCGGCGCTGGCCGCGGCTTCGGCGAAGCCCGCCATTCCGGAATCGGGCGAAGCCACGCCGGCCGCCGCGGCGGCGCAGCCGGAATTGCTCTATCGCAGCGTGATCCAGCCCTCCATCGACGGCAACACCGTGGACATGGACATGGAGCGCGCGCAGTTCGCCGAGAACACCGTCCACTACGAATCCAACATTGCGTCCCTCACTCACCACATCCGCATGATGCTCGCGGCCATCCAGGGGTAACCGTTCATGACTTCGCTGCTGAAGGTATTCGACATCGCGGCCTCGGCCATGACCGCGCAATCGCAGCGCCTGAACGTCGTGGCCAGCAACCTTGCGAACGCCGACAGCGCCACCGGCCCGGACGGCAACGCCTACAAGGCGAAGCAGGTGGTGTTTTCCACGCAGGACATGGGCGGCGCCGAAAATTCCGGCGTGCGCGTGACGGGCGTGGTCGAGGATCCGTCGCCGATGAAACGCATGTACCAGCCCGGCCACCCGATGGCGGACAAGGAGGGCTACGTCACCATGCCCAACGTCAGCGTCGTCGACGAAATGGTGAACATGATTTCCGCTTCGCGCGCCTACCAGAACAATGTCGAGGCGATCAACACCGCGAAGACCCTGCTGGCCAAGACGCTGACGATAGGCCAATAGCGAATAGCGTGGAGTAGCGCACATGACGACCATCACCGACCTGCAGAGCATCCTGAACTCGAACACCAAGACGACGGCGCCCCCCAGCGCGGCGGACGACGCGCAGGACCGCTTCCTGAAGCTGCTGGTCACGCAGATGCAGAACCAGGATCCGCTCAACCCGATGGACAACGCGGAGGTAACCACGCAGCTCGCGCAGCTGAACACCGTCACCGGCATCGAGAAGCTGAACCAGACGCTCGCGACGATGGCGGCGTCCAGCGCCGCGCAGCAGTCGCTGCAGGCAGCCATGCTGGTGGGCAGGGAAGTGCTGGTGACCGGCAACACCTTGAATTTCACCGGCCAGGCTGTGCGCTTCGGCATAGACGTGCCGCAGGCGGTCGATGGCATGACCATCACCATTGCCGACAGCAAGGGCAACGTCGTCGAAAGCTTCCAGGCGGGAGCGCAGCCGCAAGGCTCGACCACCTTCTCCTGGGACGGACTCGATGCCGACGGCAAGGCGCTGGCGTCGGGAACCTACACGGTCTCGGCAAAGGCAAACGCGGGCAGCGCCGCCGTCACGGCGACGCCGCTGTCGAGCGCAATCGTGCAATCGGTCGGCACCGCGGCGGACGGCAGCGTCCAGTTGCAGTTGTCGGGCCAGGGCACCGTCGGCATCGCCGACATCAAGCGATTCCTGTAATCGGGCAAGGAGAGAGTCATGGCATTCCAGCAGGGTTTGAGCGGTCTGAATGCGGCGTCGAAGGGACTGGACGTCATCGGCAACAACATCGCCAACTCGAACACCGTGGGGTTCAAGGCCTCGCAGGCGCAGTTCGCGGACGTGTACGCGAACTCGCTGCTCGGCGGCGGCAACGCGGTGGGCATCGGCACGCAGGTCGCCACGGTGGCGCAGCAGTTCTCCCAAGGTAACGTGACGTCGTCGAACAACCCGCTGGACGTGGCCATCAACGGCAGCGGCTTCTTCCGCATGAGCGACAACGGTGCGGTAACCTACACGCGCAACGGCCAGTTCCAGCTCGACAAGGACGGCTTCCTGGTCAACTCGGAAGGCATGGACCTCACCGGCTATCCGGTCGACTCCAACGGACTCATCGTGCCGTCGTCGCCGACGACCCTGCAGATTCCCACCGGCGACATCTCGCCCCAGTCGACCTCGAACCTGAAGGCCACCATCAACCTTGATTCCCGGCTGCAGCAGCCGGTCACCGGCGTGTTCAACCCGGCCGATCCGACCAGCTACAACAATTCCACGTCGGTGACGCTGTTCGACACGCTCGGCAACCCGCACCTGCTGTCGATGTTCTTCGTGAAGACCGCCAATCCGAACGAGTGGGACACCTATGCAACCGTCGACGGCACGGCGGCGGCGAACGTCGACTTCGGCGGCGGCGGCGGCGTGGCGACGCAACTGAATTTCAGTACCGGCGGCGTATTGACCACCGGCATGCCGCTGACCGCGACCGTCGACCTCGCGCAGGTGTCGACGGACCTGGGCGTGATCAACGGCGCGGCGTCGCCGCTCACGTTCGATCTCGATTTCAACGGGACCTCGCAGTTCGGCTCCAACTTCGGCGTGAGCTCGCTTTCGCAGAACGGCTATACGTCGGGGCGCCTGTCGGGCCTGGCGATCGGCCAGGACGGCGTCATCCAGGGCCGCTACAGCAACGGCCAGGCGCGCAACATCGGCCAGATCGTGCTGGCGAACTTCAACAATCCGCAGGGGCTCAAGCCGCTGGGCAACAACCAGTGGGCCGAATCGCCGGATTCCGGCGCGGCCGCGGTGGGCGCTCCGGATAGCGGATCGCTGGGCGTGCTGCAGGCCTCCGCAGTCGAGGATTCGAACGTCGACCTGACCGCGGAACTCGTGAACATGATCACCATGCAGCGGACCTACCAGGCGAACGCGCAGACCATCAAGACGCAGGACTCGCTGCTGCAGACCCTGGTCAACCTGCGTTGACCTTGAGCAGCCGGCCGCCAGGGTAAACCCTTCACTCGCTCACACCTTCACGCATTCACGCACCTGAATGGATCGACTCATCTACACCGCCATGACCGGCGCGAAGCACCTGCTCGAGCAGCAGGCGGTCGTCGCGCACAACCTGGCGAACGTGAATTCCACGGGCTTTCGCGCCGAATTGAGCGCGTTTCGCGCGGTGCCCGTGGTCGGAGATGGCGCGAATACGCGCGCATTCGTCGTCGATTCGACGGTGGGCGCCGACCTGACGCCCGGAGTATTGCAGCAGACCGGACGACCGCTCGACGTCGCCATCCAGGGGGCCGGATTCATCGCGGTGCAGGCGCCGGACGGCACGGAAGCGTACACGCGCGCAGGCGACCTGCAGGTCGGGACCAACGGGCAGCTCGAAACGCGCAGCGGCAGCGCCGTGCTCGGAGACGGCGGGCCGATCGCCATTCCCCCCGATTCCACGATCACCATTGCCCAGGACGGCACCGTCTCGGTCGTGCCCACGTTCGGGATTCCGAATGCGACCGCGATCGTCGGCAGGATCAAGCTGGTCAATCCGGCCGAGAACGAGATCGTCAGGGGCGGGGACGGCTTGTTCCGCACGCGCAGCGGCAATCCCGCCGAGCCGGACGCCAACGTCGCGCTGGCATCGGGCACGCTCGAAGGCAGCAACGTCAACGTCGTCGACGCGATGGTGAGGCTGATCGAGAACGCGCGCCAGTTCGACATGCAGATGAAGATGCTGCAAAGCGCGGAAAGCAACTCGGCACAGGCGACGTCCGTGCTGACCGCACGATGAACGCAAGAACCCATTCCAGAAAACGTTACGGGAGCAGACGATGATTCGCTCGTTGTGGATTGCCAAGACCGGCCTGGAGGCGCAGCAGACGCAGATGGACGTCATCGCGCATAACCTGGCCAACGTCAGCACCAACGGCTTCAAGCGCCAGCGCGCCGTGTTCGAGGACCTGCTTTACCAGACCTTGCGCCAGCCCGGCGCGCAGTCCTCCCAGCAGACGGAAGTGCCGTCGGGGCTGCAGATCGGCACCGGCGTCCAGCCCGTCGCGACCGAAAGGGTGTTCACGCAGGGCAACATCCAGCAGACCGGAAACAGCCTGGACGTGGCGATCCAGGGCGACGGGTTTTTCCAGGTGCTGTTGCCGGACGGCACGACGGCGTACACCCGCGACGGCGCGTTCCAGCTGAACAGCCAGAGCCAGCTCGTCACCTCGAGCGGCTACCAGATCCAGCCGGCCATCACGCTGCCGGCGAACGTGGTTTCGATCACCATCGCCAAGGACGGCGTGGTCTCGGTCACGCAGGCGGGCTCGAGCACGCCGACGCAGATCGGCCAGATGCAGCTTGCCACCTTCGTCAACGTCGGCGGCCTGCAGTCGCGCGGCGAGAACCTCTACCTCGAGACGGCCTCGTCCGGACCCCCGCAACCCAACACGCCCGGCGCCAACGGCGCGGGGTTCCTGAACCAGACCTACGTGGAGACCTCGAACGTCAACGTCGCCGAAGAGCTGGTGAACATGATCCAGACGCAGCGTGCCTACGAGATCAACTCCAAGGCGATCCAGACCTCCGACCAGATGCTGGCGAGGCTGACACAGCTGTAAGGGCCGTGACTACCGTAACGACGTGACTATCGTGACTGTCGAAAATGCAGGAAAGCAATGAGACTTTCACGGCAGTCACGACAGTCACGATAGTCACGAACCGGAGCACTCAACGATGACAAACCCACGCAAACTCGCCGCAATGCTGCTGATGGCACTACTTTCCGGCTGCGCGATCAACCAGCCGCCCATCGTGCACCAGCCGATGACCGCGCGTCCGTTGCCCGACGCCCAGCTCAAGCCGGAGGCCGACGGCGCAATCTTCGCGAAGACGAATTTCCGCCCGATGTTCGAGGACAGGCGCGCGCGCTTCGTGGGCGACACCATGACGGTGCTGATCACGGAGAAAACCGCGGCCAACAAGAAATCCGGTGCGAGTGCCGAGCGCAAGAGCGCGATGACCGCCGCGGTTCCCACCGTCCATGGATTGCCGGGCAAAAGCTTTCAGGGCCTGGGCCTGGATGCGAGCTCAGACAACACCTTCAACGGCAACGGGCAGGCGGCGGCGAGCAACGATTTCACCGGCACGATCACGGTGACGGTCACCGAGTTGCTGCCGAACGGGAACCTGCTGGTAAGCGGCGAGAAGCAGATCGCCATGAGCCAGGGCACGGAGTTCATCCGCTTCTCGGGCATCGTCAACCCGGTCATGGTCAGCTCGGTCAACACCATTGCTTCCACGCAGGTCGCCGACGCGCGCATCGAATATCGCGCCAACGGCTACATCGACGAGGCGCAGACGATGGGCTGGCTCGCGCGCTTCTTCAACAACGTGCTGCCGTTCTGAAGCGAAGGTTTGCGCGGGACGTGACGATTCGGAGCCACGCATGAAGGAAATCGAGAAACTCAAGGCCGCGGGATGGCTGTTGCTGGTGGCCGGCGCGCTGGCGTTCGGTCCGCTCGCGAAGCCTGCTCATGCCGACCGGCTGAAGGAGATCGCCAAGGTCCAGGGCGTGCGCGACAACCAGTTGCTCGGCTACGGCCTGGTGGTCGGCCTGGACGGCACCGGCGACCAGACCACGCAGACGCCGTTCACCACGCAAAGCCTGCAGGCGATGCTGTCGCAGCTGGGCATCCAGTTGCCGCCGAATGCCGGCTCCACCATGCAACTGAAGAACGTCGCGGCCGTCATGGTGACTGCGACGCTCGAGGCATTTGCGCGCGCCGGCCAGACCCTGGACCTGACGGTATCGTCTCTGGGCAATGCCAAGAGCTTGCGCGGCGGCACCCTGCTGATGACGCCGCTGAAGGGCGTGGACGGCCAGGTCTATGCCCTGGCACAGGGCAACGTGCTGGTCGGCGGCGTCGGCGCGGCGGCAAACGGCAGCAAGGTGCAGGTCAACCACCTGGCGGTGGGGCGCATTCCGAATGGCGCAACCGTGGAGCGGGAAGTCGCCACGACCATAGGCCGGGGCGAGTTCGTCTACCTCGAGGCCAACGCCACGGACTTCGATACCACGCGCCAGATCGTGAAGGCCATCAACGCGTTCATGGGGCCTGACCTCGCGAATGCCGTCGACGGCCGGGTCGTGCGCGTGCGCGCGCCGCTCGAGCAGGACAAGCGCGTCGAGTTCCTCGCGCACCTCGAAAACCTCGACGTCGTGCCGGCCAAGGCGGTGGCCAAGGTCATCCTCAACGCGCGCACCGGCTCCGTCGTGATGAACCAGACGGTAACCATCGAGCCGTGCGCGGTGGCACACGGCAACCTGTCCGTGATCATCTCCACCGAGCCGGTCATCAGCCAGCCCGGCGCATTTTCCGGCGGGACCACGGTGCAGGCGCAAAAATCCAACATCGAAATCCGCGAGGACAAGGGCGGCCTCGTGACCATGCCGGCCGGCGTGTCGCTGGCGGAAGTCGTGAAGGCGCTGAATTCGATCGGCGCGACACCCCAGGACCTGCTCGCGATCCTGCAGGCAATGAAATCCGCCGGCGTGCTGCGGGCCGACCTCGAAATCATCTAGGCGTCACGCGCATGGCGATCGGCAATGATCCGGCGGCCGTCATCCTCGCGACGGACAGTCCGAACCTCGAGGCCCTGCGCCTGAAGGCCAGGACGGATCCGAAATCCGCCGTCAAGGAAACCGCGCGCCAGTTCGAGGCGCTACTGATGAATACCATGCTCAAGAGCATGCGCGAAACCGTCGCCCAGGACGGCATGTTCGACAGCGAGCAGACGCGACTCTATACCTCGATGCTCGACCAGCATCTCGCCGAGGCCATGTCCAAGCGCGGGATCGGCCTCGCGCAAGTGCTCGAGCGACAACTGTCATCGAACGCGGGCAAGCCGATCGTCTCGCCGACGCTGTTGCAAGCAACGCCCCCCGGGGCGCCGGCCGAATCCGCCGGCGCGCGCACTCCCGCCGCCGAGCGCACGCGTTCATTCATCGAGCGTCATGCGGCGGATGCCAGTGCCGTCAGCGCGGAGTCCGGCATTCCCGCCTCGTATTTGATCGGACAGGCGGCCCTGGAGACGGGATGGGGGCGGTCGGAAATCCGCGCGAACGACGGCACGGCAAGCCACAACCTGTTCGGCATCAAGGCAGGGCCGGGCTGGCAGGGACGCACGGTGGACGTGACGACGACCGAGTATTCCGGCGGCACCGCGGCCAGGACCGTGCAGACCTTTCGCGCATACGACTCCTACGCCGATTCGTTTCGGGACTATGCCGGCCTGCTTGCCTCCAATGCGCGCTATGCGCAGGTGCTGAAGAACACGGACAACGCGCGCGCCTACGCGCGCGAACTGCAGCGCGCGGGCTATGCCACCGATCCGCACTACGCGGACAAGCTCGCGAACGTGATCGAAGGCAACACGGCGCAACGGGCCAGGCGCGCGTGACGTCAAGTTCGCGCGCTCGCGGCCGTTAACGAAGTAGTCGCAGGGAAGAAAACTCTTGGCAACCAATATCTTCAGCATCGGCATTTCCGGGTTGCAGGCCGCGCAGGCCGGCCTGGTGACGGCCGGGCACAACATCGCCAACGCGAACACGCCCGGCTATACGCGCCAGGAAGTCGACTACACGAACGCCATTCCAACCGCGTCGGGCAGCGGCTTTTTCGGCAACGGCGTCGACACCGTCACGGTGCGGCGCCTGTACAGCCAGTTCCTCACGAGCGAGGTTCTTTCCGCGAGCACGCAGTCGAACGCGCTCGACAGCTACTATTCCCAGATCCAGCAGCTCGACAACCTGGTGGCCGATCCGTCGGCCGGCCTGTCGCCCGCGCTGCAGGATTTCTTCACGGCCGTGCAGGGCGTGGCGGCCACGCCGAACGTCGCCTCGGCCCGTCAGGCGATGCTGTCCTCCGCGCAGGCGCTCAAGTCGAGGTTCGACGTCATCGACCAGCGCATCCAGGACTTGCGCGACGGCGTCAACGAGGACGTCGGCGCCACCGCCCAGGAGATCACCAACTACGCGGGCCAGATCGCCGACCTGAACCAGCGCATCATCGTCGCGCGCAGCGCCGCCGGCGGCCAGCCGCCGAACGACCTGATGGACCAGCGCGACCAGCTCGTCGCGCAGCTGAACAAGGACGTCAAGGCGACCATCGTCGTGCAGGACGACGGCGCCTACAACGTGTTCATCGGCAGCGGCCAGCCGCTGGTCGCGGGCGTGCAGGCGTATACGGTGACCACGCTGCGCGATCCGCTGGACCCGACCAAGGTCACGATCGGCTACAAGACGCCCTCCGGCGTCGTGCAACTGCCGGAAGCATCCCTCACTGGCGGCAAGCTGGGCGGGCTGTTGTCGTTTCGCAACCAGACGCTCGATCCGGCGCAGAACGCGCTGGGCCGCGTGGCGGCCGCGCTCGCGCAGACGTTCAACGCGCAACTACGGCTGGGCCAGGACCTGAACGGCCAGCCCGGCACTGACCTGTTCTCGATCGGCACGCCGCGCGTCACGCCCAGCACGAACAATACGGGAAACGCGACCATAGCGGGCGCCTTCGATCCGGCCAATGTCGGCGCGCTGACCACGAGCGACTACCGCCTGACGTTCGACGGCACGAATTACGCGCTGACGCGCCTTTCCGACGGCAACGTGCGCTCCTTCGCGACCCTGCCGCAAAACGTGGACGGCTTTACGCTGTCGCTGGCCTCCGGTGCCGCGGTGGCGGGAGACACCTTCCTGATCCGCCCCACGGTGGATGGCGCGCAGTCGTTCGACGTCGCCCTCACCGATCCGTCGAAGATCGCCGCCGCCGCGCCGGTGCGCACGTCGCAAGGCACTGCAAACACCGGCACGGGCAAGGTCAGCGCCGGCGTCGTCAACGCGCTGAACGCCAACCTCCAGCAGCCGGTGACCATTACCTTCACCAGCCCGACCACGTTCGACGTCACCGGCACCGGGACCGGCAACCCGACGGGCGTGACCTACACGCCGGGGCAGGACATCACGTTCAACGGCTGGACCATCCAGATATCCGGCACGCCCGCCGCGGGCGACACGTTCGGCGTCGGACCCAATTCGGGCGGCACCGGCGACAACCGCAACGCGCTGCTGCTGGCCGGGTTGCAGACGCAGAAAATCCTCGACGGCGGTACCGCGTCCTACCAGGGCGCCTATGCCGCGTTCGTCAGCGACGTCGGCACGCAGACGCGCCAGTTGCAGGTGACCAGCAGCGCACAGGCCGCCGTGCTGGAGCAGGCGACGACCGCGCAGCAAGCGCAGTCCGGCGTAAGCCTTGACGAAGAGGCCGCCAACCTGATCCGATTCCAGCAGGCCTACCAGGCGTCCGGCAAGGTCCTGCAGATCGCGTCGACCTTGTTCGACACGCTGCTTGCACTGGGCAACAACACCTAGAGATTCCGCCATGCGCATCGCCACCAACACCATCTACAACCTCAGTGTCAGCTCGATCAACCGCCAGCAGGCGGACCTGCTGAAGACCCAGCAGCAGATCTCGGCGAACCGGCGCGTGCTGACGGCGTCGGACGATCCGGTGGCGGCGTCGCGCGTGCTCGAGATCAGCCAGGCCGACGCGATCAACACCCAGTACGGTGTGAACGCGCAGACCGCTTCGGGGCGCCTGGCGCAGACCGAATCGACGTTGGGCCGCATCGGCGACCTGCTGCAGGCCGTGCGCCAGAACGCCGTGACCGCCGGCAACGGCAGCTTCACCGCGAGCGATCGCGCTTCCGTCGCCCAGGACGTGCAGGCGATGTACGACGAGCTGTTGAGCGTCGCCAACTCGACGGACGGCGAGGGCAATTATCTTTTTTCCGGGTTCCAGACCGACGTGACGCCGTTCGCGCCGTCGGCGGCCGGCGTGCAATACCTTGGCGACGACGGCCAGCGCCTCGTGCAGGTGGCAAGCGGCCGTCAGATCGCGGTCAGCGAGTCCGGCGCCGACGTGTTCATGCGCGTGCGCGCGAGCAACGGCACCTTCACGGTCTCCGCGCCGCCGGCCAACACCGGCTCGGCGGTCTACACGCAGGGCACGGTTACCGATCCGACGGCGATCACCGGCCACCAGTACCAGATCGTGTTCACCGTCACGGGAACCGGGACCACCGCGGTGACGACCTACGACGTGAACGACGTGACCGCCGGCACGACGGTGGCAACCGCGCAACCCTATACCAGCGGCGGCGCGATCGCCTTCGACGGCATGAGCCTGCAGGTGCAGGGTGCGCCGGCCAGCGGCGACGTCGTGCAGATCGACCCGAGCAAGGACCAGGACATCTTCAAGACCATTTCGAAGCTGGTCACCGCCCTGCAAGGCGCGGCGGACGATCCGGCATCGAATGCGCGGCTGCAGAACTCGCTGAACGACGCGATAGCCAACCTGGACCAGGCCCTGGATAGCGTGAACAGCGTTCGCGCCGGCGTGGGCACGCGCATGCGCGAAACCGACGACCTGCAAAGCAGCAGCGACGACTTGTCGGTCCAGTACAAGCAGAACATCTCGAACCTGCAGGACCTGGACTACGCCAAGGCCGTGAGCGACCTGGTGCAGCAGCAGAACAACCTGCAGGCGGCGCAGAAGACCTTCCTGCAGACCGCCCAGCTCTCGATTTTCAATTTCCTCTGAGCCGGCCGCGGTGCGCCGGCCGGTGCATCGCTACTTCCGCAGGATGTCGAGCGCGGCGGAAACGCCAGATAGCAGGAGCTTCTCCATCGGACCGGTGAGGTGCGGCAGCACCAGCGCCAGCATGAAAAACCCCAGCAGCAAGGTGATCGGGAAGCCGACCGCAAAAATGTTGAGCTGGGGCGCGGCACGCGTCAGCACGCCGAGCGCCAGGTTCGTGATCAGTAGCGCCGCGACCACCGGAAGGGCCAGGGTGAAGCCCGCCGCGAACATCTGCCCGCCCCAGGTCACGATGTTGTAGGCGGCGCGCGGCCCGAACAGGTCGGCACCGACCGGCAGGGTCGTGAAGCTTTCGGCCAGGGTGGAGATCATCAGCAGGTGGCCGTTCAGCGCCAGGAAGAACAGGATCGCCAGCAGGCCCAGCAATTGGGCCACGACGGGCGCATTGTTGCCGCGCTGGGGATCGAAGAACGTGGCGAAGCCCAGGCCCATCTGCAAGCCGATGACTTCCCCCGCCGTGTCGACGGCCGCGAAGGCCACGCGCATCGCCATGCCCATCGCCGTGCCGATGATGATCTGCTGCAGCAGCACGGCGAGCCCTTCATAGGAGGACGGCGAGACATCCGGGATCGGCCCGGCCAATGGCGCCACCACGATGCCGATGGCCAGGCCGACCAGCAACCGCGTGCGCCGCGGCACGCCGCGATTGCCGAAGATCGGCGCAGTCGATACCAGCGCCAGGATGCGCGCCATCGGGAAAGCGAATGCCGCGAGCAGGGCGTTGAGCTGAGCGGAGGTGATCTGGATCATCTGTTCGTGAGTATCGTGACTGTCGTGACTATGGTGACTGTCGTGATACCACCCGCGAATCCGCGGAAGTCACGCCGTCACGCCGTCACGGCCCTCATCCGATCATGAACGGCAGGTTCTCGAGCAGCCTGCGCATGTAGTCCACCATCATCGTGATCATCCACGGGCCGGCCAGCACGAGCATGACCAGGATGGCGACGAGCTTGGGAATGAACGAAAGCGTCATTTCGTTGATCTGGGTCGCTGCCTGGAACACGCTGACGAGCAATCCCACCGCGAGCGCTGCAAGCAGCAGCGGTGCCGACACGAGCAGCGTCAGTTCCAGCGCCTGGCGGCAGATCGTCATGACGGTTTCCGGCGTCACGGCGAGAAGCTCCTGACGAGCGATCCGATCAGCAGGTTCCAGCCGTCCGCCAGCACGAACAGCATGATCTTGAACGGCAGCGAGATCATGACCGGCGAAAGCATCATCATGCCCATCGACATCAGCACGCTGGATACGACCATGTCGATGATCAGGAAAGGAATGAAGATCAGGAAGCCGATCTGGAAGGCCGTCTTCAACTCGGAGGTCACGAAGGCCGGGATGAGCGCTTTCAGCGGCACTTGCTCGGGTGTCGCGGCATCGGTGTCCGAGAGTTTCAGGAACAGGCCCAGGTCCGTTTCGCGCGTCTGCTTCATCATGAACTGGCGCAGGGGCAGCGAAGCGCGCTCCATGGCCTGGGTGGCGTTGAGCTTGTTCTGCGTGAACGGCTGGTAGGCGTCCTTGTAGATCGCATCCAGCGTGGGGGCCATCACGAAGAAATTCAGGAACAGGGCCAGCCCGATCAATACCTGGTTCGGCGGCGAAGTGGGCGTGCCGATCGCCTGGCGCACGAGCGAGAGCACGATGACGATGCGCGTGAACCCCGTCATCATCAGCAGCAGCGCGGGCAGGAAGGTCAGCGTCGTCAGGAACAGCAGCGTCTGGATCGGCAGCGAGTAGGTCTGGCTGCCGCCGGGGCCAGGCGTGCTGGTGAAGGCGGGCAGTGCGGCCTGCTCGGCGAAAACGGGGAGGGCCGCGAAGGCGAGCGTCAAGGCGAGCAGCCAGCGCAGGTGCCTGGCCATGCGTGCATTCGCGCAGCCCTTAGCCATGCTTGCGCTTTTCCAGGGTCTGCTTGAGCCAGTTCGCGAACGGGCTGGCGGGCATCGCCTGCGCGGCCGCCTGGAAGTTTTGCGGCTTCGGCATGTTATGCAATGAGGAGACGCGGCCGGGCGCGACGCCGACGACGAGCCAGGTGTCGTCCAGTTCGAGCACGACCACGCGTTCGCGGCTACCCACGGATGTCCCGGCGACGACGCGAAGTGCATTGCCGCCCGTCGCGGCGTTCGGGTCGAAGCGGCGCATCGCCCATGCCGCGGCGAACACCATGGCGAGGACGACGGCGAGCCCGAGCAGGACCTGCAGCACGCTGCCGGTGCCGACGGCGGCGGGTGCCTCCTGCGCGGCATGCGCCACGCACGGGAAGGCAACGAGCGCGGCGCGGGCGCCCGGGACGATGCGAGCGGAAAAGCGCATCAACGATTCAACTGGCGCATGCGTTCCGACGGCGTGACGATGTCCGTCAGGCGGATGCCGAACTTGTCGTTGACCACGACGACCTCGCCCTGCGCGATCAGGCAGCCGTTCACGAGCACGTCCATCGGCTCGCCGGCCAGGCCGTCGAGCTCGACCACCGAGCCCTGCGCGAGCTGCAGCAGGTTCTTGATGGTGATCTTGGTGCGGCCGAGCTCGACCGTGAGCTGGACCGGGATGTTCAGGATCAGGTCGATGTCGTTCTTGGCATCGACCGCGCCTCCGGGGGCGAGCTTCTGGAACACCGGCGCGGCCGGGGATTCGACTGCGCCTTGCTCCGCCAGGGCTGCGGCCCAGTCGTCGGTCTTCGGATCTGCTGTGGTGGTTTCCGGCATCGCTGCCTCCGTGGATCGGGGTGAATCGGGGTTGCCGCCGCCGTCGCGGCGCTCGGGGTCAGACATCTTCCTGTCCGGTGAAGCGGTCGTTGAGGCCCTGGTTGATCATGCGCTGCACGCGCAGGGCGTACTGGCCGTTGAATACGCCGTAGTTGCATTCCATGACCGGCACGCCGTCGATCTCGGCGGTGAGCTCGGCGGGAATGTCCAGCGGAATCACGTCGCCGATCTTGAGGCCGTTGACCTGCCGCAGCGACAGCTTCGCGCTGCCGAGGTTGGCGACGAGCTCGACTTCGGCGGACTGCACCTGCCTCGACAGCAGGCGCACCCAGCGCTTGTCGGCTTCCACGTGGTCGCCCTGCAGGCTGGAATAGAGGATGTCGCGAATCGGCTCGATCATCGCGTACGGCAGGCAGAGGTGGAAATCCCCGCTGACCGCGCCGAGCTCTATGGTGAAGGTCGTCGTGACGACCACTTCGTTTGGCGTGGCGATGCTGGCGAACTGCGTGTGCATTTCCGAGCGCGTGTGCTCGAACTTCACCGGATAGACCGGGCTCCAGGATTTCTCGTAGTTCTCGAACACGACCTCGAGCAGCTTCTGGATGATGCGCAACTCGGTCTGCGTGAATTCGCGGCCTTCCACGCGGGTGTGGAAGCGGCCGTCGCCGCCGAACAGGTTGTCCACTACCAGGAAGACGAGGTTGGGATCGAAGATGAACAGGGCCGAGCCGCGCAGCGGCTTCACCTGCACCACGTTCAGGTTGGTCGGCACCACCAGGTTGCGGATGAACTCGCTGTACTTCTGTACCCGCACCGGGCCGACCGAAATCTCCGCGCTGCGCCGGATGAAGTTGAACAGGGCCACGCGCATGAGCCGGGCGAAACGCTCGTTGATGATCTCGAGCGTGGGCATGCGCCCGCGAACGATGCGTTCCTGCGTCGCGATGTTGTAGGGCCGGATGCCCTGGTTGTCCTCGGGCTTCTCGGCCTCGGGCTCGAGCTCGCCCGATACGCCCTTCAGCAGCGCATCGACTTCGTCCTGGGTCAGGAATTCCTTGGCCACGGCGCGCGCGGCCCTACTGGATGATGAAGGAGGTGAAGAGCACGCTCCTCACCTTCTGTTCTTCAGGCGAGGGCGCCTCCTCGGCCGCGGCGTCGGCGGACTCTTCTTCCTTGTCCTTGGCGTCCGCGTCCTTCTCGCCTTCTTCCTGCTTCTTGATCGCCGGCTTGGCGGCGGGTTTCACGGCCTCGGGGTCGATCACCCCGGTGATTTCCATGCGCACCGCTTCGGCGAGCCTGGTCTTGCCTTCGGGCGTCAGCAGTTCCTGCGAGGTCTTGCTCGACAGCAGCATCAGCACGTGGCTGCGCACTTCGGGCATGTGCTGCTTGATTTCCTCGACCACGTCGGCGCCGCCGACGCGCAAGGTCATGTCGGTCTGCAGGAACTGGTCGCCCGAGCCCGGCGTCGGATTGCGCAGGTTCACGACGAAGGAATCCAGCGGCAGGAACACGGGCGGCGCGCCCTTGTCGACGCGCTTGACCTCCTTCTTGACGGTCTTGGCCTGCGCTTCGCCTTCGCCCGAATGCTTTCCCTTGAGGAAGAACCACGCGCCGCCGCCTCCGCCTGCCGCGAGCAGCAGCGCGCTGGCGCCGATGAGGATCAGCTTCTTTTTGCCGCCGCCTGTTTTTGCCGGCGCATCGGCGGGTTCTTCCGCGGCGGCTTCGGTTTTCGGGCTCTTGGCCATGAGGCGCCCTCAGGTTGGAATGCAGACATTATTCATGTCGGGCGCGGGTCGCCATTGCATGAAAAGAACGGCAATAAATACCCAATTCGGGCCGCGGTCATGCGAAGGTATCGACGAGTCCGCTGCCGTTGCGTGGCAATGGCGTGGAACGCGAGGGCAGGATATCGGGCGGCGAGCGGTCGGCCTGGTCGCCTCGCGCCGCGTTCCCGGAAGCCCGGTTGCCGGAGTCGGCGAAGCCGCCGGTATTGCCCGGGTTGCCCGCATCGACGGTGGTGTTGCCGAGCGAGATGCCGTTCTCCCGCAACATTTCCTGCAGGCGCGGCAGCGCCTGCTCGATCGCATCGCGCGTCGCGGCGTGCGCGGCGCTGAAGTGCACCGCCGCGGAGGCGACCGATCCCGCGTCGGACGTCAGCGTGAGCTTCACTTCCACCGGCCCGAGTTCCGGCGGATTGAGCTTGATGGAAGCGGACTGCACGTCGTTCTTCGCCATCCACACGATCCGGCCGGAGAATCCATCGTCCCACTGCGGCGAGCCCATCGGTTGCGAAATCTGCTCCAGGTGCGCCATCGCCGTTGCGTAAACGCCAGGCGACGTGTTGCCGGCCATCTGCACCGGCGCGGGTGAGCTGGCCGCGGGCAAGGCAGCGGTGGTGTTGTCCTGCTGGCGCTGCGGCAATTCGGGCGCGATCGGCGCGGCAAGGGGAGCGGCCGCCTGCGGTGCCTGGACCGGCCTGGCGTCGTCCGCCGGAAGCGCGGTTGCATCCGGCTTTTTATCGGACGCATGCCTGGAGGCGGCAGCGTCGCGCACATCGGTCGGTGTCGTCGCGCTGTCCCTGGTGTCGCGCACTGCGGTCGCCACCGGTTTGGCAGTCGCCGGCATCTGGCGCACGACGGCTGTCGCGGCGTCGTCCTTCGAATCCTTCGTCGGCTTGGCGGGAACCGTGCCGGGCACGATCTGCGAAGTCGCATGGGCGGCGGCGTGCGCACCGGCTGCTGCCGCCGCGGCGGTGTCCAGGCCGGCCTGGCCGGCCGCAATCGTGCCCAGCAGCGTTGTCGGATCGCAGGCGGCTATTTCCGGGTCGTTCGCAGCGTCGTCGCCGGGCTTGCCGGGCTTGGCAGCATTGGTCGATACCGGCAAGGAGGCCTTCTTGCCGATGCCGGCGCCGAGCAACTGCGCGAAGCTGGCATCGGTCGCGGAGCCTGCCGCGTCGTCCGCGTGGGCCGCGCTGCCGCCTTTTGCCGGCGCGGCGGGGCTGGTGAGAATGGTCGTGATCATGTCGTCTCGTCGAAAGTCAGGAGGGCTTGCGGGCGCGCTGGTGGCTGGCGGCGCTGCGTTCGTCCTGGTCGCGCTGCTCGCTGCGCGATTCGCGCTGCGCTTCGCCGCGCTGGTGCCGCTCGAACAGGACGTCGAAGGACTTGAGCTTGATGCGGGCGAGCTGCCATTCCTGCAGCCCCGCCTGGCAAGACACGCTGCACTTGCCCAGCACTTCGCGCTGCTGCGAGATCGCCTGGTCGAGCTTCGCGAGGAATTCCTGGTAGTTGCGCCATTGCTCGTTGCCGATGCCGGACTGGCTGGTGCGCTCGAACCTCGCCTGGTATTCATGCCGGCAGTTCTCCAGCATCTGCAGGGTTTCCGAAGCCGCGCGCTCCTTGGCGCGCAATTGCGCGAGCACGGCCGCCGCGTCGTCGGCCTGCTTGCGCGTGAGTTCCATGACGACGTCCAGCGGAAAGCGTTTCGACATGTCGGTTCCCCTTTTCTTCATTGCTTCCTGCCGCCGGCGGCGGCGTCGTTGAACAGGGCCTGCAGCTGCGCCAGCGAGTGCGCGAACGATTCGCGGGCGTTCATGTCCTGGCGCAGGAAGGCCTCGATGCGCGGCATCAGCGCGACGGCCTGGTCGAGCTGCGGGTCGCTGCCGGCGACGTAGGCGCCGACGTTGATGAGGTCGCGGTTGCGCTGGTAGCGGGAATAGAGCGCCCGCAGCCGCCGCACGAATTCGAGCTGGGAATCGTCCACCAGCGAGGTCATGGCGCGGCTGATGGAAGCCTCGACGTCGATGGCAGGGTAGTGGCCGGCATCGGCCAGCTGGCGCGACAGCACGATGTGGCCGTCGAGGATCGCTCGCGCCGCATCGGCGATCGGATCGGTCGGGTCGTCGCCCTCGGTGAGCACGGTGTAGAACGCCGTGATCGACCCGCCTCCGTCCGCGCCGTTGCCGGCGCGTTCCACGAGCGCGGGCAGCTTGGCGAACACGGAAGGCGGGTAGCCCTTGGTGGCCGGCGGCTCGCCGATCGCCAGCGCGATCTCGCGCTGGGCCATGGCCACGCGCGTGAGCGAATCCATGATCAGCAGCACGTTCTTGCCGCGGTCGCGGAAGAATTCGGCGACGGCGGTCGCGTAGGCGGCGCCTTGCAGGCGCATCAACGGCGAGGTATCCGCGGGGGTCGCGACGACGACGGAGCGGGCCATGCCCGCCGGCCCGAGGATCTGCTCGATGAATTCCTTCACCTCGCGACCGCGCTCGCCGATCAGGCCCACCACCGTGACGTCGGCGGTGGTATAGCGTGCCATCATGCCGAGCAGCACGCTTTTGCCCACGCCCGATCCCGCGAACAGGCCCATGCGCTGCCCGCGTCCGACGGTCAGCAGCGAATTGATCGCGCGCACGCCCACGTCGAGCACGGAATCGATGGGCGCGCGCTCGAGCGGGTTGAACGGCCGGCTGTATAGCGGCTGCATCTGGCTGGCGTCGGGTGGCGCAAAGCGGTCGAGCGGCTTGCCGGCGCCGTCGAGCACGCGGCCCAGCAGGTGCTCGCCCACCGGGACGTGCTTTCCGCGGTCGGCCGCGCGGCGACGCGGCGTTTCCTTGTCG
>DASZTG010000099.1:0-16973 GCA_035548375.1 Burkholderiales bacterium
GTTCATCGGCCACGCCAACGGGCTCAAGGATGACCTGACCGCGATCGAGAACCTGCGATTCGCGCTCGCGTTGGCCGGCACGGACGTGGGGACCGCTGCGTTGCGCGACGGCCTGGTCCGACAGGGACTGGGTGGCGTCGCCGACCTGTCGGTGCGATTGTTGTCGCAAGGGCAGAAGCGCAGGGTCGCGCTGTGCCGCCTGCTGTTTTCCGCGGACAAGCCGCTGTGGGTGCTGGACGAGCCGTTCGCTGCGCTCGACGCGTCATCGGTGGAACGCACGGCCGCGGTGATCGTCGAACATGTGCGGCGCGGCGGCATGGTGGTGTTCACGACGCACCAGGATGCGGGCCTCGCGGACATCCGCATGCACTCGCTGGAACTGGGAGCAGGGTAGTGGCCGGCTGGACGGGTACCGCCGGCGGCGCGGTGATGGCGCGCGACCTGCTGGTCGCGGCGCGACGGCGCAGCGACGTGCTGACGACTTTTTTTTTCTTCGTCATCGTCGTGAGCCTGTTCCCGCTTGGCGTAGGGCCGGAGCCGGACACGTTGCGGGAGATTGCGCCGGGCGTGGTATGGGTGGCGGCGTTGCTGGCGTCCATGCTGTCGCTCGCGAGGATGTTCGGCGGCGATCATGCGGACGGTGCGCTCGAGCAGCTCGTGCTGGCGCCGCAGCCGTTGACGTTGCTGGTGCTGTCGAAAATCGTGGCGCACTGGCTGACGACCGGCCTGCCGCTCGTGATCGTGGCACCGCTGCTGGGATTGCAGTTCGATTTGCCCGGCGAGGCGCTGCGCACGCTGGTGCTCACGCTGCTGCTGGGTACGCCGGCGCTGTCGCTCATCGGCGCGGTCGGGGCGGCGCTGACCCTGGGCGTGCGAGGCGGCGGGGCGCTGACGTCGTTGCTGGTATTGCCGCTGTATGTGCCGGTGCTGGTGTTCGGCGCGGGCGCGGTGACCGCGTCGGCCGGCGGCATGGAAACCGGCGGGCACTTTTCGCTGCTGATTGCGATGTCGCTCGCGACCCTGGTGTTCGCGCCCTGGGCGGTCGCCGTGGCGTTGAAGATTTCACTGGAATAGTTTCGAAAAGATGAACTGGCTCAAGTATTCGTCGCCGCAAACCTTCTATCCGCTGGCCGGAAAGATGGTTCCGTGGTTCCTTGCATCGGCCGCGGTGCTGGGCGCGATCGGGCTCTATATCGCGTTTTTCGCCGCGCCGACCGATTTCCAGCAAGGCGAGGCCTATCGCATCATTTTCATCCACGTGCCCGCGGCCTGGATGTCGATGCTGATCTACATGGTCATGGCCTTCTGGGCCGGCATCGGGCTCGCATTCAACACGCGCCTGTCGTCCATGATGGCGCACGCGCTGGCGCCCACCGGCGCGCTGATGACGTTCATCGCGCTATGGACCGGCTCCTTCTGGGGGCGGCCGACCTGGGGCACCTGGTGGGTCTGGGACGCGCGGCTGACTTCCGAACTGATCCTGTTTTTCCTGTACCTGGGCTACCTGTCGCTCAAGTCCGCCATCGACGACCCGCGGCGTGCCGACAAGGCGTCCGCGGTGCTCGCGCTGGTGGGAGCCATCAACGTTCCCATCATTTATTTCTCGGTCAAATGGTGGAACACGCTGCACCAGGGTTCGTCGGTGAGTTTTTCGCGTGCACCCAGCATGGCGAGCATCATGCTGGCCGGCATGCTCGTCATGGTGTTCGCCTTCTGGGCGTATTGCATCGCCGCTGCGCTGATGCGCGTGCGTTGCGAAATCCTGGAACGCGAGCGCGGCGCGGCGTGGCTGCGGAACCTGGAGGGCAACTGACATGCAATGGGCAAGCGCGTCGGAATTTTTTGCGATGGGAGGCTCGGCGCTGTATGTCTGGGGCGCGTACGGCATGACGATGCTCATCGTCGCGATCGAGCTCGTCGGCCTGCGCCGGCGCGCCCGAACTCTGCGCGAGGCGGCGGGTCGTAACGCGCAGGCGCATTCGGACTAGGGCGGGATGAAACCGAGACACAAGCGCATTGCCCTCATCGTTGCGGGATTGGCCATCCTCGCCATCGCGGCGACCCTGGTCCTGAACGCGTTTCGCAGCAACCTGGTGTTTTTTTTCACGCCGACCCAGATCGCCGCGCACGAGGCGCCGCAAGGGCGTAATTTCCGCATCGGCGGCCTGGTGGAAAAAGGCAGCGTGAAACGCCAGGCGGACGGCGTGACGGTCAGCTTCGTCGTCACCGACACTTCGAAGAGCGTGCCTGTCACCTACAAAGGCATCCTTCCCGACCTGTTCAAGGAGGGCAAGGGCGTGGTTGCGCAGGGTAAACTCGGTGCCGACGGCGTTTTCTCGGCCTCCGAGGTTCTCGCCAAGCACGACGAGAATTACATGCCGCCGGAAGCGGCGGATGCGCTGGAGCGCGCCAACAAGGCCATGCAAGAATCGCAGAAAACCCTGGTGGAGAAAAAGTGAGACGAGAGGCGAGAGGAGAGAGGCGACAGATGCACGAAACCCGCGTGGGTGCCTGCATGCGGTTTTCGGCGCCCGGTTCTTGCCGCTCACGCCCTGCCCCTTACGCCTCGCCGTCCGCGGAGCACCGCTCGTGATTCCCGAGCTCGGGCATTTCGCGCTTATCGTGGCGCTCTGCATCGCGCTCACGCAGGCGATCCTGCCGCTGGCGGGCGCGGTTCGCGGCAGCGTGGCGTGGATGAACGTCGCGCGGCCCGCCGCGCAGGGCCAGTTCGTATTCGTCGTGCTGGCCTTCGCCTGCCTGGCCTGGTCTTTCGTCAACAACGATTTCTCGGTGCTGAACGCCGCGACGAATTCGAATTCCAGCCTGCCATGGTTCTACCGCTTCGCCGCCACCTGGGGCAGCCACGAAGGATCATTGCTGCTCTGGGTGTTGATGCTGACGGTGTGGATGCTGGCCGTGAGCGTGTTCAGCCGCCACCTGCCGCTGGAGATGGTGGCGCGCATCCTCGGCGTGATGGCGCTGGTCTCGGTGGGTTTCCTGTTGTTCATGCTGTTTACCTCGAATCCGTTCGAGCGCCTGATTCCCGCGGCGCCGGATGGGCGCGACCTGAATCCGCTGTTGCAGGATCCCGGCATGGTCATCCATCCGCCCATGCTGTACATGGGTTACGTCGGTTTTTCGGTGGCGTTTTCATTCGCTGTCGCCGCGCTGCTCGGCGGCAAGCTCGATGCCACCTGGGCCAGATGGTCGCGTCCGTGGACGACTATGGCCTGGGTGTTCCTGACCGTGGGCATTGCCTTGGGCAGCGGGTGGGCCTATTACGAACTCGGCTGGGGCGGGTGGTGGTTCTGGGATCCGGTCGAGAACGCGTCCTTCATGCCTTGGCTGGTCGGCACGGCGCTGATGCATTCGCTGGCCGTGACCGAGAAGCGCGGCGGCTTCCGCATCTGGACCGTGCTGCTCGCGATCATCGCGTTCTCACTGTCGCTGCTGGGAACCTTCCTGGTGCGCTCCGGCGTGCTGACCTCCGTGCACGCGTTCGCGACCGATCCGCGTCGCGGCATCTTCATTCTCGCCTTCCTGGTCGTCGTCATCGGCGGTTCGCTCGCGCTGTTTGCCTGGCGTGCGCCGAAGGTCGGACTTGGCGGTCGCTTCGAGCTCGTGTCGCGCGAATCCGCTTTATTGGCGAACAACGTGCTGCTGCTCGTCGCCGCCGCGTCGGTGATGCTGGGCACGTTATATCCGCTGTTCCTCGACGCGCTGGGCATGGGCAAGATCTCCGTCGGGCCGCCATATTTCGAAGCGGTGTTCGTGCCGCTCATGACGCCGGCCCTGTTCCTGATGGGCATCGGCCCGATCGCGAGATGGAAGCAGGCGGCGCTGCCGGAAATCGGCGCGCGCCTCAAGTGGGCCTTCGTCATCGCGCTGGTCACCGCGTTGCTGCTGCCGTTCACCCTGGGCAAATGGACGCCGATGATCGCGTTCGGCCTGCTGCTGTCATTGTGGGTCGCGCTGTCCACCTTCCTGAACCTCAAGCAGCGCGTCAACCAGCTGCGTGCGACGAGCGAACGCAGCACGCCCTCCCAGCTTGCGGCCCTGCCGCGAGGCTTCTACGGCATGCTGCTGGCCCACCTGGGCGTCGCGGTGTTCATCGCCGGCGTCACGCTGGTCAAGGGCTACGAGGTGGAGAAGGACGTGCGCATGCAGGTCGGCGACACCGTCGATGTCGGTGGTTATACCTTCCGGCTCGACGGACTCGCGGAAGTCAACGGGCCGAACTATGTCGCGACCCGCGGCAAGGTTGCCGTCCTGAAGGAACAAGCCCGGGTCGGCACGCTGTTCCCGGAGAAGCGCTTCTATCACGTGCAGCAGATGCCCATGACCGAGGCCGCCATCGATACGGGTTTGTTGCGCGATCTGTACGTGTCGCTCGGCGAGCCGGTCGAGGGTGGCGCCTGGGTCGTGCGGGTCTACCACAAGCCTTTCGTGGACTGGATCTGGGGCGGCGCCTTCATCATGGCGCTGGGCGGCATCCTTGCCATGAGCGACCGGCGCTACCGGCTCGAACGCAAGGAAAAGCGCGAATCGATGGGCGCGGCGAATGCCGCAGCCGCGTGATGGCGTGTGCCGCGTTGCCTTTCATTGATCTGCAAGCTCGCCGATGAAACGATTCCTGCCGCTTGGTGTGTTTGTCGTGCTGGTCGTGTTTCTTGCGATCGGGCTGCGCCTGGATCCGCGCGAAGTGCCTTCTCCCCTGAAGGACAAGCCGGCGCCATCCTTCAGGCTGCCGCAGTTGCAGGATCCCGCGCAAACGCTGGCACTCGATGACCTCAAGGGCAAGGTCTGGCTGCTGAACGTGTGGGCATCCTGGTGCGTCGCCTGCCTCGACGAGCATCCGCTCATGGTCGAGTTTTCACGGCAGAACGTGCTGCCCGTCTACGGATTGAACTACAAGGACAAGCGCGAAGACGCGCTGAAGTGGCTCGGCAAGCACGGCAATCCCTACACCTTGTCCGTCCAGGATGCCGACGGGAAGGTGGGCATCGACTACGGTGTCTACGGCGTGCCGGAGACCTACCTGATCGACAAGAACGGCGTGATCCGCTACAAGCGCATCGGGCCTGTCACGCCCGAGATCATCGAGCAGAAGATCATCCCGCTGGCCAGGCAGCTGCAGGGATGAGGTCACTGTTCGCCGTCATCCTGCTGGTTTCGGCCTGCGTGGCGCTTGCCAGGGAAGCCGTGCCTGAATCGGACGATCCCGTGCTGGAAAAGCGGGTGGTCAAGCTCACGTCCGATTTGCGCTGCCTCGTCTGCCAGAACCAGTCGCTCGCCGATTCGCATGCGGACCTCGCGATCGACCTGAAGAACCAGGTGCGCGAGCAAATGCGCTCCGGAAAAAGCGACGCCGAGATCCGCGACTACATGGTGGCGCGCTATGGCGATTTCGTGCTGTACGACCCGCCCTTCAAGGCCACGACCCTGCTGCTCTGGGTCGGGCCGTTCGTGCTGATGCTGATCGGCCTTGCCGGCCTGGCGATTTACCTGCGCGGCCGACGGCGCCGGCTGCCGCAAGCCGAGCTCACGCCTGCGGAACACGCGCGCGCCGAAGCGCTCCTGCGCGGCGGCGAAGGTAACCACTTGCGATGATCGTTTTCGCAATCCTGGCGTTGCTATTGCTGGTCGCAGCACTCGTCGTCGTGCTGCGGCCGCTGCTGAAAGCCCGCGCGGCGCCCTCAGTCGGGCGTTCACTGTCCAACCTCGAAATCCATCGCGACCAGTTCGCCGAGCTCGAGCGCGACCTCGCCTCGGGCGCCTTGAACGCGCAAAGCTACGAGCAGGCCCGCTCCGAGCTGGAAAGGCGGGTCATCGAAGAGGCGGCACTTCCCGAGGAAGCCGCTCCGGTTGCCCGTGCCGGCAAGGCGACGCCGATCGTCGTGGGCGCGTTGATCCCGGTCGTTGCCATCGCGCTGTATCTGCACCTGGGCAACTTGCAGGGCATCGTGGCGCCGCCGCATCCGGCCGCGGATCTTTCGTCGGTGACCGCGGAGCAGTTCCGCGACATGACCGCCAAGCTGGCCGCGCGCCTCAAGACGAACCCCGGCGACGCGGAAGGCTGGAAGATGCTCGGTCGCGCCTATCGCGCCATGGAAAATTTCGGCGAAGCGAGCGCGGCCTATGGAAAGGCCGTTGCGCTGAAGCCCGACGATGCCGACCTGCTGGCCGACTACGCGGAATCGCTGGCGCTGGTTGCGGGGCGGTCGATGGCGGGCGAGCCGACGAAGCTGCTCGACCGGGCGCTCAAGCTCGCCCCGGACAACCCGAAGATCCTGGCCCTGGCGGGCAGCGCTGCCTTCGAGCGCAAGGATTACAAGAATGCCGTCCGCTACTGGGAAGGCATCCTCAAGCATCCCGACGTGGATGCGGATCTGGCGCAGGCGCTGCAGAAGGGCATCGCCGAAGCGAAAGCCAGGATGTCGGGCAAGGCCGGCCCTTCGGACAAACCCGTGGCTTCGACAAGCGCCGGCAAGGAACGCATCAGCGGCGAAGTCAGCCTGGATCCGGGACTGCTCGCCGCTACGCAGCCGGATGACGTGGTTTTCGTGTTTGCCCGGGCGGCAGCAGGGCCGCGCGTGCCGCTGGCGATCGCAAAAATTCGCGTGCGCGACCTGCCTTACCGGTTTGCATTCGACGATACTTCGGCGATGATGCCGGACATGAAGCTGTCGAAATTCGGCGAAGTCGTCGTCGGCGCGCGGGTCTCCAAATCCGGTTCGGCCGCCCCGGCACCGGGCGACCTCGAGGGCCAGAGCGCGACGGTGAAGCCGGGCCAGTCCGGCATTGCCGTCAGGATAGACCGCAAGGCGGGCCAGCCGTGACCCTGCCGCGCATACTTTTCGCGGCATGGCTGCTGTTCCTCGGCAGCACGTTCTCGACGCTGGCGCAGGCGCCGGCGAAGGTAAAGCTCAAGCCCGAGGTCGAGAAATTCATCTCCCGCATGGTGCAGCACCATCAGTTCGACGAAGGCAGCTTGCGGCAAATGTTTTCGCAGCTCAAGGCCAACGACGGCGTGGTCAAGGCGATCAACGCGCCGGCGACGTCCAAGCCCTGGAACGAGTTCCGCAATATTTTTGTCACGCCGACCCGCACCAGCGGCGGCGTGATCTTCTGGAACGACAACGCCGAAACGCTCAAGCGCGCGCGCGACGTCTACGGCGTTCCGGAGGAAATCATCGTCGCCATCATCGGCGTCGAGACGATCTACGGAAAGCGCACGGGAACGTTCCGTGTCATCGAATCGCTTTACACGCTTGCCTTCGAAATGCCCGAGCGCGCGGACTACTTCAGGGGGGAGCTCGAGCAATTCCTGCTTCTGGCCCGCGAGAACAATCTGGATCCGCTCGTGGTCAAGGGATCGTTCGCCGGGGCGATCGGCATGCCGCAGTTCATGCCCACCAGCTATCGCAAATACGCGGTGGACTTCGACGGCGACGGCAAGGTCGATCTATGGGACAACGTTCCGGACATCATCGGCAGCGTGGCCAACTACCTGCATTATTTCGGCTGGGCCGCCGGCCAGCCCGTCGCGGTTCCCGCGAGATTCAGCGGCGCGGGCTACAAGGAAGTCCTGGACAAGGGATTCAAGCCGCACCTGACGCTTGCGCAAATGCTGGCGAAGGGCGTCGAGCCCACCGATTCCATGCCGCCGGAGCTGGTGGCAGGGCTTTTCCCGCTCGAAATCGAGCAGGGCCAGGAGTACTGGCTCTCGTTCAACAATTTCTACGTCATCACGCGCTACAACCGCAGCCGGAACTACGCCATGGCCGTCTACATGCTGGCGAATGCCATCGCGCGCGAGCGCGAAGCGCAGTCGCTGCCGCCGCCGACGATGTCGGCCGCGCAGATCTCCAACTAGCCGTCCGAGCCGGCTTGCTGGCGGAGGCGGTAGAGCAGCTCGAGCGCCTCCTTCGGCGATAGCGAATCCGGATCGGTTTCACGCAGTTGCTTCAGGGCAGGGTGTTCTTCCCGTTCCGGTGGCGCCGCCCTTCCGGCGCTGAACAGGTCGCCCTGCGGATGGCGGGCCGCGGCTTCCTCTTCGAGTTTTGCAAGCTGCTTTTTCGCGGCGCGAACGACCGCCTGCGGCACGCCTGCCAGTTGCGCGACCTGGATGCCGTAGCTTTGCGACGCCGGTCCCGGCTCGACGGCGTGCAGGAACACGATCTTGTCCTTGTGCTCGACTGCATCCAGGTGCACGTTGGCGACGTCCCGGTATTCCTCGGCGAGCCGCGTCAGCTCGAAGTAATGCGTGGCGAACAGCGTGTAGCTGCAACTGGTCTCGACCAGGTGGCGCGCGATCGCCGTCGCCAGCGCCATGCCGTCGAAGGTCGACGTGCCGCGTCCCACTTCGTCCATCAATACCAGCGAGGTGCGCGTGGCGTTGTGCAGGATGTTGGCCGCCTCGGTCATTTCCACCATGAAGGTCGAGCGACCGCCCGCGAGGTCGTCCGATGCGCCGATGCGCGTGAAGATCTGGTCGACTGGCCCGATCAGCGCGCTTTTCGCGGGCACGAACGATCCCACGTGCGCGAGCAGCACGATCAGCGCGGTCTGCCTCATGTACGTCGACTTGCCGCCCATGTTCGGCCCGGTGATCAACAGCAGGCGCCGGCCGGCGCCGAGCAGCGTGTCGTTCTCGATGAATTCGTCGATCTGGCCTTCCACCACCGGATGGCGTCCGCATTCGATCCGCAGCGTTTCCTCGTCCGTGAACGCGGGCTTCGCATAACCGAGCGTGACCGACCGCTCCGCCAGGGTGGCGAGCCCGTCGAGCTCGGCCAGCGCCGCCGCCAGCTTTTGCAGGCCGGGAAGGTCGGGTGACAGGTCCTCGAGCAGTTTCTCGTAGAGGTACTTTTCGCGTGCCAGCGCGCGGTCCTGCGCGGACAAGGCCTTGTCCTCGAAGGTCTTCAATTCCGGCGTGATGTAACGCTCGGCATTCTTCAAGGTCTGCCGGCGCCGGTAGTCGTCGGGCACTTTCTGCGAATTGGCGTTCGTGACTTCTATGTAGAAGCCGTGCACGCGGTTGTATTCGACCTTCAGGTTGGCGATGCCCGTGCGCGCCCGCTCCCTGGTTTCGAGTGCCACCAGGAATTCCCCGCAATTGTTCTGGATGCCGCGCAGCTCGTCGAGCTCGGCGTCGAAGCCGTCGTTGATCACGCCGCCTTCGCGAATCATGGCGGCGGGCTCCGGCAACACGGCCCGTTGCAACAGGCCGGCAAGAGAAGGCAGCGGGGCGATGCCCGCCGCGAGCTCGGCCAATCGCGGACCGCCAGGTTCTTGCAACATGGCATGCAGCGCGGGCAACGATGCAAGCGTGTCGCGCAGCGCCGACAAGTCGCGCGGACGTGCGTTACGAAGCGCGATGCGCGCCGCCACGCGTTCGACATCGCAAACGGTTTTGAGCGCGTCCAGCAGTTTCGCGTAAAGGCCGTTGCCGCCGTCGGCGCGCAGGAAGGACACCGCCTGCAGGCGGCCCGCGACGACGGCGCGATCGCGCAGCGGGTGATGCAGCGCATGCCGCAGCCAGCGCGAGCCCATGGCCGTCGTGCAGCGATCGAGGACGGAGAGCAGCGTGGGCTCCGGATCGCCGCGAAGCGTCTCGGAGAGCTCGAGATTGCGCCGCGTGGCGGCATCCATGCGCACGTATTCCGAATCCCGCTCGACCACGAGCGAGCGCACATGGGCGATGGCGGCGGCCTGTGTCGATCGGGCATATTCGAACAGGGCACCGGCGGCCCCGAGCGCAGGTCCCAGACCGTCCGCGCCGAAGCCGGACAGGTCGCGGGTGTCGAAATGCCGGATGAGCGCGCGCGTGGCCGCCTGCGCATCGAACTGCCAGGACGCCAGCTTCTTGACGACGACGCCATGGGATTCCGCGGCTGGAAGGCCGGCGTCGTCCGCGATCAGGATCTCGGCCGGCTGCAGGCGTTGCAATTCGGACGCGAGCTGTTCGGCTCGGGTGTCGAGCACGGCGAACCGGCCGCTGGCCAGCGAAAGCCAGGCAAGCCCGAGCGCCACGCCTTGCACGTTGACGGCGAGCAGCAGGTTCTCGCGGCGATCGTCGAGCAAGGAGGCATCCGTCAGCGTGCCCGGCGTGACGACGCGCGCGACCTGGCGGTCGACCGGGCCTTTCGCCGTGGCCGGATCGCCGACCTGCTCGCAGATCGCGACGGATTCGCCGAGCTTCACGAGCTTCGCCAGGTATTGCTCGACCGAGTGGAAGGGCACGCCGGCCATCTTGATCGGCTCGCCGGCCGAGGCGCCGCGCTGCGTGAGCGTGATGTCCAGCAGCCTGGCGCCACGTACCGCATCGTCGAAAAACAGCTCGTAGAAGTCGCCCATGCGATAGAACACGAGCTTGTCGGGGTGCTGCGCCTTCAGACGCAGGTATTGCTGCATCATCGGCGTGTGTCCACCGCTCGCGCCTCGCGATAAGTTATTGAGTTCTGGTTTATTATACGTATCATCCATTTGATTAATATATATAATACAAATAATCGGGCCCTTGGTTGCGGTCAAGAATTGGCAAGAATTTGCAACTTTTTATCAACAAAAACAGTATAGCGATAGGTATAAGTATTATGGAAAAAGAAGACATGGCAGACCAAAAACTGGAATCGGCGAAACCTATACCAAACAGCACGCCAAATCATGCACGTACCGGTAAAGCAAAATTAGGCGAAACGCCGCTTACGAGAATAATTATCGCAGCCATGCAGCCCGGACAGGAATTGGCCGATCCGCAGACGCCTGGGCTACGTGTTCGCTGTGGCGCCGCAAGGCCAGGAGGTACGTCGCCAAAAATATTCTTCTATCGATATCGAGATAAAGCGCGGGCTCTGCGGCAAATTAAGCTCGGCGAATTTGGAGCGATGACGTTGAGCGGAGCGCGCGAGGCCTTGAACGAAGAACGTGCGAAGCTAACCCGCGGAGGCGATCCGCAGGCACTGAAGCGGCAGGGGCGCGACCAGGCGATTGCGGCACGAAAGGCGGCGCGTGATGCGGCAGCCAAACAGCAGAATTCTTGCGGATCAATCGTCGAGCGATACCTTGTCGAGATTGAACGCAACCGAAAAGTGAAGGGCGCCAGAGAAACAAGGCGCATGCTCGAACGAGCCATAACCAGTGTAAGAGATCTGCCGGCCGACACGCTCACTCGAACCCAAGCGGCAGATATTATTGCTGTAATTGGTAAGTCTGCGCCACGAGTCGCGGCAATGACGAGACAGGAATTGCGTGCTTGTTGGGAATATGCGCTTAGTTCCGGCCGTATAACACTTGGCAATCCATTTTCCGGCCGAGATATCGGCGGCAAATTCAAGGTAAAACGACGGAGGGTTACGCTCGATCCTGAGGAAGTCGCGACTCTCCTCCGCTGGATCCGTGAGCCATTCACTTATTCGCGTGCCGTGGCCGATGCGTTAGAACTCACGTTGAGGACTGGATTGCGCTCAGGAGAAGTTTGCGGAATTCATACTCGAGAGCTTGAATTAGAAGGTGACACTTGGTGGCTACACATCCCTGCTGAACGAATGAAGGCCGGAGAATGTCCCCACAGTGTTCCGATTGTGGGACGGGCGCTGGAAATAATTCGCTATCGATACCCGAAGGACGAGGGGTTCTTGTTTCCCTCGCGCAATGGCGGGGCGATTGATCAGAAGGTGCTTGGCGTAGAGGTGTACGCATGTAGCGGTCGGTCGAAAAGTGATACGTACAAAACTCGCAAACATTGTCCGATAGTAGAGCCGAAAAAATGGCCAGGATTGCCATGGGCACCGCATGATCTTCGTCGCACGGCGCGTACATTTCTGGCCAATCTCAACTGTCCGTTCGAGGTTGGTGAAGCCATTTTGGCCCATAAGTTACCGGGAGTTTCTGCCACCTACAATCAATCGGCATACCGAGAGCAGAAGTTAGAGTGGCTTACTAAGTTGAATGACTACCTGGATCGATTGTCGGGGACAGTCAAGTTCACCGTTTTACAGGGCCAGTAAAAATCGTGAAAGCTAGACTGAAAAGAGACTTGGCATTACATCGCAATCGCTTGGGCGACGAAGACAAGAAAATATGGGACCAAACAATGGCGTCTCTCAATTCGCTGGCTGTTGGACAGATTTCCGCTGGACGAAAAAGGATTTGGAGCGAACCACTTCTCTACTATCTATGGTGGGATGTTCAAAGTCTGAACAAACAGAAAGGCGGATCTGAAAGGGAGGCATGTCGCGAATTGATAGGTTGTCACCAAGGCGAGTGGTCACGCTGGTCTGAATCTACATTGTGGAGAAGATATTGCGACTCCAAGAATACGATATTTGTGAGATTCACAATTGCAGTAATAAAGCACTTCGGTTGGAGTCGATGCCAAGAGTTCGCTACGGATCTCCTCAGTCGCGAAGGAAGGGCGCAATTTTTGGCGGGTGGTGAGGAATGGGAAGAGCTAAAGAGGAGCATTCCAAAACCGCGTCTTGTAAAGCCAAAAAAATAAAGTCAGTGCGTTTATTGGCAACCTCTATTTCCGCACCACCAAAGTGAGGTGGAATGGCTGTGTCACTTTTCTGAAAGACACAACCTATGTTGCAAGAAATGGCTAGTGAAGATGCCGAGTCATTGATCTCATTTGGAACGTTGCTCGTCCTTCTCGACAAAAAATCGCGGCAGTTTGTCTATCGGCTAATGCGCAGGGACAAGACATTTCCGCGACCAGTGACGGTAGGCTCAGAATTCTCAATCGCCTGGAAGAGGCGGGAAATTGTGGCTTGGATTAACGCTAGGCCACGTGCGACCCTCGACGGGCTAAGCGCCGTCGAACGTCGCGAGAGGGCGCGAGCTAACGAGGGAAGAGAAAGTGCCAATAAGTGACTTTGAGTCACTGGGTGTCGTCTGATAGCCGGAAGCTCGTCAGTTTTTGCCAACATGGAACGCCGGCGCTCTAGATATGGATAGCATTCCCCAAATCGGCTCTGCACCGATTGAATCGGAATTTCGTCTAGCCATCACGGCTGCTGGCCTGATCCCGCCGAAATTCCTTGTCGCCGACGGAAATATCCATCGATTCTCCAGCGATGGAAGGCCAAGCGATAGTGCTGGTTGGTATGTTCTACACGCTGATGAATCCCCCTGGGGTGCATTTGGTTGCTGGCGGCAGGGTATTGACAGACATTGGACGTTGCGCGATGAACGACATCTGACGGAATTAGAAAGGCAAACCGTCATTGCAAGGCGCAGAGCGCACGAGCGTGAGCAGGAGCGACAGCATCAAGAGGCCAGGGAAAAAGCGCAAGCGATCTGGGAAAAAGCCGTTCCTATAACGTCTCATAAATATCTCGAGAGGAAAGGTGTTCAGGCGTACGGAATTCGGATGTACGAGGGAAGGATAGTAATTCCCGTAAAGAAAGGGAAGGTGCTACACAGCCTGCAATTCATTGGAGGTGATGGCGACAAGGAATTCCTGAAGGGAGGCCAAATCGGTGGCCACTACTTTGTGATTGGGGACGTTAAGGAGACCATTTGTATTACAGAGGGATACGCGACTGGAGCAACCATTTACGAGCAAACGGGCCACACGGTGGTAGTCGCATTTAATGCCGGCAACATGGAGGTGGTTGCCCAATATGTGCACTCGCAACTACCTGATCGGAAATTCATCATTTGCGCAGATGACGATCATCAAAAACCGGAAAACACTGGATTTAAAAAGGCGGAACAGGCAGCCAGAGCGATTGGTGCAAAAATTGCGGTTCCCCGTGTCGCCAAAAGTAGTCGACAAGAGGTAACGGACTTTAATGATTTGATGAGTGTATTTGGTTCGAGTGCGGTAAAAGACGCGGTCGATGGTGCTTTGACCATCGTCGATTTCGCGAAACTTGAAAGCAAGGGAGCGGAGCAATCGAAGGATAGGAAGAACTCCGGCGTTCAGCGTGGCGCGTTCATCATACGACCGGGTGGACGAAAGGAGGCTCTCGCTCGCGCAGATGAAATATTGGGAGTTCAGGAGAATGTATTTCAGCGTAACGGAGACCTTGTGTTAGTTGCTACCGTCGCTGGCAATTCCAATTCAGAGAAGTCGCTCGTGCATCGTGATCCAGATTCCTTAGTTATTGTGCCAATGACGGCAGATCATGTGATGAACTCTCTCGCGAGCGAGAAGTGGGCAAAGATTGATTCGCGCAGTGGCTCAACAAAACCAATAGATTTTCCTCGAGAATTGGCGGCAGGAGTTGTCTGTGATACCGAGCGCATACATGTCAGGCCGCTCACCGGGATTATTGGTGCTCCTACTCTGGACCTCGAAATGAATGTGATCAGCACGCCGGGGTATCACAAATCAACAGGCCTATTACTCGCAACAGCCGAGACGTTTCGTTCCGTACCGAAAAATCCAACACGAGAGGACGCGTTGGTGGCACTGCAGAAATTGCGGGAGCCCTATTCAGAGTTTCCGTGGGCGTCGAGTGCCTCTGATTCCGATTGTGGGACTGTCGCCGAGTCAGTACATCTAGCGGCAATATTTACTGCGGCGGGGCGTCACCTTGTAGATACTGCGCCAGCATTTGCGTACGACGCTCCGAGACGCGGATCAGGGAAGACCATGTTGGCGGATTCGATAGGAATTATCTTCCAAGGGATACCACCGGCCCATGCCAATTACGCCACTGGCGATGACGAGTTCAGGAAACTGATTGCTTCACTGCTTATCGCCGGGGATCGAATTGTTCTAATCGACAATGTAGACAGACCTCTGAGAAGCCCTGAATTGTGCAATGCATTGACAGCGACAAGATACACCGATCGAAAATTGGGTCATTCGGAAAGATTAATTCTTGATTCGAGGATTGTGTGGCTTTTTACGGGCAACAATCTACAGTTCGTAGGCGATATGGCGCGGCGAGTGCTCGTCGCACGAATCGATGCAGAGGATGAAAGACCGGAAACGAGACAATTCAAAATCCCCAATCTCTTGGAGCATATTGCTAAGCAAAGAGTCGATATGGTGCCGGCTGTGCTGACAATTCTTCTAGCATTTATGCGTGAAAACCCGACCATGAATACCAAACCATTTGGTAGTTTTGGCAATTGGAGTCGGAGATTTCGAGAGCCGTTGATCTGGCTCGATATGCCGGACCCGGTGGCAGCTATCGATGAAGTAAATGACACGGAACCGGAAACGCAAGCACGTAGTGCAGTTCTCGCCGCGCTTGCGGAAATCTATAGAGGACGCTCGTTTACGGTATTGCAGATTGTCGAGAGGGCGCGCAACGAGCGGGCTGACAGAAGCGTTTTCGGAAGCGAGAACTCACCGTTGGTAACGGCTCTTGAAAACGCATTGGGCGGACATAGGGAAATAAATGCGAAATCTATCGGTATCTATCTTAGAGGATCGAAAGCGATAATCGCGGACGGTAAGCGTGTTTGTATGGTCGGGAAAGGGCACTCCGGATATGCACTGTGGAAGGTGGAAGTAAGGGATGCGAGCGGCCAATGGTGTTAACACGCTAGCGGTGAGAATGGTGAGTGAAAGGCAGAATGCGTGGACGGGAATTAGATCGAAACGACTCTGCTCCAAAACCAGTGATTCTGGTGAGAGCGGTGAGTCGTTTTACGTCCCGATATTGGAAGTGATTGATGGCCGAAATATTTATTGTCAATTGCGTCGGAAACAACCTCACCATGCTCACCATTCTCATTCGTGGATCTGGGTGCGACCAGTTAAGACGCTATTCGTTTTCAGGTTGATTGTGGATCGCAACCCTTGTTAGTGAGCTCAAATCGCAACAGCGACGATTGTGAACCTTGTGGAGAGGGGATTCTCATGCTGGTCACGATTGAACAATCTAAGAAACTCATCTGCCCCTTCCGCCGGGGCGATTCAGCCCTTGGGTGCAATTGCATAAACGTCAATTGCATGCTCTGGAAATTTGCCAATTCCCGAGATCCGGATACGGGTGCGCAATTGGGTTGGTGTGGAGTAGCAGGAAGATCGCGAGGGTCGTGGCGGCTACCGATCGCAACCGGAGTGGCCGCGCGCGCGTGCGCGCCGGCGCACGTGCCTGCGCGCGAAGGCGCCATTATAAGTGTGGCTGATAGCTAAATGGAAATGCTGACGACGCATCGCCAAGTTGAGAAGTGAGAAGGCAAGAGGAGTGGATTGGGCGACGTTTTCAAATCCGAAAGCTTCGCCTCACCATAGCCCGATATGTTATCGGGCAGATATCGTTGCCATTCATGGAAAGATAATTGTCGGCTCCCATTGGTTATACCTCTACTGATACCAAAGCCGTGACAATTGATTCGATACGAAATGCTTCTTTAGGCTTTTGCGATTCCCCGCGTCCTGGGACTACCGATCGGCCAATTCCCAGCCTCGGGAATGGCCAGGCGTCGAACGCAAATATTTCAGCCGCAGGCTGGAACAGAAGAGGTTGCATCAAATTGGCTGCTATGGGCGTCAGGATAGTTGGCAAGCCCGGCAAGATTTTGTATCGGCGAACCGTTGGTCCGTAGTCGATCCAGGAAATTTCGCAGCCCATTAAATTAATACTCTGCAGCACCCGTCAATCCGCACCAAAGTCATAACGAGTCCCAGATAGCGCGTCAAACAGTTAAGAGCAGTGAGGAATTGGCTACATACCTAGGTCCGCTATCGACCCAAAGCAGACATTCTGCTCTGGCGAAAAGCGATGGCGGAAGTGTGCAATTCAATCAACTTTCCTATTCCTTACCCACTGCGCGCCGATAGCACTTCTGGTGGCTCGCCAGCCGACCGGCAAATCTGCAATTTCCATGAGTGAAGGATCCAACTTCACTATTTGCCCTAACGACCTGACACCCTGAATTAGTCCCGAGAGGGAGTAGAGTCTGCTCATCAGGAGCGGACCATGAAGGCAAAGAGATTCACGGAAGAGCAGATCATCGGGGTACTGAAGGAGGCGGAGGCCGGAGCCAAGACGAAGGATTTG
>DASZTG010000100.1:0-21124 GCA_035548375.1 Burkholderiales bacterium
CGTTGCGCGACGCGAGGGGCGGCGCACCGATGAAGATTTCCCCACGGCGGCCGACGGCGCGCGGACCATGGCGTTCATCGAAACGGCGATCGAGAGCGATGCGGCCGGCGGCAAGTGGATGCGCGTGAAAAACCACCTGCACTGACGCCAATACAACCAGCCACCGGCAAGCGACCACATGGCAGACATCGTTCTCAGGGACGTCGAGAAATACTTCGGCGACAACTACATCATCCGCAAGCTCAACCTGGAGATCCGGCACCGCGAGTTCGTGGTCCTGCTGGGTCCGTCCGGTTGCGGCAAGACGACGACCCTGCGCGCCATCGCAGGCCTGGAGGACATCAACGCCGGCGACATCCTGATCGAAGGCAAGCCGGTGCAGTCACTGCAGGCGGCGGACCGCGACATCGCCTTCGTGTTCCAGCTCTATGCGCTGTATCCGCACTTGACAGCCTACGAGAACATCGCGTTTCCGTTGCGCGCGACCCGCGAATCCGCGGCGACCGTGGAGAAACGGGTGATGGACGCCGCCAGGGCGTTGAAGATCGAGCACCTGCTGAAAAAGCGCCCGGGCGCGCTGTCCGGCGGCGATTTGCAGCGCGTGGCCATCGGCCGCGCGCTGGTGCGCCGGCCCAAGGCGCTGCTGATGGATGAACCGATCGGCGCACTCGATGCGAAGCTGCGCGAGGAAATGCGCACGGAGTTGAAGCGCCTGCACATCGAGAACCAGGCCACCACTGTCTACGTGACGCACGACCAGGTGGAGGCCATGTCGATGGCCGACAAGATCGCGATCATGAACGACGGCGTTCTGCAGCAGGTCGGCACGCCGACCGAGGTCTATAGCCATCCCGCAAACCTGTTCGTCGCCCAGTTCATCGGCAGCCCGATCATGAACGTCGCGAAGAGCGTGGTGCGGCCTGGCAACGACGCCACGCAAGTCATCCTCGGCGACAACGACGCGTCGCTCGAATTTCCCCAGAAACTCTATTCGATGATCGTGGACAAGAAGCACGCGGAAGACGAGCTGGCCGTCGGCATCCGGCCGGAAGGCGTGCAGGTGTCGCGCAACCAGGCAGCCGGATTCATTCCCGTCGAAGCGCACATCATCGAACCGCTCGGGCCCTTCGACATCGTCGACCTCAAGTTTGGCAAGCAGATGTTGCGCGCGCGCACGCCTTCGGGCTATGTCGCAAAGGCGGGTGACGTGGTCTGGGCAAAGCTCGACGAGGCGCAGACGCATTTCTTCAGCACGCGCACCGGCGAATCGCTGCACATCCGTCTCTAGACATCATGGCCCACGTCAGACTCGAAGGCATTTCCAAGAAGTTCGGCAGCCACACGGCGCTGAGCAACCTCGACCTCGACATTGCCGACGGCGAATTCTTCGTATTGCTGGGACCCACAGGCGCCGGCAAGACCACCACGCTGAGGCTGATCGCCGGGCTGGATAGCCCGAACAGCGGCGGCATCTCCATCGACGACCAGGACGTGGCCGGGTGGAGCGCCGCCGAGCGCGATGTGGCACTCGTATTCCAGTACTACTCGCTGTATCCGCATTACACCGTGCGGCAGAATCTGGAGTTCCCGCTCAAATCCAAGGTCCGCAACCTGTCCCAGCAGGACATCGACCAGCGCATCGCCAAGGCGTCGAAGACCCTGCGCATCGAGCATTTGCTGGAACGCAAGACCGACCGCCTGTCGGGCGGCGAAATGCAGCGCGTTTCCATTGGCCGCGCCATCGTGCGCGAGCCGCGGTTGTTCCTGATGGACGAACCGCTGTCCAACCTGGACGCGAAGCTGCGCGAGATCCTGCGTTCGGAGCTGAAAGACCTGCAGATGAAGCTCGGCGCGACCTTCCTGTACGTCACGCACGACCAGGTCGAGGCCATGTCGATGGGAGACCAGGTCGGCGTGCTGAACCAGGGCCGCATCATCCAGGTCGGCACGCCGCAGCAGATCTACAACCAGCCGCGCGATACCTTCGTCGCGACTTTCGTCGGGTCGCCGGCCATGAATTTGCTGCAGGCCAATGTAAGCGGCGGCCGGGCGGTCGTGCTGCCGGGCAAGCTGGAGGTGCCGGTTGCGCAGGCGGCTGGCGGGAAGGCGGCCGCGCTGGCGGGGCCGGCTACCCTGGGCATTCGCTCGGAAGATATCACGGTAGGGGTAAACGAAGCAGTTGAAGCCCGCGTTCATGGGGTAGAGAATCAGGGCGTGGAAAAGGTGGTGACCCTGAGGGTGGAGGACTGCCTGATCAAGGCCACCGTGCCGGCCCGGCTGGACCTGAGCATCGATTCGGCGATCCGGTTTTCATTCAAACAGGAAAAGCTGCATTTTTTCGATACCGGCAGCGGAAACAACCTGTTCTACGGCGAGGAGAAGACAAATGTCTAAGGTTCTGTTCAAAAACGTCAATGTGCTGGACTGCACGGGCGCTCCGCCGTATGCGGGGCAGGTGCTGGTGGAGGGCAATCGCATCAAGGCCGTGGCACCGCAGGGCTCGACGATTCCCGCCGAAGGCGCGCGCGTCGTCGACGGCGGCGGCGCCACGCTGATGCCGGGCATGGTCGAATCGCATTCCCATATGACCTTCCTCGATACGCCAGACCTCGAGGGGCTTGGCTTCGTGCCGCCGGAAGAGCACATGCTGCGCACGGTGAAGAATGCGAAGAAAATGCTGGACCAGGGCTTTACCGCCTGTAACAGCGCCGCCGCAGCCAAGCCGAGGCTCGACGTGGTGCTGCGCAACTTCATCAACGCCGGCGATTTTCCCGGCCCGCGCTCGCTGGCCGCCAGCCCGGAAATGACGGTGACCTCCGGGCTCGGCGACGTGCGCCTGATGCACATGCACCGCGAAACCTTCGCCGTCATCTGCGACGGTCCCGAGGAATTCCGCAAGATGGCGCGCCTGTTCGTGCGCGAAGGCGTCGATACGCTGAAGATCAATCCGTCCGGCGACGAGTTCATCCCGCACGCGCGCGCGCACCAGACCGTGATGACGGAAGCCGAGATCGCTGCGGTGTGCGACGTCGGCCATGCGCACGGCAAGCGCATTGCCGCCCACGCGCGCAGCGCCGAATCGGTGAAGCTCTGCCTGAAGCACGGCGTCGCGGTGATCTACCACGCGACCCTGGTGGATGACGAAGCCAGCGCCGCCCTGGAAGCGGCGAAGGACTGGTGCTTCGTCGCGCCGACCCTGGGCATCAACTACACCACGCTCAACGAAGCCGCGAAGTGGGGCATCACGACGCAGGTCGCGGAAAGCATGGGCATGCGCATCGAGCTCGATGCCGGCATCCGCAACATGAAGCAGCTCAAGAAGCGCGGCGTGCGCATCCTCCCGGGCGGCGATTACGGCTTTGCGTGGAACCCGATCGGCACCAATGCCCGCGACATCGAGCATTTCGTGAACCTGCTCGGCTTCTCGCCGATGGATGCCATCCTGTCGGCCACCAAGCTCGGCGGCGAGATCATGAAGGCCGGCAATGAAATGGGCCAGGTCAAGCCGGGCTACCTTGCCGACATGATCATGGTTGACGGCAACCCGGTCGCGAACGTAAAGTTGCTGCAGGACGCAAGCAAGCTGCTCATGATCATGAAGGACGGGCAGTTTCACAAGGAACCGCAGGTCGCGGCGCAATCCCAGCGCCAGATCGCATAAGGCATAAGCAGAAGAAACAACAAAAATCCAGCGCGAAAAGGTGGCGCCCGCATGCGGGCGCTTTTTTTTGCGTGTGATTTTCGGCCGGGTGAGGAACTTCGAGCCAGTTCTCTTTCCGAAAATTCGGCCCGCTCGAGGCGAAATGCCGCTGCATGACATGGGTGACCGACCGCTGGGTGCGTACAAGGAATCAACCATGTGCCTTGGCCCGAGTCCCGGCCGTGCCCGAAGTGCGATGAGCAGATGAAGAAGGGCCCCTTGAAAGCTTGCGGGATTAGTTGGGGCTTGAATATACCCAAAGTGGGTATTAGTATGCCCATTATGGGTATTAAAGAAAAATCCGCGGTCCACGTCGTGCGCCCAGGCACCAGCCTGGCGGACGCGCTGTTCTCGACCGTCCAGCAGCGGGTGCTGGCCTATCTGTTCGGCCAGCCGGATCGCAGTTTCTTTGCCACCCAGCTGATCAAGCTGACTGGCGGCGGATCGGGTGCGGTGCAGCGGGAATTGGCGCGCCTGGAGGACAGCGGATTGGCGACAGCCACCCGCATCGGTACGCAAAAGCACTACCAAGCCAATCCGCAGTCTCCGATATTCCGCGAGATGTGCGCGATCGTGCAAAAGACAGTGGGGCTGGCGGAGCCGCTGCGGGCTGCGCTGCGTCCCCTGGCGAAGCGAATTTTCTTCGCATTCGTCTATGGCTCTGTGGCAAGAAAGCAAGATACGGCGCAAAGTGACATCGACCTTATGGTCGTCGGCACCAAGGTAACGTATGCCGATCTTTTTGGCGCGCTGGCGGAGGTGTCGGAGCGTCTCGGGCGGCAGGTCAATCCGACCGTCTATTCGCCCCAGGAGCTGGCGAAGGTCGCGAAAGAAGAAAGTGCGTTCGTGAAGCGCGTGCTTGCCCAACCGAAGATCTGGCTGATCGGCGATGAAAGCGACCTCACCGCTTGATCGCCTGAGCGGGCCAGGCAAGCCCCTGCGCGAGGAAGCGCCGGATGCCAAAGAATTTGCCGGTCTCGTTCGTTCGGGCCTGGCGCGGCTCGCCGACGCAAAGAACACCGAAATCTCCATGGAAAGTCGTTTCGATGTGGCCTACAGCGCCGCGCATGCATTGGGTCTCGCCGCTCTGCGTCGCATGGGCTATCGGGCGTCGAATCGATACATCGTGTTCCAGGCCTTGCCGCATACTCTCGGCCTGGGTCCGGAAGTGTGGAAAGTACTTGCCAAGTGCCATGCGGTGCACAACAGGGTCGAATATGGCGGTGGCCCCGAAATCGGCGAGCAATTGCCGAAGGATCTGATCATCGCTTGCGAATCGGTTGCCGCAGCGCTAGAGAAATGACTCCCATCGCAGTAACTGGTTATCGACCCTCATGAAACAGCCCCTCGTATTGCTCCCCGGCCTGCTCTGCGATGCCGAGCTTTGGGAGCCGCAACTCGACGAACTGGCCGACATCGCCGACTTCTTCGTCGCCGACCTGACCACGCAGCAGACCATGGAAGACATGGCCGCATCGGTGCTGCGCGATTCGCCCTGGAAGGAATTCGCGCTGGCCGGCCTGTCGATGGGCGGCTATGTGGCCCAGGAGATCGTGCGGCAGGCGCCCGGCCGCGTGACGAGGCTGGCACTCCTCGATACGCGTGCGCGCCACGAATTGCCGGAGGAAACCGAGCGGCGCAGGGCGCTCATGGCGCTGGCGCAAAGCGGGCGCAACTTCACGCCGGTCACCAAGCGCATGCTGCCGTTGATGGTGCACGAGTCGCGCGTAAAAGACGTGCCGCTGGTCGTAGTCATCCGCGAGATGGCCGAGCGCACCGGCATCGAGGCTTACATCCGCCAGCAGAACGCCATCATCGCGCGCCGCGACTACCGGCCCTTGCTTCCTTCCATCGCCTGCCCGACCCTGGTGCTGTGCGGGCGCGAGGACAAGCTCACGCCCTTGCACAACAGCGAGGAAATGGCCGCGGCGATCCCTGGCGCGGAACTCGTGGTCGTGGAGGACTGCGGCCACCTGTCCACCTTGGAGCGGCCCCAGCAGGTCAATGCGGCCCTGAGGAACTGGCTCGCGGCATAGGATGTCCATCCCGTGATGGCGCCGTTCTCCGGCGCCGGCCATGGGAGAAACAGTGGCGGGATGCATCCGCATCGGCATTTCGGGCTGGCGCTACGAACCCTGGCGCGGCGTGTTCTACCCTCCAAAGCTGGTGCAACGGCGCGAACTGGAATTCGCGTCGCGCGCTTTCAACAGCATCGAGTTGAACGGTTCGTTCTATTCCCTGCAGACGCCGGAAAGCTATGCGACCTGGTACGACGAAACGCCTGACGGCTTCGTGTTCAGCGTAAAAGGCCCGCGCTACATCACGCACATCCGCAGGCTCAAGGAAGTCGAAGCGCCGCTCGCCAATTTCCTGGCCTCCGGTGTATTCAACCTCAAGGAAAAGCTGGGTCCGTTCCTCTGGCAGTTCCCGCCTTTCCTGCGCTACGACGAGGCGCGTTTCGAGCAGTTCTGCTCGCTGCTGCCGCATGACACCGAACAGGCCGCGGCCCTCGCGCGGCATCGCGAAGACCGCATGAAGGGACGCGCGCGCCTGGCGATAGACAAGAACCGGCCGCTGCGCCACGCCATGGAAATCCGTCACGAAAGTTTCGCGACGGAATCCTTCGTTGCCATGCTGCGCCGGCATCGAATTGCCCTGGTCGTCGCGGATACCGCCGGCAAGTGGCCTCATCTCGAAGACGTGACGGCGGACTTCATGTACCTGCGCCTGCATGGCGACGAAAAGCTCTATGCCAGCGGCTACACCGAGCCTGCGCTCGACCGTTGGGCGAAGCGAATCGGCGCGTGGAGCAAGGGAAAAGAGCCGGCGGACGCAAAAAAGGTTTCCGGCGAGAAGCCGGCGGCAGGCAACTCGCGCGATGTCTACTGCTATTTCGACAACGACGTGAAAGTCCGCGCGCCCTTCGATGCCGACAGGCTCATGCAGAAGCTCGGTGTGGCGCGCCTGGAAAAGGACTTCGTTTTTCCCGACAGCAGGATGCTTGAGCACGTCCGTCCGCTGAAGGAACCGATCCGCGGCGGGTCCTGACGTCGGACGCACCTGCCTGACAGTAGAAGCTGCTCAACCCCGGTTCGCGCAAAGCGTTCGCGCGGAAGGAATCTCCTGGTAGAGCTCTTCGACGAGCGCCGCGCGATGCTCGAGCACGGCACGCTGGTTGACCGAACCCTTGTCGGTGATTTCCGCCGCATCGATCGACAGCGGCGAATCGAGCACGATCGCGCGGGCGACGTGCGTCGTGCCGCCGCTCGATTCGCCCGCCAAGGTGTCCAGCAATGCCTGCAACCTGGATACGACCGCCGCGTGAGACAACACTGCCGCCGCCGGCGCATCGGCGGGCAGGCCGCAAGCGCCGCGGCAGTCTTCCAGCCGCGCAACCACGAGCGCCGAAAGATAGCCGCGATCATGCCCCGCGATGACGACATCCTGCACATAGGGCGCGCCCGCGGCGATGAAGCGCGTGCGCAGCGGGCCGACGCTGACCCAGCTTCCGCTGGATAGCTTGAAGTCCTCGACCAGGCGGCCGTCGAAGACGAGGCCGTTCTCCGGATGCGCGGGATCGTCGAAGCGCACCGCGTCGCCCATGCGGTAATAGCCTTCCTCGTCGAAGGCCGCGCGCGTGAGTTCCGGCTGGCGCCAGTAGCCGGGCGTGACGTTCGGACCGCGAAAACGCGCCTCGAATTTGTTGCCGACGGGTGCCAGCTTCATTTCCTGTCCGACCACCGGCAGCCCGATCAGCCCCGCGCGGCCGGCCTCCCGGTTGGCGCAGGTGGCCAGCGGCGCGGTTTCCGTGGCGCCCAGGCCCGTGATCCAGACGATGCGCTCGCCGCACGTTTGCACGGCGAGTTCCTCGAACGCGTCCCAAACCGGTTGCGAGAGCGCGGCACCGGCATAGAACAGGAAGCGCACGCGACTGAAGAATCTATCGCGCAGTGCCGGCTCGCGACGCAGGTGGGTAGCCAGTTCCTCGTAGCCGCGAGGCACGTTGAAGTAGGCGGTCGGGCCGATCTCGCGCAGGTTGCGCAGCGTAGGCTCGAAGAGATCCGGGGCGGGCCGGCCTTCGTCGATGTACAACGTGCCGCCGTTGTACAGCACCAGGCCGAAGTTATGGTTCGATCCGAACGTGTGGTTCCATGGCAGCCAGTCGACCAGGACCGGCGGTTCTTCGCGCAGGCAGGGAAGCGTCACGGCGAGCATCTCCTGGTTGCTGCACAGCATGCGCTGTGTGTTGATTACGCCCTTGGGCTGGCCGGTCGAGCCCGACGTGAACAGGATTTTCGCCACGGTGTCCGGCCCGACGGATGCAAACGCCTCGTCGACCGCCTTGCCGGCGGATTTCGCCAGCAGCGAATCGAAAAGCGTGGCGATGCGCGTGGCCGGCGCGACATCGGCGACGACGAGCTCGCAGTCTTGCGGCAGCGCGCCGGCAATGGCCGGCGCAAACTTTGGTCCGCTGGCGGCGAACGCCATTCCGGGCCGAAGCAAGCCGAGTATGTAACGCAGCTTCGAATGGTCCCTGGAGACCAGGGAATACGCCGGCGAAATCGGCGCATATGGCACGCCCACGTGCATGGCTGCCAGCGCCAGCAGCGCATGCTCGAGATCGTTGCCCGACAGGATCGCAAGCGGGCGCCCGGGCCCCAATCCGCGATCCAGCATCGCCTGCCCCAAGGTGCGGGCAAGGGCGTGCGCCTGGATATAGTTCAGCGTGCGCCAGCCATTGGCGTGGCGCACGGCGAGGAAGGTGCGGCCGGGCGCCGCCTTTGCCCAGTGCGCAAGCCGTTCGCCGAGCTTGCCGGGATAAGGGCCCAGCGGGATGGGCGATCGCAGCAGCACCGTGCCATCGGCGCGCCGCTCGACCGACGTGCGATCGGGACCGAGGGCGACTTTTCGTACGGGAACGCAGTTCGCGGTCATCTGCGGGCCGCGGCCGCATTCAGTGCGGCGAGTGCGGGGTTCCGGCCGCCGAGCGGCGCAGCTTGAGCGCCATGCGCAAGGCGGTCTCGCGCCGCCGGTAGTAGCCGGCGGTCCAGCCGATTTCCTCGAATCCCAGGCAGCGGTAGAAATGCTGGGCTTCCACGTTTCCCGCGCGCAACTCGAGCTTGATGACGGCGATGCCGGCGGTCAGTGCGCTTGCCTTGAGCCATTCGAACAGGCTGGTGCCGACGCGGCGGCGGCGATGCGTCGGATCGACGGCGATCAGCGCCAGGTGCGCGGCTTCGTCACCGAAGTCCATGATGGCGAAGCCGACGAGGCTGCGACCTTCGCGCGCAACCAGCACCACGGCTTCGGGGTCGCGGATCGCGCGCAGCACGCGCGCCGCCGTCCATGACCAGCCCAGGCCGGTCTCGATGAAATCGCGCGACATGCGCGCAACGCCCAGCGCGTCCGCTTCGGCGGCGAGTTCCAGGGCAATGCTTCCAGCGGCCGAACTTTTCATGTGAGGAATATCCAGTAAAGCAGCCCGCCGATAATGGCGTATTTCAGCGAATAGTAAGCGAAATGGCTCTTCGCCTTCAGCCGCTTGCCGACCAGGCGGATGCGGTAGGCGTAGCCGAAGACCTTGTTCAGCGCGCCCACCGGCTCGCCTTCGACGTTCTGGGTCTTGCTCGCGCGCACCATGGTGTTCGCGACGAAATGGTTGAAGCGCGCCATCCACGGGCGCGTCATCGGCCGCTCCACGTCGCAGAACAGGATCAGGCGCGTGACATCGCTCTTGTTCTCGGCATAGTGGATGTAGGTTTCGTCGAACAGCACGTCTTCGCCGTCTTTCCAGAAATACGGCTCGCCATCCACGTAGATATGACAGGAATCGTTGTTCGGCGTGACCAGGCCGAGGTGGTAGCGCAGCGATCCGGCGTAGGGATCGCGATGGCGTACCAGCCGCCCGCCCGGCGGCAGCACTGCGAACATCGCGCCGTGGATATTCGGGATGGACTGGACCAGCGCCACGGTCTTCGGGCAAAGCGCCTGCGCCGAGGGCAGGGGGCTGTCATACCACTTCAGGTAGAAGCGCTTCCAGCCCGTACGGAAAAAGGAATTGAAGCCCAGGTCGTTGTAGCTCGCCGCCGCGCGGATGTAGCCCTCGTCGAACAGCTTGAGGCCCTCGTCGCGTATGGTCTTCCAGTTGTCGCGCAGGCGGTCGAGCTCGGGAAACTGGCGCACGTCGAGGAAAGGCCTGTTCGGCACCGCCGAGAACGCGTACAGCAACGCATTCAGCGGGGCGAACAGCGTGGAATGATCCGTGAGCTGGCGCGAGAAGCGGTGCCTGACCCGCCCGCGGAAATGCACGAACACGGCGGACAGGATGAACAGGTAGAGCAGGATGAATTTTGGCGTGAATGCCTGTACGAATATCGGGGAAAAAGATCTGAGTGCTTGCGCGACCATCGCGAAAAGTCCTTATGTCAGCGGTACCGGCGCGTCCCCCGATCAACGCCGATCCCCTAATGAATTCTAGCGCCTGGACCTCCTCCTTCCAAGTCTCCCCACGGCCCTAGCGCAGGATGTCCTTCACCAGGATGTCGTGGCGGCCGACCTTGACCGCGATGAAGATTTCCTTCAGCAGCAGCCAGAGCGAGCTGATCAACGCGATCATCGCAAGGATGAACAGGGTGCCGATCAGCCGCGCAATGTCCATCGTCACGAACACGCCCACGAAAGCGCTCGCGACCAGCAGGCAGATCAGCAATGCGCACACCACCGCCATCACGATTGCGTGATAGATCAGACCGATGCGCCTGGCCAGGAGTTCCAGTTCCTGCACGTCCTCGGCCCGCGGCGCCTCTCCCGCGGGGGTGGCGCCGCGCAGGCGCTCCTCCAGCACGCGCCGCCGGTCGACGATGCGGCCGAGGCGGTTGTTCAGCGCGGAAAGGATGGTCCCGATCGCGGTGAGCAGGAAGACGGGCGCCACGGCGAGCTGGATGATGCGCGTGATGTCGGTGACGTGTTCCATGCGGCTACAGCGGCTCGAATTGCAGGGTGTTCATCAGCAGCGCCGCGTCCTCGGCGAATTGCGGGTCGACGTCCTCGGGGTAGTGCCGGTGCGAGTACGCCAGGTTGATGCCGCGCGCGGCGTCCTTCGGGTGCGGGCAGAGCAGGGTGATGGATTCGAGCATCACGTTCACCGGCGAGCCGGTGCCGTCCGACATCATGCGTTCGGCGGCCTCGGCCCGCGACAGCGCGCAGCTCTGTCCGTGGACCTTCTGTTCCTTCACGTCGACCTTGAACACCCGGAAGCGCTTCGGGTCGAGTTCCTTGCGCTCGGCGTTTTCCACCTGCCGCAGGAGGTCGGCGGTCGACGAGAACGGCTGCAGCGTGATCACCGTTGCCTGCATGGTGAAGGTTTCGCCGCTGAACCGGCCGAGCTTGCCGATGACCGTCAAGTCAGGTCCCTGCTTCGCGACGATCCACCTGGGCTCCTTTTCCTTCGGCACGGAAATGGAAAAGCCGTTCATCATCAGGCGCGGCGGTTCCTTCGGCTGGGTTGCGCAGCCCGCAAGCGCGGTTGCCAGCATAAGGTAGAGGATTCGTTTCAGGCTCATTCGGGGGCATCTCCGGTCGGATTGCAATTGTCGGACGAAGGCGAAGGGGTCTCAAGGCACTGGCCGATCGCGCCGTTAATCCGGCATTCCACGCCGGATTATGCAGGACGCCAGACCGCGCGAGCATGCCATGACGAACACGATCGAGCGCAAGCCAACCCGCACCGCCGCTACGCAGGCCGTGCCGTCCTATCCGCACATCGTAAGGATCATGAACCTCGTGCGTAAGGAGGCCGAGATTCCGGAAATCGAGGATGACCTCAAGGCCGATCCCGTGATTTCCTACCGGTTGATGCGCTACGTCAATTCGGCCGCCATGGGATTTCCGCGCGAGATCAAGTCCATCCGGCAGGTGGTGACCATACTGGGCTACCACCAGCTGTATCGCTGGCTGACCATGTTGCTGGTGACGGCCGACCAGCGCGCCGGCCGTTCGGACGCCGGCGTGAACGCCATCATCCGCGGCCGATTCATGGAGCTCGTCGGCAAGGTACATTTCGGCAAGCCCCAGGCCGACGACCTGTTCGTGGTGGGCGTGTTCTCGCTGCTCGACGTGCTGTTCGGCGAGCCGATGGAAAAGCTGCTGGAGCCGCTCAACATCGCCGCCACCATGCGCGAGGCCCTGGTGAGGCGCGACGGGCCCTACATGCCCCTGTTGCTGCTCGCCGAAGCGATCGAAAAAGCCGACGAGGCCCGCATCGATACCCTCCATCGCGGCCTGCACATCAACATCGAAACGATCCACGATACCTATCGCGACGCCCTGGCCTGGGCGGAAAAAATCCTCTGATCGCCGCCGCAGGCGGTCCGCCAGCGGCCCGAACGGGCATCGGTTGCGCATCGCGCGGGCGCACCCGGGCGTCCTCCCGCCGCTTTTTCATGGTTTTCATGGATTCCCGGCAAAGGGAATTGCTATAGGATTACGCCCACACAACAATCACAAGCATCCCCGCGGCGCCTGCCGGATCTCGTTCGATCTCGTCCTGCCGTCAGCAATGTGGTGCTAAACGGGAAACGAGAGTGCGTGTCGTCGCCGTGCCGGGCCTGCATCGGGCGCGATGGCCGCAAATTGAATTGCCTATGCGCATGTTCGTTCGCTGCGTCGCCTTGCTGCTGGCCGCCGTCGTCCTGGCTTGTCTCGTCCAGCGGGCGGGCGCCCAGGAAACCCCGGGCAAGGTGTTCGAGCTCGAGCCCGAGTACGTGTACGGCAGGGACCGCCGCCCGCAGATCGGCTACAAGAAGCCGGAAGTCTTCGAGCCCCTGTCCGACCGCTTGTATCAATCCGGCTACCGCAACTACGCGCCTACCGCGATTCCCGACGAGCTGAAGACCGTGCCGGCCATGGAGCGCGTAGAAAAAATGAAGCGCATCCTGGCCTGCGCCGACGCCTGGTTCTGGCCGTTCTCGCGCACCGCGCACAACAACGAGCCGCCCGGCATGGAAGTCGAGGTGCTGCAAGCTATCGCCAAGAAGCACGGCTGGGACGTGAGCATCGCCTGGGTCAATACCGGCATGCGCTTCGGTGTAGGCGTCACGTTCGGCCGCTCGATCGACAACGGCATCTGCGATGTCTTCCTCGGCCTGACCATCACCAACGACGACCACCACATGCCCAAGCACCAGATGGCGTTCACGCATGCCTTCATGAGCACCGGCTACGTGCTGGTGACGCAGAACGACGCGGTGGACGTCAAGACGATGGACGACGCAAAGGCGAAGGGCGTCAAGATCGGCGTGCCGGCGTATTCGCCCATGAGCGAGTACTGCGACGAGCACGACATCCCGCACGCGACCTTCTTCCAGAACTACCAGGTCATCGACGCGTTGATACGCGGCGAAGTCAACGCGGCGATGATGTGGTCCGGCGCGATCGCGCAGGCGAAGCTCGACCATCCCGAGGGGGAATTCGAGATGGTCAAGGGCTTCGAGCCGCCGGACGAGATGCGTTTCGACAACGCCTGGGGCGTGAAGAAGAAGGAAGTCGAACTGATCAAGTTCATCAACGATGAATTCGCCGCGATGAACAAGAGCGGGGAGATGAAGCGGCTGTCGGAACGCTACGGCATCCCGTACTTTCCGCCGCTCGAGCCGGGTGCCGCGAACTACCTCACGGAACAATATTGATAGAGAGCATCAAGACATTGAACGGCGACATTGCCGGCGGGTATTGCCGTTCCCGGCAGCGCGCTTGCTGTTCACCACCGAGCGACCACAGGGAGTGAGTTAGAAATGATGGATAAGCTGATCCAATTGAGCATGATGTCCGGCGGATTGCTGCCGTTGATGGGCGTGCTGCTGCTCGTCACCCTGGCCGTGATCGTGGAGCGCTCGTATTTCTTCATCAAGGTGCTTAAGACCGGCGACGCCATGGAGCACGACCTGCAACTGGTCGATTACCAGAACTGGGAGAAGCTCGAGCAGCTCGCCACGCACTACGACGGCTCTTTGCAGCGCTCGATCATCACCTCGGCGCTCGCCTCGCGCGGCGAGGATGCGGCGACCATGGATCGCCACATCGACGAGGCCATCATGTGGCAGCTGCCGAAAATCGACCGCCTGATCTGGGTGCTCGACACGTCGGTCACGCTGGCGCCGCTGATGGGCCTGCTCGGCACCATCATCGGCATGGTCCACGCCTTCGACATCCTGGGCACGTCGGGATCGAGCAGCGCCGCGACGCAGATGGTGACCGGCGGCATCGCCGAGGCGCTGGTCGCGACCGGCGCGGGCCTGTTCATCGCCATCCTCGCCGTGCTGTTCCTGAACCATTTCAACAAGCGCGTGCGCCTGGCCGTCCACCAGATGGACCTGCTCAAGGTCATGGTGCTGAACCGCCTCTACGGCGGCGGCTCGGTGCACCAGGGCATGACGGTACGCGACGCGCATGCCGGCGATGCCGCGACCTTGCGCGGGAGGGCGTCGTGAGCGCGCGCAGCCGCGCCGGCTATTTCGAGGCCAGCAAGCCTCGCGTCGAAGTCATCCCGATGATCGACATCATGATGTTCCTGCTGGTGTTCTTCGTCGTGATCTCGCTGCGCATGATCGCCGGCACGGGCGTGCCGATGGAAATTCCGAGCTCGAAGACGACGCAAAGCATCAAGAACTCCACGGTGACCATAGGCGTCACCAAAGCCGGCGAGACCGTCATCGACGGCAAGCCGGTGACGCAGGAGGCGCTGAAGGCAAAGCTCGTCGAGCTCAAGAAGCAGAAGCCGGTCGACGTCGTGCTGGCCGGCGACAAGGACGTGCCGCTGCAGACCCTGCTGCAGGTGATGGATGCGATTCGCGGCGCCGGCATTTCCTCCGTGGGCATTGCCGCCAAAGCGGAGAAGGCAGACAAGAAATGATGTTCGCAGGCGGGCCGGTTCGATGAGCGCCACGCTCGCCAGCCGCGGGCCGCTTTGGGCGCAGCCCGGCGACCTGGAAGACAAGCGGCTGCCGCTGTGGCGTGCGCTGCTGATAGCACTCGGACTCGAGATCATCCTGCCGTTCCTGTTGCTGGGCGTGAACTGGTCGGCGCTGAACCTGTGGAAGGAGCCGCCGCCGGAACCGGTGATGTCGGTGCGCCTGGACCAGCCGGTCGAGGAACCGCCGCCGCCGGAGCCCGTCAAGAAGCAGAAGCCCAAGCCCGAGCACCAGGTCAAGCAGGTGCCCATCGTCGTGCCCAAGCCGCTGCCGAACGAGGTGCAATCGAAAGTCGTGCTGCCCAAGCTCGAGCCCAAGCCGAAGCCGGAACCGAAGCCCAAGGAAGAAGAAAAGCCGCCAGAGCCTGTGCCAGAGGAAAAGCCGCCGGAGGCTCCGCCGCTGCCTTCGGTGTTCCGGGACGTCAAGCCGGTCAAAAAGGTCAAGCCGAAATATCCGCGCGAGGCCGAGGATGCACACATCGAAGGTCGCGTGCGCGTGCGCCTCACCGTGGAAGTCAACGGCAGCGTGAGCGAGGCGAAGATCCTGCTGTCGGAGCCGCCTGGCGTGTTCGACGCCGCCGTGATGGAGGCGGTGGTTCAATACACCTTCAAGCGCGACGGCACCAGCTACCAGGCCGACCAGGAAATCATCTTCAAGCTGGAATAGGCGCTGCGTTCAGCGCTGCGCGCGATGCTCGGCGAAGCGCGCGCGAAACCAGTCGTCCAGCATCTGTTTCTCGTAGCGCAGCCGGTCGGTGGAGAAGTAGCTCGATCCGCGAAACAGATAGTTCATGTCGGCAATGGTTTCGTCAGCCTCGCCGAGAACGCGACCTTCCTGTTCCAGCGTGTAGCGAAGCTTGATGCGCGGCCAGGTGATGTCGCGCAGGTAACGAATGTCCGGGTTGGCGGCGTGCCAGGGCTCGAGCCGGCCTGCAAGATCGATGTCCAGGACCTGCACGCTAAGCTTCTGCTCCGCTGGAAGATAGCGATGACCGAGCGATTGCAGGTGCTTCTCGATGCCGGTCAGGACGGCGGGATCGGCATCGCCTTCGCGGTTGAACGCGGCGTCGCGATAGTGCGCGGCGTCGACGAAAGTCACGGTGACTGCGTCGGTGGCATGGGCGACAGGAACGGCGAACGACAGGACAGTCAGGCAGGCAAGAATGCGCATGGCGGCTCCCGCAAGGACTGCCGTGAATTCTACGCCGCTGCGCAAATCAACGTGCCGGCTTGTCGGCGCGATACTCCGAGAAAATCGCCTTTTCGACGTGGCGATCGGCCGCACCGAAACCCGCTGCACGCAAGGTATCCAGCACTTCATGCGGCGGGGCGCACGCGGCAATGGTGTCGTAATAGTAATTCCAGACGACCGGTGTTTGCGTGTTGCGCGACGTCAGGCGTGCAAGCCACGGCACCAGTCCGCGCAGGTAGCCCTTGAGCAGGGCCGCCTGCATTTTGCTCTCGGGCTGCGTGATCTCGAGGATGCAGAAACGCCCGCCGGGTCGCAGCACGCGGCAGCATTCGCGGAAGGCAATCGACAGGTCCGCGATGTGGCGCAACGCGAAACCCATGGTCACGAAATCGAAACTGTCGCTCGCGAAGGGCAGGGTCTCGGCGCCGCCGCGCACGAGGCGCACGCCCGCCGGCACCCGCGCATTTCCGAGCATGCCGGGGCTCGGATCGACGCCCGTCACCAGCTCCGCAGCACCGACGATGGGGACGATCTGCCGGGTAACCAGGCCGGTCCCGACGCCGACGTCGAGCACGCGCATGCCGGCCTGGAGGCCGGCCCGCTTGAGGGCCATGCCGCGATACCAGGAGCCGGAACCGAAACCGACGAAGCGTTCGACGCGGTCGTAGTCGGCGGCGGTGTCGTCGAACATGCGCCGCACCCAGCCGCGGCGCTGCGATTCGTCGGGGTAGTACTGCGTCAGCGGGGCATGCGGCGCGTGAACGCCGGATTCTGCGGGATATGTCATCGGTCTGGCGAAGGCCGCTCCCGGAAAAAGATGCGCCAGCTTGCACCAGCCGCGCGTGCGCGTCGACCTCTATTTTCGGGGCCGTCCGGTTTTACCGGGCGGGCTGCGAGGCCAGTTCCGTGATGACCGCGCGATCCCTGCCGCCTTGCTTGGCCTGGTACAGCGCGTCGTCCGCGGCCTTCAGGATCGCGTCGGTGCTTTCCCGCGGGTCGGCAAAGTAGCCGCCGATGCTCACCGTCAGCGATATGCGCACGCCGCCCAGGTCGATGGGGCTGGCCTTGATCGCGGCGCGGAGTTTTTCGGCGACGATCGCCAGCGCTTCGCGGTTCACGATGTGCGGCACGATGACCAGGAATTCCTCGCCGCCCCAGCGGGCGCATAGATCGTAGGAGCGCATGACACCGCGGATGGTGGACGCCGTGTGCACCAGGGCGCGGTCGCCGAGGTCGTGTCCGTGGTTGTCGTTGATCTTCTTGAAGTGGTCGAGGTCGAGGATCAGCATGCCGAGCTTGCCGCCTTCGCGCGCCAGCCGGTTCTTCTCGCCCAGGATTCGATCGCCCATTCCGCGCCGGTTCAGCAATCCGGTCAGGAAGTCCGCTTGTGCCTGGCGCTCGAGTACCTTGGTGCGTTCCGCCACCTGGCGCTCCAGGTCGGTGGTGTGTGCGGCGATGCGATCGGTCATCTCCTGGAAGGTCTGGCCGAGCCGGCTCAATTCATCGCGGCCCTGCTGCGGCAAGCGGATGGCGTAGTTCCCGGCGGACACCTGCTTTGCGGCGGCATCCAGCACGGCCAGCCGCCGCAGCACCAGGCGATCGAACAGGATGCCCACGATCAGCAGCATCAGCGCCAGCCCGCCGATGCGAATCGCGAACACGGCGACCAGGTAGGTGAAGTTCTCCGCGGATTCCGGATGCGTCAGCGACACCATGTACCACTTGATGTCCGGAAGATAGGCGATGCCGGCGATGTGGCGCTTGCCCTGTATGGTTACCTGCAGCGTGCGGGTGTCGGCCTTGCCGGCCGCAAGGTCCTTCAGCGCGTCCTGGAACGCCTCGCGCCCGCCCTGGTCGTCGATGAGGTTGAACAGCGTGCTCTGCCTTTCGTTGCGCTGCTCCTTCGCGATCGAGGCGAAGTCGATGATCGAGACGTCCTGGTGCGCCTGGATCGCGCCGTTGCGGTCGAGCAGCAGGTTGGTCACGCCCGGTTGCGGCGTGCTGATCACGCTCCGGATGAAATCCGACAGGTCGACGCCGGTGCCGATGACGGCGAGCGCTTCGCTTTCGTCCTTGAGCACCGTGTTGATCCATACCTTCGTCAGCTTCAGGTGGCGGTCGGTATCGACGTTGAGCTCGTAGTCCGGCACCTGGCGCAAGGTTGCATAGAACCAGCCGTCCTTCGGGACGGATTCGCTCAGCGTGTAGCGCGGCAGCCTGGGATCGGCGTTGCCGTTGCCGTCGTCGAAGTAGTAGTGGCCCGAGCGGGCGATCGCGAAGAAGTAGCTCTTGCTGCGGAAAAAATCCCGGAAGTCCTTGAGTTCCGCCAGCGCCCTTTCCCGGGCGCGGGGATCGGCCTCGTCCCGCACCCAGGCCTTGAGCAGGGGCGAGCTGGCCATCTTCTGCGTCAGCGTGATCTCGCGCACCAGCAACTGCAGCACACGGGCTTTTTCGTAGAGGACGCTCTTCTCGGCAAACCAGCCCCCGAGCGTGCCGACGAGATCGCGCGTGAACCATGACATGACGGCATAGCTCACCACCGAGCCGCCGACGAAGATCAGGACGAACAAGACCAGGAACCTGTTTCGCAACGAGGCACCGCCGGTTTTCTTCACGGCGTGGCCCGCGTCTACCATTTGTTGCGCCAAAAGGCGGCCTCCGGCAAGGGACGGGAACGATCGATTGCGGAGGGTAGTCGATTTTGGCGGAGGGCGCGCGGACAGCGTTGCTGCCCGCGAGGCTTTGCGCGGACGCAGGGGAGTGCAAAAAACACTGCCGCCGGGCCCGTGGCCCGGCGGCAGCGCCTGCTTTGCGCGACTGCCTGGAGGTCAGGCCGCCATTTCGCCGATCGCTCCATGCGGCAAATGCGTCTCGACGGGCTTGGGCGTCGAGCTCGCGAGCTTGCCGCAGGCGACCAGCACGATGGCGACGCCGACATAGGCCAGCGCGACAACGGGGGATTGCGCAATGCCGATGGCTTCGCCGTGCATGAAGCCGAAGAACGTGAAGAAGGCGCCTATGCCGGCGAAGATCGACGCCTTGGTGAACTCGCGGTCGATCACGAACACGGCGATGGACGTCAGCACCAGGCCGCCGAGGATGGCGCCGCCGCCGATGACTTCGAGGCCGTGATACAGGATGCCGACTTGTCCGAGCTTGTCGAGGCCCACTGCGGCGGCACTCGTCCCCGCGGCGCCCAGCGCTCCGTCGATCTGCAGCTTGCCCCATGCGGCGACGTGCGGCACCAGGCCGAGGATGATGGCCGGCGCATGGCTGCGCGGGGTTTCCTGGAAGGCCTGGGAGCCGATCAGCATGCCGATGTAGAGCAGGATGGGTGCGATGGCCACCACGGGTATCAGCGCCATCATGACGGCGATGATGCCGAACCAGGAGAGCAGGATGACCATGATGCCGGTCGCGGCCGAGTAGCCGATGCGACCGCCGATGGCCTTCCAGCCGGGATGCCCGATGTAGACGGCGAGGATGAACGGGTTGCCCATCAGGCAGCCGATCAGGCTGATGACGCCGTCGGCCGTGAGCACGCGCGTGGTCGGAAAGCTGTCGCCCGCGGCGGACGCGCTCTCGACGTTGTCGATCGCCTCGACCAGGTCGTAGATGCCGAACGGAATCGCCGTGACCAGGATCACGCCGATGAACTCGAACCCGGAAAACACGTGGCCGAACGCCGGCAGCGGCACGGAAAAGCCGAAGCTGGAGACTGAATTGGCCAGGCGCTCGAGGCTCAAGCCGCCGTAGTTCAGGCCGAAGGCCGTCGATCCCCAGGCGATGAGGGTGCCGACCGCGATGGCGACGAGGCCGGCGGGAATGCCCCTGAAGTAGCGCACGCCGCCCAGCCAGCTGACCAGGATGATCGCGAAGCAGACGATGCCGATCAGCGGCGTCATGAACATCTCCAGCGTCGGGCGCATGGAGATGAACGCGATCGACACGCCGGCCAGCGTGCCCAGCAGGGCGGCGCGCGGCGTGACCTTGCGAATCCATGGGGCCACGAAACCGCCGACCATCAGCACGAAGCTCTGGATGAACACCCAGGTCAGGCCGGCCTCCCAGCCCTTGACCGGATCGCCGGTCTTGAGCGCGATGGGCAGCATGATCACGAAGACCACGACGAACATGTGCGGCACGCTGGTGCCGGAGGGCAGGGCGGTGACGTCGTTGCGGCCCGTCTTCTTCGCGAGGTTATAGGCGAGCCAGGCGTAATACATCGTGCTCATCAGCAGCATGAGTCCGCACGCGGGCAGGATGCGACCGAACACGATGTCGTCGGGCATTTTCAGGACGAATCGCAGCAGGCCGGTGAGGACCAGCAGGTTCAGCAGGATGTTGGTGCCGAATCCGAAGAAGGCGTTCCAGTCCCCGGGTACCCATAGCGCGGGCTTGCTTGTTGTCATGATCGTCCCCTTTGACGGTTGATCTGAGGCATGTGCCATGACACCGCAATAAGCGGACCACGCCCGGACAAGCGCGTGCGCGATCCGTGGAATGCTTTGGATTCAGCGAATTGTTCGCGCCGCGGCCGCCCGCGCGGGTGCGCGGGCGGGCACCGGAACAGTGACAGGCGCGCAGCCGCGGTGCGAAAGCGGCGCCGGCCGCAGGTGTGCCGCACCCCGGCGCCCGGCCTGGAACGCCGTCAGGTCTTGCGCGCGGTCGCGACCAGCGCCGGCATGGGCAGCAGCACCGTGCCGTCTTCCGCGGCGTAGGTGTTCGCCTCGGCTTGCGCCACCGCGCGGATTTTCGCGAGGTTCGCGAGCGGCTGCGCGCGCAGCATGGCCGCGGTACGCACGGTACTGGCAGCGACGCCGTCGAACCATTCGGCGGCGGAGGGAAATGTCCAGGTCTGCGCAACTTCCCGGATGCGCACGTCGGAGAAGCCGGCGGCCTCGATCGCCGCGCGGCATTGCGACGGATCGCTGAAGCGGAAGAAGGGCGGCCCGGGCGGCAGCCCGACATCCTTGACGCCGTGCTTCTCGATGGCGCGCACGATGATGCCGAAGCCCATCGCCTTGTCCGGCCCCATCCACACCGAGAGGCCGAAGCGCCCGCCCTTGCGCAGCACGCGGTGCGCCTCGCGCAGCGCGAGGTCCGGGTCGGGGAAGTGCAGGATGCCGTACCCGGTCACGGCGACGTCGAAGCTGCCGTCCGCAAACGGCAGCGCGCCGGCGTCGCCTTCGCGGAAAACGATGCCGGGATGCCGCGCCGAGGCCTGCGCCACCATTTTCGAGGAGAAGTCGAGTCCGGTCGGGGG